>JAOZPE010000016.1:0-50478 GCA_029932915.1 Candidatus Krumholzibacteriia bacterium
ATGATCCTGCTTGAAGAAACGATGCGTTATCTTGGGCAGGATCAAGGTCAGCAATTCTCCTCATCACAATTCACCGCAGCGGCGTGTTCGTTCTGGAGATGCGCCGCGGGTGTGGTGGGGGGAGCCATTCTGGGTGGACTCACGGGCGCCGCTGCGGGCTCAGTGGTTCCTGCCATTGGAACAGCGGCTGGTGGCGTGTTGGGGGCAATCGGTGGTGGTTTGACCGGTGCCGCGGCCGCTTGCTAGCTTCCTGGTGCTCATCTTTCCTGCCGGAGGGAATATCCATGATCAAGAACAACAGCCTCCTGGTCCTCGTGCTCAGTTCCGCCGCTTCTCTCGTGTCGCTGATCGTGTTGCTGAAGGTCATCGGGGCGGGTCGGAGTCCAGTCGTCATCGGGATGGCGGGTCTTGGTTTCGTGATCTTCGTCTCCCTGCTCATCAGGGTGCTGGTGAGCATGGTGAGGGCTTGAGCAGGGGTGCCGCAGGTTTTCCGGGAAGTCCTCAGGGCGAGGTTTTGAGTGGGGCCAGGAAGCTTCGCAGGCGCTCCCAGAAGCCCTTGTGCTGGTGGCAGTCCGAATGTCCGCGCCCGGGCAGCATCCACACCTCGGCGTGGCCGGGCCGGGCCGCCGCGGCCAGTTCGTGAGCCTGTGAGGGGGGCACCACCACATCCTGGTCTCCATGCACCAGGAGGAACTTCGCCTCGGCATGGGCGATGTTGTTCACCGGGGCGATGGCGTCGAAGGTCTGGCCGATGCGCCACTGGAAGTAGCGGAACAGGACGGAGGTCACCGGAGCGGGAACGTGGCGGTGGGTGAACTCGGGCCGCATCACCTCCACCGGATGGGCGAAGGCGCCCACGGTGACCGCGGCACGGATGCGCGGGTCGTGGGCCGCGGCCCAGACCGCGGCCGCCCCGCCGATGGACAGTCCGATGACACCCATGCGCTCGGGGTCGGCGTGGGGCCTTCCGGCCGCGAAGTCGACGGCAGCCAGGATGTCCTCACCGAACTTCAGCATGCTCGAGAAGCGGTCGCGGTCGCTCGAACCGTGATTGCGCGAGTCGAAGGCCAGCAGGTGGAAGCCCTGCCCGTGCAGGTGGACGATGTAGTCCATCACCCGCTGGAGGTTGCGCCCCCAACCGTGGACGAGGATGAGGGTGGGAGCGGACGGAGGTGTCTGCGCCGAGCCCGCACCGGATGCCATCGCCGCGTCGGCGCCTGCGACGTTCGAGTCCATCCGTCCGGCCTCGGCCGGAATCCACCAGCCGTAGAGGCTACGCCCATTCGCGGTGGGGAAGCGCACCTCCTCGAAGGCGATGCCCTCGTCGGCGGGGGTGCGCTGGTGGGGAAAGCGGGGATTGCGGTACAGGCGGGAGACGCCGAAGGCGAGAAGCGACACCACCGCCGCGACGATCACCAGGATCCACACCATGCTCATCCGCCTTCCTTTCCGGCGCGTCCGGGCGGATGCCTCCGCCTTGCCTGCCGCGCGCCGGCCACCGTGTTCCGCGCTTCGCTTCCCGGCCTCGCTGGAAGGTAGGCGGGGGCCGCCGTGGCGCCAAGGGCACGCTTCCCCTGCCCAGGGCGGATCGCCCACACCGGCGTGGATCGCCTGGGTCGCGGTGGCCTCCGAACGGCTCTCGCCTCGCCGCTGCGGGCAGTCCTTTCCGCCGGCGGGGGCTTTGGGTACACTCACACCACACGATTTCGGGGAAAGACGTGTCCATCATGGAGAGTCCATTGCCCGCGCCAGCTCCGACGATCATCTTCAACCCTGCCGCCGGGTCGACGGTTCGCCGCGTCGAGGAGGAGCGTCTGCGCCGGATCCTGCGCGAGGAGGGCCTGCCCCAGCAGTGGGTGCGCACCGAGATCGAGCGCGACGCCGACGCCATCCTCCGCGACGACCGGGGCGAGGGACCGGTGGTGGTCATCGGTGGCGACGGGACCCTGCAGCGGGCCGCCCGTGTGCTGGCCGGCACCGACCGTCCCCTGGTGATCGTTCCTTCGGGGACGGGCAACGTGATGGCCCTGCGCCTGGGCATCCCCATGGGACTGCGCGCGGCCCTGCGCCTGGTGCGCGAAGGTGTCCCGCGCCGGGTGGACGTGGGCCGCAGCGGGGATGAACCCTTCCTGCTTTCCATCGGCGGCGGCTTCGAGGGTCACCTCATCCGCGAGGCGGGCCGCGAGCTGAAGAAGGTGCTCGGCAAGTCGGCCTACGTGTTCAGTGCGGCGCGCCATCTCCCCATCAACCATCATCGCTTCCACATCGTCGTCGATGAACAGAAACTGGAGGTCACCGCCGCCTCGGTCATGGTGGCCAACTTCGGGACGCAGATGGGAAGCTGGATCTTCCCGCCGGAGGCCCGCGGTCAGGACGCCCTGCTCGACGTGGCCATCATCCGGGCCCAGACCTTCGAACAGGTGGTGACCCTGGTGGCCTCCTCCCTCGGCGCTCCCACCCGTCCCGAGGGCGGGTTGACCCTCCTGCGGGGCCGCCACGTGAGCGTCCACTGCGAGGATCCCATTCCCGTCCAGCTCGACGGCGACGACCAGGGCGATCACGAGGACTTCGAGGCCCATATCGAACCGGCTGCGCTGCCGGTCCTCGTTCCGCGCAAGCCGCGTCCGAGCTCGGCCATCGCCTGGCCGCCGCGCCTGGATTGGCCCTAGCCGTCCGTGTCCAGGGGCTTCAACTCGAGGGTCCTGCCCCGCACCGAGTGATAGAGCTGCTGGAAGAGCATGACGAGGCGCGTGGCCGTGGTGGTGTCCTCCTCGTGCTCGAGGATGTAGTGCAGGAAGGGTTGGGCGTTCTCGTCGAGGTGTTCGGGGGGAATGGGCAGACGGTCCGGATCGTAGATGAACGAGCGGCGGGCGTCGCCGCCTCCGACCACCCACAGGTCGTGCAAGGCCCGCTGGAACTGCCCGGCGGCGACTGCCACCAGGGCCGAGTAGAAGCGGGCGTTGGCCAGATCGCCCCAGAAGGAGAGCCGGGGTCCCCCGTCGTCGAAGAGCACCAGGGCATCGCCCCGCAGGCCATCGAGGTGACTGTCCCAGCGGGTCTTCACACCCTCGGGAACCATCACCGACAGTCCCACCGCTCCCTCGATGGCCACGTACACCTGTGAGTTGATCCGCTGCGCCTGGGCGGCGGGGATCTGCCGGGGCCAGTCGGTGTAGGTCGCGGCCAGCACGGCCAGGGTCTGTCCCTCCTGCAGGGGCAGACTGCGCACCAGGCGGTGTACCTCGTATGCGATGGCGCTGCGCCGGGCCAGCGGGTTGCGCAGGAGTCCCCGCTCGTCGCGTGCACCCAGTTGCTGCCGGGTGGAGAGGAAGGCGAAGGCCGCCAGCACGATGGCCGCTGCGGCCAGGGTCCAGATGGTCCGCCGCGCGCGTTCCCTTCCACCGTGGGATTCGGGCAACAGCAGCTCGACCACCCTTCCCAGCGTCCATCCCCAGCCGACGACGGCCGCCAGCAGGTAATAGGGCTGCAGGTGGCGCAGCAGGGGCAGCACGGGCACCAGGCTCAGCAGCGACCAGCCCCACCACCACAGCGCGGCGCGCTCGCGGTGCCGCCACCTCCACAGCGCGAAGACCAGCCATGCGGCCCACACCGCCAGGCCCACCCAGGGCAGCGATGGGGTGCGCAGCAGGGCGAAACCCCGCGGGGAGGCGAGCCAGGCCCCCAGCGCGCCCAGGTTCATCAGCCACAGGCGGGGGCCGCCCATGGCATAGGGGTCGTAGGGTGAGTGCGGTCCCATCGCCCGCAGCACCAGCGTGGCGGCGGCCAGCGATCCCAGGGCGAGTACCCCCAACGCGCCCCATGCGAGACCCCGCCGTCGGGGGAAGGTGCCCGAGGATGCAGGTGCGGCTCGCGACCCGGGCCCTTCGGTAGCCGCTCGTTTGGTGGCCGCTCCCGTCCGGGTCCATCCGGACACAGCCAGCATCACCGGCAGGGCCACCAGCGCCGCTTCCTTGGTGAAGAAGGAGAGCAGCCCCAGGCCCACCGCCAGCGCCGTGCTGCCCCCTCTTGCGCTGAGCCACGCATCGAGCGCGGCCAGGGCGAACAGGACGGCGAAGATCTCCGCCGAGGCGCTGGCCCAGAACACCGGAATCAGGACCGTTGGCGTCGCGGCCGCCACCAGGCCGGCCACCGTGGCTCCCACCCTGCCCAGGCCGGTCCGCCGGGCCAGGCGGACCACCAGCACGCAGGCCAGCGCCCAGGCCAGCAGGGCGGCGCCGTGCCAGGCGGCCGATTGCAGGTCGAAGAGGGTCACCCCGATGCGGAAGCCCCAGATCCTGGACAATGGCCGGGCCGCGTCGGCCAGGGCTGTGCTGCGGCCGAGCGCCTGGGCCAGATGGGGCCAGTCGTCCTGGAAGAAGTAGCCGCGCAGCGCGGGCAGGTGCGCCACCACCGCGGTGAGGGCCACCAGGGCCCACCACAGGGGCCGGCGTCCCGTCGAATCGCGTTGGGAGGGCGTCGCCGATGCTTCTTCCATCGAGCATCTCCTGCGGGTTGGGGATTCGGGCCGGGTCGTCGACGGCAGATGGTAGTGCCGATGGGCCGGGGCCGACAGATCCAATTCGGCCGGAAGGGGCCGCAGTGGCGGTGATGGTCCCGCTGCCGGCCTCGGGGTGCGGCCTCGCCCGGCGGCTGCCGATTGACCTGAAGGGGTGGATGGGAGCATCTTCCCGGCATTCCTTCATCCCCTTCCTTCCCTCCATCCCGGGAGCCATCGTGCAGCACCGCTTCGCCATGCCGTCCTTCCACCCGTATCTCCTCCTGGCCGGGCTCGTGGCCGCCATCGTGTCCGCTCCATCCCTGACTCCGGCCCTGCTCGGCCACGGCGGCGAGGCCTGTGCCGCCGGCCTGCACTATCCCCCCGCCCGCACGGTCGACGTCATCGAAGATCACTTCGGCGTCGAGGTGGCCGATCCCTACCGCTGGATGGAGGACCCCGACGATCCCGAGCTGCAGCCGTGGATCGCCCAGGAGAACGAGTTGACGCAGGAGTGGCTGGCCGGCGTGGCCGTGCGCGACTCCATCCGCGAGCGGCTGACCCGCCTGTGGGACTACCCGCGTACCAGCGCACCGTTCCGGCGGGGCGAGCGCCTGTTCTTCTTCCGCAACGACGGCCTGCAGAACCAGTCGGTGCTCTACGTGCAGGACGAGGGAAAGGGCGAGCCCCGCGTGCTGCTCGACCCGAACACCCTCTCGGAGGATGGCACGGTGGCCCTCGGTGGGATGGGTTTCAGCGAGGACGGGCGCTACCTGGCCTGGTCGACCAGCGACGGCGGATCGGACTGGCGCAGCTGGCGGGTGCGCGACGTCGACACCGGACGTGACTTCGACGATCGCATCGAGTGGAGCAAGTTCAGTGGTGCCTCGTGGACCCATGACGACACGGGCTTCTACTACTCGCGCTATGACGAACCGGCCGAAGGCGAGGAACTCGAGCAGGCCAACTACAACCAGAAGCTCTACTACCATCGCCTGGGCACGCCCCAGAGCGACGATCTGCTCGTCTACGAGCGGCCCGACCACAAGGAGTGGGGCATCGGCGGCCGGGTGAGCGAGGACGGCCGCTACCTGATCATCGACATCTGGAAGGGGACGGACCGCAACAACGCGGTCTTCTACCAGGACCTCCAGGGGGAAGGAGAAGTCGTCGAACTGTTGAAGGACTTCGACGCCAGCTACGGCTTCCTGGGCAACGACGGCGGGGTCTTCTACTTCCAGACCAACCTGGACGCTCCCCGTGGAAGGGTGATCGCCATCGACACCGCCCGCCCCCAGCGGGAGGACTGGAAGGAACTCGTGGCCGAGCAGGAGGACACCCTGGACAACGTCTCCCTCATCGGAGACCTCTTCTTCGCCCAGTACATGCACGATGCGCAGGACATCGTCCGCCGCTTCGCCCTCGACGGGCGTGAGCTGGACGCGGTCGAGTTGCCCGGCATCGGCAGCCTCGGCGGCTTCGGTGCCCGCCGCCAGGACACCGACTTCTACTACACCTTCACGAGCTTCACCGAGCCGGCCACCATCTACCACTACGATGTGGCCAGCAACACGAGCACCCTGTACCACCGCAGCGAGATCGACTTCGATCCGAGTCCCTATGAGACGGTCCAGGTCTTCTGCCACTCGAAGGACGGAACGCGCATCCCCCTGTTCATCACCCACCGCAAGGGGGTGGAGCTGGACGGGACGCATCCCTGCTACCTGTACGGTTACGGCGGCTTCAACATCCCGATGAAACCGCGCTTCTCGACCTCACGGGTGATCTGGCTGGAGATGGGCGGCATCTACGCGCAGGCCTGTCTGCGCGGCGGAGGCGAATACGGGGAGGACTGGCACCAGGCGGGAAGCCTCGCGAACAAGCAGAACACCTTCGACGACTTCATCGCCGCGGCCGAGTACCTCATCGAGAAGGGCTGGACCTCCACTCCGCGGCTGGCCATCGCCGGCGGGTCGAACGGCGGCCTGCTGGTGGGGGCCTGCGAGGTGCAGCGGCCCGATCTCTTCGGGGCCTGCCTGCCTGCGGTCGGCGTGCTCGACATGCTGCGTTTCGACAAGTGGACCATCGGCTGGGCCTGGCGCAGCGACTACGGCTCACCGGACGATCCCGAGCAGTTCAAGGTGCTGCTGGGCTACTCGCCCTACCACAACATCCAGGACGGGGTGCACTACCCGGCCACCTTCATCACCACCGCCGACCACGACGACCGGGTCTTCCCCGCTCACAGCTTCAAGTTCGCGGCCCGTCTGCAGGCGGCCCAGGGAGGCGATGCGCCCATCCTCATCCGCATCCAGACCCGGGCCGGGCACGGGGCGGGCAAGCCCACGGCGATGATCATCGCCGAGGAGGCCGATCGCTGGGCCTTCCTGGTGAAAGCATTGAGGATCGGGGCGATGGGAGGGTCCTGAGGCAGGGAGTGGAGGAGATCCGCAGGCGGACGGATGCGGAAGTCGAGAATCTGAGTAGACTGTCCGCCATTCGTCTTCTGAACGCTTGCCTGTCCATCGCCGGGGGGGACTTGGAGGTCCTCAGCGGCGGTCGAGGGAGGAACCTTGCTGTTTTCGAGTTCATGTGAATACGGAATCCGAGCCCTGACCCATCTGGCCATGCACCACGACGAGGGGCCGTGCCTGGTGCGGGAGATCGCAGAGGAAGAGTCGATTCCCCGGCACTACCTGGCCAAGATCCTCCAGCAACTGGCGAGTCACGGCCTGGTCCGCTCGACCAAGGGCCCCGGCGGCGGTTTCGCCCTGGCCCGCGAGCCCCAGGAGCTCATGATCAGTGAGATCGTCGACATCCTCGAACCCGGCCAGAACCGTTCCCGCTGCGTGCTGGGGCTCGATGAGTGCAACGACGAGGCGCCGTGCCCCCTGCACGCGACCTGGAGCCGCCTGCGCGACCAGTTCTTCGATCAGTTGAGCCGGACCTCCCTCAGCGAGATGGCTCGCGTCCTCCAGGAGAAACGCAACGGCGGGAAGAAGCTCTCCCACCGCTAGTGCCCGTCCACGTCCGGAGGAAAGGATCCTGCCTCCGCCCATACCTGAGCTGCCGCGGCCCGTTCCATACGGGCCGCAGCCCATCAGGGCGGTGGCAGCACCCTTCGCCCTCCTCGGTAGTGCTGGCGGAACCACGAGGCGTCCAGCGAATCGCGGCGCACCCGGCTGTCCCGGACACTGGCGTGGATGAAGCGCCCATCGCCTTCGTAGATGCCCACGTGGGAGGGAAGTGAGCCCGCCTGGCCGAAGAAGACCAGATCGCCCGGGGCGAGCTCGTCTCGCGCCACCTCGACTCCGCGGCCGTACTGGGCGGCACACGAGCGAGGCAGCTCGATCCCGGCGGTGGCGAAGACCCGCATCACCAGACCCGAGCAGTCCACCCCGCTGCGGTCCGCGCCTCCGTAGCGGTAGGGAACCCCCAGGTACGAGCGCGCGATGGCGACCACCGAGCTCGAATCGGATTCGGCCTCCTCTCCACTCCACAGGGACTTGCGGGGTGGGGAAGCGCAGCCGGCCGCGGTGGCCAGCGCTGCCGCAAGGGCCAGCAGGGCCCAGATTCCGGTCCGTCTCGGGTCGATCATCTCTCTTCGGTCTCCCTCGTGGAGGGCCGTCCATCCTCCGCTCATCCCGGCCGCCTTCGGGTGCCGGCTCGCCATTCCCCCCTGCACTGCGCATACCACCGCCACCGGGGTGGGGCCAAGGGCATTCCACGCCCCGGCCGCCGCCCGTCTCTCCAGACCCTCCAAGGGACCGGCCAGCAAGGACTTGACGCCGGAGGAACGGCAGTGGAGGATGCACCCGTGGGGAGACCACGGCGGGCCGGAGGACCGGTTGTGGGGGAGGTAGTCCCGATCGGGATTTTCTCCCCATCTCGTCCGCTACCGTGCTACAATCAAGGCCCGTGGTTCCAGACGCCCTTGCCCCGTTGGAGGTACCCTGTTGCGGCTCCCCATCCGCATCTCGCCCGTCACGCTGCTCCTCGCACCGATCCTGATGGCCGCGGTATCCAGCCTCCTGATTCCGCAAGTGGCCTGTGCCCAGATGGAGAAACTGGCCGAGGGCGACTACGACATGAGCGTCCTGCTGGATCAGGGGAGCCCTTCCTGGACGCGTCTGGGCCACGGCACCGCCATGTTGCTGCCCGACGAGGGCAGTCTCTTCCTCAACGACAACCGCAGTGACGACCGCATCGGCTATCAGACCCTGCTCGGGGCCATCGAGGCCCAGAACCGCGTCCGGCTGAGCGCCCGCGTCCGGGTGTTGACCAACTTCGACGGCCGGGGCACGGTCATGGAGATCTCCCGGCCCGGCCTGCAGGTGGCGCTGCATCTGTACGCCGATCGGGTCGATCTGGTCGAGCGGGGAGCCGATGGCCAGTGGCGCTGGATGGCCTCGGCCTCGGCGAACTTCTTCGACGAGTACCACGAGGTGGTCCTGGAGAAGGACTCGGACCAGGCGCCCCAGGGCGAGATGGTCCGGCTGTGGCTGGATGGGACCCTCATCGCCGAGCGGCGTCCCCGGGCGGACAGTCTGCTGGAGGTCGGCCGGATCATCGTGGGCGCGATGTCCCGGCCCTCCTTCGGCGCGAGCGTGTGGAATTGGCTGCGCTACGATCTGGACGGGATCGGCAAGTCCCTTCCCCAGAGCGGGATGAGCGTCGGGGCGTGGAAGGCCGGATTCTCCTCAGGATCCTGAGCCGCCGTTCTCATCTCTCCGTTCTTCCCATCCTCTCCGACTTCGTCGACCCGTCTCCCTTGCCCCTCTCTTCCTGGATGCCCGGCTCGTCGAGTCCCTGCCGGGCCTGCCGCTGGTAACGCCGCACTCGCTCGTCCCTACCTCCGTTGTCGAAGAAAGCCTGACAGCGCTCCAGGCAGCTCTGCCATTGATGGGCCTGCAGGTGGGCGTGGGCCGAGCGGCGCAGCACCTCGAGCCATTGAGTTCGGCTGAGCCCGCCTCCGCCGCGGGCGTGCAGGAGGATGTCCAGGTAACGGGCTGCCACCTCCCACATCTTCGCCTCTTCTGCGCGCAGGGCCACGTTCTCCACGAAGGGATAGAACTGGGGCGCGTGCAGGCGGTCCTGGAATCGGAGATAGGCATCGGGGGGCAGCTCGCCGCGCTCGGCCAGCAGGCGGGACTTGCCCTCGGCGTCGAAGGCGTAGAAGCGCAGACGGGGTCCGGGATGTCCACTTGAGGGGCGGAACTCGCGCTCGAGACGGGCGTAGCGCTCCAGATCGCCGTAGAAACGCATCTGCCGGGGAAAGCGCTCGGGGTGGGCCTCGTAGCGGCCGCGGACCGACGAGGAGGTGACGATGTAGTCGTAGGGCAGGAAGTGCCGCAGGTCGTAGTAGTACTCGGTCAATTCCACCCGGACGGCGTTCATCGGAATGGGATCGGCCCGGAAGACCGGCCGGTCCATCAGCCGCCGCTGCTGCTGGGGTGACAGACGGGCGAAGAAGGGCTGTTGCCGCAACACCTCCGCGTGATCGGTGGGGATCTGCGGCGTGTAGCTCTCCATGGCCAGGGCCGGATCCCGGGGCAGGAGGGTCTCCATCATCCACTGGCGCGCTTCGCTCAGGGTGTCGGTCTCGCCCGCCCGGTGGAGGTAGGCGACGGAGCCAGCGGCGGCGGGGGCCAGGGTGGCGACGACGAGCCCGGCCAGGGCCGTCCGGCGCCAGAGGATCGGCAACTCGCCCAGGAGGACGGGCCAGGCGGCCAGGCCCAGGCTCAAGGGCATGAGCAGGGGCAGCATGTAGCGTTCGAAACGGGTGCCCAGCAGCGAGATGCCGAGCAGGAAGGGCAGGGTGCACCAGACCAGCGCGAGCCAGACGCCGCCCCGCCGCCAGGCGGCCCAGGCCATGCCCCCCAGGGCCAGGATCAGGGCGGGCCAGCCCATGCCCGGACCGAGCACCTCGTCCAGGTAGAAGAACAGGCCGAAGGGGGAGGCCCCCTCCTGGCCGAAGTGCCCCTGGCTCATGTGCAGGGCCTGGTAGCCCACGTCGCGCTGCAGGACGGCCAGATCGGAGAAGGTGTAGGGGCTGGCCAGGGCGAAGGCCGCGGCGAAGGCCGCCAGCGCCGCTCCCAGCCGCCGGTCTCCCAGGAGGGCCCTTCGCGGGTCGATGCCTTCCCGCCGGCGCCGTTGCACGTACACCAGGTAGAGGCTCACCAGGAAGAGCACGGGGGTGTACTTGCAGGCCGCTCCCCATCCGATGGCCACCCCAGCCCACACGGCGTCGCGCACGCGCCCTCTCTGGTGGAAGGACAACAGCGCCGCCACCGCCAGCGCAGAGAAGAAGATCATGAGGATGTCCGGGGTCACCCGCTGGGCGTGCTTCACCAGCAGGGGAGAAAGGGCCAGTGCGCCGCCGCTGAGCAGACCGCCGGTGAGGCTTCGGCTCGAGCGGCTTCCCCACAGGCCGGCCAGGAAGACCGCGCCCGCGGTGGCGATCACCCCGAGCATCCGTGCCCACAACAACAGCGCGCGCCGATCGACCGAGTTCTCGACGAGGTAGTCGTAGCGGTCGTGGTAGAGACCGCCGATGCGTCCGACCAGGTACTGCAGGTGCTGCCAGGTCAGATGCAGGTAGAACGACAGCGACGGCCAGCCGGCGGTGTGGGGATCGAGTTGCAGGTGACCCTGGTTCCATCCCCACATCTCCAGCGCCTTCTTCATCGGCAGGGCTTCTTCCTGGATCGCCGGCAGGCCCCAGTCGAGATGGGGCAGGCGCACCGCGATCGCGAGCGCACTCAACGCGAGGGCAAGTCCGAGGACACGTGAAGAAGAGGGAGAAGAAGAGGATGCATGCATCAGAACGACGACTTCATGTCCTGGTTTCGGTGACGGTGGTGCAGATCGTGCTTCCCGTGGTGGGGTGGTTCCCAGGGTTCCCTTTCCGGCCTCCCCGTACTGTAGCCGGGGCGCAACCCGGCGGCCACCGTTTCGAATGAATCGAGGGCAAACACGGGGTGGCAAGTATCTTACCACCAGAAGAACCTTGCTCTCGACTTTTTCGTTGACACTATTGGTCACTGCGGTATGAGTACCGCGATCGGTCGGACAGCTTGCCGTGCGCCCGCACGCGCCGGCGGGGAGGCTGTCCTCTAGAAAGCGGAGTCGGGTCATCATCCGCGCAGCACAACCGGTGACCCGACCTACGTGGAAGCGTGCTCTCGCACGTAACGAGGAGTCGACCTGATATGAAGTCTCCTGTCTGGCGCGCACTTGCGCTGTTTACCCTGGCTGTGGTCGTGATCGGAATGGCGACGGATGCAAACGCCGCCCGTCGGTCCGCCCTGGCCGGTAACTATTTCATCGACGACGCGGACGACATGTTCGCGTTCCCGCAGCTCTATGGCCAGTACCAGAACATGGCCATCATCGATTTCGCTCCCAGCGATGGTTTCTCCGGTGACATGGGCGGCAATGCCACCCTGGTCTGGGGCGGAGAGAACCATAGCTTCCGGGTCAGCACCGGTCGTGCGGACATGTTCTCGCGTTCGGCGATGTTCAGCGTCGGCGGTTTCGACCGGATCTACGACTGGGGGCTCATGGGCGGAATGTTCCCCGACTTCCCCGAGCCGCGTTTCACCCAGTGGTGGGACGTCGGTTGGGCCACCAAGCTCGGCGACATGCCCTTCGGCATCGGCCTCACCTGGCTGTCCGATGCGAGCAAGAGCGATGATGGGACCAACCCTCCGGATCCGGACGACAGCTACAACAACTACAACCTCCAGGTGGGCCTGAGCCCCTTCGAGACCCTGCAGCTCGTTGCGGAGTTCGGTATAGGAGGTTATAGCGACGATGTCGAGGGCACCGACGGTCAGAACGACTGGTCGACCATGAACTTCAACCTGACGGCCCGCGGCGACATCCCCAACTTCGCCGGTCTGAGCTGGCGTTACCTGGGAGCGTTCACTTACATCAACTACAGCCCCGACAACGACGCCATCGATGATCAGGGGATCATGAACTTCCGGGCGAGCTTCGGCCCGACCTTCGGAACCCCGGGCGAGTGGCTGGTGGCCGGCTACATGACCTTCAGCTACATGTCGTTCACGGACGATCAGGCTGCCGACAGCAGCGACGATGACGAGACCTTCACGATGGTGGACCTCCCTGGCTACACCCTGTCCGGTGAGTACTACCTGAACAACTGGTTCGTGGTACGGGCCGGTGTGGTGTCCAACTACTTCTTCGTCACCGACGAGGAAGGTCCGGCCAAGGACAGCGACCGCTTCTACAGCTACACGTGGACGGCCGGTTTCGGTATCGACAAGGACAGCTTCGGGCTGGACTTCGCCCTGAACGAGGATCTGCTGCACTCGGGCTACGTGCTCAACGGCAACCTCGACGACGATGCCTTCGCCTACATCACGGCCTGGTTCAACTGGTAACCAAGGTCAAGGAATCACCTCCCCCGGCCGCGGCCGGGGGAGTCGAGTCGGGAGGGGGCAGCGACCGCTGCCCCCTCCTCTGTTTCCTTCCCCCTCTGTCCTGGTGGAGGTGCGCCGGTGGCGACGCAGCCCTCGAAGATCCTGGAGACCTTCGACAACCCACGTCCGGGGCGGCGCTACGAGATCCGCTTCGAGACGCCCGAGTTCACCTGTCTGTGCCCGCTGACCGGCCAGCCCGACTTCGCCACCATCCGCATCCGCTACGTCCCCGACGCGCTCTGTGTCGAGTTGAAGTCATTGAAGCTGTACCTGTGGAGCTACCGCAACGAGGGGGCCTTCCACGAGGACGTGACCAACCGCATCCTGGACGATCTGGTCGAAGCGATCTCGCCGTGGGAGATGACCGTCGAGGGCGATTTCAACGTGCGCGGCGGTATCCATACCGTCGTGGAGGCCAGCTACCGAAAAGCCGAAGAGAAGGGCTGAGCCCGAAGAAGGACCCAGCAACCGGCGATATCGCGCCTTCTACGTCCTTTCCCGTGTTTTCTCCCGATGCCCGGGAGTTGCCGCTTGCGGCGCGGGAGCGGACGGTTTAGGCTGGATACGGACGATCCTCTGAGAGGAGGAAGCTATGTCAGCCCTGGATCGGCCGAGTCTCGCCCGGAGCGTCCTTCTGGACGCGGTGCGGGTGAGCAATCTCTTCGACCGACGATGGGGTGCCGTCACTCAGCAGGCCGACGTCACCTCCGCCCAATGGCTCACGCTCGCATTGCTGAAGCGGGAAGGTGGCGAGGAGGGGATGACCCCCACGGAACTCTGCCGCCGGCTCTGTGTCAGCAAGCAGAACATGACGGGGATGATCCTGCGCCTGGAGAAGAAAGGTCTCATCGAACGCCGCCCTGACACCCATGACCGACGCTCGTTTCGAGTGCTGACCACCATGGCGGGCTCCACTGCGGTCTCGAACCTGGCGCCCTTCGAGGACGATTTCTTCCTGCGGCATGTCGACGGTGTCTCCGACGCGCAGTTGAGGGAGGCCGTCACGTGTCTCCAGACGGCGCTCAAGCACCTGGAGGCGGAGGAGAAGCGGGCCAAGCAGGCCTCGGCTTCCTGAGAAGAGCCGCGGATCACAGTTGTCTGCCCCTGACGCCAGTCGGTGTCAGGGCGAGGAATTCGTGGATGCGGTGACCGCGTCGGCGAAGTGTGCCCATGAGAAGCGGCTCCGGGCGCGGCGGACCCCGTCCTCCATGCGCCCGCGCAGGTCTTCCTCGAAGAAGCGGATGACCGCGCCGGCCAGTGCCTCGGGATCCTCCGGCGGCACGAGCAGCCCGGTGACCCCGTCGTCGAGCACTTCGGCCAGTCCTCCCACATCGGTACTGATCACCGCCCGCCCCATGTGATAGGCGACGGGGATGATGCCGCTCTGGGTCGCATCGCGGTAGGGCAGCACCACCACGTCGGCCGCGGAGAACCACGGGGCGACCTCGTCGTTGGGCACGTAGTCGGCGACGAAGCGCACCCGCTCGACGATGCCCTCCTCCCGGACCAGACGCCGGTATTTCTCCTCGTCCTCGTAGAACTCGCCGACCACCAGCAGCCGGGCGCGCGGACGCCGGCGGTGGATGGCCGGCATGGCTCTCAACAGCAGGTCGAGGCCTTTGTAGCGGCGGATGAAGCCGAAGAAGAGCAGGATCTCGTCGTCCTCGCCGAGCCCGAGCCGCCGGCGGGCCTCGCCGCGGTCGATCGCATCCCCGAACTGGCCGTAGAGCGGATGCGGCACGAGGTCGACGTGCGCTCCCCGGCAACAGCGCAGCAGATCCTCGCGCACCGCGCGGGTCATCACCACGAAGCGGTCCGCCCGGGAGAGGAACCAGCGGGTCAGGGGAGCGTCCAGCGGGCGGTGTTCGTGGGGGACGACGTTGTCGGCGACCACCACCGTCTCGGGCCTTCCGTGGCGCACGCTTCCTCGCAGGATGCTTCCCATGCAGGGCGCGAAGAAGGGCATCCAGTAGCGGAACACCAGCAGGTCGGGGTCGATGGCGCGGATCCGCCGGGCCGTGCGCCACCACGACCACGGGCCGATCGAATCGATGAGGGGCTCGGCCCCCACATCGAGTACGGCCTCGCCCGGATGGGTCTGCGCCTTGCCGGGGAAGAGCAGGGAAGGATACTGGCGGGTGAAGGTGAGGACCCGCACCTCGTGCCGGCGGCCGAGTTCCCGGGCCAGCAGATCGTTGAAGTGGGCGATGCCGCCCCGCCAGGGACTGGCCGGTCCCACCAACACGATGCGCATCGTCACCTCCTCGGCGGAGAGAATCCTCCTCGGCGAGGGAGGATTGTCTGGTATACTCGAAACGATGGACAGGGCAGATCTGATTCTGGGCTCCCTCTTGGCCTACTCGGTGGCCATGGCCCTGCACCTGGGCCTTGCGGCGATGATCTTTGCACGCCGTCCCCGCCATCGAGAAGTGAAGATCTTCGCCGTGGTCAACCTGGTGCTGGCCGCGTGGCACTTCCTGCAACTGGGCGAGTACGCGATGGCCCTCCGCACGGGGGGGATCGATCCCTCCTGGGCGGTCAAACTGGCCCGGGCCCAGGCCCTGCTCGAAGTGCTGGTCCTGGTGATCTTCTTCCAGCTCTTCGCCACCTTCGAGCGCCTGTACCGCCGGCCTCCGCCCAGTCTGCGCGCCGCCATCATCAGCCATGTCCAGCGCCGCCGCCGCCTCTACATCGCCATGGCGTGGTGGGGACTGCTGCTGACGTTCATTCTCTACGCGGTGGGGCCGGAGCGTTTCCAGTCGGAGGTGGGTCAGTGGCGGTCGTTGCTCGGCCCCCTGTCGGCCTATCTCTTCGCCGGCGTCCTCATCTTCCTGATCCTGGTGCTCTTTCCTTCGCGACCGGGCCAGGAGCGGGTGGGAGTCGCGGTCGTGGGCCGGGGTTTGATGCTCTTCGTTCTCGTCGCGTGCGTCGTGCTCGAAGCGCTGTGGCACGAGGCGCACCCCACCCGGGTGCGCCTGGCGGTGCTTCCCCTGCTGCACCTGCAGAGCGTGTCCTTCGTCATCTTCTTCAGCCTCGTGCGCTACGAGTTCTCCTTCATGGACCGCTACATCCGTGACGGGATCCGCCTGCTCCTGTGGATCACCCTTTCGTTGGTCGTGTTCTTCGTGTTCAACCGCATTTCCTTCGCTGGAAACAGTTGGGGCCGCTACGCGACCAGCCTGGCCCGGGTGGGTCTCATCTTCGCCGCGGTGGCCATCGGACCGGCGCTGGACCGGGCCAGCCGCCCGTGGATGGACCGTGTGCTCTTCGACCGCGACGTCGATCTGTACCGGGCGGTGCACCGCTTCGCCGAACGGCTGAGCCGTTCCCGCTCGCTCGCCCAACTCGAACAGGGCGCATTGCAGGACATCCAGGCGGCGGTCCATCCCAAGAAGTTGCGCCTGCTCGTGGGCGACTCCCCCTCGCATCGGCGCATCGCCGAGACCCTGAACGACGGCGAGACGAGGTATCGCCTGCGGATTCCCCTGGCCGCGGCCGGCCGCCGCGTGGGCTGGCTGCTGCTGGGCGAACGCCGCAATTGCTATCCCTGGTTCGACGCCGAACGCCGTTACCTGAGGTTGGTCGGTGAACTCCTGGGCAGCGCGCTGGACGCGATGGGTGCCGGTGCCCTGGAGGTGCACAGCGGCGCCGCGCAGCGGGCGCGCCGGGAGGATCTGCAGAACGAGATCGAGGACCTGCGCAACAAGTTGAACGCCCTGGCCCGTGAGCGCGATTCCGTGCGGCGGGAGCTGGCGGAGACCCGGGAACGGCTCGATCCCGAACTCGTCCAGTCGGTGCTGGAGATCGCCGTCGAGGTCGGGGAGAGGGATCGGATGGAGGCCCAGCAGATCCTCCAGACCCTGAGGAGCACCTACGCCTACATCCTCGACCCGGCCACCTCGCTGGTGAGCCTGGGTGAGGAGATGGCCTTCGCCCGCGATCTGCTCGCCCTGGAGAAACTGCGTCTGCGCAATCGCCTGGACGTCGGACTGAGCCTCGACCCGGGTCTGGAGCACCAGATGGTGCCTCGGCGGATCCTCCAACCCCTCATCGAGAACGCTCTGGTGCACGGGCTGGCTCGCGAGTTGCGCGCGGGTAGCATCCAGGTGCGGGCCCGGGCCGAGGGGGGCCGCTGCCGGATCACCGTCGAGGACAACGGTCGCGGTTTCCTGGGGGATCTGCACCAGGACGCCCTGCGGGGAGACGGAGGCCTTTCCCGGGTGCTGCGCGCACTGCGGGAGAACTTCGGCGATGAGGTCTCCCTGCGGCTCGACTCCCCGCGTGAACCGGGCACGCGCATCTGCCTGGAGTTTCCCCTGCGCGAGGCTGGCGCCTAGGTCGTGCGCCGCGCCCTTCCCGGGCGGCCTTTCCCGCCACGGGCACCGGTTCCCGGGAAACCCTCCCGCCACCGCTGGTATCCGGGAAGTCCTCTTGCTGCCGCCGGCGTCAGTGCTGGTAGCGGTAGCCCTTCTCGCCCGCGCGGACGGCGGCCTTCAGACGGTTGCGTTCGGGGGTGATCGGACACGACCAGGCGTCTCCATAGGCGCAGTAGGGGTTGTAGGCCATGTTGAAGTCCAGACGGTAGCGGTCGTGTCCCAGCGGAACCAGATCGAGATAGCGTCCGGCGGGGTAGGTCTCCACCTCGGTGGTCGCGTCGAGGAAGGGCAGGAAGAGTTCGTCGTCCTTGAGCATGTGATACACCGGCAGTTTCTCCTCACCGGCTCCGAGATCGAGCAGGAAGTAGCCGATCTCCTCGGCCGGCCGGTCCTCGCCGCCGGTATCGGGGATGCTCGTGGGCCGGGGCTCGAGCCACCGCACCAGTGGCCCCTCCAGGAGGTAGCGGGGATCGACGGGATAGAACTCCAGGCCCTTCCAGTGGGGAAGCTCCTCGGCCGGGATGGGGGAGCCCTCCTCCCGGCGGTAGGCTTCCTCCCGCTTGTGACGGAGGTCCTCGATGTGGGCCACGTAGGCCGCCGTGTCCTTCAGGTGGACGGGCCGGCACAGATCGGAGGCGGATTTCTTCGCGCAGCCGCCCAGGAGGAATCCTGCGCCGCCGCCCAGGAGGAGCCCTGCGCCGCCGGAGGGAACGAGGGCGGTGGCCAGACACAGGACGGCCGTCCATCGCCGCAGCGTGGGGGAGGGTGCCGGGTGGAACCGGTGGAATCGTGTTCTCCACTGCAAGGGGAATCACCTTCTCCGCGGCCGGCCGAGCCGCTTCTGATGTCTTGCCTCCGTCGCGCGAAGTCCCTAGCCTAGCAAAGCATTCGTGTTCATCCAATGTGAGAGGTGCTCCTTGTCGTCACCCGCAATCGTCATCGTCGTCCTCAACTGGAACGGCAAGGAGGACACCCTGGCGTGCCTGGAGAGTCTGCAACGGGTGCGCACGCCGGAGCATCAGGTCCTGGTGGTGGACAACGGAAGCGAGGACGGCAGTGAGGAGGCGATCCGCGCCGCCTACCCTGGAGTCCCGCTTCTGCAGACCCACGCCAACCTCGGCTTCGCCGGCGGCAACAACCGCGGGATCGAGTGGGCACTCGAACACGGTGCCCAATACGTCCTGCTCCTGAACAACGACACCCTGGTCGAGGCGGACTTCCTCGAGCGCATGATGCGGGCCATGCACGCGGACGAGCAGGTGGGGATCGTCGGCGCGAGCATCGCCTACGCCGATTCCCCCGACCGCCTGTGGGCCTTCGGCGGTGGACGCTTCGATCTGGCCACCGGATGGGTGCGGCACATCCAGCGGCCGGTGGAGGCAGAGGCCCTGCGTCCCCGTGGCAACCGGCACTTCTACGTCACCGGCTGCGCCATGCTCCTGAGCCGGACGGTCCTGGAGCAGGTGGGTTTGCTGGACACCTCCTACTTCCACTTCTGCGAGGACGTCGACCTGTGCGTGCGGGCCGAGCGTGCGGGCTTCGGCCTGGCCGTGGCCGCCGGAGCGAGGATCCTCCACAAGGTGTCGGCCACCACCCGGGTCTCCTCTCCGCTCTTCCTCTACTACAACCTGCGCTCGCGTCTGAGCCTGGTGCGCCGGCATGGTCCTCCGGGCGCGCCTTCACGGTGGGCCATCGCCCTGCTCTGGCTGCGCCTGTGGAGGCCCGCGCTGTTGAGCGGTATGCCCTTCTCCGGTTGGCGCGCGCTGCGCTTCGCCTTGCGTGACTGGAAGGCCGAGCGCGAGGGTCCGGCTCCACCGGAGGTGACGCGCCCGACGGGGGTGGGGCGAAGACTCGTGTGGATCCTCATCCTGCTCGCGCTCGTCGGTGTGTTCACCCTGGGACGACACGGCCTGACCGGTCGGGGCGGCCAGGAGCGGCCGACCGCAGCCGATACGGCCGGACCGGGGTCGCGGCATGGGACGGACGGCCCGGTGGTGCAGCATGATGCGGCTTCCACCAGGGAAGGCGAAGACGGGGTCGGACACCCGACCCTCGCGCCCCTGGGCAGCGAGAAGGCGGTGCTGGCCTTCCTGTGGGAGGGAGAGGACGGCGAGACGCCCGGCGATCTGATGCACGCCCTGTACGCGATGGCCGCCGACTCGAGTCTCTCCCGGCGGGTTCTCGAGCGAGCCGATGGGCGTTGCCGGCGGCTCACCCACGATCTGATCACCCTGCTCGATCTGAGCGACGCCCAGGCGCGGCAGCGCATGGAGGGTCTCTACGAGGTGCACGACTTCGGACGGGCGCCGGGGGACCGGCCACCCACGTGGAGCGACCTGCGCTTGCAGGGTGTCCTGCTGCTGCAGGCCATCGCTCCGGCCGACGATCGGGCCCGCGATCTCAGGCTCCTGCGGGAGATCGCCCACGACGAGTTGTCCCGCAGCGGCCCGCACCCCCGGGCCAGCGTGGTGGCCGAGCGGGTGATGAACTGGCAACGGTGGTGGGTCGATCGCGGTATGGACGAGCGCTTCTGGTTCGATCCGTCGGCTCGGCCCGACCCCTCTCCCTGGCTGCGCCGCCTGCGCGAGCCTCTGGACGCCGGGGGAACGGAACTCCTCGACCTGCTGGTGCCGATGCTCCAGCGACCTTTGGCCTTCCGCGCCCTGCTCGACGCACTCGACCCGGGACGGGACGAGCAGCTCGTGAGCGAGTGTGTCCGCGTCGTGATGATGTACCAGGTCGACTTCGAGGAATACGGCCTGCCCCGGCGTCACTGGGACGCCCGGCAGGGTCGCATGATCGGCTTCACGGCTCCACAGTTGCGGGAGGGAGCGCTGAACGTCTTCGAGCGGGTGTGTGCGTTCCTGCCCAGTGGAGCCGACCAGAACGAGGTGATCCGCAGCATCGCCTGGTGGTGGAAGGGCGCGCGCTTCCAGCTGCGCTACTACCGCGACACCTCCGTCGCCCCCAGCCTGGAACCCTGGCTGGGCGGGCTGGACCGTCCGGTGGAGGAGGGCGGGACGCCCATCCCCCGGCTGCTGCGCGAGTGGTACGTGGCCGAGGGCTTCCGTCCGCTCCTGTTGGATCAACTCGACTGGGACCATGAGGTGCTGGTCGCCGAACTCATCGAGTGGCTGGGCTACGATGCCGAGCAGGCGCGACGGCGGGGTTTCATTCCCGCCTACCGGCGCATGCCGCTGCGCCCGCTTCCCGGTGAGCGCGGGCGCATGGTGAGCATTCCGTGGCCCCGCGTGCAGGCCATGATCCGCGAGATGCTGCGCCACATCACCCGGGACGCGGGCCTTCCCGAGGAGGGCGTCGACGAGAATCTGCGCAACGGCTTCTGGCTGGACTGGTGGCGGGCCCACGCCCACCAGCCGAAGTGGTATCGCGACGGCAAGGTCCGGCCTCTTGCCCCGCGTTTCCCGATGGAACGGGGTATGAAGTGAACGGTCGAGGAGTCAGGATGGAAAGCATGGACACCGGTGCCTCACCCCGGCGCGGCCGGTGGTCTCCGGGAAGCTGGATCCTCCTTCTGCTGGCAGTCCTGGTTCTCCTGGCGGGCAACGGCTGTCAGGGTTCCGTTCCCCTGCGCAAGACCGGTGAACTGGGCGGCCGGTCGCTCATGGAACATCCGCAGCTGGAGAGGGTCGCCCGCCAACTGATGGATGTCGCACGGGGAGCGCTGGCCTCGGGTCAGGCTCCCGACGCGGCGGAGAGATGGATGGTCACCCCCGTGGTCGTCGGGGATGGGGCGTGGGAGGCCTCGGTGGTGTGTCGGGATCTGCTGGCGGAGGCGGGCCGCGTGCAACCGGTCCAGCTTCACGGCAGTTATTCCTCCGCCGAGGAGATCCAGGACGCGCTGCGCGCAGCGGATTCTCCGGCCTGTGTCTGGCTGGTCACCAGCCGGGGCCGGGGTCTCCAGCGACTGGACCTGACCATCTGTTCGGCGAGGCGGAAGTGGTCGTCCTCTCCGGTGGAGGTGAGCATCGCCCTGGACGAGAAGAAGATGTGGCCCTTCGATCCCGCCGAGAACCCTCCGCTGGCCCGGGTCGAGGCCGGCCGCGCCGAGCGCTTCTTCACCTGGCGCGACCGGCTGTACGTGGAGAACCGCCAGGGGGCCCGGGAGCTGCGGTGGCACCGGGGCAAGCGCGAGTTGAGCCTGGGTGTCCTGCGCCCGTGGAAGGACTTCGGCCGGACATGGGTGACCCGGAACGTGGGGATCCCCGACGACCCCACTCCTGCCGTGGCCCTGCTGCGGCGGAACATCCGGCTGGAACTGCGCGACCTCGATCTTCCCCGCGGCGAAGGGGAAGTGGTGCAGTGGTTCCTCGGACGCGGTGGCAGCACGATGGAGCTGCCGCTGAGGAAGGCCTCGGCGGTGGAGATCATCGGCATCGAAGCGGCGCCAGCCGGCTGGAACGAGAGGGGGACCTGGCTCGTCCTGCGCGATGCGCCCGGCCGTGGAGCCACCGTGGAGATCTACGCGGCCTCCCTGCGTCAATTGCCTCGGCCGCCGGAGCGCGAGAAGAGCTCGCCGCCGGACACGGTGCGGGTGCTCTGCGATCTCACCCGCCCCTTCACCTTGCCCGGCCTGGACGGAGCGATGAAGGTGACCCACGAGCTTCGGCCCATCGGCCCCGACCTTCCCGCCACCTGGCACGTCTTCGCCCTCTGGAGCCCCCTCTTCGACTGGTTGAGTCCCCTGGAGTTCTGGAGGAAGGGTGATGAAGCGCTCGATGCGGTCCGTCAGGGCCGGCTCGTTCCGCCGATGCACGTGGTGCGGCCCAGTCCCCTGGACGAGGCGTGGCCCCGTTGGATCGCGTCGTCGGCCCGGGGGCCGCTGGCCCTGGGTGATCGGGCCTTCTGGCGGAGGGTGCCCGCCGCTCCCCTGTACGGAGTGGCCCGTATCGACCCGGAGATGCCGGCGCCCCGGCGCCGGGCCCTGGCCGCCTGGCTGTCCCGTCTGGGCCCCTTCGAACTCTTCGGTCTGCGCCGCGAGGAACTCGCGCCGCGCCTGCCCCTGAGCGGGCGGCCTCGTCCCCGGAAGGGTGGGCCGGAGGCGGCTCCGCCGCTCGGGGCGGGCCAGGACAGCTCTCTGGCCGGTCTCGAGCTGGAAGTGGCTTTCGACGGCTGCGCCGGCCTTCTCGATCCGCTCGGGGAACGCTGGCGCCGGACGCTCCAGCGGAATCTGCGCGCACGCATGGACGCCGCCGGGATGGTGGTGGCCTTCCGTGGGGAGGCCACGGACGGAGGGGACAGCGCCCGGTCTGCATCCTGCCCGGAGTGGGCCGGTGGCGGCCTCGATCTGGCCCGCCTGGTTCTCCCCCCTCTGCCGCCGCAGCGGCGGGCGGAGGCCTTGCTGGAGTCCCTCGGCCTGCTCGAGCCGTGGGCGGCCGCCGGTGGGGGGGACGACCCCCGCGCAGTGGAGGAATGGCTCCTTGGCGAGGGCTATCTGGTGCCGATGTGGACCGAGCCCGGCGCGGTCTTCGTGGACCGCCGTATGGCCCACCTGGTGGCCGATTCCCTGATGGTCCTGCCCGATCTGAGGGAGGCGGTCCTGCTGCCCACCGAGGTGTTCACGCGCTTCGATCTGAGGCGCTGAGAAGCCTTCGGCGGCCCTCCATCCTTCGATCCCATCGAAAGTCCACCAGGGAACGGGTCTTGCACCCCTGACCCCGGGAACGGCTTCCCCTGCGCTCTGGAGCGCAGGACTGGTCTCTCATCCACCACTTCCCCCGGTTTCGGCGGCCAGAATCCGCCAGGGATCGTTGTCATGACCCTGCTCCTGGAATCCCTCGACCCTTCCGTGCGCTTCGCATCGTTCCGCGCGGTTTCCGGTGATGCGGGGGAGGTCCGGGAGGACTTCGCCCGGATGGCCGAGGTCGCGGCGGGGCTGGGATACCGGGACCTGTTGCTTCATTTCGCGAAATCGGCGGGCGGAATCACCCAACTGGAGGCCTACGTCGGCCCCGAGCGCCGTTCCCGCCGCCGTGGATGCCTGGGGGACGCGAAATTTCCCGGCGATGCGTCCCCCTCGGCGGTGGCCACCCTGCCCACCCTGGGCCTGTCCAGCCGCCTGGAGGAGAACCATCCCCTCTACGAGTTGAGCCTGGAGGCTTCCGCGCAGAGCCTCGGGCTGTTGGACGAAGCCCTGCACCTCATTCTGGCCACCTGGGGCGAGGAGAGCGATGCTCTCCTTGAGCTTCGCACCGCTCTCTTCGAGATCGGTTCCCACCTGCTGGATCACAGTGAAATGCTTCGCTCCGTTCCCGGATCGGCTCACGCCCATGAGCTCCAACTCGTCGTGGGTTTCCACGACGACGGGATCCAGGGATGGTTGCGGGACGACGGACCGCCCTACGACCCGTCCTCGGAAAACGGCGTCCATCTGCACAGTGAGACCATCGCTCAGCGCTTCGCCGCCGGCGAAGCCACGGGATGGTTCTGCCGCCTTCTCGACGAGTACGAACACGTGCACGAGAACGACGGCAACCGTATCGGTTTTCACAAGAAGGTGATGCGATGAGTCGTCTCCTGACCGGTCACGATCTGGAAGTGCAACTCCAGTTGCAGAGCCGAGCCTTCGAGGGGATCTTCGATCTCATCCGTTCGCTGGGCAGCACCCTCGAGCTGGACAAGGTGGCCAAGCAGTTGCTGTTGACGGTGGTGGGTCAACTGCGGGTCCAGAGGGTGGCGCTGTACCTTCCCTCGGGTGGGCGTACCCGTTTCCGTCTGCTCAAGTCGGTGGGAGTGGAAGGGGAGGAACTGCCCGAGACGATCGAGAACACCGAGACGATGGAAGCGGTGTTGAGCGCGCAGTCGGGCACGGTGGACATCGACCCGTGGTGGGACATGCCCGAGGCCCTGCGCCGCCACTTCGAGTACGCGGCCTACCTGCGTGACTCCAAGCGCCCGGTGGCCCTGCTGCTCCTGGGCGGCCGGATCCCCGGCAAGCGTCTGGACGAGAGCGAGGAGAGTCTGCTCTCGGCCATGGGTCTGGTGATCGGGACGATGGTGCAGCGTTCGCTCACCTACGAACACATGCTCAGGGCCAAGTTGAAGATGGAGGAGGCCAACCAGCTTCGGAGGGTCATCCTCGACCATGTCAGCCATGAGTTCAACACCCCGCTGATGGTGGCCAAGAGCGTGGTCGAGCTCGCCCGCGACGCCGACCCGGAGAAGCAGAAGGAACTCTTCGACATGCACCAGGAGGCCGTCGATCGTCTGGTCGAACTGGTGGAGTCGTTGCTGAAGGTGGCCGACGACGAGGACGAGAACGGCGTGCACTCGCCGGTCGAGCTCCTTTCGATGTCCCAACCCTCCTTCGTGTCGGAGATCATCAGTCCTCAGCTCTACAAGCAGGACATGAGCGGCTTCCACGTGGTCGAGGGCCATCTGCTCGAACCCTCCACCTATGTGAAGATCGATCCGGCCAAGGTGAAGGCGGTGCTCGACGGACTCTTGATGAACGCGCAGCGCTTCTCCCGCAGCGACTTCCCCTGGGCCGCGGTGCACTGCTACGCCACCTCCTACCAGTGGTGGACGGAGCGGCCACAGATCGACCGCCTTCCGCTGTACCGGGAGATCCTCGACGGCTGCGAGGACCGTCAGATGCTTCCGCTGTTCCTGCCCGGGGACAGCCCGCCGCCGGGTCCGCATCCACCGCGGGACATGTGCGTGGTGGTCGAGGTCATCGACTCGGGGATCGGCATCCCCGAGGCCGAGCTGGAGAGCATCTTCCAGCCCTTCGCCCAGGGCAGCAACTCGCCGCTCAAGGGCGTGCGCGGAGCGGGGATGGGTCTGGCCAGTTGCCGCCGGATGGTCAAGGAGATCCGCGGCGAGCTGGTGGTGAAGAGCCAGGTGGGCGAGGGCAGCATCTTCGCCATCCTGCTGCCGGCGTACTGGGAGAACCCCTAGCCCCACGTGCGAAGGCGCGGGCGCCTTGTCCGGGGTCTTCTTGTCAAAACCGTTGGGGACGGGCATGATGGGCCCAACATGCCGGATCATCCCGCAACGAACCCGCCTTCGCCCTGGTACCGCAAGCTTCACAACCAGGTCTTGCTGGCCATGGTGCTCGGCGTCCTGCTGGCCGCGTTCTTCGGCCAGGGGGCGGTGCGCTGGACCGGCTGGATGGGAACGATCTTCATCCGTCTGTTGAAGATGGTGATCGTCCCGTTGATCTTCACCAGCATCGTCTCCGGGGTGGCCTCGGTCGGCGGAGGGAAGAGTCTGGGCCGGCTGGGCCTGAAGACCTTCCTCTACTACATCGCCACCAGCATGGTGGCCGTGGTCACCGGCCTGCTGCTGGTGAACTTCCTCAAGCCCGGGGTGGGGGCCGATCTGGGCGGCGCGGTCCACAGTGAGCTGCCCAGTCTGAGCACGCCGGGCAGCCTGGGCGAGATCTTCCTGCGGATGATCCCGGAGAACCCGGTGGCGGCGATGGCCCATGGGGACATGCTGGCCATCATCTTCTTCGCCATCCTCTGTGGAGTCGCCCTGATCCAGTTGAAGGAAGCGCAGCGGACGCTGCTGCGCTCCTTCGTCGACGCCGCCTTCGAACTGATGATGGCCATCACCTCGGGCATCATCCGCCTGGCCCCGCTCGGTGTCCTCGGTCTCATCACCACCGCGGTGGCGGCTTCGGGAATGGGGGCCTTCGCCACCCTGGGCAAGTACATGCTCACCATCACTGCCGGACTGCTCATCCACCTGCTGGTGACCCTGCCCCTGTTACTGAGGTTCGTCGGGGGCATGAACCCCATCGTCCACTACCGCAACATGGCCGAGGCCCTGCTCACCGCCTTCTCCACCTCATCGTCCTCGGCGACGCTGCCGGTGACCCTGCGCTGCGTCGAGGAAAAGGCCGGCGTCAGCAACCGGGTGTCGTCCTTCGTGCTGCCCATGGGGGCCACCATCAACATGGACGGCACCGCGTTGTACGAGTGCGTCGGCGTGATCTTCATCAGCCAGGTCATGGGCTTCCATCTGGGGCTGCAGGCCCAGTGGGTGGTGGTGGTGACGGCCCTGCTGGCGAGCATCGGGGCGGCGGGGATCCCCTCGGCCGGCCTGGTGATGATCTTCATCATCACCGAGGCCATCCACCTGCAGGGTCCGCAGGTGGGGGTGATCGTCGGCGCGATGCTGGCCATCGACCGTCCCCTGGACATGCTGCGCACCATGGTCAATGTGACCAGCGACTCGTGCGGGGCCGCCATCATCGCCCGCAGCGAGGGCGAGACGGGGGTCAACGAGCGGGTGCGGGCCTGAGGGCCGGGTAGACAAAAAAGCCGTGCGAAGGCCCGGCGACTTTCTATAATCTCTGCGTGCATTGTCGATGGGTGCCACCGGAGAACCGCGGAGGCGGCTCCGGAGGCCGGTAGCGGGCCCGCGAGCAGCAAGAGGCGGGTCCGGGTGGAGGCTGATCAATCGTGTATCGCGGGGTCCATCTTCTCGTCGACTGCTGGGGCGTCGACCGCCGGCTCTGTCTCGACGACCAGAAATTCCTGGAGTGCATGGCCGACGCGGCGACCCGGGCAGGGGCCACCGTCATCTCCCAGGTGCGCTACCGCTTCGGGGACGATTCCCCTCCGGGATTCGCGGCGGTCTGTCTTCTCGACGAGAGCCACATCTCCGCCCACACCTACGCCGACCGGGGCATGGTGGCCCTGGACATCTTCACCTGCGGCGAGACCGATCCCCACCGCATCCTGCGGATCCTTCAGGACGAACTCGATCTGGGCGAGATCTCGGTGCGGGAGGTGGGCCGTTTCGAACTGGCCCCGCCGGCGGCCGCCGAAGCGCGCGGTTCCAACACATAGAGGAAATAGTTTCCGTCGTGGTCGGCCATGGGCCGTCCCCGGTCACTGGTGATCTCCCGGATCGAAAGCGGCGAGCGCCGCAACAGATCGTGCCATTGCCGCCGGTCGAAGCAGTGCAACTCGTAGGCGTGGTCGCGGTGCTCGGTGCCGCGGGGCCGCCGCACGATCAGGTGGGAGAGCACGTGCTCTCTTCTCTTTCCCCGGCGCGAACCCTCCGGGGGCAGGTACTGCACGATCTGCTGGACGTGGCAGCGCCCTCTCCGTCCTTCCCAGATGTCCTCGGTGGGAAGCTCGCGGCCATAGGCGCTCAGGCTGACGCCCACGACGTAGACGCCATGGGGATGCAGCACCCGGGCCATCTCCTCCAGGTGGGCCAGGACCTCCTCGTCGCCGCCGAGGTGCCGCAGGGTGTTGATGGTGTTGAAGGCGAAGGCGACGCTGTGGGGCTTCAGGGCCTGGGCGAAGCGGGTCATCTCGGCCCGGAAGAGCCGGACGCGGCCGGAGAGCCCCATCCCGTCGAGTCGGCGCCGGGCGTAGGCGAGCATGGCCTCGCTGCGGTCGAAGGCCGCCACCCGGTGACCCCGGCGGGCGAGCAGACGCACGAAGCGTCCCGTTCCACAGGCGGGTTCGAGCCACAGGCGCGCCGCACTTCCCTTGGCCGACCGCTTCAGCCCGTGCCTGCGATGGAGCGACAGGAGCACCTCGAGTTCGCGGTGGGTTCCCGGGGTGTGCAGGATGTCGTAGACGAGGGGATCGTCGTAGAAGTCCTGGACCGCTTGCGGCGGAGGGTTCATGGACGGGCCGTCTCGTTTCGCCCGGGTCGCTGCGGCTTCACAGTTCCTGGAGCCGGGCGCGGAGGGTGGCCAGCAACTCCGATACGTGCAGGCACTCGTCGCAGTCGACGCCGATGCCGGCGCAGGGTACCCCGTCGCCCTGGACCTGGGGGCACCGTGGTTCGCGCACGAAGAGGACGAGTTCGTCGAGCAACTCGAGCAGGCGGCTGCGCAGGGGTCCTTCGGGGACTTCCCTCAGCCGGGCGATGAGGCGCCATTCCCAGTCGGAGAGGACATGGTTCTTCAGCGATTCCACGGGCTCGACTTCCCTTCTCAGATGCCAGGTTGCAGTCCGGCTTCCTCCAGGACCTGACGGATCTTACCGTCGATCCAGCGTGGATCCCACCATTCCAGGGGATTCACCGGTACGCCTCCCACCAGGACCTCGTAGTGCAGATGATCGCCCACGGCCAGGCCGGTGGCTCCGGTCCGGCCGAGGATCTGTCCCTGTTCCACTTCCTGACCCTGTGTGACGTCGATGCGGGAGAGATGGCCGTAGACCGTCAACAGGCCGAGCCCGTGGTCGAGGACCACGGTGTTGCCGTAGATCCCCAGTTCACCGGTGAAGGCCACCCGTCCTGCCCCGGCGGCCGGCACGGGGGCCTGCCGGGTGGAGGCCAGATCGAAGCCGGAGTGGACCTTCGTGTCCAGGGCCACGCCTTCGTACGAGTAGTCGCGGGTCTCGGCGAAGTTCGAGAGCACGCGCGTGTTCGGAGGCTGGCGGAAGGCGCCGTGCCACAGCGGACGAGGGACACTCTCCTTGGACAGCGCCACGAAGGTGCTCTCGGCGCGGGCGCGGATCACCGTGCTCACGTAGCGGAAGGCCTCGCCGTACTGCTTGGGGGGGATCTCACCGCGTTGGGGCAGCAGCTCGGGCAACTTCCTCGCCAGGAATTCCCGCTGGAGGGTGACCTTCCCGTGGGGGAAGTCACGAGCGGCGATGACCACCTCGAGGGTCTTGCGGGTGCGGTTGCCCGCGGCGTCTCGACACTCGGCGACGGGTTTCTCCCCGACCGGGTGGTCGAAGGGGATGGCGAAGAGGGCCACCTGCAGGCCCTGCGCCGCATCTCCCTGAGGACTGGCGGGATGGAAGTGGTTGCCGACGGTGATGCCGCAGCGTTCAGCGTCGCGGCTGCGCAGCACCGCCACTCCCGAGCCGCCCTGGGAGAGGTAGCGGGTGAAGGAGACGATCTCCACCTCCGGCGGAGTGAGGTCGACCCGTACCGGAAGACTCAACACCGGCTCATCGTCGACCGCCCGGGGGCGCCAGAAACCGTCGCTCGCCCAGACCTCGAGGCGGCCGTCGCCCTCCTCCGCTCCCTGCGTGCGCGGCTTCACCTGGATGTTCAGGCTGCGCTCGTTGATCTTCGAGCTGTCGAAGGAGGCCTCGTAGAGGGTCACCTCCCGGTCGGGCTGCACCAGTTGCAGCCGGACGTGGCGGATGCCGCCCCGGGCGGCCCGGAGTTCCAGGTGCAGGGTGGGATCGAGACCCAGCTCGGTGGGCAGGGGGTCGAAACGGGCGCTCACGGGGGGGACGCGCTGGCGCAGGAAGAGGAAGCCGACGGCGACCACGATGAGGGCCAGCACCACGCTGAACTGGAGGAGTGCTCTTCTGGGGTCCATGGCAAGACAGTGTAGTGTCCCCCGCGGGCAGGTCAACCGCCCGTCCCATCGAGCCCGTGGTCCTCTACTCCGGAGCCGGGCCGTTCTCGCCCGTCGGGGGGGATGGGCGCCTCGTGGAGAGAAACTGACCCCGGTCCTCCAGATCTGCTATGGTGGGCGGCAGGGGGCGGGCCTCGGCCCCCGTGCCCGGCGCGAGAACGGAGGTTTCCATGTCGTTCGATGCCGCCTTCCGATCCGATGATTCCTACTTCGGCGCCCGCCCCGATCCCCTTCTCACCGAACACGTCCATCAGCTCGACTCCCGCCTGCCCCTTCTCGACGTGGGCATGGGACAGGGGCGCAACGCCTTCTGGCTGGCCCAGCGGGGTTTCTCGGTGGACGGCATCGAGCCCTCCATCGTCGCCCACGAGAAGGTGTGCGAGCTGGTGGCCGAGGAGGGACTCTCGGTGCACCCCTATCCCTGCACCTTCGAGGAATTCGAGGCCCAGGCCGACAGCTACGGCGCGGTCCTGGCGCTGGGGCTGTTGCCGGTGCTCTCCCGCGAGGGCATCGCCCTGTTGGGCTCACGTGTGGATCAGTGGCTCGTCGAGGGGGGACTCTTCTTCGTCACCGCCTTCACCACCGACGATCCGGCCTACCCGCGCATCGCGCGCCGGTGGTCGAAGGCGGGCCGCCACAGTTTCGTCGATGCCCAGGGCAACCGGCGGAGCTGGGTCGAACCCGGCGAGTTGCCCCGCCTCTTCGAGGGCTACGAGGTGATCCACGAGCGCGAGTACATGGGCCCGATGCACCGGCACGGGGACGGTCCCCTGCACCAGCACGCCATCGCCGAGGCGGTGCTGCGGAAAAGCTGAGAGCGGCCGCAAGCGCGGCCGCTCTCTCGATCAGCGTTCATGGAGCGGGCCTTGGGCCGGGATGATCAGCCCGCGGTGCTCGCGATCCCCTTGCTCAGACGCTCCAGGCGCTGGGGGCGGTCCTTCACGAAGCGCTCGATGCCGGCGAGGATGCCGTCGGGATCGATGCCCGCTTCCACGCACACCTCCTCGACGCTGCCGCCGGTGCGCCAACGGTCGTCCCGGTCGCTGCTGAGCGAGTACTCGGCGGCCAGGGGGTTGAAGATCCAGTCGTAGAAGAGACGGCGCGAACGGTTGGTGATGAAGGTCGAATCCCACTTGTCGGCCTCGGTGATCACCCGCTCGCGGTATTCCTTGGGCTGGCGCGCGAAGAGCTGCGGGCTCAGGGCGGCCACGATCTTCACGTTCAACCCGCGCTTGTCCAGCTCGGGAAGGATCTTCACCAGGTTGGCGGTGCTGATGGTTCCCTGTACGAAGATGCAGCCACCGCGGGGCTCCCCCTCCTTGTAGTCGCGCAGGATGTAGGCTCCCTTGGCCGCCTCGAAGTGGTGGGCCATGCCCAGCTTCTCGCGGTCGGGGATCTCGACGGCCGGCCGGGTCAGGTGCAGCGCGATGATGGGCCAGGGTCCCTTCAGGGCCTCGGCCAGCATGACCGGCACCTCGTTGTATTCGTAGGGATGCAGGTCACAGACCTGGCCATCGGGGAAGAGCTGGGTCACGCCCGGGGAGAAGACCCCGAAGTGGGTGCGGCTGTCCTCGGCCGTCTCCGGCCCGCTGTGTCCGGCCACCCAGATGACCTTGCCCGTCTTCAGGTCGCAGTCCTGCGCCATCTGGCTGAAGAGACGGAAGGGTCCGTACTTCAGGTAGGAGAACGAACCGTAGGTCGAACAGGCCGCGTAGAAGCCCAGGAATTCGTTCTCCGGGTCCTTGGACAGGTTCGTGGCGGCCAGGCCGGCGCTGACTCCCGCGTTGGTGAACTCGGTGATCTCCATGGGCAAGAGACAGCCGTCGGGGTTCTCGCTGCGCTCGTAGCGGCCGAAGTTCTCCTGCCCGTCGAAGTCCTTGGCGAAGCCGCTGATGTTGGTGCTGTCGGCCAGGTCGGCGCTCATCGCCAACACCAGCGGCTGGCCGTACTTGCGTTTGCAGGTGGAGTTGAGCCAGGCGCCGTAGGCGGCCAGGCCGGCCCGGTTGGGGGCCTTCTCCCCGGGCTTCTTCCACATCGACTCGGGGAAGTTCTCGAAGTCGTAGAGCTCGCTGTCGCCGACCGGGTTGCCCTTGCGGCCCAGCTTGATCGAGGGCATCTCCTCGGGAACGCTCTCACCGAGCTCGACCAGACGATCGGCCAGGTACTTCATCGTGTCCTCGTGCTGGTGCAGGACCTCGATGACCTTCCGGTAGTTGGCTTCCACCTGCTTGCGGAAGGCCTCGGGATCGTCGGGCGCGGGCTGGCCGAAGCCCTCGAAGTCGACGCCGTACTTCTCGGCGAAGACCTCCTTGGTCTTCCAGTACTCCGGACTGTTCGCCTTGTGGGGAGCGCCGTGGCTGGCGTAGTCGTACTTGAGGTAGCCACGGCCCTTGCGGGTCTTCATCCAGGTCAGGCCCGGCCGCAGCTTCTTGTCCGAGTCCAGGGCGTTCCTGAGGATGGCCGGGGTGATCGACTCCCAGTCGCTTCCGTCCTCGGCGCCGTAGATGCGCCAGCCGTAGGAGGCGAACCAGTCGGCCGGCGTGCCGTGCACCACCGTCGACTGGGGGAAGGAGTCGATGCCGAAGTTGTTCCAGTCGAGCACGTAGCAGAGGTTCTCCAGACCGAGTCCCCAGGCGGCGTTCTTGGTCTCGTGGTTGGCTCCGGCGCTGTGTCCGCCCTCGCCCTCGAAGGCGAAGACCTTCACCTCGGGCAGGCCTGCGCGCACGAGGGCCAGGGCCTCTCCGGCCGCCGCGGGGGTGCCGTGTCCACTGGGGCCGGTGTTGAACTTGAAGAACAGGGTCTTGCCCTCGAACTCGGCGTGACCGCTCAGGCCGCCGTTGTGGCGGAAGCCGAGCAGGTCGGGCCAGTACAGTGCCCTCTCGTCGGCCTTGGGTACGGCGTACTTCTGGTCTCCGGTGCGGCGGAGCATCTCCCGCAGCGCCTCGTGGTAGATGGGCAACATGGCGTAGACCATCGGCACGGTGTGACCGGCCACCAGGATGAAGCGGTCGGCGTAGGGATGCTCGGGCCGGCGGATGTCCCAGCGCATCGCGCCGCCCAGGGTGGTGGCCACCAGGGCGTGCACCTTCGAGCGGCTTCCTCCGGGATGACCGCTCTGCCGGTAGTTGAGCATCATGTCGATGAACTGGTCGATCAGGTCCTTGATGAGTTCCCAGTGGGCGTAGTTCTTCGACTGTTCTTGGATGAGATCCTCGACGGATCCTCGGGTCGGATTGGAGGCCACGGTGACACCTCTGCTGGCTGGACTCGTGGAAGGCGGAACGACGATGGAAGAGCCGGAGGATACTGCCACAGCCCATGGGGGGCATCAAGCAGGACCGGCTCGCCGGGGCCCCTGGCCCCGGTCGATCCAAACTTTGGCCCGTTCCGGCCGGGCGCAAGGAATTTCGGGGGCTCAGCCGCCGCCGCCAAGGCCCTCGACTCCCTCGGCGATGAGGGCCCGGCGCAGCTCCTTCGCACCGGTGAAGACCATCCCCCGCATGCCCGACTTCCGGGCCGCCTCGACGTGCTCGGGAAGGTCGTCGGTGAAGAAGGCCTCCTCCGGTGCCACCGCCGCCTTCTCCAGTGCCGCGCGGTAGATGGCCACATCGGGTTTGAGCACTCCCAGCTCGAAGGACAGGGTGATCGAGTCGAAACGGTCGCGCAGGGAGAGATCGCGCTCGAGTCGGCGGTAGTGTTGGGGATTCGTATTGGAGATCAATCCCAGGTGGAGCCCGCCGACGGCGCGCAGCTCGTCGACGAGGCGGAGGCTGTCGTCGAGGGCTTCGAAGATGCCGTTCCACTGCTCCAGGATCCACGCATCCGCCAATTCCCGGTGGGGGTCGATCCGGCGGTGGATGGCATCCAGCAGGTGGAAGTCGTCGAACTGGCCCCGGCAATAGGCGTCGTGGGGCCCTTCGGGCGAGAGCAGCCACTGCACGAAGGCATCGGTGTCGAGGGTGGGCATGCGCTCCTTCAACCGGCGCATCCCCACTTCCCAGTCGTAGCTGCACAGGACCTGGCCGAGGTCGAAGAAGACGGCGCGGAGAGGGGGCTTCATGCTCCCACCTCGAGCTGCACGATTCTTCCGGCGCGCACGAACCACAGCTCGAAACGCGGCGTCCGTGAGAGTCCGAGGGCCTGCCGGACCGCCTTGCAGTAGACCTCTCCCTGTCGGCGGTACACCTCCGCCCGAGCGGCGAGTTCGTCGCCGCCCACCCGGTCGGTCTTGTAGTCGGCCACCACGATCTCCCCACTTCGTGGATCGCGGTAGAGCAGATCGATCGAACCCGAATGGAAGGCCACCGGCAGCTCGTCCCCGTCACCATCGGGTGAGCGGAGCAGGGGCAGCTCACGGCCGAGCAGGGAAGGGCCGAGTTCCCTCAGGCGTTGGACGATGGGCCCGCCCTCCATCTCCACCAGGATCTCCTCCAGGCGCCGTCGCGCCGCCTCGGCCGTCTCTGGCCGTTGGCGGGAGAGGGTCCGGTCCAGCACCGCTCTCGCCCGCCGGACCGCCTCGAGCCAGGCCATCTCCTCCGGTGCCGAGGGGTCGTAGTGTTCGAGAGCCGCGTGGACCGCGGTACCGGCCAGGGTGGCCGCGCCGGCATGGGAAGGGCTTCGGGGAGCGTCGCCGGCGTCGTCCTCGGCCGGGACGGTGGCGTCCTGGCCCGTGCCGGCTTCTTGCCGCCCGAAGCGTTCCTCCAGGAGCTGATGCGAGCCGGCCGAGGCGCTCAGACCGAAGGGACGCCCGCGGCGGCGGGCGGCTTCGGCACGGCGGCCAGCCAGCGTGGCCGCGTCCTCCAGTGCCTGCTCCGGATCCAGGGTTCTCGGCCGATTCCGCTGTGGCAGGGCCGCAGCCGTCGACTTCTCCTCGACCGCGAGGAAGCGCCAGCGGGCCTCGCCGATCTCCCCCAGTTCCTCCAGGAAGGACGAGATGGCGCTGCGGCGCGCCTGTTCGGCCCATTGCGCCAGGGGAGGTCGGCCGGCGGAGAGGCCACGCCGGTGGGCCAGCAGATGGGAGAAGCTCCCGGCCGAGACGGGGTCGAAGGGATCGGCCTCGGGAGCATCGCTTGCCGGGTTCTGGGCGCTGAGCTCGCGGCCGCCGACGATCACCAGCCTTCGCTTCGCCCGGGTCAGGGCCACGTAGAGCAGGCGGACCCGCTCGTAGGCGCTTGCCTCCTCGAGACGGGCGTGGGCCGGGGCCAGGCCCAGGGTGGGATAGCCCAACAGGCGCAGCTCGAGACCCTCGGGACCGCGGACGACCTCACTGCGCCGGTCCTTGCGCTCGCGCTGGTTGCGGCCCGATTCCTTGTGGGTCTGCAGAAGGTAGACGTGCTGGAAGTCGAGTCCCTTGGCCTTGTGGATGGTCATCACCCGCACCGCGTCGCGGCTGCCCATCTGGAGCCGGCCCTCCTGCTCCTCGGCGTTCTCCTCGATGCCCCGCCGCAGGCGGCGCACCACCTCGCGCGGGTCGCGATCGGGATCGTCCAGGTTCTCGCGCAGGAGGCGGAAGAAACGCTGGAGATTGGCCGCCCGGTACGGACCCAGGTAGCGCAGGGCCTCGCGGGCCTCGGCCAGGCTCCATCGTTGCAGCTTGCGGACGAAGGTGGCCGCGTCGTCCTCGGCGAAGGAGCTTCGCAGGGCGGCCACGTGCTCGACGGCCAGGTGCAGGTTCTCCTGCCAGCCCTCGATGCGTTCGATCCCCGGCGCGTCGGCGGGAAGCTCGGCCGCCACCGCGTCGATCATGTCGTGCAGGTGCTCCAGCCGCTCGGGGTCGATCGTCCGCAAGCGGCTCATCTCGTGGGGAAAGCGCCGCAGCCACAGTCCCGGCAGGGCGGCGTTGGGGACCCCCACCCAGGGCGAGCGCAGGAAGGTCAGCAGGGCGAGCAGGTCCTCGGGCACGAGGACGCAGGTGGCCAGGGCCACGGCGTCGATGATCTCGCGCCGCTGGTAGTAGAGGCGGTCGTGTTCGACCGCGTAGGGGATGCCCGCCTGACGCAGCCGGGCCAGGTAGTTCTCCAGATCGCCGGCCGCCCGGAAGAGCAGGGCGATGTCCGACCAGCGGAAGTCGTCGCCGCCTTCGCGCTGCAGCTCGAGCAGGTCGGCGGTGAGGCGTTCGCTCTCCAGTTCGGTGGCCTCCAGGCTCGAACCGGGGTCGAGGGGATCGGCTTCCTTCGCCTTCCCGCGCCCCAGCCGTGTCCGCGAGATCCAGTGTTCGATGGGACGGTGGAGTTCCGTGCGGTATCCCCTGCCGTCAGCGTTCTCGGGGGAAGGCAGAAGGGGTTCGAAGGGAGGCTGCACCTCCGCTCGCTCGCGCATGACCGGCTCGACGATCCGCCGGACCTCGTCGAGGATGTCCGGGGTCGAGCGGAAGTTGACGCTCAACCGCCATCGAGGGAATCCCGATGCCTCGATCCCGCGGACGAAACGGTCGTAGGCGGACAGGTCGGCTCCACGCCACCCGTAGATGCTCTGCTTGGGATCGCCCACGAGGAAGAGCCCGGGGCGCTGGTCCTCTTCTCCTTGCCGGGCCACCAGGGCGATGATCTCGCACTGGAGTTCGTTGGTGTCCTGGAATTCGTCGACGAGCAACTGGTCGGTCTGCTGGCGCACGAGCCGCCGGATCGCCGGCCTCCGCTGCAGGAGCTCACGCGTGTGGCGCAGCAGATCCTCGTAGCCGAGCACACCGCGTTCGCGCAGGCGTCGGAGCACCTCCGCCAACAGCGGCTGCAGGACCGAGCAGGCGTCCATCAGCGCGATCGGACGCAGCTCGCCCATGCCCTCGACGATCGCCAGCAGGGGAGGGGCCAGGGTGCTCAGGGTTCTCTGCTGCGCCGGGTCGAGCGCCTTTTCTTCGCCCTTTCCGAAGGAACCCTTCCTCCAGTCCTTCAGGCGTGCCTTCGCCCGGGCCATGTCCTCGTCGGCGATTTCCGCGAGGAAGGCTTCGAGCTCCTCGGGGGAGGACCACGCTTCCTCGCCCAGGGCACTGCGGACCCTCTCCACCCACGTGGCGAACGCGACGGCGTTGGGCGCGCGGGACAGGCCGCTCAAGGCCGCCGTGATCTCCGGCTCGATGCGCGCGAAGAGTTCAGTGAGACGGCGGTGGTAGCGGCTCAGATGTTCCTCATCCATCCGTCCGACCAGGTCGTCGCTCTTCACGCCCTTCTCCACGAGCAGGATGAGCGCTTCGGCCAGATCTCCGGGGCCCTTGCCGTCGCGGGCCAGACGCAGCAGCGGTGCCTCGACCTCGTGGGTGTAGGCCGCATGGAGATGTTCCTCGACCACTTCTTCGGCGACCTGCCGGCGCAGCGATCCATCGGCATCGACGGTGAGCCGTGGATGCAGACCGGCTTCGAGCGGGAAGCGGTTGAGGAGCCGCGAACACCAGCCGTGGATCGTGTGCGCCTGCAGACGGTCGAGGTTGCCCAGCAGCGCCTCGGCGCGACGGCTGCGCTCGGAGGGATCGTCGGGCAGGTTGTCGCCGACGATGTAGGGGGGGATCTCACCGCGGACGATGGCGCTGAGCGTGCGGCCCACCCCGGTCTCCATCTCGGCGGCGGCGGCCTCGGTGAAGGTGATGGCCACCACTCCGTCGAGGACCGCCATGGCGATCTCGTCCGCGCCGGGCGACTCGTGGTGCTGCGCCGCGCGGGCGCGTCCCTTCTCCCAACCCCGGTTCATGGTCCAGCCCACGATGCGGCTCACCAGCGCGGTGGTCTTGCCCGTGCCCGCTCCCGCCTCCAGGACGAAGGGACCGTCGAAGAGGGTCTGGGCGGCGCGCCGGGCCTGGCCGTCGGCTTCGCGCAGACGGTCGCTCTCGCGGGAAGCGCCGGCGGCACGGGTGGCGGAAGTGTCCGGAGGCCGGTGCTCCGGAGGGGTGGGATCGATGCCGTGCGCGTTCACGATTTCCCTTCCTCGCCGCGGGGCAGCTCCCACAGTCGCAGCAGCTCGTGCTCGACGGCATCGAGCGGCTGCTCCTCGTCACGGCGATCCTGCAGACCGGCGAAGTAGTCCCGTTCGCGCCGGCGGCTCTGGCTGTCCCCGTGGACACACGCCGTGGCCACCGTGCAGTACCGGCATCTCGACGATTCGTCCCGGCCGGAGGGATCGGTGAGGCGGGGGAAGAGCAGGCCGAGGTGGCGGGCGCGGTCGAGCAGGCCGACGACCCGCACCAGGAGCTTCTCCATCGCGGTGTCGTCCTGACGGTACTCGATGGTGCGCAGCCCGTCGGGGGTGTCCGGATCGAGGAAGAGGTAGATCCCCCGGGCGGCCGCCCCTTCCTCGCCCAGGTCCGGGGCGCCGACCGCGTAGACCATGCCCTGCAGATGTTCACCGGAGGCCAGCGCCTTCCGCAGTTTCCCTTCACGCGATTTGCCGCCGGTTTCGACGAAGGGCCGGCCGGTCTTGAAGTCGACCAGCGCGAGTGCGCCCTCGCTGCGATGGACCAGATCGGCCCGGAAGTGCACGCGCCGGCGCCGTGATCCGTCCAGTTCGAGTTCGGCCGCTCCCTGGATCTCCGCGCCCAGGGCCTTCAGCGAGCCGTTGGTGAAGAGAATCCGGCGGACGACCTCCAGGTAGGGTCTCGCCCGTACCGCCAGGGCCCGGGCCAGTCCGTCGAGGACCAGCCCTTCCTCCAGGAGGACCTGCCGGGCCGCTTCCTCGCTGAGCCGGCGCAGTTGCTCGGCCCCGGGCCACGGCACATCGATCTCCTCGCTGCCACCGGCGAGTTCGGAAAGGGTGGGTGGGGGACCGGTGACCCGGCGGACGAGGGTCTCCAGGGTCTTGTGGACCACGCTGCCCACCCGGCGCGGGTCGAGGGTGGGCAACTCGCCGAGGGGGTCGGGCAGGGCCTCCAGCCCGAGGGTCTTCTCGAGGAACTCACTCCAGGGACACTGGGCGGCGCTCTCGAGCCGGGTGACCCACAGGGGACCCTTCACGAGCGGAGGCGGAGGGGTACCGAGACCTCCGAGCCATGGTCCCAGATCGCTCGCCCGGTGGGCCGGCCGGTCCCATTCCTCCAGGACCCGGCGGGCGGCGGCGGGCCAGCGGTGGGGCCACCGCGCGTGCAACGAGGGAGGAGTGGCCTCCTCGAGAGTGGGGGCCAGGAGCTTCTCGAAGCCTTCCCCATCGGAACGCAGGGCGGCTTCCATCAGGTGCTCGCTCAAGGGCCGGGGTCCACCGGGGGGTTCGGTGAACGGGTCGAGGATCCCGGCGGCGGCCATGGCTTCGTCTTCCTCGTTCATGCGCAGACGCTGGACGAAGGGTGACGGTGGCAGGGTCTTGCCGTCTTCGTCGGTGCTCCACCACGAGAGGGTCACGTGGGGGGAGCTGCCCACGAGCTGGGCGAAGAGGAAGCGCTCTTCCTCGCTTCGCTCCCTCTTGCTCTTGAGCTGGGGCAGGACACTGCGCAGGCGCGCGCGCACTCGATCCGGCAGCAGGGGATCCTCGCGGAAGGTGGGGGGGAAGCTGCCGCGATTGAGGCCGATGATGAAGAGCCGCTGGAAGGTCCAGGCCCGCGCCTCGGTTACGCCGAGCAGGCGGATGCCTCCGCCGTCCTCCATCGCCGGCCGGGCCTGCGAACTCAATGGGTCGCCCAGCAGGAAGAGGAATTCCTCGAAGGAGAGTTCCACCGGGGCGGCGAGGTCCTGCAGGATCTCGTCCAGGCGTTGGAGAGCGGCCCCTCCCGCCGGGGTGGTGGACCAGGCCAGAGGGCCCTCCACCAGTTGCCGCAGCCGCCGGAGGTGTTCGTCCAGGTCCATGGCCCGGCGGCCGCTGTCCGCCCACCTCTCCAGTTCCTTCAGCAGCTCGTGGGCCATCTCCTGGAAGGCCACCATCACCTCTCTCGACACACTCTCCCGCCGCAGGCGGGTGATCGTCTCGCCGTCTTCGTCGGTCTCGGTGACGAATCCCTGCCGCAGGCCGAGCGGCCACTGCTGGTGTCGTCCGAAGAGGCGATCGAGGGGCAAGGTGTCCACCTGTTGGAGGCGTCCGGCGCCCAGGGTGGCCGCGGCCAGTCGCGCCTTCCAGAGCCGCGTCCGTTGCTGTGGTTCGAGTGCTTCCATCCAGGCGTCGAGGGGGCAGCGAGCGCGCTCGCCCAGCAGCCGGCGCAGTCCGAGCAGGAGACGGCCTGGCGGGTCGATCGCTCCCCGGCTTCCGGGGGCCTGCCAGGGAACCCCGTAGGCGTCGAGGGCTTCCCCGAGGGCGAAGAGATGGGGCTCGAGGGTGCGCGCCACCACTCCGATCTCCTCCGGCGGTGGTCCGCTCTCGTCGTCGAGCAGGGCCCGCACCCGGCGGGCGATCTCGCGCGCCTCGGCCGCGCCGCCCGGCGCGGTGAAGTATTCGATCCGAGGTGATCGCGGCGAGGCTTCGGGAAGGGCCTGGGCTTCTCCCAGCGCGAGGCCGAAGGGACGGGAGAAGGCGATCCCCGAGTCGAGTCGGCCCGGACGGGCGGGATCGGCAGGCCGGTCGAGAAGGAGCGCGCTGTCGGGATGCTTCAACAGTTCCTCGAGGAAGGTGGTGACCACGCCTGTGGCGTCGGCGAAGCCATGGATGCGGATGGCCCGCGCGAGGACGGCCTCCCCGCCGGCCGAGCGCAGCGCTTCGCGGAAGGCGCTGCCGGCCTCCTCGATGAGCATGTCGCGGGTCATCAGGGCATGTCGTCCCAGTTCGCGGAGGGAGAGGGCGGCCACCTCGGCCACGGCACCGGCGCGCTCGGCGGCGACCGGCGAGTCGAGTTCGGCGATGGCTTCCTGGAGGGTCTCGAGCAGTTCCTCGGAGAACTCGGCGTGCAGCAGATCGTCCACCGAGTCGACCACGGATCGATAGCCCTGGACGAGATCGTCCAGCACCTGGTGGAGCCGCGGGTCGGCGGCGGCCGCACGGCGCACGAGCACGGCCAGGATCGGGTCGTGATCGAGCGAGAGGGGGTCGACCCGTTCCTCGGTGAGGCGGTAGGCGGTCTGCAGATGGGTCTGGATGACCAGGCCCAGGGCGGAGCCCCGGTGGGCGGTGATGCGCGCGGCGAGGTGGTCACGAAGGCTGCGCGAGGGGACGACGATGAGGAAGGGAAGTCCCAGGAGCGCCGGATCGTCGGCGACGCGGGCCTGGTCGGCGTCGATCTCGCCGAGCAGCAGATCTTCGATTTCACGCGCGCCCGATGCGCAGACGACCCGGCCCATCGTTGCCTTCTATTTCTTCTGTTTCTTCAAGTCGTTCGCCTTCTTGTAGTATTCGTCGGCCGCATCCTTGTCGCCCAGTTTCTGGTAGCAGATGGCGATGTTGGTGTACGCGCGCGAGGTCTCCTTCAGATCCGCCGCTTCCAGGTAGGTATCGATGGCTTCGTCGTATCTTCCGGCCTTCTGCAGCGCGAAGGCCAGGTTGAAGACGGCGATCTCGTTCTCCGGCTGCAGCTCGACGGCCTTGGTGAAGGCCTTCACCGCGTCCTCGTAGCGCCCGAGTTTCACCAGTGCCCGTCCGAGTCCATAGAAGGCGTTGTAGTTGGTCGGCTCGAGCAGGGTCACCGTCTCGTAGTTCTCGGCCGCATCGCTCCAACGGCCCAGCTTGGACTGCGCATAGGCCAACTGGTAGAGATCACCGGCGGTGGGGCCGAAGGTGTCCAGGAGTTCCTGCGAGACGGCCGCGGCCTTCCGGTAGTTCTTCACCTTGCGGTAGGCCATGGCCAGGGCGCGGTAGGCCTCCTTGCGCGAGGGGTCTTCCTTGATGACCTCCTCCAGCAGGGGGATGGCACCGCGGTAATCGCCGCGCTTGGACTTCATCACCGCCTGGTTGTACTTGACCGCGACGCCGCCCTCTCCTCGCGCTGCCGCGCGGGCCAGAGCCTGCTCGGCACCCTTGACGTCACCCAATTGGGCGAGAACGCCTCCCAGCCAGGAGTTGACGCCGGGATAGTCGGGATCGGCGGCGAGGGCTTCGCGGTAGTAGCGGGCTGCCGACTCGAGCTGGCCGCGGGTCTCGGCCAGCCGTCCCCGGATGTAGGCGATGGTTCCCTTGGGCGCCGATTCCGGATGCTTGGCCAGGGCCTCGACCTCGTCCAGGCGTCCCTCCTTCAGCAGCAGCTCGGTGGCCGCCGTCCAGGCGGTGGCCGGAGCGTATCCGGTGGCGCGGGCCTTCTCCATCCATTGCAGGGCTTCGTCCACCTTGCCGGCGGTCTCGGCGTCCTTGGCCAGTTGCATGTACAGTCCCACCTGTTCCCGGCGGAAGTCGGCGAAGGCCTCGTTCTGCAGCATGCTCTCGTGGGCCTCGATGAGCGCGACGGCTCCCTGCGGATCTCCCGCCTCGCGGTGGCTCGTGACCAGGCGGTGCAGCAGTTGTGCCTTGATCTCCAGGTCGACCCCGGGACGGTCCAGACCGTCCTGCCAGTACTTGCGCGCCTGGTCGAGATGGCCCAGCTCCTTTTCGACGTCGCCCAGCAGCACCCAGCCCCGCCCGTCGTCCGGGGCGAGGGTGTTGAATGCGGTCAAGGGCTGCAGGGCTTCCTCGTACTTCCCCATCTTGATGAGCAGGACGGCCAGGTTCAGATGGGTCAGGGGTTCCCCGGGCCCGCACTGGATGGCGGAGATGAACGCCGAGCGCGCCTCGTCGTACATCTTCTCCTGGCTGTAGAGGATGCCCAGTTTCGTGTAGGCCTCACCGTCGTAGGGATCCTTCGCCACCCGTTCCTTCAGCTCCATGATCTGCAGCGCCGAGTCGGCGGGGATCTCCTCGCCGGTGGATGTGGTGTCCTCGGCGGACGAAGTGCCGGCGGATGTGGTGTCCTCGGCAGACGAAGTGCCAGGGGAGGTGGCCGCGTCGCCAGCGGTGGCCGGCTCTTCGCCCAAGAGGGCTGCGGCCGCGGACGGGCCGTCTGCCATTGCCGTCATCGCGGCGACGGCCGTCGACGGGGTGACGAGGCAGAGGAGGAATCCGACGAGAAGGGAGAGCAGCACGGAATCCACCTTTCCGGTGGCGGCCGCGCCGGCGGCCCACCGTCCTTCGGGTTGCACGCTTTGTCGTCTTATACCTGGTGGTCCCGCAGAAGTTGCCGCAAGCGTTGCGGCGATGCAAGCCTCCATCGGCCCAGATGGCACGGAAAGCAGACATCGGGCCGTGTTCCAGCGGTTTTCCGCTTCGCAGGACCGCCGGAGAGGGAGTCGAAGCGCCCGGGGGGCTCAGAGACGCCCGTCCAGGCCGCAGGCCTGGCGGCACTCCTCGAGGGTCTCCCGCGCCACCTCGCGCGCGCGAGCCGCTCCGTCGCGCAGGACGTCCTCGACGGTCGAGGGATCCTTCTCCAGCTCGCGCCGCTTCTCCCGGGCCGGGGCGAAGTAGGCGTCGATGCGTTCGAGCAGTTGCTTCTTGGCGTGGCCGTAGCCGATGGAGCCCTGGCGGTAGGCCTCTTCCATCTCCGCGGTCTCCTCCTTGGAAGCGAAGAGACGGTACAGGCCGAGCACGTTGTCGTCTTCGATGGGAAGGGGCTGTCCCAGCTCGATGGGGCGGGTGACGATGCCCATCACCGCCTTCTTGAGCGCCTTGCCGTCGGCGAAGATGGGGATGGTGTTGCCGTAGCTCTTGGACATCTTCTCGCCGTCGGTTCCGGGCACCTTCGGAACCTTGCTCAGACGCCACTCGGGCCGCACGAGGACCTCGCGTCCATAGGTGGAGTTGAAGTAGCCGGCCATGTCCTGGGTCATCTCCAGGTGTTGCACCTGGTCCTGGCCGACCGGTACCACCTCGCCCTTGACGATGAGGATGTCCGCCGCCATGAGCACCGGGTAGTAGAAGAGCCCCAGACTGGGCCGGATGCCGCGGGCGATCTTGTCCTTGTAGGAATGGGCGCGTTCGAGCAGGCCCATCCCGGTCACCGTGGAGAGCATCCAGGCCAGTTCGCAGATCTCCGGGATGTCGCTCTGCCGGTAGAAGGTGGTGCGCTGGGGGTCGAGGCCCAGGGCGAGATAGGTCAATGCCACCTCGTGGGTGTTCTCCCTCAGGGCCTGGGCGTCCTTCACCGTGGTCAGTGCATGGTAGTCGGCGATGAAGTAGTAGCACTCGTTGCCGGGCTCGTCCTGCAGGGCCAGATGTTGCTGGATGGCCCCGAAGTAGTTGCCCAGGTGCAGGCGCCCGGTGGGTTGTACGCCGGAGAGGATTCTCATGTCCGTTCTTCCCCGAAGGAGGTTTGCAGAGGCGGCGGCCGGTGCTTCGATCCGGCGCGGCGGGGCGCTCAGGAAGTGGAAGCTATCGCCTGCCGGGCCCAGCGTCAACCGGCGGGGGATGGAGGTGGGGGAGCCTCCTCGGCCACTTCGAGGATGTCCTCGAAGAGGCGGTCGAGGTCGGCTTCCTCCAGCGCGGCGTTCGCGGTCACGAGGCGGATGACCCGCCGTCCCTTCACGCGGCCGTGACCGATCTTCTGCCGGCCGAGCTGGGACAGGCGGCGGCAGATCCACGCGCTGTCGGCTCCCTCGACCTCGAAACACACGTTGATGCACGCCGGTTCATCGCTGAGGACCAGCCGGGGATGGTCCTCGATGTAGCGCTTCGCATGGGCCGCCAGGGCATACTGACGTTCGATGCGGCGTTCCCATCCCTCGTCACCGAGATGGCGCCACAGGGCCCACAGTTTCAGGGCGTCGTTGTGCCGTCCGCAGTGGAGATTGCGCTGGCCGGGGTTGAGTTCGTCGTCGTCTTCCTGGAAGAGGTACTCGGCGCCTTCTCCCAGGTGTTCCTGGAGCAATCCCTTCCGCCGCAGCAGAAGCGCCGAGCAGGGGAGGGGGACGCCCATCATCTTGTGTGGATCCCAGCACACCGAGTCGGCCCTGTCGATTCCCTTCAGCAGGTGACGCCGGCTGCGGGACAGGGCCACCGAGGCTCCGAAGGCTCCGTCGACGTGCAGCCACAGACCGTATTGGCGGGCGAGTTCGGCCAGCTCATCGATGGGGTCGAAGGCCCCGCGCACGGTGGTTCCTGCGGTGGCATTGATGAAGAAGGGCCGCCGGCCCGCTGCCAGGTCCTCCTGGATCCGTTGCCCGAGGAGATCGACCCGCATGCGACCCGCTTCGTCCACCTCGATGAAGCGGAGATGGGAGCGGCCGATTCCCAGGATGCCCACCGCCTTGGCGATGGAGTAGTGCGATTCGGCCGAGCTGTACAGGACCGCCTGTGCGCTCTCGGCTCCGTGCTCACGCCAGCGGGGGAAGGCCACCCCCCGCGCCACGAGCAGAGCGGCGAGGTTGGTGAGACTTCCTCCGGCCTGGAACGAGCCCTCGCCGCCCGGGAGTCCCAGGATCGAGGCCATGTGGGCCAGCACTTCCTTCTCGATGAGGATCTGCACGCCGGCGGCCTTGTAGGTGTACATGGAGTTGTTCAGGACGGCGGCGAGGATCTCCCCGGCGACAGCGGCGTCCTCTCGTCCGGCGAAGAGCTGGTTGAAGAAACGGGTGGTGGTGGTCCGCGGGGTCACCCGCGCGACGGCGATCAGTTCATCGATCACCTCGCCGAAGCTGCGTCCGGTGGAGGGGAGGGAGAGGTCGAGTTGCCGGCGGAGGGTCTCCGGTGAGGGAGAGGGCAGGACCGGGTGCTTCGATTCATCGGCCAGTACGGCGCGCAGCATCCGTTGGACGGCATCGGGCAGGGAGGGGGCATCGCGGTTCACCGGGGTATCCTTCTCTTCATGCCGGCGGTCTCCAGGTGCGACGGACGGGGGCAATGGTATCCCGCCCCATGGAGGATGCAAGCGAGAGCTTGGTCTGCACCGCTGCCGGGGGCTACACTGCGAGCGAAGCACGCCCGATCGTCATTCCGTCCGGAGGGATGCAGTATGGCCAGCCTGCGAGATATCCTGATGACCTGGGTCGACAAGGACGTGACCGTCGTCAATCCTCTCAGTTTCTCCGAATCGGTGCTGCGGGACACCGTCCAACTGGAGACCTATCTCGCCACCGTCATCGAGGTGGGCGAGGACTACCTGCGCCTGGGCTACGATGCTCCCAAACGCAAGGCGATGGAGAGGGTCGACCAGATCATCCCGCTCAGCGAGCTTCGCCGCGTCAGCACCTGGGGAGGCGAGAGGATCCTGCACCTGTGATACCGGCGCGCCGATCCCTGCTCGTGGCTTCCCACCTGGGCGCGGGCCTTTCTACATGGGGGAGAAGCCCTGGTTCGACCAGTACTCGTCCTGGGTGAACTTCTGCAGTTCCATCAGCGCTTCGAGGTGGCCGACCTCCCACTCGCTCAGCCAGGTGAAGAGCGTCTTCAGATCGGGGTCCTCGGCCTTCTCCGCCTGCTCGCGGTAGTAGCTGATGGCCTTGTTCTCCAGGTCGACGCCGATCCCGATGACCGCCATCTCGAAGGCACCGCGCTGGACGGACTTGCGGAAGTTGTCGTCGATGATGTGACCGGCGCCGTGATCGACCTCGGCGGGATGGATCTCCGAGAGGTCGAGCTTGCCCTCGTTCATGTAGCTCTCCAGTTGCGACTGGAGGATCTGGACGTGTTGTTCCTCATCCTTGGCCAGGTCCTCGAACATCGCGCGGGCCGCGCCGTCCTCGGTCGTCTCGGCGGCGTGCGTGTACAGTTGATGGCCCTTGATCTCGGTCATCACCGCTTCCTTGAGAACATCGATCATCTTCTGCTTCTTGGCCTCATCCATGGCTGACTCCTCGTAGACCGGTTTGCGGAACTCTGAAGGGTGGAACCGTTCGCCCCCGGCGGCGGAATTCCCTCTTCCTATTCTAGTCACCTCGAAGGCGGACGGAAGAAGAACCTCGCTGCCGGGCGATCCGATGGGGTTCCCTTCGAAGGGATCGTCCCCGCGGGGCTCAGTCCGCGGGGATCTCGAAGCGGTACGCGGCGGTGCTCACCTGCCCGGAATTGTCCTGGGTGGTGATGACCACGCTGTGCGCACCGGGGGGGAAGGATTCGCTCAGATCGACGATGTCGATCCACGGGACGGCCCACTCCGATTCGTCGACCTCCAGTGGGTCGGCCGGATCGAAGGCCCAACGGTAACCGATGATCAGACCCGCATAGTCAGCGCCGCTGGCGTGCCAGGAGAAGACCACCTGCGGATCGGTGAGGAAGCCCAGATCGACCACCGGCGATGCCGCGCCCTGGAAACTGCGTGTGACACCGGTGGGATCGGTCACCTCCAGGGTGGGCAGGAAGCCGCCGTCGACGTGGAAGTGCAGGAAGTTGCGGTTCCACACGAAGGTGGGGGTCACCGCGCCGGCGCGATCGCGTCCCTGGATGGCCAGGAACCACGAACTGCCCGGGGGCAGGTCGGCCAGGGTGAGGTCGATCTCGGGATAGTCGGTCTCCACGTAGTCCGACCACGGCGACCAGACACTCTCGGGGAACAGCAGGCTGGGATCGAGCTGTTCGTACTCCGCCCGGCTCAGGCACGCGCCGGCCGACGGCACGGGCACTCCGCTTCCCTCGAACGCGGCCGGATCGAGATCCTCCACCGCGATCATCGCGGTACGGTATGCCTGCCCCACCCCGTCCGGGTCGTCGTCGTCCTCGATCTTCATACCGAAGGCCAGGGTGGTGTTGGTGGGCTGGCACGTGTCGCGGGTGAGCTGGATGACGTCGATCTCGACGCGGGGCAACAGCGTGGTGACGGTGAAGTCGATACGGGCCGGAGTGGGATCGGCCGTTCCGTCGCGGTCGACCGCGCTGACGAAGAAGCTGTGCGTCTGCCAGTTGCGGAAGTCGATGGGATCGGTGATGAGCGGGTTGTCCACGTCCGGAGGAAAGGAGTCGAGCTCGGCCGAGGTGGCGAAGATCGAATCGGTCCGGGTGGTCGTATGCCAGGGCAGACCGAGGGTGTCGGCGGGGTCGAGCTGTCCGTCGGGGCCGTTGTCGCTGATCCGCCACCGGTAGGACACCACCGGGCCGTCCGGATCGTTGCCCAGCCATGCGATCTCGGTGAGATAGGAGACGGGCACGTCGTCCCTCGGTCCGCTGACGATGCGCGTGTCCGGAGGGGTGTTCGGCAGGAAGCCCGGCGGCGGTGAGTCCTCCCCGCAGCCGGAAAGGACTGCGAGGAGGACGATCATCGACAGGATCGGAGTCGCCTGGATGCGGCGCAAGAGGGGGCGGAATGCATACGAGTGCCGCATGAGGTTTCGTCTCCGATCCGGGATCAACCGGCGCTCTCCTGGAAGAGGTGCACGTCGGTCTGGGGGAAGGGGATGTTCAGGCCGTGCTGGTCGCAGGCCTTCTTGATCTGCTCGTTCAGGTCGAAGAAGACGTCCCAGTAGTCTTCGGTCTTCACCCACGGCCGTACCACGAAGTTCACCGAGGAGTCGGCCAGCTCGACCACCTTCACCACCGGGGCCGGATCGTCCAGGACCTTGGGGTGCTGCGTGCACAGATCCATGAACACCTGCTTGGCCTTGTCGATATCGTCCCCGTAGCCGATTCCGGCAACGAGGTCGACGCGGCGGGTGTCCATGGCGGTGATGTTGGTGATGTTCCCGCCCATGATGCCGCTGTTGGGGACGATCATCTTCTGGTTGTCCGGCGTGTGCAGGATGGTGGTGAAGACGCTGATCTCCACGACCTTGCCCGTGACTCCGGCGGCATTGATGACGTCACCGACCTTGAAGGGACGGAAGATGAGGATCATCACGCCGGCCGCGAAGTTCGACAGCGAACCCTGCAGAGCGAGTCCCACCGCCAATCCGGCGGCACCCAGGACGGCCACGAAGGAAGTGGTCTTCACGCCGAAGGCTTCCAAGGCCGCGATCAGGGCGAAGATCCAGACACCGAAGTAGGCGAGCTTGGCGACGAAGCCGGTGAGGGCACTGTCCACGTTGCCCTTCGCCATTGCCTTGCGCACACCCTTGGCGATGAGGCCGGCCGCGATACGACCGACGATGAGGATGGCGATGGCGCCAAGGACCTTCAGACCGTAGTTGACGATGAGGTCTTCTGCGACTTGATAGGCGCCTTGTACCGATTGACTGTCCATGCGGGGGACCTCCCAGGGTTCTTGGATTCATTAATGAGACCGACAGTCTAGAAAAAGCGGTAGCTGATGGCCAGGGCCAGCGTCTGTTTCCACTGGGCCTTCTTGCGGATACCGATGTCCGCATTGGCGATACGGGCATCCAGCGGCATTTCGAGGTTGAGGTCGGTGGAGGGATCGAACTTCTCGTAGACGAGCTGGAAATACAGGTCCATCGACAGGACTTCGGAGATCTGGGCGGTCAGGGTGTTCTGCCAGTCGGTGCTGGGAACCTTCCAGTAGTCGGCGATCGCCTCGCCGTAGAGGGTGTCATTGTCGGCGATGGCCTGGTCGTATGCCTCCATGTCACCCGTGGCCGAGTAGTAGATGGGGACGAAGACCACCAGACGCGACTTGAAGAAGAAGCGCTCGTTGTCGAAGGGGAAGACAACGTTGGTCTGCCACTCGATTCCACCGTCGTTGGTGGTGTTGGTCGCCGTCACATCACCGTCGAGATCCTGGAAGGCCTGGGACACGTTCTGGCGGAAGGTGAAACCCAGTCGGGTGAGGAACTCGCTCTTCTCCGTCTTCTTGAATACCTTGGTCACACCGAGGGTCTCGTTGAAGCGGAGAGGGTTGAAGTTGAAGTCACCGCGCGGATCGCTCTTGTCCAGGAACTGCGACTCGAAGCGGAACTGCGCATAGGGGTTGAAGGAGCGCTTGCCCCAGCGCGAAGTCGATTCGAGCAGGATCTGGTCGTTGTTCTTGTCGGGATGTTCCCACACGTTCTCGGAGGGATTGTCCGGATTCTCCACCTGTTTCGCGGTGAGGCCATAGACCAGGTTCAGCGTGTTGGTCCAGTTCCACGATTCACTGAACTGTCTCTCGGCGCGGAAATTGGACTTCAGGGCCCAGGCGTACGAACCCATATCCCCGCCGGACCAATTGTTCGAGAACGCGCTCTGGTTGATGTTCAGGCCGGCCAGGAGATAGAACTTCCAGGGACCGGGTTCGGTCTCGTCCTGTGCCCGGGCCGCACCGGCGAAGGGTCCGCCTGCAGCGAAGGCCAGGAACATCATCAACGGCAATGCCACCAAGGTGAAGCGTTTCACGATGAACTCTCCAACTGTTGGAAGTGGATGGATGACTCAATAGGGAAGACGATGGGGATCCATGATCATCTGCCCGCGAACCGGAGGGGGAAGAAACCATCGCCGGGAGATGGGAGATCGATTCCCTCATCGTGCATCTGGTGTACTACAGGGACCGGTCGAGGGCAAGACGGCTTTTTGCGTTTGACCCCGGGACGGACGGTACGGTCTACTCTGCAAGCCGGTCGAGAAGTTGCTTCCGGAGGTTGTATTGTTTCGATGCGGAGTGAGGAGAGGATACGATGAATGATGCGCGCGGCGGCTCGTCCTCCTCTTCGGGCAGACCGGGGTTCCTTGCCGTCTCTCTCGTGGCGAGCGCGGCCTACGACTGGCTGGGTTTCCTTCTCCTGTGGACCATGCCCGGCTGGCTCTTCCGCCTCTTCGCCCATCCGGTTCCTTCCGATGCGTTCCTCTTCCGTCTGGCGGCTCTGCCGCTGCTGCTCTTGCCGCTGGTGTACCTGAGTGCGGCGCGCATGGGATCGGCCTGCCCGATCCTCGTCCGTCTGTCCATCGCCTTGCGCGTGGTCGGGGCTCTCTCGATCGCTCTGCTCGTGTTGTGGCACCGGCCGGAGGGGTGGGGCGCATACGTGTGCTTCGCCGCCGGCGATCTGGTGTGGGCGGCACTGTATGCCCGGGGAGTCGAGAGGGTCCGCTCCTAGCGCCGTAGCGGATCGGCGGTCATCTCCTGCGGCCCGATGGCGCCTCTTCGACGCTCCGTCACCGCTTCTCCTACCAGTCGCTGATCTCGCGCAGGGC
>JAOZPE010000016.1:50578-59926 GCA_029932915.1 Candidatus Krumholzibacteriia bacterium
GCCAGCTCGCTGCGGTGCACCAGGGCGCCGAAGGTGACGATCGTCACGTCGCGGCCTTCCTTCACCACCGATGCCCGTCCGAAGGGGATGGTGAAGTCGGCTCCGGGGTAGGGCGCCTTGGCGTAGGGTTGGCGGTACAGATGCTTGTGTTCGAGGTAGATCACCGGGTCGTCGCAACGGATGGCCGTTCTCAACAGACCCACCGCGTCGCGGGCGTTGCTGGGCATCACCACCCTCAGACCCGGCAGCGAAGCGAAGAGATTCGTATGGCTCTGGCTGTGGTACATCGCGCCGCCCTGGAGGTATCCGCCGGAGGCGACCCGCACCACCACCGGTGACTTCCAGTGGTTGTACGAACGCCAGCGCATGCTTGCCAGCTCGTTCTTGATCTGCATGTAGGCCGGCCAGATGTAGTCGAGGAACTGGATCTCCACCACCGGCTTCAGGCCCCGGGTGGCCATGCCCACCGCGCGGCCGATGATGTTGGCTTCGGCCAGGGGCGTGTTGAACACCCGGTCGCCGCCGAAACTCCGCTGCAGACCCCAGGTGGCCTTGAAGACGCCTCCCTTGCCCTTACGGCTGTCCAGGACCTCGGCGCGTGTCGCATCGGCCACGTCCTCTCCGAAGACGACGATGCGCTCGTCGCGGGCCATCTCGTCGTGCAGGGTCCGGTTGATCGATTCCAGCACGGAGATGGACTTCTCGCCGCTCTTGCCCGGGTCCACTTCAGCGAGGAAGGCATCGGAAGTGGGGTCGATGTCGGGACTGTACAGGTAGAGCAGGGCGTTCTCGGGCCGGTGGCGCTGGCTGCCCTGGGCGCGCATCGAGGCTTCCTTGACTTCCGTTCTCCACTGGGCCTCGAGCGCGTCGAGCTCCTCGGCCTTCACTCCGTGGCTTTCGATGAGTTCCTTCCGCAGGCGTACGATCGGATCCGAGCGGGTCTCCTCCTCCAGTTCTGCTTCGCTGCGGTAGAGGGTCTGGTCGTCACTCATCGAGTGCGAATAGGGACGCACCGTTGTCGCGCGCACGAGGGCGGGGCCCTTGCGCTGGCGGCAGTGGTCGACGGCCTCGTTCATGGTCTGGTAGGAGGCCGCGAAGTCGGTTCCGTCGACGTTCCAGATCGCCAGGTTGGGGTAGGAGGCCACCATCTCGTGGATGGGGACTCCGGCCGTCTGCTCCGTCCGGGGCGTGCTGATGGCGTAACCGTTGTCCTCGACGAGGATGAGGACGGGAAGCCTGCGGTTGCAGATGGTGTGCAGCCCTTCCCAGAATTCACCCTCGCTGATCGAGCCGTCCCCGATGGACATGTAGATGACTTCATCGCCGTGGTGCTCGCTGATGTCCTCGCCGGCGATCTCGTGTGTCTCCAGGTAGCGGCCGGCCTCGGCCAAGCCCGCGGCGTGCAGGGCGTGCATGCCCGTGCATGAACTCTTCGATACGATGTTCAATGGCCGGTGACCCCAGTGGGCGGGCATCTGACGGCCGCCGCTGTTGGGATCGTCCTCGGCGCCGACACCCTGGAGGAACATCTCGTAGGGGGTCATGCCCAGACGCAGACACAGTGCCCGGTCACGATAGTAGGGAAGGAAGAAGTCGTACGAGGGGCGGAGCACCATCGCCGCGGCGGTGAGGATCGCTTCGTGGCCGGCGCCGGAGATCTGGAAGTAGATCTGGTTCTTGCGCTTGAGCTGGATCTCTTCGTCGTCGATGGCGCGCGAGGTGACCATCGTCCGATAGGCATCGAGCAGGACTTCACGGTCCAGGGCGGTCCGGGGTGTCTTTCGGGCGTCACGCTTCGTCGGCAAGGCGTACCTCGAACGTCAGGGGAGCGATGGGTGACGGAGACAGCAGCTTCGGGCCAATATATCGTCAGGGCGGACCGGCCGAAAGGTCCGCCCCTTCGCTGTCGGTGGCCGGCTGTGTTCCGCGCCTATCCTCGCGTCAGCGCTCGGCCACCCAGAAATCGACTCCCAGGCGATGCTTCAGCTCGTCCCCGTACGCCTTCGCCTTGCTGTAGCCTTCGAAGTAGGCCACCCGAACCCGGTAGATGAGCGTACCGTCGGGCTTGCTGGCCTGCGTCACGTCGGCGGGGACGCCCTTGCCCTTCAGTTCGTTCGCCTTCTTCTGCGCGTTGGCGTAGGAACCGAAGGAACCCAGGTAGAGAAGGTAGTTTCCCCTCGATCCGGGCTGAACCGCGGAAGAGAAACCGCTGGTGGAGGAGCGGGTGTCCGTCGTCGGCCTCGTGCTGCTCGAGGTGTTCGCAGAAGAGGGGCCCGAAGAGGTCCGTGACGATCCGCCGGTCGTGGCGGAGGAGACCGCGCTGCCACCGGTCGAGACGGAAGCGCTCGCCGCATCTTCCTTGGCTGCGCTCGTCCGCGCAGTGGAGGAGGTGGCGGTGGCCGATCCGGCGCTTCCGCGGTCGATGGGTTCGGCGGCGATGTCCTCGGGCGGTACAGTCGATCCGCCCTGCACGGTCTCGGGACTCGTGGCGTCACTTGCAGGGACTTCCATCTGACCGGCCTGCACTTCTCCTTCCGAGGAGGAGGGAGTGAAGGTCAAGGTCGAGTTGTTCGAGCTTCCGCGAGGCCAGAAGAGGAAGAGTGCGGCCAGCAGGATGAGAGCGGCGGCGAGACCGTAGAGCAGGGGCCGTCGGTCGGGTTTGTCGTTTCGGGCCATCAGATGCCTCCTTCCGGAGATGCAAACGCAGGGTCCATGCCGTGGTTCCGCCGGCACGGATGGACATCCTCTGCTTAGAGGGGACGGTCCGATTCGTCAAGTACCGTGTGCAGTCCGCTCTCGGACGGACCGGTGCGATGGAACGAATGGGGGGAAGGGGAGACGCCGAGGGACTGCTGAGCAGGGCTGCTGCAGAGCCGCTGGGACCGAATGTGGCGGGGCCACTCAGAAGCGAAGCAAAGCCGTGGTCCGGTCCTTCTTCGCCGGGTCCTGATGTCAGGCAGGTGTCTTCATCAGCCCCTCGGCCACGATCACGCAAGCGGTGGTGTCATGCTGGCCCCACGTTGAGGGCACCGTTGACGAGATCGCTCCCCACAAACAATGAGGTGAATCCACCGCCGAGGCGGCGTTCAGGAGAGACCTCATCGCTTCAGGATGGCATGAGTATACCCGGACCGGGCCTTTCGTTCAAGGGAAGGCTTCGGGCTCGGAGGCGAAGCGATCACCCGCCGGAGGCGGTCCCGGATGCAGAGCCACCGGCAGCGCCGCCGAGAGGAAGGCGCACCAGGGGCCGCCGGCGGCCGTCCGAGAGCCGCGGCGTTTGCACCGTACTTTCAACAGGGCTGCGCTTTTCTTGCGCACCGGTGGGGGCATGAAGTACGATGCCCGGCATGGAACTCCCGTACCCGCAGAGCATCTGTTTCGATCTGGACGGCACCCTGGTCGACTCGGTCGCCGACCTCACCGTAGCCTGCAACCTCATGCTCGAGGAAGTGGGGGCGGGCCCACTGGACGAGTCGACCGTCCGCGGCTACATCGGTGACGGGGCGCGCAAACTCGTGGAGCGCGCCCTCGGCGGCATCGAACTGGACATCGATCATGCGCTGCGCCGCTTCCGCCATCACTATGCCGCGCACCTTCTCGACCACACCCAGCCCTATCCCGGGGTTTCGCAGACCCTCGAGAGACTTCAGCGGATGGAGATTCCCCTGGCCGTGGTGACGAACAAACCCCATGATCACGCGGTGGAGATCGTCAAGGGTCTTCATCTGGAGCGATTCTTCCCGGTGGTGGTCGGTGCCCGCCCGGGGATTCCGGTGAAACCGGCCCCGGACATGTTGCAGACGGCGCTGGAGGAACTGGGGCGGAAGGCCGAGGGAAGTTGGATGGTCGGTGACTCGTTGAACGACATCAAGGTCGCCCACGCCGTCGGGTGCACGGCCATCGCGCTCAGTTATGGAATCGGCCGCCGCGCGGATCTGCAGGCCGCCGATCCCGCGGTGATCCTCGATCATTTCCCCGATCTCCTCGATCTGTTGGAAAGAGATCCCAGTCCGGACCCTTCATGAGACTTCCCCGTGGATCCCTCCTGCACCGTGCGTCCATCCCTGGCCGCAGCCGCCGGGCTGTGCGCTCGTTGGTCCTCGTTGTGATCGTCCTGGCGCTGACCGTTTCCACCGCTGCGGCCGCGCCTGCGGAGAGAACGGGAAGCCGCCCGCGGATCGGCCTGGTCCTGGGTGGGGGCGGCGCCCGCGGCGGAGCGCACATCGGGGTGTTGAAGGTCCTCGAGGAGATGGACATCCCCATCGACTACATCGCCGGTACGAGCATCGGTTCGATCGTGGGCGGTCTCTATGCCAGCGGCATGTCGCCAGACGAACTCGACGAGACGATGCAGAACATCGACTGGGACAAGGTCATCAGCGATATTCCCGACCGTCGGAAGGAGCTCTTCCGGCGCAAGGAGGAGGGCCTTCTCGATCTCTTCGATATCGAGTTCGGTCTGTCCTCGAAGGGATTGAAACTGCCGGCGGGCCTGGTGGCGGGACAGAAGCTGAATTTCCTGTTGCGCCAGTTGACCTTCTCCTCGATGGACATCGAGGACTTCGACCGTCTTCCCATTCCCTTCCGGGCGGTCGCGACCGATCTGTCCACTGGGGAGATGGTGGTGCTCGGACAGGGGAACCTGGCGGACGCCATGCGGGCGAGCATGGCCATCCCCGGTGTCTTCACGCCGAAGGAGATCGACGGCCGCACCCTCATCGACGGTGGCGTGGTGAGGAACCTGCCGGTGGAGATCGTCCGGGCCATGGGTGCGGACATCGTGATCGCGGTCGATGTGGGCAAACACACCCAGCCCCTGACGGATCATGCGTCGATGCTCGACATCGCCAGCCAGACCATGACCTTGCTCACCGCGGCGAACTCCGTGGCGTCGGCGAAGAAGCTCACCCCCGAGGACATCCTCATCACTCCCGATCTGGCCCAGGTCGAGATCATGGATTTCCACAAGATGCACCTGGCGGAGGAGGAGGGTGAGAAGGCGGCAAACGAGCTGCGCGATCGCCTGCAGGGTCTTTCCTCGCTGGAACCCGGATACCGGGAGCGCCTCTCCCGGCGGCGCCAGGAGAGGGATCTTCCCCGACGGATCGTCGTCCGCCGTATCGAGGTCGAGGGCACCCGACGGGTACCGTCCCGGATGGTCGAACGCCGTCTCCGTATCGAAGAGGGTGAGACGCTCGATCTGGAGACTCTCCAGGAAGACCTGCTGCGGATCTATCGCATCGGGGAGTTCGAGCAGGTCGACTTCCGCCTGAGCCGGGAGGAGGACGGGTACGTGTTGACGGTGGTGGTCGACGAGAAGGATTGGGGGCCGGACTATCTTCGCCTGGGGATGCGTCTGGAGGGCAACTTCCAGGGCAGCTCCGGCTTCCTCGTGAATGTGCTCCATCGCCACGGCTTCGTGAACCGTCTGGGCGCGGAATGGCGCAATGTCATCACTCTCGGCGACGTCCTGAGCCTGAACTCGGAGTTCTACCAGCCCCTGGACTACGGCGGCCATTTCTTCGTCGCCCCTGTCGTTCTCATCAAAGGGAGGCAGGGCAGCGCCTATCTCTCTCCGAACCAGGAGGTGCTGTTCGACGGGTATCGCTACTGGGGCTCCGCCGATGTGGGTTTGAACCTGGGGAACTCGTTGCAATTGCGGGGCGGTTTGCGCTTCGGATACGTCGACGGTGACTTCAACATGGGAGCACAGGTCGAGACGATCCGCGAGCACCAGGGAGAATACCATTTGAGATTCAGCTACGATTCCCTGGACGCGACCGCCTTTCCCACCGCTGGGGGATTCCTCGATCTCGAGCTGAGTTCCTCGAGGGAATACCTGGGCGCCAGCCGCGACTACACCCGTCTCCGTCTATTCGGGATCAAGCCCTGGCCCGTTGCTTCCTTTACCCTCATCGGAATGATCGAGGCCGGAACCAGTTTCCAGGACCCGTTGCCCGTCTACGATCGCTTCGAGCTCGGCGGTCTCCTGCACCTGTCGGGTTTCCAGTGGGGACAGGTCAGCGGAGAGGAGATGGCCCGTCTCGGCCTGGTGGCGACCCATCGGATCCTGAACATGAACGAGCTGCTCGGACGGGGGATCTACGGCGGGCTGAGTCTGGAGGCGGGGAACGCGCTACCGGCGGGGTGGGAGTGGTCCTTCGACGACTTCATCCCCGCCATGTCGATCTTCGGCGGAGCGGACACTGTGCTCGGGTCCATCTACATCGGCTGGGGCTGGGCCGAGCAGGGTCACAGCTCGCTGTATTTCATGATGGGCCACGCCTTCCCCGCCGGCCGGCTCCGCTAGAGCCCGCCGCCCGCCTGCATGGAAGAAGTTGCTTTCCGACCTTCCGCGGGCTAAAGTCTCCCGGATGTTCTCACTATCGGGACCCACGAGAAGGAGACGCCCTATGATCGGGATCGTCGGATACGGCTCCTACGTCCCGCGCTACCGGATCAAGGCGGATGACATCGCCAACCAATGGGGCGCGGACGCGGAGTCCTTCAAGAAAGGTCTGCTGCTGGAGGAGAAGACGGTACCCGGCCCGGACGAGGATACCATCACCATCAGCGTTGCGGCCGGTCGGGATGCCCTGAAGCGGGCCGGGATCGATCCGAAGGAGATCGGTTCCTGCTACATCGGTTCGGAGAGCCATCCCTATGCAGTGAAACCGTCCGGGACCATCGTGATCGAGGCGCTCGGAATCGGCCCCGAGGTACACGTGGCCGACTTCGAGTTCGCCTGCAAGGCGGGCACCGAGGCCATGTACGTGGCCTACTCGCACGTCAAGTCCGGAGAGATGAAGTACGCGCTGGGCATCGGCGCCGACACCAGTCAGGGCGCCCCCGGTGACGCCCTGGAGTACACGGCGTCGGCCGGCGGCTCGGCCTTCATCATGGGCAAGGAGAAGGTGGCTGCCGAGATCCTCCACACCTACTCGTACACCAGCGACACCCCGGACTTCTGGCGTCGTGAAGGCGAGTTCTATCCTCGCCACGCCGGACGCTTCACCGGTGAGCCGGCCTACTTCGAGCACGTCCTCTCGAGCGCGCGGGGGATCCTCGAACTGAGCGGCCTCAAGCCCGAGGACTTCCGCTTCGCGGTCTTCCACATGCCCAATGGCAAGTTCCCGCTGCGGGCGGGCAAGGCCCTGGGCTTCAAGAAGGAACAGCTCGAGCAGGGCTGGGTCGTCAACCTCATGGGCAACACCTACAGCGGTTCCTCGCCCACCGGCCTGGCCTCCTGTCTCGACGTGGCCAAGCCGGGCGACCTGATGCTGATCACTTCGTTCGGCAGCGGCGCTGGCTCGGATTCCTTCATCCTGCGCGCCACCGATCGTCTACCGGAGATCCAGGGTCTGGCGCCGAAGGTCCGCGATCAGTTGGCCGACCGGCGCATCCACCTCGATTACGGCAAGTACGTGGCCTACCGCGGCAAGATCCGCATGAACGAGATCTAGAAAGGGGGTTGAGATGAGAGAAGTAGCCATCATCGGCGTCGGCATGACGAAGTTCGGCGAACTGTGGGACACCCCTCTCCGTGATCTCTTCGCGACTGCGGCGGCCGAGTGTCTTGAGGACGCGGGAGTGGAGCGCGAGAAGGTGCAGTCGGCCTACATCGGTTGCATGAGCGGCGGGCTCTTCGTCGGCCAGGAGCACCTGGCTTCCATGCTCACCGACTACGCCGGTCTGAAGGGGATCAGCGCGACCCGCGTGGAGTCGGCCTGTGCATCGGGCGGAGCCGCCTTCCGGGCCGCGTGGATGGAAGTGGCCAGCGGCATGAGCGACTTCGTGCTGGCCGGCGGGGTGGAGAAGATGAACGACGGGGCGGACGCCACCTACTGTCTGGCGACCGCCGCCGATCAGGAATACGAGGTGTACAACGGGGTGACCTTCCCCGGTCTGTACGCCATGATCGCCAACGCGCACATGGAGAAGTACGGAACCACACCTCAGATGCTCGCCCAGGTCGCGGTGAAGAACCACGCCAACGGGGCGCTGAATCCGAAGGCGCAGTTCCAGATGAAGATCACCCAGGACACGGTGCTCGGCGCGGTGCGGGTGGCCGAACCCCTGGGCCTCTTCGACTGCTCCCCGGTGACCGATGGCGCAGCCTGCGTGCTCCTGGCCCCGGTGGAAGTGGCCAAGAAGCTGGGCAAGCCCATCGTCAAGGTCATCGGCGCCGGTCACGCGACCGACACCATCGCCCTGCACGACCGCGAGGACCTGGCGGCCATTCCGGCGGTGGGCGAGGCGGCCCGCCGTGCCTACGAGATGGCCGGGGTCGGACCGGACGACATCGACGTGGCCGAGGTGCACGACTGCTTCACCATCGCCGAGATCGTCTGCAGTGAGGAGCTGGGCTTCTTCGAGCGCGGCAAGGCCGGCCAGGCTGCCCTGGACGGCGTGACCGCCCTGGATGGTGCGAAGCCGATCAACACCTCCGGCGGCCTCAAGAGCAAGGGCCATCCGGTGGGAGCAAGCGGTATCGCCCAGATCTGCGAGTTGACCTTGCAGCTCACCGGGCGAGCCGGCGAGCGGCAGTTGAAGAAGAAGCCTCGCATCGCCCTGGCCCAGAACATGGGTGGATCGGGCGGAAGCTGCACCGTGCACATCCTGGAGGTGGAGCAATGATCACGCCCCGCTACCATCGTGAAATCCCGCAGCGCTATCGCCTCGAGGGTGGCAAGTGCACCCAGTGCGGGGAAGTCCACTTCCCGCCCCGCGCCGTCTGCCGCAAGTGCGGCGGCCGCGAGATGGAGACGGTCGATCTTCCCCGCCGGGGGAAGGTGCTGACGCATACCACCATCTGGATCCCGCCGGCCCAGTTCGAGTCGCAGAAGCCCTACGTGGTGGCTGTCGTCGAACTGGAGAACGGAGTGCGTTTGACCTGCATGGTGGCCGACGCGCCGCCCGATGAGGTCAAGATCGGCACCGAGGTGGAGATCATCTTCCGCAAGCTGCAGTCCGACCCCCGTTGGGAGGTTCTGCAGTACGGCTACAAGGCGAAGGTGGTCGGCTGAGTCCGCCGAAGGATCGTCGATTCGAAGAAGCGAGCCCGGGCGAAAGCCCGGGCCTTGAGGCGCTCCCGGCTAACCGCCGATCTGGAAGCGTGTAAAACGCTTGATCTGCATATTCTCGCCCAGCGAACCGATGATGGACTTGAGATAGTCCTCCACCGTAATTTCCGGGTCCTTGACGTACTTCTGCTCGAGAAGAACGATTTCACTGTAATACTTGTTCACCTTGCCTTCAACAATGTTGTCGATCATCTCAGCCTTCTTGCCCTGCTCCAGCATCTGGCCGCGATATATCTCCTTCTCCTTATCGATCAGGGTCGGATCA
>JAOZPE010000044.1 GCA_029932915.1 Candidatus Krumholzibacteriia bacterium
TCGGTCGAACCCGTGCGGTTGTCCTGCCAGACGATGATGGCCGTGCCCACGTCGTTGACCATCACCCGCGCATTGATCTGGCTATTGGTAGCGGTACACACCGGAAGCCCGTCGGCCTGCCAGTACATCGTCGCCCCACCCGTCACCCTCTGGGCATAGATATCCTCGTTTCCCGTCCGTGTGTCGCTCCACACAATCACCGCTCCACCGGAGCCATCCGGGGCCATGCCGGAGAGATTCTCCGAGACCGATTGCGTGCAGACCGCCACGCCATCCCCGGTGGACCACTGGAAACCATCGTTGGTGATGCGCTGAGCGTAGATATCCGCGGTGGCACCGTTCCGGTAGTCCTCCCAGGCGACGACGACGCCGCCGTTGGAGGACGGAACGGCCAGACAGTTCTCCTGGTCGCCCGGGGCGCCGCACAGTTGGATTCCGTCCTCGGTCCACAGGATCTGCCCCTGTCCGTCGATCCGCTGGGCGTAGACGTCATAGTCGGTACCACTGCGATTGTCGTACCAGACGATGATGGCACCCCCCTCACCGTCGGAGACGATCTGCGGATCGTACTGGTTGTACAAGGCGGTGCAGATGTCCACCCCGGCGAGGTCCCAGAGGACATTGCCACGCCCATCGAAGCGTTGAGCGAAGATGTCATAGTCGCCGCCCGATCCATAGCCATAGAAGGTGACGATCGCGCCCCCTTCACCGTCGGGAGTGAGCTGGGGCGCTCTCTGGCCCACCTCCGGTACGGCCAATGCGATTCCCTGTTGCAGCCATTCCGCCCGAGGGGCATTCGTCAACAGAAGAGAGGCGCAGGAAAAGACGACCAGCGCCAGAAGAAACGAGCCTTTCATGGGGAACACCACCTTGCATGGCCCATGCTCGCCCATGATAGGGCGACTCATGGAAGAGAAGCACGATTTCACCGGATCTTCCGGCGCGACCGTCAACGCAGCTCACGAGGATACGCGATGACTGTTTCCTCGATGATGTCTTCGATGGCAACCGGTATGGGTGCGCATTCCGGCGATCGACAGGATGCAGACAGGACCAGATCTGGTCGCCGGATTCCAGGCGTGCGTAGCGTGCAACGGCTTGACGCCGGTCGGATGCAAACAACCGGAGCCACCGCCAGAACCTACTCCCTGGCGCCCTCTCCTGACAAGAGAACGAAAAGGCCCACCTTGGGCCCGTTTCCACTTCTCGCCGTAACTGTCTGTGTGAACTGAAGTTGGTTGGTACGCCGCGAAGGAATCGAACCTTCAACCTACTGATTAAGAGTCAGTTGCTCTGCCAATTGAGCTAGCGGCGCACCCAAGTTCTTCGCGCGAGCCGAGCGAGCGGGGTCGACCCCAAAGTACCCACAACGGCGTCGCCTGCCAAGCGGACCGGCAATCTAACAATGCCGATCGGGGCTGTCAAGGCCGGGCCCTGTCGGCTCAGGACCGCCGGATCGGCCGGTCGATCCGCCGACGGCCGCATGCGGTCCTCCTGTGGCCGATTCGCCAGCACGGTCCTCCTGTGGCCGATTGGCCGGCGCGGCCCTTCCCCGCTCGACTCGCCGGTGGATCCAGGTGGCGGCTTCGTCTATCCTGCAGTTCTTCGTCGAGCTGCGGCGCGCGATGGGCGCTCCCACGACCCTGCCTCTTCCCCCAGCCCCCGGTATCCTCCATGGCCAAGAAGAAGACTTCCTCGAGCAAGCGCAAGACGGCTTCCCGCCGGCCGGCCGGGCCGCGGCGCGTCGTGCCCAACCCGCACTGGAGGGAGATCGACAAGGAGCTGCAGCGCCTGTATCCGGCGGCCGAGTGTGCCCTCGTCCATCGCAACGCCTTCGAGCTCCTGGTGGCCACGATCCTTTCGGCCCAGTGCACCGACGAACGGGTGAACCGGGTATGCGAGACCCTGTTCCTGGACTATCCCACCCCCCGCGACTTCGCCGAGGCCAGCCAGGAGGAGATCGAGGAGGCCATCCGCTCCACCGGCTTCTTCCGCAACAAGGCCCGAAACATCCGTGCCGCCAGCCGGATCCTCGTCGAGGAGTACGATGGCCAGGTGCCCAACGACATGGAGAAGCTCAACGCCCTCCCCGGTGTCGGGCGCAAGACCGCCAACGTCGTCCTCGGCGATGTCTTCGACAATCCGGACGGCGTGGTGGTGGACACCCACGTCAAGCGCCTCAGCTACAAACTGGCGCTGACCGACGAGACCGATCCGGTCAAGATCGAGCGCGATCTGAATGCGCTGTTGCCCCGCCGCCGCTGGGTGAAGTTCGGTCACGAGTTGATCCTGCACGGGCGGCAGGTGTGCCGGGCCCGCTCGCCTCGTTGCGACGAGTGTACCCTGTACAAATGGTGTCCCACCCGGGCATGAACAAGGGGCCGGGATCACTCCCGGCCCCACCATCGGTTCGGCTCTTACGAGCCCAAGGCGTCACGAGGGATACGCCGGAACGCCGTCCACGTCATCGACGTTCCAAGGGCAAGGGTTCAGAAGGGCAGATCGTCGTCCTCGGCGGCCATCTCTCCGCCGGCCGCCGCGGTGCGCGCCGTTCCGGTATCGGCGGACGCCGTGCCGCCTCCCCCTCCACCCGCCGAATCGGACACCCGGCCGAGCATCTGCATCTGCTGGGCGATGATCTCGGTGGTCCACTTGTCGTTGCCGTTCTGATCCGTCCACTTCCGCGTCTGGATGCGGCCCTCGATGTAGACCTGCTTGCCCTTGTGCAGGTACTGGCCGCAGATCTCGGCCAGACGGCCGAAAGCCACGATGCGGTGCCATTCGGTTCGTTCCTGGCGTTGGCCGGACTGATCGGTGTACTGCTCGGTTGTGGCCACGCTGAAATTCGCGACCTGGGTTCCGTTCTGCGTCGTCCGCATCTCCGGATCGTTGCCCAGGTTTCCCACGATGATGGCCTTGTTGACTCCTGCCATTTCCGTGCTCGTTCCTTCCCAAGAGGCGTTGCTCAGGAACCGCTCGCGCGGCCCCTCACGGAAAGCATGAGCCTAGCCCAGCAGCGTCGACGGGTCAATGGACACGCCCCAGAAAACTGGGGAGAACTCGAATCCCAACCCCGCGAGCGGCTCCGCCTTCCGGCACGCGCCGCACTGCTTTCCTGGCGGATTCCTCCGCCCCCGGCGCCTTCGACCGGCATCGAAGAAACCCCTCTCTGGGGGGTGGTCAGCCGCCGCCGGATGGTGTACCTTGGCGGCCTTGTTCCACGCCCCACTGAGCCCATCAACTGTCTTGGCATCGCTTGGAGGAAACACCCATGGCCAAGGTGATCGCTATCGTTTCCCAGAAGGGCGGGGTCGGCAAGACGACGACCGCCGCCAATCTCTCGGCCGCCCTCGCCCAGGAAGGCCAGAGGGTCCTGCTGCTGGAGGCCGACCCCCAGGGCGGCCTCGGGCGCAGTCTCACCCCCACTGAAGGCGAGTCGAAGGGACTGGCCGACGTCCTGCGCAACTGGGCGCGCACGGAGGAGGCCATCACCCCGACCCTGGTCGACGGACTCCAGCTCCTTCCCGCGGGCAAGGTCGATACCCAGCTCGAGGACCGGCTGCACGAGATGGCCAGGGAAGACCCCTTCGTATTGCGGGAGCTGCTCGAGGAACTCAGGGATCGTTACGACATGGTCATCATCGACAGTCCCGCCACCCTTGGCCATCTGACCCGCGCCTGCCTGGCCGCGGCCGACTCCTACCTGGTTCCCATCCAGGCCGAGGAACTCAGCTACCGCACCCTTCCCCGCATGCTGGAGGTGGTCGAGGAGATCCGCGAGACCTCCAATCCCCAGCTCGAGTGCGAGGGCTTCCTGTTGACCATGGTCGACCTGCGCACCCGTGTGGCGCGCAAGGTCGTCAACCAACTCTATGAGAACTACGGCGACCGCATCATGGTCTCGATGATCCCCCGGACGGTCCGTATCCAGGAGATGACCGACCGCAAGCGTCCACTGGTGGTGTATTCACCGTCGTCCAAGGGCGCTCTGGCCTATCTGGAAGTGGCCCGCGAGGTGATGTTGCACGGCCCTGGCGATCCAGAGGCCAAGGCCGATGCCTTCGCGGACATCGACGGAACGGAGAATCTGCTCACGCTCACGGCTCCGGTGGTCCATACTCCAGGCCCAACGGGGAGTTCCGGCGGCGAGGACGATCCGATCCCCACCCTCCCGGAGGAAGGGAACGCTTCGCCCCGCCGTGAAGAGGCCGAGCCGGTGGACGATTTCCCTCCGGCGGCCGAACCGGAACTGATCTCACTGGAGGCTCTCGAGGACGACCCGCTGGGAATCGAAGCACCTTCGTCGCCGCGCTGGGGTGACACCTTCGACCGAAGCGGGCAGTGGCCGGACGATGATGACGATCTGAGCATCAACTGAGCCCGCACTTCCCCTGTCACCGAGGGGGTGAAATGCTCGCTCGCGTGGGTTCCATCCTGCTTGCCACGGTCACGCTCACTTCGATGGTCGTGTTCACCGCGGTCCTGTGCGTGCCGATCTACGTGCTCATCCTCCTGAAGCTGCTGACGCCGCACTGGCAACGCCGGCAGGAGCTCACCGACCTCATCTCCCGCTTCTCCAGTTACTGGGCCCGCGGGATCGTGGCCATCCAGACCGTGCTGCTTCCCACCCGCTGGGACATCGAGTGGCCCGAGGAACCCCACCCCCGGCAGTCGTATCTGGTCATCGCCAACCATCAGAGCTGGGTCGACATCCTCGTGCTGCTGCAGGTGCTCACCGGAAAGGTACCCTTCCCCCGTTTCTTCCTGAAACGTGAGCTCCTGTGGCTGCCTCTCATCGGTCCGGCCTTCTGGGGACTGGATTTCCCGGCCATGCGCCGGCACAGCCGCGAGTATCTTCAGCAGCATCCCGAGCAACGTGGGCGCGACCTGGAAACGGTGCGCAAGATGTGCCGCCGCTACCAGGGACGGCCGGTCGCCATCATCAATTTCCTCGAGGGCACCCGTTTCCGGCCGGAGAAACACGCCCGCCAGGAATCACCCTATCGCCATCTGCTCAAACCCCGGGCCGGTGGGGTGGCACTCACCTTCAACGCCATGGAAGGCCAGCTTCGACGGCTGATCGATCTGGCCATCGCCTATCCCGCGGGCAATCCCGGTTTCCTTCCCTTCCTCGGCGGACGTGTCCCGCTCATCCGCGTCCGGGTGAGGATGGAGGACCTCCCCGAGGATCTGATGCAGGGCGACTACCAGCAGGACGATGCGTACCGCTCGAGGGTCCAGGCCTGGGTCCATCGACTGTGGGAACGCAAGGACCGCGATCTCGATGAACTGCTGGATGGAAGCTGACGAGCCATCCGGCCATTCCCCTGGCCGTCCTCTCCGGTGATGGCTCGCCGCCTTCGAGACGGCCATCCTTCCCCTTCTGCCCTCCATCGTGCGCCAGGCCATTCAACCGATCCCGCCGGACCGCATCGTCCGGCCACCCAGCCAGGCGAAGAGCGCGCCGAATCCGATGAGGATGAGCGAGGGGAGGATCACCGCCGACGGCCCCTGTCCGAAGGTGATCAGGGCGTGGAAGGCGGACATGGCCCAGTAGGCGGGAGAGAAGGCGGCCAGGACGCGCGCCCCGTGCGGCATCGCTTCGAGCGGCCACCAACAGCCTCCGATCGCTGCCAGGATCATCCCCAGCAGCCAGGCCATGCTCTCCGCCTGCTGGGTCGTACGGAACAGTCCCCCGACGAAGAGGGTGAGACACGCCACCGCAAAAGCGTAGGGGATGAGCACCAGGATGAGCGTGGGCGCGTGAGGCCCCCATGAGAAATCGATACCGAAGAGATGGAACGCGCCCATCGCTTCGCCGGCGCCCATCAGCACCAGGGCCTGCACCAGGCCCACCAAGGTCAGATGCAGGACCTTGCCCCCGAGAACCTCTCCCCGGGAGAAGGGTGTGCTGAGCAGTCGAGCCAGCGTCCCCTGGTGTTTCTCACGGGTGAGACTCTCACTGCCTCCGATGAGCACCGTCATCACCACGAACATCGCCAACATCCCCGGGATCGACTGCCCAGCCCCACTGGGAACGGGCCGCCCCTCTCCCGCCCAGCGGTCCTGGACCGTCACCAGACTGGGCTCCGCAGCCAGGGCAAGCAGCCGTGCCCGATCCGCTTCGCCGACCTGGTCGATGTGGTCGAAACGGCGGGAAAGTTCCTGTTCCCAACGAATCAAGGTCCCGAGAAAGGCGACCTGCGCCCGGTGCAGATGCATCTCGGCCGCCACGTCATAACTGAGGTTGCTGTCGGGATGTTTCGTGAAGTCCAGCTCGACCTTCCTCCCCGCCAGGATGCTGTCCCCGAAGGAGGCAGGGATGGTGAGAACCCGCAGCAGCTCCACGCTGTCTGCGGGTGCGGCGTCGAAGACCGCGAGATCGAAGTGTTCGCCTTCGAGCTGACGGACGAAGGCGTGCGAGAGGAAACTCCGGTCCTGGTCGATCACACTGAGTTTGACCTTGACGTCCTCGGGGCCTCCGCCGCCGCGAAACACCGAACTGAAGAACAGCATGAAGAGGATGGGCATGACGAGCATGAAGAAGAGGTTCTCCTTGCGCAGCAGGAAGAGACGGCTGTCGTGCCGTGCCAGATGCCACATCCTTCCGGTCACGTCCGCATCTCCTTCAGGCGGCGGGCGAGCAGGATCCGGCTCAGCCCCAGGGTCATCGCCGCGATGAGCAACAGGACCACGACGATCCGGGCGATGCCGGCGGTGTCCGCTCCCTCGAAGAGAACCCGTTTGTAGCCTTCGATGGCCCAGTAGTTGACGGTGAAGGGAGCCACCCGGCGCATTCCATCGAGCATGACCTCCACCGGAACCAGACTGCCCCCCAGCGCGCTCATCCCCATGATCACCAGCCACGACAGGATGCCCGCCTGCTTCTCGCTGCGGCTGAGCGAGAAGACCAGGGCCACCACACCGCACGCCGCAGCACTGAAACCGATCGTCAACACCACCACCGCCACCAGGTCGACGGGAAGCTCGATCCAGCCCAGAACGAGTCCGATCGCAGCCAGGATCGCGGTCACGACGACACCCAGGAGAATCCCGAAGAAGAGCTTCGCGGTGACGATGGAGGAAATGGACAGGGGAGACGCGGCTTGACGCCGCAGCATCCCGTTCTTCTCCTCCTCGAAGAGGTCATTGATCGAGCGGACGGCGACGAACAAGACGGCCATCACCGTGGTCATGACCAGGATATAGGCGATGATGGAAAAATCGGCGCCGCTCTCCTTGGCCGCCTTGACCGAATGGATGGTCACCAGAGGTGGAATCAGGTAGCGCTCGAGCTGTTTCACCTTCCCCATGACATGCGTGGCCAGGACTCCGACCTCTTCGGCCCGGGGCAGGTCGCCGGCTTCGATCATCTGCTGCATCACCACCAGATCGTCACCCATCAAGCGGGCGCCCTGGTCGAGATAGGTGGACAGGACCCCGGCTCCCTGGACCGCGATCTCCGGGTAGATGCTCTCGGCCGGATTGCGCACGACGGTGATGTGGGTGGGGCGCCGCCGGAGGACATCGTCGGTGAAGCCCTCGGGGAACACGATCAACGCCGAGGCCTTGCCCTTCTCCATCAGGGCCTCGCCCTCCCCCACCGCGACCAGGGTGGCATCGAGCCGGTCGGTGGCCTCGCTTCCGCCCATGGCTCCCACGAGCACATGCGAGAGGAATCCGTCCTCGTCACGGTTCTCCACGAGGATCTTCAGGGCCGGGAAGGTGTCCCCATCGGAGGAATCCCCGATGAGCGTGCCCAGGGCCAGGCTCATGAAGAGGGGAAAGACGAGCATCACCAGGGTCGAGACCGGCGAACGCCAGCGACGGCGGAAGTCCTTGACGATCAGCGGCCACATCAGTCGCGAAGCTCCCGGCCGGTGAGTTTCAGGAAGAGATCCTCGAGATTGGGTTCCTTGATGAGCACGTCATCCAGGTGCAGGCCCGCGCCGTAGAGACCCTCCAGGGCCGGCCCCACTCCCCGGCTTCCGCCCGGCACCAGGAGCATGGCCCGCCCGTCGGTGATCTCGACCTCCCGCAGATCACCCAGCCCGGCGAGGATCTCGCGGAAGGGCTGTTCCAGGAACTCCCCCTGCACCGTCAACAGCGATCCCTCGCCGAGCTGGGCCTTCAACTGCGCAATACTCCCTTCGGCCAGGATCCTCCCGTGATCGATGATGGCCAGGCGGTCGCAGAATGATTCGGCCTCCTCCAGATAGTGCGTGGTGTACAGGACTGTCTGTCCGCCGCGGGTGATGCTCTCGACGATCTCGAGGATCTTCTTGCGGGCCTGCGGATCGATGCCGACGGTGGGCTCGTCCAGGAGGATCAGGCGAGGACGATGGATCAGCCCCATGGCCAGATTCAAGCGCCGCTTCATGCCGCCGGAGTACTGCTTGACCGGGTCGTCCGCCCGCTCGGAGAGGCCGACCTGATCGAGCAGCTCCTCGATCCTCTCGCGCAGCGCCTGCCCCTTCAGGCCGTAGATCCCGCCCCAGAACCGAAGGTTCTCCCGGGCCGAGAGTTCGGCGTAGACTGCCACGTCCTGGGGGACGACGCCCAGCTTCCGTTTCACGGCGCGGGCATCGTCGGCGATCGAAACCCCGTCGACACGGATCTCGCCGTCGTCGGGCCGCAACAGGCCGGCGATCATGGAGATGGTGGTGGTCTTGCCCGCGCCATTGGGTCCGAGGAAACCGAAGATCTCACCTTCGGCCACCTCGAAGTCGACACCGTCGACGGCGACCAGATCGCCGAAGCTCTTGCGCAGGTTCTCGACCGCGAGAACGGGGGTCATGTCACGGCCTCCAGGAAGCTGGGAGAAGGCTCGGTCAGGGGCGTGTTTCCCTTCTCAGCCCGGATTGAACCCCATACGAAAGACCCGGGCAAGAGGTTCCACCGCTCCTCGTCCACCGGCCTGGAAGCCATGTCAGGATACGGGAAGACATCAGGGAATGGAAAGGGGAGCGCACACCGGTGCGCTCCCCTCTCGTTCGTTCCCAGGACCCATCTGCCGGTGAGCCCTGGTGTTCCCCCTGGTAGTCCGCGATGACGGCCTGCGAGGCCGGGGCGTGAGCGGCACGCCCCGGCAACGAAGGAAGACCCTACTTCAGCAGCGTCATCTTCCTGGACTGGGTGAAGCCCGCGTCGGTGCTGAGACGGTAGAAGTAGATGCCGCTGGGCATCACCCGTCCCGCATCGTTGCGGCCGTCCCACGAGTAGACCCGATCATAGCTGCCGGCCTTCAGATTCTCGTCGACGATGGTCCTCACCAGGCGGCCACGCGTGTCGAAGACCTTCAGGCTGACCTGACTGTCCTGAGCCAGCGAGAAGGAGAAGCTCGTACGCGGATTGAAGGGATTCGGGAAGTTCGAACCCAGCTGGTCGACCATCACCCGTCCGGGGACGTCGGTGACGGTGTCTTCGCTGTTCGGGGCGCCCGGCGAACCCAGATCGCCCGAGCCGAACGCGAAGCCCCGCCAGAACCACTGGCTTCCGTCGTTGTTGTCACCGGTTCCACGCCACTGCATCGAAGCGCCGGCGGGATCGGGCCACACCGGGCCGCCGTCCCACAGCACACTGTCCTGCACCGTCTGGGTGGTATCGATGAGGAACAACTCGTCGTCGGCGTTGCCCAGGGTGATGTTCGAGTACTGGTAGAAGAGCGTCACGCCCTCGCCGGCCATGGCCGTCGCGTCGCGGCCGAAGACCTTGTACTCACCGGGGTTGATCAACAGCGGACCACCGTTGTCGATGACATGGTTGTCGATGCCGTTGTCCCGGATGGTCCAGCCGTTCATGTCCACCACCGAGGAGCCGGCGTTGTACACCTCGAACCACTCACCCTCGGTATCGCCCAATGCGGTCGGATTCTGCATGATCTCGTTGATCACGATGTTCACCGGGGCGTTGGGATCGACGATGGTGGCCTCGCTGTCGGTGGCGATCACGTTGCCCGCCAGATCCTCGACGTTGTTCACCCGCAGGACGTAGAGCACTCCGGAGCTCGTGGGCGAGGCCAACGCGAGGACGACCTGGCTGGCGTCGGTCTGCACCGTGGCCGAAGTGACCGCGATGGTGTTGGCCGGGGTGGCCTGCTCGTACACCAGGTAGTTCCCGGCGGTGCCACCCGTGGTGGCATCGACATCCTCGCTGAACTGTACGGTGACCTCACTGGCGCCGGTGAGCGTGGCGCTGCTGAGTTCGGGCGGCGTGGTGTCGACGCCCTGGCCCCAGTTCGTCACCTTGTCGGACTGGCAGACGAGGATCTGACCCTGTCCGCTGTAGCTCGAACCCGCTCCGGCCGCCTCGAGGCTGTCGTTGAGCGCCCAGGTCTCCAGACCGGAGACGACGTCGTCGTCGATGCGGATCACCACCGGACCCGAACCGTCATCGATGGTGAAGTTGTGGGCGGGGTTGCTCCCACCGGTGGTCGCGATGTCGGTGATCAGGCCCGACGACTTGATGAAGGTGCCCTCGTTGCTCGGCGCCGCCGCGTCGCCGGTGCTGTAGGTGACCGGGGTCAGCTCGGGGTTGCCCGTCGAGACCAGGACCACCTCGTATTGCACGATCTCCGCCGTCGAGTAGTACCACTTCACCGTCCCGCTGATGCGGACGATGTTGCTGGTGTCGTTCAACAGGTCCATGCCGGTCGACAGATAGTCGCCGAAGATGTTGATGCCTCTTCCGGAGGAATCCTGCACGTAGGCGCTGACGGTGGTGCCGTCGGCCTTGTAGTCGCCGGGGCAATACACCTGCGCCTCGATGGTCACGAGTTGACCGGCGTAGCCCAGGGAATCAGCATGGATCGATGAGATGGGGGTGATGGTACGAGTCTGGACGGTGTAGGAGAAGAAGTCGGTCGGAGCGGTGGCCGGACGCAGACCGACCAGTCCGTCGTTGTCGGTGGCCTCGACGTAGTAGTCGACCACCGAGCCCAGCGGCTGGGCCCCGATCGTGGCCGAGTAGCTCGGGGCGGTGCCCAGGCTCATCGGCTGCGAAGTCCAGCTTCCCCCGTCCACCCGCGTGTACAGGAGCACCGAGGCGATGGTCCCGTCGGCATCGGTCACATCGGCGGTGACGACGGGCGTGTCGGTGGCCTCGACCACGAGCGGACGGTGGATGACGTTGTTCACGTCCGGGGCGGTTCCCCCGTTGACCGAGTTGGCCTGGTTCGGCGTGCCGGCGTCACCGCTGCCGAAGGTGGGAACGTCCGGGGCGAACCAGTTGGCTCCATCGTTGTTGTCGCCGGTGGTCTCGTTCCACTGCATCGAGGCCCCGGTGGGATCGGGCCAGGTCGGTCCGCCATCGTAGGCTACGGTGTCGATCGGCGCCATGCTGGCGTTGAGCAGGATGATCTCGTCGTCACTGTTGCTCAGCAGGAAGTTGCTGTACTGCCACAGCACGGTGACGCCTTCACCGACCATGGTGAGCGAGTCGCGGGCGACCACCGCGTAGTCGCCGGCGGCGATCACGATGGGCGTGCCAGTGGGAAAGGTGTAGCTGTCGGCGCCCAGATCCTTGATCGTCCAGCCTTGCAGGTCGACCGGATCGGGCCCGGTGTTGTGGATCTCGAACCACTCGCCGACGTTGTCGTACAGGACAGACGGGTTCTGCATGATTTCGGTGATGACCAGGTCGGTGTCGGCGGCATGGGCGACCGGGGCGACCAGGGCCGTGAGAAGAAGCACCGCCACCAGCAGCGAGCCGCCGCCGGTGAGTGCTCCAAGGGAAAGCGCACGCTTACGCATCGCGAGACCTCCACGAGGTGCGGGTCCAGGGGATCATGGGGGGCCAGGCCGGCGCCTCCCGTTGTGCATTTCCCATGATAGCACATGAATGCCGACAATGCCCGACGGCACCCCCTGGCTTCCTCCTGTGACACCCGAGACGGACACGATCGCAGCGGCGTTGGGAAGGAAAGGACCGCTCCCCGGCGCGTGCGGACCGGTCTTCGTGAAGAATTGGTGAAAAGGCGGACGCCTTACCCCTCAGTTGCTGATCCACTCGATCTGCAGCAGGGGTTGCGTCCCCTCGCCGACGAACGCGGAACCCTCCAGGTGCAAGCGGCCCACCTGCAGCTCGTGTTCACGCTGGCAGCGATGGAGAGCCGACTCGAACTGGGGCGAACGCAGACCGAAGGACGCCGCTTCACCGAGATGGTCGAGGATCGCCGGCAGATGGGACCAATCCTCCGAGTTGGAGCATCCCCCATGATGCCCACCGGGGTGAACTCCAGGATGTCCCCCGTGGGGACCTCCGTGATGTCCACCGCCATGACCGGGGGGGACCCACAGAACCCGCGCACGGGCACAGATCCGGCCACCGGCCGCCTCCGACGGCGAAGGCAAGGCCCCTGCGATGAAGACGGCGACAAGGCCCAGAAGCAGGAGGCAAGGCAGGTGGAACCGCGCTACCAGGCCACCCCCACCGGAACGGGTGGCCTCCCATCCGGGCGCGCCGTCCCGTACGGAGGCGATTCTCCCGGGTGCATGATCGCAGAGCATGGTTTCCCCCCTGGCGGCTGCGGACCCCGGGGAGGAACCCGCGCAGAGCAGGTTTCCCGGGGAGCCGACTCTATGATTGTACACCGTACCGATCTTGACGGACAAGGCACTCCACCCATCCCCGCGAAGGAAGAGGATCTTCTCTATTGACTTTGCATATCATTATCAATATTCTTCAGCCATCCACCTGCCGGCGTATCCGCTGGTCCAACGCCACGGTCCCACTTCCCTCGGCCCCGGTGGCCGGTCCTGTCCTCCTATGATGCTCCCAACGATCCTCCCCCTCGTGGTCCTTCTTCCCATGTTCTCCCCCTCCCCGCCACCGGTTCATCTGCAGGCGCATCTGCGATGGGGTGTCATCACCCGTGCGGCCCCCACCGAGCCCCGGTCCACCGGCGTGGCGATCGGAGGACACCTGCATCTGGATTCCCCCCGCCTCATCGGACTCAGGGCCGAGGCCACCCTCTTCGCAGTCCAGGATCTCGGGCTGGTGGATCCCGCCCACCTGCATCCGGATTTCTTCGATGCCCGGGGAAAGGGATACGTCCTGTTGGGAGAGGCCTTCCTCGATGGGCAATGGGGAAAGGCCCATCTGAGATTGGGGCGACAAAGGGTGGAAACCCCTCATGCCGACAGTGACGACTTGCGAATGATGCCCAATCTGTTCATGGCCTATGCGGCCGACCTCTCCCATGTGGGCAACTTCTCGTTCCACACTCTCTACTTCACCCATATGGCCGGATGGGAGAACGGGGTGGATTGTGCGTCGTTCGTCCCCTTGCGCGCCATCCCGGCTCTTGCGCCGACCACTGACGGTGCCTTTGCGGTGGCCGCCGTCTACCAGGCATGGGAGAAACTGGAGTTCCAGCTCTGGGGGTATCGTTTCGACGACTTCGCTGATGTGGCCTATGCGCAGCTCAGCTACGGCGAACACCGCCGGGGCGGCCTCTCCTGGTCGACGACCCTGCAGTTGGATATCGCAACGGGCAACGGAATGGAATCGAAGGGGAAACCGTCTTCACGAACCTGGGGTGTCGGTGTCGAACTCCGTGGCTCCCAGGGGTATCGCTTCCACGCGGCCTTCAACCGGGACGACGGAGCTGCCGGAGCCTTCCCCAGCCTGGGAGCTGGCCCCTTCCTCACTTCGATGGAGGTCTTGACCCTCGACGCCCTTGGCCGGGGTGGGCAGGCCCATGTTCTCGGTGCGCAGTATCGGTTGACCGAACTGGGGCTGCCGAAGGTCTCGGTGGGCGCGGCATGGGGAAGATTCCACACCTCGGTGACCCCCGTCCACGATTCGGACGAACTCGATCTCAATCTCGATTGGCAGCTCACTGCGCACGTATCGATGCTCGCGGCCTGGGCCACGATTCGTGATCGTCACGCAGACGCCGCACATTCCTCCGATCTTGACCATTTCCGCATCCTTGCCCATATGACGTTCTGATCCCTCTGAGCGGACCAGAACGTTCCGGTATGGGAATTGCTTTCCGCCCACCACGGAATCTCCGACCGGACAAGTGGGCCATGAACGTCACCACGACAAGACAGGCCACAGATCAACCGACAGCTGCCTCCATCGAGGACAAGACCTCGTCGAACGAAACCACCGAAGCATCCTCTTCACGGCCCATCGAAGATCTTCTGACCGAGCATCTGCCCATGGTCGAGGCCATTGCGCGCAGTTTCGTCTCCCACCTTCCCTCCTCCATCGAACTCGACGACCTCGTGATCGTGGGAGCTCTCGGGCTCGTGCAAGCCTGGGAACACTTTGATCCCGATCGAGGTGTTTCCTTCGAACACTTTGCCTCCATGCGCGTCCGAGGAGCAATCCAGGATGAACTCCGGAAGCTCGATTGGATGCCAAGAACCATTCGGTCGGTCACCAGACAACTTGACCGAATCACCCAGGTCATCGAGCACCAGGTCTGCAGACGCGCTTCCGATTCAGAGATCGCCGAGGCTCTGGGAATCGACCTTCCCTGCTATCAGAAGCTGCTGACGGAAAATCCTTCCCACTCCACAATTCACCTGGATGAATTCGATTCGCGGGGTATTCGGCCCATTGAAATGGAACTCCAACAGAATCCGGGAATCGAACACAACGCCCAATCGGCTGATCTGGACTCCATTGCCCTCTCTGAGGAACTTGCCCTGGTCATGGATTCCCTGAATGATCGACAGAGGATGGTGATGGAACTCTACTACTTCGGGGAACTGACCATGAAGGAGATCGGCGAGGAACTCGGGCTCACCGAGGGCCGTGTCTCACAAATCCATTCCGAGTCCATCGCAATCCTCCGCGCGCGGTTGCGGGATCTCGAGACCGAGGCTCCTGTCATCTGAGCAAGCAAGAAGGCTTCGTTGACGACCTTCGTCGTGTCACCAGCCGCCAGGCACACGAGCCCTATTCTACGTCGGACACTGTCTCCTTCTGGCCTCTCAACGACTCGATGGTCTGACGCATCCATGTGGTCTGCTCGTTGTGCCGGATTGAGTACTCGGCAATCTCACTGAATACCCGCAGAGCATCGAGATCTTCTTCATCATATTCGATCCCGGCGACGCTGTTCGACACACTGAGAACACCACTGACTTCGTCCCGCACGATCAAAGGAACAACCATGGCCGACGCGATCGAGTCATCGAATGTATGGTGACCAGGGAATTTCTCCTCGGAAACCGCACCTCCCAGGAGCAAGGGCTCCCTGTTCTGGGCCACCCACCCCGAAATGCCTTCACCGATCCTCTTCTTCGAGCCAACGACCTTTTCCGGATGTGCATGACCGTGCGCCGCGCGCACCTCGAGCATCTGTGTCTTGCGATCGAGGATCATCAGCGAGACATGCTCCGCCTCGAATACGTGCTTGCACAGGCGAACGATATAGTTGAACACCTTCTGGGGATCGTTCTGACGGCCGACCACCGCACTTACGCTGTAGAATGCCACCAGGCGATTGCGATGGCGACGGCTCAACTCCCTGCTCTTTTCCTCCACGGCAAGGAGACTGCTTCTGAGGCGGATGATGCGACGTTGCTGGTAGGTGAGATACACCGCAAACACACCGGTCAACGCGACAAGCGCGATCAACAAGGCGGTCTCGGTGCCCGCCCACGGCCAGGCGCGCTCCCGTGAAGAGCGTAATCCGATCAGACTGACCGCCAGAGCACCGATGGTGACCAGAGAAACTCCGACCAACAGAAACCACAGCCGCCAGAAATGGGCATCGAGACCTTCCCCGGTACCGGGCTTTCGTTCCATGTCCATCGAGGTCTTCAATTTCCTATCCATTCGATCTGGAGGAGTGCATTTCCTCCGTTCCGGGTTGGAGGGGTGAATTCCAGGCGCACGAGGCCATTTTCCACATCTCTCTCTCCATTCCAATGGCGCATCAACTCCTGGAGCCGGTTGGTCTGGAGCAAGAAACGTTCAGGATCGCCGAGGGAAGCCAGCTCGTGTCGGAGTTTCGCCTCTTGCACCGCATCGGCCCATTCGCCCTCCAACTGCGAGGTCATCCTTTCCATCGTTCCCACCGAGAGAACCCTGGCACTGACTCTGATTCGGCCAGTGGTGGCTCCATCGGCGACATCTTCCTGGAATCCCCCCGTGAGCAGAAAGACAAGAACCAGCCCCAGGACGATCTTCGACCACGGAATCTTCCCGATCCGGATCTGAGCACCTCGTGTGCCATCCAGTTCCTGGAAAAGCGCCACGGATGAATGGAAGGGGCGCACTGAAGTCATTGATTTGAAGAAGACGATCTGCATGGCCACCCTCCTTTCCGGGATTGCCGGGGTACCCTGGAGGCTATCTCGCCTCTGTCCCGATCAATCGGCAGACAGGAGGAAAAACTTTAGGGTTTTTTGGACAATGAAGGCTGTAGTCGTTCAACGACATATATGACCATAAGTTATGGAATCCCATCGATTGCCTGCAGAGGCGGGACACTGGACCGGAAATGCCCCCCGCGGATCCAGCGGGCTATCTGGAGAACCGACGGGGCCAACGGAAGAGAGAAGACCGCTGATTGAATGCGAAGTTCTTCACCATGAGGAAATTCACGAAGAAGGCGCAGGCGGTGGCAACAACCTTGTCCACAAGCATGTTCTCTGATCCGAGCAGTTCCACCAGGACGATCATGACCCCTTCGTTCACCGCCAGTCCGAGCAGGCCCGACAGGTATTGGCGCACGTAGACGGTCTTCAGCGAGAGCGACTTCCGTTGGAAGACGAAGGAATTGCTCAGGGCGAAATTGGTGGTCAAGCCCAGGGTGAAGGACATGAAGACAGCAAGGCGGTAGTCGATCCCCAGAAGGGTCGCGAAGACCATGAACGATCCGATATCGACGATGGCCGCCGTCCCCCCCACGAAGACATAGCGAAGGAGCTGGGTGGGGGTGTGCTCGGTCTTGTCGATGAAGAGACGACGAAAGATGGCATTCACTCCGAGCCACCTGCTTTCCGGCTGATACCCATCCGGTGCACGGATCGGTTCAGCCCATCCGGCGGGAAAACGCCGGAAGCTTCAGCTTGCATGCCCATCGACCTGGCTCTTAGACTGTCGAAGCATCGGCAGAACGATGCCGGTGGAACGGCTCCGTCTCGTGGTCCCGAGAGTGGCCGGATCCTAGGTTACCCGTCGTACCGGAGTCTACAGCAAATGGGCAAGAAGCCGGCCGTGATCATTGGTGGAGGCCCCGCCGGTCTGACCGCCGCCTATGAGCTCCTGCGACGAACCGACATCGAGCCCGTCGTCCTGGAGAAGGACGACATCCTGGGCGGAATCGCCCGTACCGTCGACTACAAGGGAAACCGCATCGATATCGGCGGACATCGTTTCTTCTCCAAGTCTGAACGGGTCATGCAGTGGTGGCTCGACTTCATGCCCGTCCAGGCACTTTCCTCGAGAGGATCGGGCGGAGTCGATCACCACCCGGCAACACAACCCCAGTTCAGCTCCGGCACCATCCATCCAGAGGCTCCCGATCCCGACACGACCGACGAGGTCATGCTCCTGCGCTCGCGCAAGAGCCGTATCTACTACCTGCGGAAGTTCTTCGACTATCCCATCACTCTCAGCCTGCGCACCGTCCGCAACCTGGGTTTGATTCGCATGGCCCGGATCGGCCTGAGCTATCTGCGAGCCCACCTCTTCCCCATCGCCGACGAGAAGAACCTCGAAGAGTTCTTCATCAACCGTTTCGGGCGCGAGCTCTACCGGACCTTCTTCGAGTCCTATACCGAGAAGGTGTGGGGCGTGCCCTGCCGCGAGATCGAGGCCTCCTGGGGTTCCCAGCGCATCAAAGGGCTGTCCATCTCCAAGGCGATCGCCCATGCGATCACCAAGCCCTTCAAGAAGGGCGGCATGGCCCAGAAAGGCACCGAGACCTCTCTCATCGAACAGTTTCTCTACCCCAAGTTCGGACCGGGCCAGATGTGGGAACTCTGCGGGCGACGGATCGAGGAGTTGGGTGGACGCATCCTCATGCGGCACGAAGTCGAGGGCGTCACCGTCCGCGATGGACGGGTGACATCGGTGGAAGCGCGCAATCTCGTCACCGGGGAAATCACGAGCCATCCCGCCGACTATTGTTTCTCGACGATGCCGATCCGCGAACTGATCCGCGCTCTCGATGCCGAGGTTCCCTCCAACGTCCGTGAAGTCAGCGAGGGCCTCATCTACCGCGATTTCTTGACGGTGGGACTTCTGGTCGATGGCCTGAAGGTTTCCGACGACAAACAGGGAAAGAAGCTTCTCTCGGACAACTGGATCTATATCCAGGAACCCGAAGTCCAGCTTGGCCGTCTGCAGATCTTCAACAACTGGAGTCCGTACCTGGTCGCCGATCCCCACAAGGTGTGGCTGGGTTTGGAATACTTCTGCAACGAAAACGATGAACTCTGGAATCTCAGCGACGAGGAACTCATCCAACTGGGCGCCGACGAGCTCCATACCATCGGAATCATCGACCGGGGCAAGGTGTTGGACGGAACAGTCCTGCGAATGCCCAAGACCTATCCCGCCTACTTCGGCACCTACGGCAGCTTCGACATGGTGAAGTCCTACGTGGATGGAATCGAGAACTTGTTCCTGGTTGGCCGCAATGGTATGCACCGTTACAACAATCAGGACCACTCGATGCTAACGGCGATGACCGCCGTGGACAACATCCTCAGTGGCCGCTCCGACAAGTCCAATATCTGGGAGGTGAACACCGAGGAAGACTATCACGAAGAGAAGTAGTTTCCGGCCGCGTTTCCGCTCTCGTACCGCTTCGCTTGTTCCTGGTACGAGACGATCATCCCACTTCCTCCTTCAAGGCAAGACAGCGTCCATGAAAGTCCTCGATCGGATTCCCCTGTGGAGCCTGTTCGTCCTGAGCGCGGTCCTGTGCGTGCTGATGGCACATGGTGGACATGACTGGGGAGGCGACTTCGCCGGTTACCTCGGACAAGCCCGGGCTGTGGTCGAAGGAAACGTCGGGCAATACACCCAGGATCAGCTCTTCTGTGCGGTCCATTCGGATCTTCCCGTGGGCCCAGCTCTCTACGGATGGGGATTCCCCCTTCTGTTGGCTCCTCTCTACGCGCTGTCCGGTCTTCATCTGGCGGCGTTCAAGGGGCTGATGGCCCTCTTTCTTCTGGCTTCGGGCCTGGCGGCCTGGTTCATCTTCGGAAGCTCCATGCGCTCTTCTTCGGCGAAGATCGCGCTGGCGCTGTTTCTCTTCAGTCCTGCCCTCAGTGCCTTCACCAACCAGATCCTCTCCGATCTGCCCTTCACTTTCTTCTTCCTCGTCAGTTTTCTCATCCTGAAGAAGTGGGATGAAGCCGGCTTCCATTGGAAGTGGGGCTTGCTCGTAGGCCCGTGGATCTTCTGGACCTACTGGATCCGTCCCAATGGAATTCTTCTCTTGGCGCCCCTCGCGCTGTGGGCGGTCTTTGCTGGCTTTCGCCGGCAATGGAAGAGAGGACTTCGGGCTCTGTTCCCCATCGCACTGTTCTTCGTGTGTCTGGCGGCGGCCCAGCTCCTTCTTCCCAGCTACCGGACCGATTCGGGCATCTGGAATGCCTACCGTCTCTCCACTCCCTGGCACAACCTTCTCTTCTATCTGCACGAAGGTGGAGAGTTCTACCAGAGGGATGTCGGACGCTACCTCTTCTGGCTGAGTCTGCCGCCGCTCTTCTATGCCGTGCTGATCGACCTCAGAAAACGTTGGCCGCTCATCCTCGTTTCCACCCTCACCGTGCTCTTGTACCTTGCCTGGCCCGCCATCCAGGGCATCCGCTTTCTCATCCCTCTGTTTCCCATCTATTGCTTCTATACCGTCATGGGACTCGAGCGGATGGCCCGCCATCACGAGCCACTCCGCTGGGCACTGTGGACCTTCGCCACCGTGGCGATCCTCCACTTCACATTGCTCTATATCGACCTCATTCCGCGAAGAGGCCCCCTCCTGCACAAGCGCGTGGTCGAAGGACCGTATACCCAGGCCTCGATGGAACTGTGGAAGTTCATCGACCACACGCCAAGCGACGCGGTGTATTCCTTCTTCAAGCCACGGGTTCTGTATCTGTATACGCGGCATCGCGCGGTGTACAACGTCTCGCCCGTGCGGACCGTGGCCGACTATTTCGTGGTGGGATCACCGGAGAGCCGCGTCCGCTCGGGAAGTCAGCCAGCCTTCGACAACGGGCGCTTCAGGGTCTACCGCCTGCCGCAAGAGCCCGGGACGCCCTAGCGCCACGATGCCCAAGCACGCAAGCAAGATCGTAACCCTGAACGTTACCTCTTGGGAGATTCGGCGATCGGCCGCTCTTCGTAACTCGTTGCAATCATTGGCGCGCCCGGCAGGATTCGAACCTGCGACCGTCGGATTAGAAGTCCGATGCTCTATCCTGCTGAGCTACGGGCGCGCCCTTTCACAAGCCGATGCCAGGCGCCACGATACATCACACCAGCGCGGGCCGCTACCAACAGCTTGAGCCGACCCGACCGCCGGAGTCGGAAAATCTACCACCTCGATCTCCAAGCTGCTATCCTTGTCTCGTCTTGCCGAACGGCTTCCACGATCGGCTCCTTTGAAGGCGAGAACCCGCTATGTCCTCCCCCATTCGGCTGCGTCCCTTCCACCTGGGATTGGTCCTGTCTGTCTGCCTGGGACTCTTCGCGTCCCAGGCCAGATCGGCCGTCTCCGCATCCACGGTCGACGGCTCGACCCAACTGCTCTCCGGCTACTACGCAAACGGTCAGACCGGCGATGTGATTCTCGAGAACGATCTCATCACCATCGTGATCAGTGCGATCGGTCATACGACCTACCAATCACCCAACGGCGGAACGGTGATCGACGCCGGCTTCAATCAGAACGGCGTGGACGCGCTCGGCGAACTCTACCCCTACTTCGACGACGACTGGCCGCGGCAGGCCGAGTACACCTCGCTCGTGATCGTCGATGACGGATCGAACGGAGGACCCGCCCTCGTGCGCGCCATCGGGCACGACACGTTCAATGCCTCCCTGCAGGTGCTGACGGAATACTCCCTCGGAGACGACTCGCAGGTGCTCACGATGACCACCTCGGTCACCAACAACGGTGGTTCGACCGTCAGCTACTACGAGATGGGAGACGCCTTTCACTGGGGTGGCTCGGACAAGTACGCGCCCGGCTACGGCTTCACCCTCAGCGGCACGACCGCGGAATCGTGGCTGGCGGGTGTGGCCGACGGCGTGTCCTACGGCTACTGCGGACCGGCCGGGAATCTCTGGGGACCTCACGGCTCCTACTGGTCGGACGTGAACGTGACCACGGCCCAGATCGGCCCGGGAGAGACGGTGAGCTACCTGCGCTATCTCGTGGTCGGAGCCGGCGATATCGCCCCCGTCGTCACCATCATCCACGAGCTCAGGGGAACACCCGTGGGAACGGTGGCCTGCAACGTCATCAGCGGCGCCACTGGTTCACCCATCGCAGGCGCTGTGATCGACGCCCTCGACAGCACCGGCCAGCCCTACCTGCAGATGCGAACGGCATCGGACGGAACGGCCACCACCACGCTTCCCGCCGGGGATTGGAGACTCGTCGCCTCGGCCTGGGGCTACGACTCCGATGAGCAGTCGTTGACCGTGGCCGTCGGTGGAAACGACGACAGGCTGTTCACCCTCGCGGGTTCGGGGCCCTCGTCCCTCGCCATCGGCGACACGCTGACGGTGATCCAGCGGCCCCTGCTCAACATCCCAGCGATGATCACACCCCACGACACCCTGGAGATCTCATGCGCCGCCGATCCCTCCACGACCGGATGGGCAGCACAGTTGCGACACGGTGCCATCTCCATTCCGCTTTCCATTGTCGACGCCACCTACGACGCATCGACCCTCTGGTGGACCCTTTCTGCGACCATACCCCCGGTTCCGCTCTTCGAGCTGTACGATCTGCGTGTCACCGCCAACGGCGGGATCGACGACACGAGCTGGCACGCCGTGCGGGTTCTCCAGGAATATGAGAGCGACTACTACTTCGTGCAGATCACCGATCTGCACCTTCCCGACCACCAGTTCTCCGACCATGGGGCGACTCCCGAGGACAGCACGGAGACCGTCGACTTCCGCGAGGTCATCGCCGATCTGAACATCATCCACCCCGAATTCGTGCTCATCACCGGGGACATCGTCAACGAGGGCGAGCTGGAGGACTACCTCAACTGGCGATGCTATACACGGGCACAACGCGAACTGACCGAGCTTCAGATACCAAGCTATCTCAGCGCGGGCAATCACGACCTGGGCGGCTGGCTCAACACCCCTCCACCGGACGGCACCTCGCGACGCAACTGGTGGCGCTTCTTCGGATGGCCGCGTCTCGACGACCCTCCGCCGGGGGCGCCCCTGCGGACACAGAACTACAGTTTCGACTACGGACCGGTGCATTTCGCGGCCCTGGAGGCGTATGTGAGCTACGATTCATGGCGGCCCGAGATCTACGGCGAGGAGAGCTTCATCCCCGAGCAGCTCCAATGGCTGTCCGACGATCTCGCCTCGGCTTCGGCCAGTACCTCACAGGTGGCGTTCTATCACCTGGACTTCGCGGATCAGATCGATCTGAATTCCCTGGGGCTGGAGATGGCCTTGTC
>JAOZPE010000017.1:0-12735 GCA_029932915.1 Candidatus Krumholzibacteriia bacterium
CGGCCAGCCCGACTGGCAGGGCTGGACCACGCACGATCCCACCTGGGACGAAACCATCCCGCACTGGCATGCGAGCCAGACCAACAGTGCCAACCTCGATCCGACACCCGGCAACTGGGGCGTCATCTCCCATCACGAGGGCGATGATTACAGCGGCTACGGCAACGCCTGGGACGACCGGCTCGAATTCCGCCTGGACATGAAGGCCTTCGACCCCTCCTTCGATCCCGAGACCGATACCACGGCGGTGCATCTGCGCTTCCACTACAACCAGTACCTCGAAGCCCATTACGACTTCTTCCTGGTGGAGTACCTGGCACAGGGAAGCTGGCAGACGCTCTTCAGTCAGGACGGTGGTGACGGCAGCGCACAGATCTTCGACAGCGACGACCACGGCGGCATCGTCTTCCTGCCCTCACAGTACGACTCGACCGGAAGCATCGTCCTTCGCCTGCGCGTCCTCACCGACGGCGCGTGGTCCGACGAAGACGGTCTCTTCTCGACCGGCGGCCTCGGTGCCGCGGCGATCGACAGCATCCTCGTCGAGATCAACGGAGCAGTGGCTTCGGTGGCCGACTGGGAACCCACCGAGGGAGATCCCGATGAGCTGCCGGAAGGCTCGATCGAGGGTCATGACAACGGAGCCGCCCTGGGAACCGACGGATGGATTCCGATCCATGGACCCTTCGCGGGGGATTTCTCCAAGCTCTTCTCCGATGTGGCCCATCACGACCCCTGCATCGACAACGCCAGCGTGGTGGCCGGGTTCATCGATGACGGCACACCTCCCAACAATGCGCCGGACGTGAGCACCGGAGGCAGTCAATGCCCGAGTTCAGGCTATGCCTGGGTGGTCAACTACACCGACGGCATCAGCGGACCGGATGAGATCCCCGTGCACAACGAGATATGGTCGCCGCCGATCGCATGGGATCTTCCCGGTGCCGATGACGACGGCGGGATCGGCATGGTCCGGCTGGAGTACGATGCCTACTACGACTTCCCCTACCAGGATGGCTTCTACGCGCTCTGGCGGACACGCGCCTACACCGCCGCCGAGGGGTGGGGCGATTGGAGGCAACAGCTCTTCTATTTCGGAGCGAAGGACGGAGGCTTCTGGAAGCACGAGTCCATCGACATCACCGGATATCTTCCCTCGCTGGCCGAGGTGGAGAGCATCCAGGTGGCCCTGGGCGTGATCGACGCGGCCGACTACTTCCAGGTTCCCGGTGACTGCGCCACCATCGCTCCTCTCTACGACAACGTCTCGTTGATGAAGATCCGTCCGGGTGGCCCGTACGTGAGCGTGCGGACCGTCGACGCCTTCCAGGGCGGGTTCCCCGCCGACGGAACCCTCACCGGCTCGGTGCGTCTGGACATGGCCAGGGACATCAACGGCAACTTCGGTGCCATCGTCCCCGGCGATTCGATGGTGGTGAGCATCGAGTCGGCGATCCCCGGCCGCTCGCTGGCCGACTCGCTCACCGGTGGCGTCCTGCACGTGGCCCAGCTCACCAATCCGTACTTCGCCTCGCAGCGGGCGGCGGCGCTGGCCCAGCTCGGGGCCACGCTGTGGGGGCACGATCCCCAGAGCACATGGCCGATCTACACCTACGAGGTCGACGGAAGCCCCGCCACCTCGGCTTCGGGCACGCATGTCGTCCCGCTCTACGCCTTCGACCTGCCCGACGGGCCGGCCGACATCAACGCTCCACATCAGAGTGATGAGTTACCGCTCTTCTTCGGCGGTGACGTCCTGCACTGGTACGTCGAGGCGGCCGACGACGGAGGCGGCGTGACCACCCTGCCCGGGGAGATCGACGATTTCTTCGACTTCGGACGGCAGACGAGCTGGCCCCAGGCCTTCTCCCTGCACGCCTTGCCCAAGCTCGACGAGCAGGGCAAGCAGATCGCATCCACCCTGGTGTGGAACGACAATTTCCAACTGGGCCAGGACGAGATCTACCAGCAGACCTTCCAGGAGATCTGCTGGGACGAAGGCGTCGACTACGACTGCTACCGGACCCGCGGTCCGCTCAGTGGAGTGAGCAATGGACTGGGTGCGGCCCATCATCGCGGAGCCACGCCGGAACAGCTCTCCGGCTACACCCGCCTGGTCTATCTGGGAGGAACCCTCTCCACCCGGACCATCTCCGACGGCAGCGCGAGCGGCGGCAACGACAAGGCCGACGACCTGGGCCTGATCCAGGCCTGGTTCGCCCAGGACGGCGATCGCGCTCAGCTTCTCTTCGGTGACAATCTCGCTGGATCACTCTGCAGGCAGGGCAGTGCGACCCGGTCGTACATGAACGACGAGTTGGGGGTGAGCTGGATCGACCCGGATGTGTCCGATCGCATCGACGGACAATGGATCCCCAAGGTGGGCCCGACGGGAATCCCCGGTCCGGGATGGTTCGACGAGAGCTTCGTCGCCGACGGCTCTTGTCCTACGATCAACAGCTTCGACGAGATCGCGGTCTTCACCGGGAGCGGTGCCCAGATCAGTCACGAGTTCGCCGATCCCTCCGGCACTCCCTATGTGCCGTCGGTCGTCGCCGGCACGTGGTGGGACCGGCAGGTCCTCGGGAACCGGAGACTGAGCACCTTCCACCCCTTCGATCTGGCCTTCGTCAGCGCGGCGGCGGGCTCGGGATCGACTGGACTGGAGACCCGCGCCCGCGTGCTGACCGAGATGCTGGAGGCGATGGGCGCCTCGGCATTCTGCCCGGGCGATCCGGTTGCCGTGGGCGATCCCATCGCCTGGCGCTTCACCCTGGCGCAGAACCACCCCAACCCCTTCAACCCACGGACGGTCATCCGCCTGAGCGCACCGCAGGCCGGAGATCTCCTGCTGCAGATCTACGACTCCCGCGGCCGCCGGGTGGTGACCCTTCATGACGGATCCATCGACGCCGGTCCGCACGAGTTCATCTGGAACGGACGGGATGGGATGGGCCGGCCCGTGGCCAGCGGCATCTATTTCTACCGCGCCGAGGGCTTCGGCCGCGTCGAGGTCCGCAAGATGGCCCTGCTGCGCTGAGGACATCGGGGAAGATCCCACGGGCCTACGCCCGTGGGAACGATCCCCGTTTCGAGCCTCACCGCGAAAATGAGAAGGCCCGCCGGAAGCGGGCCTTCTCCATCGGCGCGCGCTCACGCTCGAACCTTCCTTGCGCCGCTCTCGTACGGCGCGGGCGAGATCTCCTCACCCATCTGGTCCCGGCTGGGGTGACGGGAGCCGCCGCGCGGGATACGTGACCGAGAGCAGGAAGGCGAGGGCGCTGCTGCCGCATCTCGCCATTGCCGTGTCATCGTTTTCAGATGGTATTCTAGCTGATTTTCGACCTCCATGTCCAGTGTTCGTGGCGATCGGCGGCCGCCCCCGCGGCGGCCGATCTTCCTCTGTCCCCATCCACGGCCGCTGACTATCATGAGTCGGACTGCTCCATCCGGCCGCGAACTCGTGCCGTTACGAACCGATCCAGGGAGGATTCGTGCACAGCCATCGGGATTCTTCGCCCTCGCCCCAGCCCGATCACCTCTCCGAACAGTGGGGACGCGCTCCCAGCCAGCTCCCTGCGAGCGAGGGCCTGGGCCGGCGCCTGCAACGGTTCTTCGCCCGCTCCCTGCGGATCCTGCCCAAGGGTGTCGTACGGATCTTCGCCTCCCCGTACATCGCCGGTGAGACCCTGGAGGAGGGGGTCGAGACCGCCCGGCGGATCCACCGGCAGCGCAGACTCCTGTCCACTCTCGACGTGCTCGGCGAGGACGTGGCGAGGATGGAGGACGTCGAGGCCTACCACCGTGAGTACCTCCAGCTCATCGACCAGATCGCCGAGCTGCCCTACGCCAACATCTCCATCAAACTGTCGGCCCTGGGCCAGTTGATCGATGAGGAGGACTGCATCCGGCGCACCGAGGACATCCTCGCCCACGCCGCCCGGGCGGAGAAATTCGTCCGTCTGGACATGGAGGACTCCTCGACCACCGACAGCACCCTGCGGATCTATCGCATCCTTCGGGAGAAGGGCTACGACAACGTCGGCGTGGTCCTGCAGTCGCGCCTGTACCGCACGAAGGACGACGTCGAGGCCCTCAAGCCGTTGAAGCCGAACGTCCGTCTCTGCATCGGCATCTACCGCGAACCGGCGACGGTGGCCATGCAGGACAAGGACGAGATGAAGCACCACATGCTCGAGTTGCTGCGGACGATGTGGGAGAACGGACAGCACGTGGCCCTGGCCACCCACGAGGAGTGGTGCATCCGCGAAGCGCTGAGGATCGCCGAGGAGATGCACAAGCCCACCGAGGAGATCGAGGTGCAGATGCTCCTGGGAGTGCCCCGCAACTCCCTGCAACAGGAACTCATCGACCGGGGCATCACCGTCCGTCTCTACGTGCCCTACGGCCGCCAGTGGTACGCCTACAGCATGCGACGTCTGGAGAACAACCCCGAGGTACTGCATTCGATCCTCAAGAGCCTCTCCCACGGCATCTTCCACTCCGGGGAGAACTGATCTATACTGGGAAATCGCTCGTCGAGGAGACCTCGGCTCGCGCCGTCGACGGAGGTGCCGCACCGCCGGTCATTCCGCCCGACGGCCGCGTTCTCCACTGCGAGCATCCTCGATCCGGAAGATCGATCGCATGATCCGCCGCCCCCTGGTGCACCACCATCTCCCGACCCCGGCCCCTGCGGACGGAACACGGGACCGGCCGCGGGCCCTGCGTCCATGGACGGCGGCGCTCACCGCCGCGATCGTGATCCTCATCGGCTCGGCGGCCTTCGCCGACCTCCTCGATTTCGATGAGGTTCCCGCCGGAACCCTGCTGAACGAACACTACGCCTACATGGGTGTCCACATGTCCGCCTACGGCACGGGCCTGGACAGCGTCATCGCGGCGCCCCCGTGTGAGACCGTCGTCTCTCCTCCGAATGCGCTCTCCTATCAGCCCCTCGGAGAATGTCCCGGTGCCCAGGACGAACTCGGTTGGTTCGTGGTCGATTTCGATCAGGCCCAGAACCGCGTCGCCATCACCGTGGTCCATCGCGGGCCGAACAGTTCGGCCTACCTGAAGGCCTTCTCCCCGGACGGCTTCTTCGACGTGGTGTGGAGCGTGCCCGGCGAGGACATGGTGGGGGTTCCCCAGACCCTCGTCCTGCAGCCCCCGCCGGATCGCCCGCGCATCACCCGGGTCGAGTTCGGCGTGTACCGCGCCGGAGATCAGGCCTACTTCGACGATCTCCAGCTCGATGTGATCGTCGACAGCGCGGCGGCGGGATGGAGCACGTGGAAGGCGGCATGGGCCCCCTGATCCCGGACGGCCCATCACCCTTCGCTTCACTCCTTTCCGCCGAAGTCCCCACCACGGGCCTCGATTCCACGGTCCTGCGGCTCCTCAGCACCCTTCCATCAACATGAAGAGGAAGTGGGAGTAGGCCACGACGTAACAGCCGATGAGCCCGTAGAGATGGCCTCCGTTCGAATAGAGGCATGCCTGCATCTCCATGTAGAAGGTCTGGATGGCACACCAGATGTCCACCGTCTTCATCGCCTCCATGTCCACCTCGGGCCAGATGCGATCGGAGGCGAGCAGCTCGATGAGCTCGGCCCGCGGGTCGAGGAGGCCCGGAGGGGGCGAGGCCTCGAGCAACTCGGGCCAGCGCTTCTCCAGACCCGGCCGGAGCATCTCCAGACGCACCTGGATCGCCCCGAGTTCCTCGCGGGTATAGCCCAGGCGCTGCCATACCCATTCGTCATGGCCGGCGATCAGATGCAATCGTGTCTCGGTGCGCAGGGTGGGATCGGAGAGTTTGTCGTGGATATCCGACAGCAGGCCGAAGATCACCTTGAAGTAGGGTTCGTCGAGAACGCTGTCGGGACGGACGGGGGTCTCGACCGGGCTGGGCGGTTCATCGGAACACCCGACCCACAGGAGAGTGAGAAGGAGAACTCCCCCCAGAAGAGTCCCCCTGCGTAGAAATGTCGAACGCATGATTGCATGCTCTTTCCCGGGAGGTACCCCCTCGCCGTGCAGGGACCGTTCCAGGTTCCGCCGCCCGCGAAGGGCTCCCGTCGCCCGCAGTCTCCCCTTTCCCGGCCACGGGCGTGTCCCCTGTCCTGAACGGCGGACAGGGAACGGCGCCGCTCCCGGAAGGTGGGAGGCGAGGACGGGGAGGCTCCCCGTGGCCCGGGCGAGCCTGCTCACCGCCGGTCCAGGGGAACGATGCTCCGCGAGAGGGTGATGTCGTAGGGGGCGATGGGGAAGGACGCCCGGCGGCCCGCACCCACGCGGGTCCGGAACGCCTCGATCTGCTGATCCTGGCCGCCGCGGTCCAGCGCTTCGATCCCGTCCCGGCGCGCGCGCTCCTCGTAGTCTCCACCCTCCTGGATCACCAGGCGCGAGAGGTAGAGCTGGTCGCGACGGCCGAGTTCCATCCGCTCCAGGACGGCCACCGTCTCTTCGAGGTGCTCGCGGGCGAGGCTCCGCCCGCCGGCGCCGACAAGGACGATGACACCGGTGGCGATGCCGGCTTCTCTCAGGTGGTGGACCAAGGCGACGGCCTCGTCGACGGTGGGTGGTTTGCCCAGGACCTCCAGGACCCGCCGGCTGCCCGACTCCAATCCGAGGTACACCCTCCGGACCCCGGCCTGCGCCAGTTGCCGGTACTCGTCGACGGTCTTGCTGCGGTGGAAGGCATCGATGAAGGAATACACGCCGTCGATCCAACGCGGATGCTCAGCCTGGAAGCGTTCCTTCGCCCTTCCGTGCAGATCGGCCGGCAACAGGGAGAGACGTTCGGTGATGGCGCGCAGTGCGGGGAGCAGGATCTCATTGTCCACGAGAAGCGCGTTGGCCTGACCCAGGAACACCCGGTGCAGACGCTCGACGGTGCCTTGCAGGTGCTCGAGGACGGCGTCCAGATGGTCGACGATCTCCTCCACCGAGCGTTCCCGATAGGGGATCGAACGGTAGAAGGTGCAGAAGCGGCATCGGTTCCACGCACAACCCTCACTCACCTGGACCACCAACGAGGCGTACTGATCCGGAGGCAGGATGGGAATGGGCAGGTACAGGCGCCTCAGGGCACGGCCGTCGCGCCCCAGCGCCTCCCGATCGAAGGCCGCCGCCCGATCCAGATGCGCGTGCAGCCATCGCACCGGATCGCCGACCCGGCCGGCGATCACCCGGATCGTCCCCGTCCGGTCCGCGCTCTCCAGGACGGAGCGGGCGTGGGCGTGTTCGGAGGCGAGGAAGGCCAGGGGATCGTCCGGGGTGGGCTGTCGGCTCCATCCCCGACCCTCGACCCTCCGGCTCGCCAGCAGGCGGTTGTCCAGGGTACGGCGGTAGGAAACCCCTTCCCGCTGCACGTTGATGATGCGTCCAGCCACATCGAAGTGCACGGCGTGGTCACCGGGCAGTTCCAGCCGGACGACGCCGGGGCGGACACCCACCGCGGCCTGGGCTGAGCCGCCGCGCTGCAGGACCACCACCGGGGAATATCCCTCCTCGAAGTCCCACTGCCGCGGATCGACGGTATCGAGCATCTTCCCCCCTTGGACGAGGACAGGGTACCCGACCGCCAGCCGATCGCATAGACTCGCGCCGACCGCGTGACCGCCGGACCGGGCTCGATGCCCACCGCCACTGGAGTCCATCCATGGCCCGCTCCCTGAAGATCCTCGCCCTGGAACCCTACCCGGCGCTCTCCCACCGGCTCTTCCTCGAGGGTCTGGCCCGGCATTCCCGCCACCGATGGGTCACCGAGAGCCTTCCCCCCCGCACGTGGAAATGGCGCATGCGGACGGCCGCGCTGGCCTTCGCCGACACGGTCCGCCGGCATCGGCCCGATCTGCTGCTGGCGAGCGACTACCTCAACCTGGCCGAACTCGCCGCCCTGGCGGGGCCCCTGCCTCCGACGGTGGTCTACTTCCACGAGAACCAGCTCACCTATCCGTTGCAGGAGGGTGAGCGCCGCGACCTCCACTTCGGGCTCACCCACCTCTACTCGATCCTCACCGCCCAGATGGTCTTCTTCAACTCCCACTACCACCGCGGCTCCTTCCTCGAAGCGTTGGACGGCTTGCTGGACATGATTCCCGATCTGCCGACGGTCCACCTGCGCGAGACCGTCCACCGGCGTTGCCGCGTCCTGCCGTTGGGAACCGAATTCGCCGTCGACGCCGCGCCTCCCTCGTTCGAACGCGGAGCGCAGCAGATCGATTCCTCCCGCCGCGACCGGCCGCCGGTGATCCTCTGGGCCCATCGCTGGGAATACGACAAGGATCCCCCGACCTTCGTCGACGCGGTGGATTCGCTGGCCCGGGAGGGATGGTCGTTCTCGGTACGCATCCTCGGCCAGCGCTTCCGCCAGATCCCGAGCTCCCTGGCGCAATTGAGGGAACGCTGGGGAAGCCGCCTGCTCGAGGAGGACTTCGTCGACGATCGACGACGCTACCGCGAGCTCGTCGCCGACAGTGACATCACCTTCTCGACGGCACGGCACGAGTTCTTCGGTCTGGGCACGCTCGAAGCGTTGAGCCTGGGCCTGTACCCGGTGCTGCCCGACGATCTGGCCTATCCCGAACTGCTGCCCGAAGCGCTCCGCGACGACCGCCGCTTCCTCTATCGCCGGCAGGACGGACCCCTACCTGCGCTGCGCGACGCATTGAGAGCGGTCGGAGAAGACGGGGAAACCGCCCGGGCATGGACCGGCGCACGCCGGCAGATCCTCGAGTTCAGCGCGCGTTTCCACTGGAGCCGGCTCGCTCCCCTGTGGGACAAAGAGCTGGAACGGCTCGTCACCACGGCGCAGTAGGCTTGCTCTCCATGGAGCATGGGGTATGATCGGCCGGCGGAAGCGACGGGTGGATACGACGATCCAAGCCCCGGCACGATCCTCCGGCTGGACCCGGTGTCCCCGATAGAGGGAAGGACGGCGGGCCATTCCCCACAACCAGGCAGTGGAGCACGATGAGCGACAAGAAGAATTCCTCACCGGCTAGGAGCGAAGCGTCGGAGAACGCGGAATCCCATCATCCCGAACCCACCCTCGGCACCGAACGCCTGCTCCTGCTCTCGTTGACCGCCCTCGGCGTGGTCTTCGGGGACATCGGAACGAGCCCCCTCTACGCGATCAAGGTCTGTTTCTCCGGTGAGTTCGGCATCGGCATCGATCCGGCCAATGTCCTCGGCGTGCTCTCGCTCATCTTCTGGTCACTGATCTGGGTGATCTCGGTCAAGTACCTGGTGTTCATCATGAGAGCGGACAACGAGGGTGAAGGCGGCATCATCGCGCTGATGGCCTTGCTGCTGCCCAAGGGGGTGAAGCGGCACCGCAAGCACCTCTTCCTGATCCTGCTCGGTCTCTTCGGTGGCGCGCTGCTCTTCGGGGACGGCATGATCACGCCGGCCATCTCCGTACTCAGCGCGGTCGAGGGTCTGGAGGTCGCCTCGCCGATCTTCGGCCGCTACGTGGTTCCCCTGACCGTCCTGCTGCTCATCGGCCTCTTCGCCATCCAACGGCACGGCACCGCCAGGGTGGGAACCATCTTCGGCCCCATCGTGCTGCTGTGGTTCGTGGTCCTCGGCGCGCTGGGCCTGCACGGGATCCTTCGCCATCCCGGCGTCCTGGCCGCCCTGAACCCCCTGCACGCCGTGCAGTTCTTCGTGCACAACCGCATCCACGGCTTCCTCACCCTGGGAACGGTCTTCCTGGTGGTGACCGGGGGCGAGGCCCTCTACGCGGACATGGGACACTTCGGACGCAAGCCCATCCGCTTCGCCTGGTTCACCGTCGTCCTTCCCGGCCTGCTCCTGAACTACTTCGGGCAGGGAGCGCTGCTCATCGCCGATCCGGCGGCCAGCCGCAGTCCCTTCTTCCTGCTGGCTCCCCAGTGGGGGCTCTATCCCCTGGTGGCCCTGTCGACGGTGGCCACCATCATCGCGTCGCAGGCGGTCATCTCCGGATCGTTCTCGCTGGCCCGCCAGTTGGTACAACTGGGCTTCATGCCCCGCCTCTTCATCCAGCACACCTCCACCGAGGAGATCGGACAGATCTACGTGCCGCGGGTGAACTGGGTACTCATGCTCGCCACCCTGGGGCTGGTCTTCGGTTTCCGCACCTCCGAGAACCTGGCCGCCGCCTACGGCGTGGCGGTGACCACCACCATGGTCATCACCTCCATCATCTTCTATTACGTGTGCCGGGAACGCTGGAAGTGGTCGATCCCGGCCGCCACCGCCCTGACACTGTCCTTCCTGGTGGCCGACGTGGCCTTCTTCGCCGCCAACATCATCAAGATCGAACACGGTGGGTGGTTCCCGCTGGTGATCGCCGGCGCCCTGTTCGTCTCGATGACCACCTGGAAACGGGGCCGGGAGATCCTCTCCTCCCGCCTGCGGGAGAGCATGCGGCCTCTGGACGAGTTCTTCGAGAACATCAAGAAGGACAAGCCCATCCGCGTGCCCGGAACGGCGGTCTTCCTCACCAGCAATACCGACCTGACACCTCCCGCTCTGCTGCACAACCTGCAACACAACCACGTGCTGCACGAGAGGGTCGTCCTGCTGACCGCGGTCACCGAGGACCGCCCCAAGGTACCCTCGAAGGATCGCCTGGAGATCGAGGAGATCCAGCCCGGCTTCTATCGCATGACCGGACACTACGGATTCATGGAGACCCCGAACGTCCCCCGTCTGATGCTGACCGCCAAGGGACGCGGCTTCGACTACGATCTGGAGGAGACCACCTTCTTCGTGGGCAGCGAGACCCTCATCCCCACCAAGCGCCCGGGCATGGCCATCTGGCGCGAGCACCTGTTCACCCTGATGGCCCGCAACGCGCAGAAGGCGACGGCCTACTTCCGGATTCCGGTTCGGCGGCTGATGGAGATCGGGGTCGAGATCGAACTCTGAACCGGGTGCCGGCGCACCGTCCATCCGCAGCGCTCCCGTTGACACGCTCGCCGGAGGCATTGCCGGCCAGGGGCTTGGCGCAGCGCCGGCGGGGGCATTGAACTCGCTCGACCGGGTCCGGAGTGCTAGGCTGGCCGCATGAGATTCCTGAAGGAACCCCTCGTCCACTTCCTGGCCATCGGCGGCGCGCTCTTCCTTCTATGGGCCCTGTGGGGAGACACCGCTTCCCACTCGGCTTCCAAGCGGATCGTCGTCGATGAGGCACTCGCCCAGCGCCTGGCCCGCAACTTCGCCCTGACCTACCGGCGCCCGCCCAGCGCGGACGAATGGAGAGCGCTCGTCGACGACTGGATCACCACCGAGGTGCTCGTGCGGGAGGCCAGGAAGCTCGGTCTCGACCGAGATGACATCATCATCCGCGATCGCCTGCGCCAGAAGATGGAGTTCCTCGGAGAGGATCTCGACGCCATCGGCGAGCCCGACGACGACCAGCTGCGCGCCTTCCTCCAGCGCAATGCCGACTACTTCCTCGTCGACGACGGCAATGGTGGATCCCATCTGCCGCCCTTCGAGGAGATCCGGCCCACCCTGGTGCGCCAGTGGAAGGTGGAACAACGCAGGAAGGCCAACGAGGCCTTCCTGGCCCGGATGAGAGCGAAGTACGAGGTGGACGAGCGCCTGCCGCCGGACTGGTGGAAGCAGCCGGTCGAGGTTCCCGCGCTCGGTGACACGACGATTCTCTCCCCGGCGGCGGTGACCACGCCATGAAGCGGCCTGCGGCCCTGTGGATCTGGATGATCCTGCTCGCGGCGTTCGGCCGGCCCGTCTCGGCTCGAGCCCATGAGGTGCGGCCCGGATACCTCGAGCTGCGGGAGATCGGCACCGGGCTCTTCGAGTTGTCGTGGAAGGCGCCGGTGGCCGGAGCGGCCACGATCCCGCTGCACCCGGTCTTCTCCGGAAACTGCTCGATGGGTCTGGGAACGGCCGCACCGGCCCCGGGAGCCTTGCTCTGGCACACCACCCTGCGCTGCAAGGAAGGACTCGAGGGCACCCGTTTGACCATCGAAGGACTGGACGCCGCGGTCACCGACGTCCTGGTGAGGGTCGAGCGCCTCGACGGCACGAGCGAGACCCACCTGCTGCGCCCGGCGTCCCCGCAACTCAGCTTCGGGCACGCGCGCGGCCGCGCCGCGCGCGCGGGGGCCTACCTGTGGCTCGGGATCGAACACATCCTCCTGGGCGTCGACCATCTGCTCTTCGTCTTCGGATTGCTGTTGATCGTGGGAAGGAGATGGATGCTGGTGAAGACCATCACCGCGTTCACCATCGCCCACAGCATCACCCTGGCCGTGGCCACCCTGGGCTATGCCTCGGCGCCCTTGATGCCCCTGAACGCATCCATCGCGCTGTCCATCCTCTTCCTCGGGCCGGAGATCGTCCGGGTGTGGCGGGGCGAGACCAGCTTCACCATCCGCCATCCATGGGTCATCGCCTTCGCCTTCGGTCTGCTGCACGGATTCGGCTTCGCCAGCGGATTGACGAGCATGGGCCTGCCCCACGCGGAGATCCCCCTGGCCCTGTTGCTGTTCAACGTCGGCGTGGAGATCGGGCAGATCTCGTTCCTCCTGCTGATCCTTGCACTGGAGCGCTCCTTCGATGTCCTGCAGATCTCCTGGCCGCGATGGGTGCACCATCTGCCGGGCTACCTGGTGGGAAGCCTGGGAGCCTTCTGGACCCTTCAGCGCACTTTCCTTCTCTTGGAGAAACTGCGATGATCGCGGCTCTCCAGGCGGGGTGAGCGTCTCATCCACGGGG
>JAOZPE010000017.1:12835-59379 GCA_029932915.1 Candidatus Krumholzibacteriia bacterium
GAGAAACTGCGATGATCGCGGCTCTCCAGGCGGGGTGAGCGTCTCATCCACGGGGTGGATCCATCCACAGGGAGGCCAGGCATGAACGCATCCGGACCGGACGGCGGACGAACCCCTCCCGGGAACCCTTTCTCCACCGGGGCGGACGGCGGCACCGTCCGGCTCTCCCTGCTCGCCCTCGCCGTGGCCCTCATCGCGGCCCACCCCGCATCCGCGCACATCATGAAGAGCGAGGCCGGCGGTTTCCTCAGCGGCCTGCACCATCCCATCTCCGGATGGGACCACATCCTGGCCATGGTCGCCGTCGGCATCTGGGGCGCCCAGCTCGGGGCACCGGCGATGTGGCTGCTGCCGGTGACCTTCCCGGTGGTGATGGCCCTGGGCGGCATGCTCGGCCTGATCGGCGTCCCCCTTCCCGGGGCGGAGATCGGGATCGCCCTGTCCGCCCTGCTGTTGGGCATCATGGTCCTCGCCGAAGCACGGCCGCAGCTGTGGGTGGCCGCCGTCCTGGTCGGCGTGTTCGCCATCTTCCACGGCTACGCGCACGGCACGGAGCTGCCCGAGGGTGAGAGCGGGCTGCTCTACAGCCTGGGCTTCGTGGTGGCCACCGGAGGCCTCCACGCCGTCGGCATCACCATCGGTCTGATCCATCGCTGGATGGTGGGTCGCCGCCTGCTGCAGTTCTGCGGAGCGATCATCGCCGCCGGAGGCGTCTACTTCCTCATGGGAGCGCTGGGATGAGCAGGCTCTCCGGGCCGGAGCGCATGCCGGTGCAGCCGGCCGCCACGGGGCGTCTCCATCCCATCCGCCTCCGGCCCGCCGTCCCGGCCGCTCTGCTGGCGCTGACCCTGCCCGGGGTCGCCCATGCCCACCTGGTGACCACCGGCCTCGGTCCGGTCTACGACGGGATGAGCCATCTCTTCCTCAGCCCCGACGACCTGTTGCCCGCGCTGGCGGTGGGACTGTACGCCGGCCTGCGGGGAGCGGCCTACGGACGCCGCGCGATCTTCGTCCTTCCGCTGGCGTGGTTGGCCGGCGGCATCGTGGGGCTTCTCTCCAGCGGAACGGCGCCGCCCTCCTCGCTCACCACCGCCTCGTTCCTGGTCATGGGCGCGCTGGTTGCATCGGACGCCAGGCTCTCGTTGCCGTCCTTCGCGGCCCTGGCCGTTCTCCTGGGACTGCTGCACGGAACGGCGAACGGCGCATCCATGGACACCGCGACGAGCGAGGCCCTCCGGGCGCTGCTGGGGATCTCCCTGAGCCTCTTCGTCCTGCTCTCCCTCACCAGTGCCTTCGTGCTGGGTCTGAAGTCGCACGCGGCGCGGATCGCGGTGCGCGTGGCCGGAAGCTGGATCATGGCCACCGGAATCCTCCTTCTGGGGTGGTCCTTGAGAAGGAAGGGATGAAGATCCCAGGACCGTCCCGGGCAATTCGAAACCGTCGGCCAGGAGAAGAGACATGCGGAAGAAGTGGGAATACCGTCGCAGGATCGCCTTCGTGTGGAACGAGATGCGGATCATGGAGGAGATGGGCGGCCAGGGCTGGCAACTCTGCGCCTGCTGGGGATTGTGGCTGTACTTCGGGCGGCCCGTCGATCACGACTCCTGACACCGGACGCTCGGCCTGATACCATGACGCCGCGGTCGACCGCCGCCGAGAAGAGGAGTGGCACGTGGAGCTGGATCCCCGTCGGACCATCATCATCGGAATCCTGGTCCTGTTGCTGGGCAAGTACCTGAACGGACGCTTCCCGCTGCTGCGGCGTTTCAGCATCCCCCAACCCGTCACCGGAGGCCTGGTGGCCTCCCTTCTCTTCGCGCTCCTGCATCTGGTGGGCATCGACCTCAGCTTCTCCAACCACTTCCGCGATGCCCTGTTGGTGGTGTTCTTCACCGCCATCGGCCTGTCCACCGAATTCTCCAGCATCATCCGCGGTGGGCGGATCCTGTTTCTCCTGTCGATCCTGGCCGTCGCGTATCTCTTCCTGCAGAATTACGTGGGCGTCCTGATGGCCCTGCTCTTCGGACAGAATCCCCACATGGGCATCCTGGCGGGGGCGGCCTCCCTCCAGGGCGGCCACGGGAACGTCGTGGCGTGGGCCCCCATCCTCGAGCACCAGTACGGTGTGAGACACGCCATGGAGATCGGCATGACCAGCGCCACCTTCGGCCTGATCTTCGGCGGCATCCTCGGAGGGCCGGTGAGCAGCCGTCTCATCGACCGCTATCGTCTCGACCCGTCCGACGATGAGGAGATCACCGTCGGCGTGAAGGAGGGATCCCACCTGAGCATCGACGTCGACTCGATGCTGATCGTCCTGTTGATGATCGCCCTCTCCGTCGGTCTGGGGATCTATCTGCACGACTGGGCTGCACAGCTCGGATTCACCCTTCCGCTCTTCGTCACCTGCATGTTCAGCGGAGTGCTGTTGAGCAATGTCCTTCCCCTGGCCATCCCCCGTCTGAAGTGTCCGCACGGCTCGCCGACCTTGGCCATCGTCTCCGACCTGAGTCTGGGCCTCTTCCTGGCCATGGCGATGATGGGCCTGCGCTTCTGGGAGATCGGAGACCGGGCGCTGTTCATCTTCTCCACCCTGTTCGTCCAGGTGCTGATCCTCCTCGTCTTCGCCGTCTTCGTCGTCTTCCGGGCGCTGGGCAGGAATTACGACGCAGCGGTGATCACCGCCGGCTACATCGGCTCCTCCCTGGGCGCCACCCCCACCGCCATGGCCAACATGGCCGCGGTCACCCAGCGCTACGGACCATCCCCCATGGCGTTCATGGTCATTCCCATTGCCGCCGCGTTCATCCTCCAGTTGAGCAACGCGGTGGTGATCCAGATCATCCTGAACCTGATGAAAGGCTGAGTGTTCCATGACCGACTTACCCTGGATGGGCGGCAGCAATACTGTCTACCTGACCCGCCTGGTGATGGCCATGTTCCTGGGCGGCCTGATCGGACTCGAACGGCAGAGCCGCGGTCGTTCGGCCGGTCTGCGCACGAACATCCTGGTCTGCCTGGGCTCGGCGGCCATCATCATCGCCTTCGACAAACTCTCCATGGAACTCTCGATGGGTTCGGAATCGTTCATCCGCATGGATCCCGCCCGCGCCGCCGCCGGCGTGATCACCGGCATCGGCTTCCTCGGAGCCGGGACCATCGTCAAGAGCCGCGACTTCGTCCGGGGTCTCACCACCGCGGCCTCCATATGGGCCGTCGCCGCGGTCGGCGTGACCGTCGGCCTGGGAGAGTATCTCCTCGCCGTCGTTCTCACCGTCCTGATCCTCATCGCCCTGTACGCCTTCCACCTGCTGCCCATCGTCTCCGATCACTACTTCACCCTGAACCTGAGCTGGCATGGACCGCCCCATCTGCTCGACGAGATCGCCGACCGGCTTCTCCAGGAGCGTGTCCATATCAAGCACCGCAGCGTGACCGCTCAACCGGAACGGCACGAGTACCGGGCGATCCTGAACCTGCGGATGCGCTATCGGTGGTATGAGAACGAAGTGTTGAAGGACCTGCAGACCGATACCCGATTCGACGAGGTGAGCTGGAGTTGAGAGCCGCGCTGAGCTTGGACGGAGATCTCCCGCCCTCGATCCACCTCTGAGGAAACCGTGAACCAGAGCAAGAACCCGTTGATCGACTTCATCTCGAAGCAATGGCTGCTCATCGTGTCCGGCAGCGGACTCCTGTTGACATCCATCTACGCCGGCCATCTTCCGTCCTATTCGACGCGCGAAGTCGAGGTGCTCTTCGTCCTTCTCGTGCTCTTCGTCGTCATCAACGGGCTTCGGCAGAGTGGACTGATCGCACGGATGTCCCAACACCTGGACACAGGGCGGTTCATCGCCCTCAAACTGGTGCTGGTCACCTTCCTTCTGTCGATGTTCCTGACCAACGATGTCGCCCTGATGGTCGTGGTACCCATCACCCTCGCCCTGGACATCACCGGAAAGAGCACGCTGGTGATCCTGCTGGCCCTGGCCGCCAACGCCGGATCGGCCCTGACGCCGATCGGCAATCCCCAGAACCTGTACATCTACTGGTTCTATGAGCTGACGGCCGTCGAGTTCGTCCGCTCCATCGCTCCCTTCTCCCTGGTCTTCCTGTTGATCCTCACCGCGGCATCGTTGGTGGTGAAGACCGAAAGGAAGGCCGTGTCCGGCCGCCTCACCGCCACCGCTGACCGATCCTGCTATGTCTATGGATTCCTGTTGGCGGGTGTCCTCCTCACCGTCCTGCACGTCGTCCCCGTACCCGCGGCCGGCATCGTCATCGTCTACGCGCTCTTCTTCGACCGCAAGGCACTGCGGGTCGATTACGCGCTGCTCTTGAGCTTCTTTCTCTTCTTCGGACTCGCCGACAACATCCGATCCTTCCTGGCGTCGGACATCCAGCAATCCGGCCACATCTTCCTGTTCTCCGCGCTGGCGAGTCAGCTCATCAGCAACGTGCCAGTGACCCTGCTCTTCGCCAAACTCACCACCCAGTGGGATGCGTTGCTGTGGGGAGTGAATGCCGGTGGCTTCGGCAGCCTCTTCGGTTCACTGGCCAACCTCATCGTCTACGGCATCTATATCAAGAGTGAGGACCGGGCCCACATCGGTCGCTTCACCGCCCAGTTCCTCTTGATGGGTTACGCGGCTTTCTTCATCGCCATCGGACTGTATTTCCTCTTGCAACACGGCGGCTGATCCGAAGAGCCGGGTACGGCCGTCCACCCGAGGACGGATCTGCTCAGATCTCGTGCTCGGTGCGGCGGATGATCTCATCCTGCAGTTCGCGGCCGATGTCGCAGAAGTAGTCGCTGTAGCCGGCGACGCGGACGATGAGGTCGCGGTGCTCCTCGGGATGCTTCTGCGCCTCGCGCAGGGTCTCGGCCCCCACCACGTTGAACTGCACGTGGTGACCATCGAGGCGGAAGTAGGTGCGCACGAGCTGGGCCAGTTTGCCCAGGCCCTCATCGTCCTCCAGCACCGACGGCATGAACTTCAGGTTCAACAGGGTACCGCCGGTATGCAGATGATCCATACGGGCAGCCGAACGGATCACTGCGGTCGGGCCCTGACGGTCGGCTCCCTGCACCGGTGAGATGCCCTCGGACAGGGGAGCACCCTTGTGGCGGCCGTCGGCCGTCGCGCCGGTGACCGATCCGAAGTAGATGTGGCTGGTCGTGGGCAGCATGTCCACGTGATAGCGTCCACCCTTGGTGTTGGGCCGACCGTCGATGGTCTTCACCAGGGTGTCGAAGACGCGCATCATGATGCCATCGGCCTGCTCGTCGTCGTTCCCGTAGCGCGGCGTGTGATTGGCCAGGTGCAGACGCAGGGTCTCCGTTTCGGCGAAATCCGTGGCAAGGGCATCGAGCAGCGCATCCATGGACGGCTCACCCTTCTCGAACACGTGGGTCTCGATGGCCGAGAGGCTGTCGGTGATCGTCCCGATGCCCACACACTGGATGTAGCTGGTGTTGTAGCGTGGTCCGCCGTCGTTGTAGTCGCGTCCCTTCTCGATGCAGTCGTCGATGAGGACGGACAGAAAGGGAGCGGGCATGTTCTCCGCGTAGAGGCGCTCGATGAACTGGTTGCCTTCGATCTTCACATCGACGAAGTGCCGCAGTTGCCGGGTGAAAGCCGCCATGGCGTCGTCGAGGCTCTCCCACTCGCGCGGGTCGCCGGTCGCGGGCCCGATCTGCCGGCCGGTGCGCGGATCGATGCCGTCGTTGAGGGCGATCTCCAGGATCTTGGGAAGATTCAGGTAACCGGTGAGGATGTAGGCCTCCTTGCCGAAGGCTCCGGTCTCGATGCAGCCGCTGGTTCCCCCCTCGCGGGCGTCCTGGAGGCTCTTTCCCGCCCGCACGAGTTGCTCGACGACCCCGTCGGCATTGAACACCGATGGATAGCCGTAGCCCTTGCGCACCACCCCCAGTGCGGCTTTCAGGAAACGGTCGTCGTTCTTGCGGCTGAGCTGGATGTTCCCCTGCGGCTGCAACAGATGCAGATCGTCCATCACCTCCAGCAGGAGATAGGAGAGCTCGTTGACCCCGTCGCGGCCGTCGGGCAGGACCCCGCCGAGATTGATGTTGGTGAAGTCGTTGTAGGTGCCGCTCTCCTGGGCAGTCACCCCCACCTTGGGCGGGGCCGGGTGGTTGTTGAACTTGATCCAGAAGCACTCGATCAGCTCGCGGGCCGATTCCCTCGTCAACACGCCCTTCTCCAGATCGGCGCGGTAGAAGGGAGCGAGATGACGGTCGAGGTGGCCGGGATTCATCGAGTCCCAGCCGTTGAGCTCGATGATCGTGCCCAGGTGCATGAACCAGTACATCTGCAGCGCTTCCCACAGATTGCGCGGAGCGTGACGCGGCACCCTTCGGCAGACGGCCGCAATACGCTCGAGTTCGTCACGGCGGACGGCGTCCTCCTCGGTGGCGGCCATCTCCTCGGCCCGATCGGCGTGCCGTTCCGCGAAGGCGATGACCGCGTCGCAGGCCACGAGCATGGCCCGCAGTTCTTCCAGCCGGGCCGCGGCGCGGGGGTCATGGAGAAAGTCGAGGCGATCGATCCGCTCGGTGATCTGCGTCTTGAAGTCCTCCAGGCCCTTCGCGTAGAACTTCCCGTCGAGGGTGGTGTGACCCGGCGCCCGCTGTTCCATGAACTCGGTGAACACGCCGGCCTCATACGCCGCCTTCCATTCCTCCGACACCCCCTGGAAGATGCGCTCGCGCAGGGTGCGGCCCCGCCAGAACGGAATGACCTCCTTGCGGAATACCTCCATGTCCTCCTCGCTCACGCGATAGGGGGTCTTCTCCCGCCGATCGAGGATCCGCAGATCCTCCTCGCTGTGACAGGTCACCTCCGGATAGGTCGGGGTCGCCTTCGGTCGCGGCCCCCGCTCGCCGACGATGAGTTCCCCATCGCCGATGTACAGGCTCTGCCGGTGGAGCACGTACTCCAGGGCTTTCGCCCGCATCATCGGAGGCGACCAGCGGCCCAGGTTCTCCCGGTGGAATTCGGTGATCAGGGCCGCACGCTCGCTGGAGAGCGTGACCTCGGCCTGGTAGCTCGCCTGCCGCAGCCGTCGGGTACGTTCGTTCATGCTCCATCTCTCCTTGCCGGCGGCTTCATACCGCCACCTGCACGCCATGGCCGCGAAGGCGCGCGGCCAGTTCCTCCAGGCGCGTCGGCCCCGGCGGATGGAGATCCTCGGGCCAGACGGTGTCCATTCCGAATCGCCTGTACTTCTCGCGGGCGGTCTCGTGGAAGGGCAACAGGGTCACCTTCACCGGTCGGGGCAGCGACGACACGAAGGCTCCGATCGCATCGAGGTTCTCAACCTCGTCGGTCGCGCCCGGAACCACCGGCACCCGGATCTCCACCCGATGGCCTTCGGCGACCAGCCATTCCAGGTTCTCCAGGATCCGCTCGTTCCCCACGCCCGTGAGCTGCCGGTGGCGATGGGTATCCATGTGCTTGAGGTCGAAGAGGAAGAGGTCCGCCCGTGGCGCGATCGCCCTCAGGACAGCGGGCGCGACCGCCCCGCAGGTGTCGACGGCAGTGTGGATGCCACGGCGGCGGCATTCGTCCAGCAATTCCCCCAGGAAGGCGGGCTGGGCCAGGGGCTCACCTCCGGAGAAGGTGACCCCACCACCGGACTCGTCGAAGAACGGCACATCGCGTTCGATCGTCTGCATCAACGCGTCGACGCCCATCTTCGAGCCCACCCATTCGACCGCCTGGGTGGGACAGACCTCCTCACAGCGGCGGCACTCGACACACGCATCGCGATCCCACTGCATCCCCTCTGGACCGAACGACCGGGCCTGCGACGGACACGCCAGCAAACAGGCTCCGCAGCCCACGCAGAGCGCTGCGTTGTACGACAGCTCCGGACCCGGGGCCTGGCTCTCCGGATTGTGGCACCACCAGCACGACAGGGGACAGCCCTTCAGGAACACCGTGGTGCGGATGCCCGGCCCGTCGTGGATGGCGAAGCGCTTGATGTCGAAGATCGTGCCCGAGCTCATTTCCCCCCTGCCTCCTTCGCCCTCTACTGTATACTGGCCGTCTAGGAGAATCGCGGACCCGCGACTCACGAATCCGCACAATGGACGTATCGAACGACCGCCCCGGGGGGTCGGCGTGAACGGACTTCCTCTGGAAGAACTCTTCGACCGCGTCGCCGATCTGGTGTTCTTCGTCAAGGACCGCCAGGGACGCTACACCCTGGTCAACGAGACCCTGGTGCGGCGCTGCGGCCTCGATCGCAAGGAGGAGTTGCTGGGAAGGACCGCGCTGGAGGTCTTTCCCGCCCCACAGAACGCCTCGTACTTCGAGCAGGACCGGCAGGTGCTCGAAGAGGGGCATCCCGTACTCGACCAGCTCGAGCTGCACCTGTATCCGCAGGGGGAAGCGGGATGGTGCATCACCAACAAGCTGCCGATCGAAGAGGACGGAGAGATCACCGGTCTGGTCGGGGTGTCCCGTGATCTCCACCTTCCCGCCGACGATGCGTCGGGATACCGCGAACTCGCCGACTCGATCCGCCACATCCAGGAGAACTTCGGGGAGGGTCTGAGGGTGGAAACGCTGGCCCGCATGTCCTCGCTGTCCCCATACCAGTACGAACAGAGGATGAAGAAGGCCTTCGGTCTCACCGCCGGACAATTCATCACCCGAACGCGCATGGAGGCCGCCTGCCGGCTGCTGCGCGAAACGGACCGTCCCATCGGGGAGATCGCCCTCGACTGCGGTTTCTACGACCAGAGCGCCTTCACCCGCCAGTTCAAGGCCACCACCGGGTTCACCCCTCGTCAGTACCGATCGCAGGTGGACTGAAGTCTGACCGGCGACTCCATCCCGCTGCGGCTGGCATCCGTCGGACACCGGCATGCCCTGCGCGCGACATCGACGGACGAGCGAAGGTCCAGAAGCTGAACTCAGCGGGAAAGCAGCTCCTCACCCATGGCGAAGAGCGCCGGGCTGCCCCCGGTGTGCCAGAAGAGGACGCGGTCCTCTCTCTGGAAGCGGCCTCGGCGGATGAGGTCGATCAAGCCGCCCAGGGCCCGGCCGGTGTACACCGGGTCGACGAAGATGCCCTCGGTGGAGGCGGCGAGGCGAATGGCCTCGCGTTCGAGTGCGCCGACGACGCCGTAGCCCCCGCCGAAGTATCCGGTCTCCACCCGGACCTCCCCGGGGGAGAAACTCCACGACCGGCCCAGGCGGCCCGCCGCCTCGGTGGCGATCGCGGCGACGTTCTCGGGCAGCGTGCGGCCAGCGGTCTTCTCCGGATCGATCTGGATGCCGATGATCTCGGCCGACAGCTCAGCCATCCGGGCACCGACGAGAAGGCCCGCCTGGGTGGCCCCGGAACTGGAGGCCACGACGATATGGCTCAACTTCCACTCTCTCTCGTCCAACTGGGCCGCCAGTTCCAGCGCCGCCTCCACGTAGCCCACAGCCCCGGTGGCGTTCGATCCACCGTAGGGAATGATGCAGGGCGAGCCCCCTTGACGGCGGATCTCCTCGGCGATGCGGTCGAGGTCCTCTCCCTTGCGATGCTCTCCGCACCAGTGGATCCGCGCGCCGAGCAGATGATCGAGCAGGAGATTGCCCACCACGGCTTCCTCCCCATCCCCACCGAGGGCCAGGTGGCAGGAAAGCCCACACGCCGCCGCCGCGGCGGCGGTCTGCCGGCAGTGGTTCGACTGGGCAGCGCCGGCGGTGATCACCGTATCGCAGCCCTGCTCGACGGCCTCGCCCAGAAGGAACTCGAGCTTGCGGATCTTGTTGCCGCCCAGGCCGCGCCCGGTCAGGTCGTCGCGCTTGATCACCAGGCGAGGCCCGTCGAGCAACGCGCCCAGGCGCGGCAACTCCATCAAAGGAGTGGGGAATGTTCCCAGTCGGCGGCGGGGAAGGTCTTCCGTATCCATCGCACACGCTCCTTGGGCGACACAGCCGGCGCCGGTATGGCTCCCGTCCTGCCCCTACTGGTCTTCCAGCAGCTTCTCCATCTCCGTCAAGGTCTCGTCGAAGCTCTCCAGGGCAGAGGCGATGGCATCGGGCCGGGTGAGGTCGACACCGGCCTTCCTCAAGAGGACGAGCGGCGGCTCGCTGCACCCTCCGCTGAGCATGGCCATCAAGCCCTTCTGGGCCGCCTCGGGATCCTCGCCGCGCAGCCTGCGGGCGATGGCGATGCCGCTGGACAGGCCGGTCGCATAGGTGAAGACGTAGTACTTGTAGTAGAAGTGCGGGATGTACGCCCACTCCATGCCGTCGTTCTCGTCCACGGTGAAGTCGGGCCCGTAGTAACGCCGCACCAGTTCGGAGTAGGTCTCGTCGAGCAGGCTGGCGGTGATCGGAACGCCTTCCTCGACGAAGGTGTGCACCTTCAGCTCGAATTCGGCGAAGAGGGTCTGGCGGTAGATGGTGGTACGGATGGTCTCCAGCCGGTCGCTCAACAGGTAGGCCCGCTCGGCGCGGTCCTGGGCGTGGGCGATGAGATAGTCGCTGAGAAGGGCTTCGTTGCAGGTCGAGGCGATCTCGGCCAGGAACGGTACGTAGCGGAAGCTCGAATAGGGCTGGTGGGTCATCGCCAGGTGGCTGTGGATGGCGTGCCCGAACTCGTGGGCCAGGGTCGACTCGTCGTCCTGGCTGTTCTGGAAGTTCATCATCACGTAGGGATGGTTGCCGTAGACGCTGGCCGAGAACGCCCCGCTGCGTTTGTTCAGGTTGGGGTAGACGTCGATCCAGCCGTTGGCCGGATCGGTGCCCTCCCGGATCAGCGCCAGGTAGTCTGCACCCAGGGGTTCGAGCGCTTTCAGCACCTCCGCGCGCGCCTCGTCGTAGCTCACCTCCTTCTCCACGCCGGCGGTCAACGGACGGTACAGGTCGTAGATGTGCAGGTCATCGAGGCCCATGGCTTTCTTGCGCAGGCGCACGTAGCGGTGCAGGGCATCCAGGTGCGCGTTCACCGTGGCGATCAGGGTCTCGTACACCTCCGGTGTGAGTCCGTCCTTGTCCAGGTAGGCCTCCAGGGCGGTGTCGTAGCCGCGTGAGCGCGCCAGGGACACGTCGAACTGGTACTGGCCGCCCAAGGTGGCCGCGAAGGCGTGCTGGTACTGACGCAGGGTGGCGAAGAAGGCCTCGACCGCTTCGCGGCGCACCGCCCGGTCGGCCGATCCGCGGAAGCGCGGGTAGCTGGCCAGGGTCATCCGCACCTCGTTGCCTTCCTCGTCGTGCACCATCGGCCACTCGATGTCGGTCAGCAGGGCGCCGAAGGCGGTCTCGTAGCCCGACGGGATCTCGTTGAGATCGATCTCGGCCCACTGGTTGTCGCCCATCAACTGCAGGATGCGTTCACTCTCGGGGCTGAGCACCCGTGCGCGGCGCCGGCGCAGGTTCTCGATGTAGGGCCGGTAGGTGGCCAGTTCGGGTTGCTCACGGTAGGCCTTCTCCATCGCGTCGTCGTCGATGGCCAACAACTCACCGCGGATGAAGGTGGCCGATGCGGTGAGTTTGTCCATGAGTGCCAGGGCGCGGGTCTCCATGGCGTGGGCATGGTCGTCGGCGGTGTCCACGCTCGACTTGAGGTTGCCGTACAGGGTGCAGTGGTTGATCCGGTCGTGCAGATCGAAGTACAGGGCGAGGCACTCGTTCATCATGGCCGGATCGCCCAGCCGTCCCTGGTAGCCGGCAACCTTGGGCACCTCCGTCTCCAGCTCCTCCATCGCCACCTCCCAGGCCTCGTCGTCGGCGAAGAGCGGGGTGAGGTCCCACTTGTAGAGATCGGGCACCTCGCTGCGAGGCACGTTCGGGTCGGGCTGGTAGGCCGTCTCCGCGGCGTGCGCCGGCGCGGGAAACGCGATGGGCGACGCCGTGCCCCCGATGCCGACGATGAGGCTCGCAAGCACGAGCAAGAGGGCAGGGAACGCAAGCGGGTGGAGGCTGGAGCGCTTCGACATGGAGATCACCTCGGTCCAGGAGATTCGACGACAGCGGCCGGCGATCACGCACGGCCCTTCCACCGCTGAAGATCCTCCGCCCCGCCGCCGACGTCAAGTTGCGCAGGCGAGGCCGCGCACCACGGCGGTGACCTGGAAGCTCCTTGGCGTGGCCGGTCTGCTCGGCATCTGGTACCTGGCCTTGAGCAGCGCGGGGCAGTGGTGGGCACGTCGAGGAAAGGACGCAAGCCGTGCAGCCGATGGAGGAACGGCTTCCCACGCCATCGAAGGAAGACCCCGAAGTGGAGGGGAGCCGCCTCATCGCCTGCCCGTCCGGGTCCCGGGCTTCACCGTGGCCCTGGCCGTGATCCTCATGCGGTCGAGCTCGCCCGGGTCGTCCCTGACGATGCACTCGTGGCGAACCTGTGGGACGACGGCAGCGCATGGGCGATGCACGTGAGCGACCGGCGTTTCCTCTTGCCCTGTGCATGGGACCTGAAGACGCCCGAAGGCGGTTCGTTGCACCAGGTGGCGGCGGGCCTGGCCCAAGAGCCCTGGCCCGAAGCCACCGCACGGGTGCTGCGGGCCCATTCCATCGGCTATCTCTATGTCAGTGACGGGGTGTGGCGAAAGGGAAGCGGTCTGCGGCGGGCGGACTTCGACAGCGATCCGCGCTTCGAAGCCATGCTGGTGGGAAGGGAATCGACGCTGTACCGCATCCACATGCCCTGATTCAGTCCCTCGCTTCGACGGCAGCGACGCCCGAGGGAAGATGGCGGACGATCCAGCCCACCAGCTCGTGCACCGAGTTGACCCGGGCGAAGCTGCGTCTCCAGTAGAGGGAGACCAGCCGATGGGGCACCGGTTCGTCGAAGGGGCGGATCTCCACCGGCGACGCGCCGCCGATCGGGTGCAGGGCCAGCGAAGGCAACAGCGTACAGCCCACCCCCGCTGCCACCATGCTGCGCAGGGTCTCCAGGCTGCTGCCGCGCAGGAGTTCCCGGGCCGGGGTGTCGCGGGTACTGCACACCTCCAGGACCTGATCGCGCAGACAGTGTCCCTCGTCCAGCAGCAGGAGCGGTTCGCCGACGATCGCGGCCAGATCGATGCGTTCACGGCGGGCCAGGGGATGTTCCCTCGGGGCGGCCAGGTGGAAGTCCTCCCGGTACAGGTCGGCCCGGTCCAGACCGCTCTCGTCCAGGGGCGGGGAGAGCAGCGCGGCGTCCAGCTTCCCCTGATGGAGCTGCTCGATGAGAACAGCGGTCTGCTGTTCGATCAGATGCAGTTGCAGGCGGGGATAGGTCTCGTGAAGGGAGGGAACCAGATGGGGCATCAGATAGGGTCCGATGGTCGGAATGGCCCCGAGACGGAAGACCCCGCTCAGGGGATCGTCGGGCAGCCGCGCCAGCTCCTCGAGACGGGCCATCTCCTCCAGCACCCGCCGGGCCTGCTCCACCACCCGTTCTCCCCGGGCGGTGGGAAAGACCCTTCGCCGGCTCCTCTCGAAGAGCGGCATCCCCAGTTCATCCTCCACCTTCTTCAGGGCGGCCGAGAGGGAGGGTTGGGAGACATGGCAGGCCGCGGCCGCGCGGCCGAAGTGGGCGTGTTCGGCCAGGGCGACCAGATAGCGGAGTTCCTGGAGGGTCATGGAAGTATGATAGACATCATCTATTGTTCTGACAAATACTATTCATTGGCCCTATTGCATCTTCATGCCGATCTTGCACGTGACCGCAGAGGAAGATCCCAAGCCCAAGCCCGGCGCCACGGGGCGCCGACGAAAGGAAGATGCCATGTCCACCATGCGCAGTCCCGAGAGGACCGAGGAGTTGGCCCGTGCCGCCGGCAAGCTGCTGGCTGACAGCTACACGCTCTACCTGAAGACCCACAACTACCATTGGAACGTGGTCGGACCGATGTTCCAGTCGCTCCACCTGTTGTTCGAGACCCACTACAACGAGCTGGCCCTGGCCGTCGACGAGATCGCCGAACGCATCCGTTCGATCGGACATCCCGCTCCGGGCTCGTACACCGAGTTCGCGGCCCTGACCAGTCTGGAGGAGGCCCGCTCCAACACGGCGGCCACCGAGATGATCCGCATCCTGGCCGAGGACCATCGCAAGGTGGCCGAGGCGGCGCGGGAGATGATCGAGGCCGCCGAGGTCGTCGGCGATCACGTCTCGGTCGATCTGGGCGTGCGCCGGATGGAGATCCACGAGAAGACGGCCTGGATGCTCCAGAGCCATCTGGACTAGGCGGGCCCGGGAAAGGGAAGCGGCGGCGCAGAGCGGGGTGGCCGATGGCCGTCTCAGCTCCGCCGGCGCGATCCCCCCGAACGCGAACGGCGACGGCCACCGCTGCGTCCCCCGCTCCGGCGGCTGCGTCCTTCGCCTTCACCCTTGCCGGCGGCTTCCTCACCGGCGGCCACCTGACCGCCGTCGTCCTCCTCGTTCGGGCCGTCGTGGGGCTCGGCCGCCACCGGTGCATGCAGACTCTGCTGATAGTTGTCGTTCAACAACATGGCCACCAGCATCGCCCCGTCCTCGTGCTCGGCCAGCTCGCGGGCCAGGGGAAGAAATCGCTGGATGCGTTCGCGGTCGATCGGGCGGCGCTCGCGCAGACGCGCCTCCAGAAGAGCCACCAGTCGTTCGGATACCACCTTCTCGACCTCCTCATCGTGGGGTGGCTCGAGTTCCTCGAACTCGATGCCGTAACGGGCGCGGATCTCGTCGATGCGCACTTTCTCGGTGCGGAAGGCCAAGGTGATGGCCTTCCCTCCGGCACCGGCCCGGCCGGTGCGGCCTGCCCGGTGCACGTACAGTTCAGGGTCCTCGGGAACCTCGTACTGGAAGACGTGACTCAGTTCCTGGATGTCGATGCCGCGCGCGGCCACGTCCGTGGCCACCAGGAAACGCAGGCTTCCCGCTCGCACCCGTCCCAGCACCTTCTCCCGATCGCGCTGCTTCAGCTCGCTCGACAGGCCGTCGGCGTCGTAGCCGTAGCGCTTGAGGATGAGGGAGACGTAGTTCACCTCGGCCTTCGTGTTGCAGAAGATGATGGCCGATGTGGGGTTCTCCAGTTCGATGAGCCGGGCCAGGGTGCGGTCCTTCTGCATATCGGGCACGAAGTACAGGACATGATCGACCTCGGTCACGTGCACGTGGTCGCGGCTGAGACTGAGCATCTCCGGTTCGTGCAGGAATTCGCCGGCCAGCCGCATGACGTGGTACGGGAAGGTGGCCGAGAACATGTAGCCGTTGCGCGGCCTGTCGCTCAGGAAACGCTTCACCCGCCGCATGTCCTGGTAGAAACCCATCGACAGCATGCGATCGGCCTCGTCGAAGACCAGCATCTTCAAGTGGCTCAGGTCGAGATTGCCCTGCATCAGGTGGTCGAGGACACGGCCCGGCGTGCCCACCACCAGATGGGCGCCCTTGCGGAAGGCCTCCAGTTGCTTGCCGTAGCCGACGCCGCCGTAGACCGCGACGGTCCGGATGCCCTCGGGGGCGAGGACCTCGGCGTGGTCGTAGACCTGCTGGGCCAGTTCGCGCGTGGGCACCAGGATGAGTCCCTGGCACTGGGGCAGCTCGGGGTCGATGCGATCGAGCATGGGCAAGAGGAAGGCTGCGGTCTTGCCGCTGCCGGTGCGCGACTGGATCATCAGGTCGCGGCCGGCCAGCACGTAGGGAAGGGTTCTCGCCTGGACCGGCATCAATTCCTTCCAGCCGGCCCGCCGGCAGGCGGCCTGCATGGTCGGTGACAGTTCTTCCAGGGTGATCGGGGGAAGGGCATTGTCCGGTTCGACCAGTTCGTCACCCTGGGGGACGCTTCCGTCCGGGGTCTCTTCTTCGTCGTGCTCTTCGCCGGGAACAATGGGGGAAGGGTGGGATCGGGTCTTGCGCACCCGACGCCTGCGTCTCGCTTCGGTCAAGATATCTGCACCTCGTACATTCTTCTTCGTTGGATGGCGGCCGCCGCCGGCCGCTCAGAAAGAGTTTCTCTCCTGTTGATCGCGGGGATGGCCGGGGTCCTCCCGGGAATCCTCGAATCCATCCCCCAACAGGGTAAGGCCGGACAGCCGTCGCCGCCCGGGAAGGGAGGGCCGCGCCCCCAGTCGAGTACAGGCGGCTGCCCCGCACGCCCGTGCGAGGTCGAGAATCTCGTCGAAGGGCAGGCCCCAGGCAAGGCCGGCGCAATATCCGGCGTGGAAGGCGTCGCCCGCGCCGGTCGTGTCCACCACCGGGGAGACCTCCATCGCGGGCAGGGCATGCGCCCGGCTATCGTCCCGGCGGGCCCAGACCAACCCTTCCTCCCCGAGGGTCACCACCGCCACCGGAGCCACCCGGCTGAGGGCCTCCACGGCCGCGCCGGGCTCGCTGCGGCCCGTGAAATCGCGAGCGAAGGTCCACGAAGCCACCAGATGATCGACCCGGCCGGCCAGGAGACGAGTCCCCTCCCGGACCGAGCCCGCATCGAGGACGGTGACGGTCTCCGCCGCGGGCGAAGCAGAAGGAGCGGGCGGATCCGGGGTGCCCGCCCGCGGCCGGTCCCCGGTGCCAACCCGGCGGCCCTGCCTCTTGCGCTCGATCTCCTCGAGCACCGCCGCACTCAGGCGCGGCTGGTAGCCGTCGAAGAGCACCACGCGCGCGTTCCAGTCGACCGTGGCCGGCAAGGTTGGATCGCCCTGGTCGACGGCGGGGGCCCGATGGACGATGCTCCGCCGCCCGTCGGGCTTGACGTAGATCGTCGACACCCGCATCGGTGCGTCCCCTTCGCTCACCAGCGCGAGATCGACGCCCTCGGAGACGAGTTCGTCACGGTGGGCCCGGCCGAAGGGATCGCGGCTGAGGTAACCGGCGAAGGCCGAGCTCAGGCCCAGGCGCGCGCAGGCCACCGCCGCATTGGCCGCCGGTCCGCCGCCCCCCACCCACATCTCCCCGGCCTCGACCTTCTCGTCGTCGGCGGGCTGGTGGTCGAGCCGCAGGGTGATGTCCCATGCGGCGTTGCCCACGCACAGGACGTCCCACGAGCCCGTGCCGCTGTTGTCATCTCGTTTCATCACGGTACCGCACGTCCATGGAGGACGATTCCCTGCGCTTGAGGCGAAGTCCGTCAGTACAGATCATAGCGGGCCAGGCGCCCGTCGAGGGGACCGTTGCGCAGGACCCGCTTCCAGCGGGGTCGCAGCCCGACGTTCTTGAGCAGTTCACGATCGCCCACGTAGACGAAGGCGGTCGAGCCGGTGCAGCGCTGCTTGAGGAAGTCGCCGAAGTCGCGGATCAGGCGCTTCGGATCCTCTCCGGCCAGACGCCGGCCATAGGGAGGGTTGCAGACGATCACCCGGTGGGGCAAGCCCTCCTTCAACGAGCGGAAGTCGCCGTGCCACCACTCGATGCGATCGGCGTGGGGCAGCAGGGCACAATTGCCTCGGGCGATCTCCAGGTTCCCGGCGGAGATGTCACCGCCCCACAACAGCCCCCGCTCGGGTGGCCGGATGCCCCTGTCCGCCTTCTCCCGCACCCGCTTCCACAGCCCCCTATCGAAGTCGGGAAGGTTCTCCAGGCCGAAACGGCGGCGGAGGTAACCGGCGGGAATCCGCGCTGCCTTCATCAGGGCCTCGGCCACCAGGGTGCCCGATCCGCACATCGGATCGGCCAGGGGCCGGCTGCCGTCCCACCCGCTCATCTCGAGGATCGCCGCCGCCAGGGTCTCCATCATCGGTGCCTCGACCGAACGGACCCGGTAGCCCCTGCGGTGCAGGGAGCCGCCCGAGGTGTCCAGGTGCAGGACGGCCCGGTTGCGATGCAGATGAAGGTGCAACCACACATCTGGCGTCTTCGGGTCGACATCGGGGCGCGAGCCCGTCTTCTCCCGCAGGTGATCGACGGCGGCGTCCTTGACCACCCGCGCCGCGTACTGGCTGTGCCGCACGCGGCTGTCGCTCACGTTGGCGGTGACCGCGAAGGTGCGGCCGGGGCGCAGGATCGAGCCCCAATCGAGCTGTCGCAGGGTCTTGTACAGATAGCGCGAGCTGTGGCAGTCGAAGCTGATCAGCGGGGCCAGGACACGGCTCACCAGGCGCGCGCGGTAGTTGATGCGGTACAGTGCCTGCGCGTCGGCCGTGAAATAGGCACCCCGGTACACGGGCCGCACCGCACTCGCGCCGAGCTTCTCCAATTCCCCGCCGGCGAGTTCGGCGAGGCCATCGGCGAACTGCGCGAAGAAGCGATGGGATTTCTGGTATTCGAACATGATGGGCAGCCGGATGTGTGGAGAAGGGGCCCGACGCGCTTTCACCCATCCAGCCGCAGGTGCATCTCTCCGCGGATGACGTCGACCGCGTGGCCGCCGATGTGCACCCGTTTGCCGTGGATCTCCCCGACGATGGTCCCGCCGCGGCGGGAGAGTTGACGCGCGTGCAGGCGTTCCTTCCCCAGCTTCTCCCCCCAGTAGGGAAGCAGACTGCAGAAGACCGAACCGGTGACCGCGTCCTCGGGCACCCCGATCTTGGGCGCGAAGAAGCGGCACACGAAGTCACAGTCGTCGCCGACGGCGGTGGGGCACACCCCGACGACATCGAGCTTCTTGAGCAGTTCGAAATCCGGACGCAGCGAGCGCACCTGCTCCTCGCTCTCCAGCAGGACGATGAGGTCGCGGGCCCGGCCACACCAGAGCGGTTCGACCCCCAGGGCCTTCTTCAGGATCGGATCGATGGGCACTTCCTTCAGCGGGCGCATGGGAAAGTCCAACCAGTGCCGTCCATCGTGGCGCAGCACCCGAAGCGTCCCGCTGCGCGGGCTCTCGAACACGACCTCACGCCCCTGGGCCAGACCCTCCAGGAAGAGGGCGAACGCGGCGGCAAGGGTTCCGTGTCCGCACAGGTCGACCTCGACCTCGGGAGTGAACCACCGCAGCTCCCAATCGTCCCCTCGGGGAACCACGAAAGCGGTCTCCGGAAGGTTGTTCTCCGCCGCGATCGACTGGAGGATCTCATCGGGCAGCCAGTCCTCCAACAGGACCACGGCGGCCTGGTTGCCCTCGAAGGGGCGGTCGGCGAAGGAATCGACCTGATGGAACGGCAGTTTCATCCGCGACTTCTCTCCTCAATCGCCGTCGGCATCGGAGGCAGGACCGTCTTCCACCGATTGGAGCAGACCCTTGGCGTCGTCGGCGAAGGCCGGCGGCACCATGAGCCGGATACCCTCGCCCAGATTCATCTGGGGTTCCATGCCTCCGACATCGTCGTACACGAGAATGCAGGGAATACCGTTGGCCGAGAGCAGGCCCTTGGCCACCTCGGCCTCGGAAACATCCGTGAACCGGGCGACTTCCACTTCCTTGTCCATCGTGGTCTCCTGACTTGATCCATGGAGCCGAAGGCCCGGATGCCGGCGATCAGCTCGTCCGGGCCTTGATGATCTCGACGATCTCGTTCTCCTCGGGAAAGCGACCGAGCTCGTGCTTGGAGAAGATCATCTCATCGTCGAGTCTGACGTCGAAGACGCCATTTCGGCCCGGTATGAGTTCGGGCGTGAGAGCGAAGTTCTTCTGGAGTTTCTCCACCAACCTGGCGGCGTGAGGAAGATAGTTTCACTGGACGCAGTATTCGATGCTGACCTTCAAGGGCCCACCTCGCCATGAAAAGGGGGAAAGCGGCCCGGCGGGGCCGCCGTCGCCGCACAGGATAAGGCCACCGAAGACGGGCGGAAAGGGTGAAAGTCCCGGCGGCGGCGGAGGCCACCGTGACGGGCCCGACGAGCGGGGCCTTCCATCCCGCCGTCCTCTTCCAGCCAGAACTGGACGTTCGGGCCGAAAGTGTGGACATTCAAGGCAGGGCGCCGGCCCACCCCCCACGCGGTGAGGCCGGGACGGCGTCACCGGAAGAGCTGTTCTCCCCCGTCCACGGCCCGTATCCATGAGACATCTGCGTGCCATCCTGCGCATCTTCCTGATGATCCTGTGGACCGGATCGGTCGCCCTCGTCTTCCTTCCCCTGGGCTGGCTCGGCAACATGTCCCGCCGTGCGGTCCTCCAGTTGCAGATGGGCTTCCTGCGCGCATGGGCGTGGGGCGTCGCCGCCATCTGCGGCATGCGCATCCGCCGGGAGGGGACGCCCCCCACCGCACCCTTCGTCCTTGTGGCCCGTCCTCTCAGCTACGTGGACCTCGTGCTGCTGACCACGCAGGTCGATGGCTTCTTCCTCATCGGTCCGGAGACCCTGGGGCACACCCTTCCGGAATGGCTCGCGCGGGGGCTCAACACCATCGTCATCGACGAAGAGCAAGGGCAGATGGCGGCCCCGGCGCTGCGGCGCGTGGAAGCGATCCTCCAGGCCGGCCACGGCGTGGTCTTCCTGTCTCCGGCCGTGCACCAGGACGAGGCCGATGGCACAGCCGGGACACGGGCGGCGTTCGTGGAGGCGCTGGCCACGCGCTTCCCGGTCCACGCCGTCGTCATCGAATACGAGGCGCCACGGGGTCACCCGCCCGCCACCACCTCGATCCACTGGCGGGTCGGCATGGGCCTGTCCACCCATCTCTACCGGCTGCTGCAGATGCCCTGGTTCCAGGCGACGGCGATCTTCGGAGAGGGCGTGCGCGGGGAGGAGGAGCGGGGAAACCCGGTCAGGGTCGGCCGGAAGGCGATGAAGCGGGGGTTCCGTCCCGCTCCAGCCCATCCCACCTCAGGAGAATGATCTCATTGTCGTCGGGCCGGCCCTCCCGCACGTGACGGCCGCAACTGAACGGCAGGTTGTTGTCGTTGCACACGGCCAGGGTGTCCTCCCCGTAGCGGACGAGGCCCTCCAGCGTGATGAAGGGCATGGAGAACACCCCGGTGCCGCGGTTTCCCTCGACCCCGGCCGCCCGGGCCTGGGGGTCGGGGATGCGCAGCAGGTCGGCGAGTTCGCGTTTGCGCAGGACGCGCTCGCGGTGATCGCCCAGATCGGCCAGGTAGATCTTCTTGGTGCGCGCCGCCGCGCCCTCCTCGTTGTCCCGTTCGAGGACCGCGATGGTCTGCGTATCGATCACCGCCAACGCTCCGATGTAGTGGCCCTGGGGTACCTCCAGGGGATAGAAGCGATAGGGCTCGTCGTGGAGAAAGCGGCCGGCCACGGCGTCGAAACGGTAGAGCCGCAGATGGCCGGGAGGATCACCCCGGGTGGTCTTCTCCAGCAGGGCGTAGAGGATGCTGCCGTCGATGCTGCGGTCCATTCCCTCGAAGCCCCCGCTGGAGGGCTGATCGGGCGGACGGGCAGCGAGGAAGGGGTTCTCCGGGGCGTACACCCCCGGAGTGGACACCGGCGGGCGATCGAGTCTGCCCTGGCGGTCGAAGTGCAGCAGGAACGGCCCGAATTCGTCGCCCACCCAGAAACCGCCGTCCGGCGCCCGGGCCAATGACTCCGGATCGAAGTCGGCGCCGGTGAGCAGGCTGGCCCGGCGGATGCGGGGATCGACCGGCTCGCCGCCGGAAGCGGGCGGGCGGCGGGCGGTGATGACGAAACCCGCGTGGCCGTCGGGATCACCGAGCTCGACGACCTCGTCCACCTCGACCGCGCCGGCATCGAGATCGAGCTGCAGATGGTAGATGCACAGCACGTAGTCGGCGGAGTTGTCCCGGCTGCCGAAGCCGTTGTCCGAGAGCACCCACAGACCACCCCGGCCGTCGACCTCCAGATCGGAGAATCCCTGGATCGGCTGTTCGTCGACGAAGGGAGGTGTCACGCCGTGGGCCGGGGCGATCCCCCGTCCACTGGTCGGGCCTGGCCGGAAGCTCAGGGCGGGAAGGACGACCCGGCCGGCCAGATCCACCCGGGGCTTCGAGCCCGGGGAAGGAAGCAGCTCCTCCGCCGCCGGCGCGGGGATCGCCGCGAGAAGGAAGGCCGTGGCCATCGCCAATGACAACAGGGCCCCGAATCGATCGCTCTTGTTGGCGGCGACGTTCTCCATGCCGTTCCTCCTCGATGGGAACCCGGGGCGTCCAGGGGGAGAAGGTGGGACGCCCGGCAGACCACCAGCCCCGGGTCGACGCCCACCTCCGGGCACCCTACACTGTAGCCCTCCTCTGGTGAAAGGCCTTCCCATGCGCGTTCGTCCTGTTCTCCTTCCCTCCCTGTTGCCCCTCCTCGGCTGGCTGATGATCGCCCATGGAGTGGCATCGCCGAGAGCGGTCCGGGCCGAGACGGACACCCCGGCGGTGGAGCTCTCCGTCGACACCGCCCCGGAGACCCCGCTTCCCTTCGATCCGCAGACCCTGCGGGGAAGACTGGACAACGGCCTGAGCTACTACATCCGCAGCAACCGGGAACCGCGCGAGCGCGCCGAATTGCGGCTGGTGGTGAACGCAGGCAGCGTGCTGGAGGACGACGACCAGCAGGGCCTCGCCCACTTCGTCGAACACATGGCGTTCAACGGCACTGCCCACTTCGCCCACAACGAACTCATCGACTACCTCGAACGCACCGGCATGGAGTTCGGGCCGGACGTCAATGCCTACACCTCCTTCGACGAGACCATCTTCATGCTCACCGTCCCCACCGACGACGATTCGCTGTTGTGGACGGGCCTGCAGATCCTCCGCGACTGGGCGGGATCGCTCAGTTTCCTGCCCGAGGAGATCGACAAGGAACGAGGGGTGGTCATCGAGGAATGGCGTCGGGGGCTCGGCGCCTCCCAGCGTGTGCGCGACCAGGTGTATCCCATCCTGTACGAGGGCTCGCGCTATGCGCATCGTCTGCCCATCGGCAAGAAGGAGATCCTCGAACATTTCCCCTACTCGGCCCTCACCCGCTTCTACCGCGACTGGTACCGCCCCGAGCTCATGGCGGTCATCGCGGTCGGGGATTTCCCGGTGGAGAAGATGGAAGCGGAGATCCGCCGTCTCTTCACCGACCTGGGCGACCCCCCCCAGCCCCGACCCCGACCCCGTCTCACCATCCCCGCCCACCCCGCCACCCGTTTCGCGGTGGCGCGTGACGAAGAGCTCACCGTCAGCCGGGTCCAGGTGATCCTCCAGCAACCCCACCGGACACGCAGGACCGTCGGCGACTACCGCCGCAGCATGGTCGAGGGGCTGTGGTTCCGCATGCTGAACGCCCGCCTGCAAGAGCTTGTACAGAAACCCGACCCGCCCTTCGTGGCCGCCTTCGGCGGACGCGGCAATGGCATCCGCCCCGTCGACGAACTCACCCTCACCGTGATCGCCCGGGAAGGGGAGATCGACAAGGGCCTTCGGGCCCTGCTCACCGAGGCGGTGCGCGCGGCCCGCCTGGGCTTCACCGCCTCCGAGCTGGAACGGGAGAAACTGCGCCGCCTGCGGAGTCTCGAACGTCAGTTCAAGGAGCGCGAAACCACCCCGTCCTCCCGCTACGCCTCATCCCGGGCAGCGAACTTCCTCCAGGATGCTCCGGTTCCGGGCATCGAATACCTGTATGAACTCAACCGCCGCCTGCTGCCGGACATCGACCTGGACGAGGTGAACGCAGCTGCGCCGGATTTCTTCGCCGAAGCCGACCGGGTGGTGGTGGTGACCCAGCCGGACAAGCCGGGCCTGGACACGCCTTCGCCCGAAGAGCTCCGGGCGGTCTTCAGCGCAGTGGAGGCGTCGACGCCCACTCCCTACCACGATGACACCCTCGAGGCGTCCCTGGTCGATCATCCGCCCACCGGTGGAAGCATCGTCGAGCGCGGCCAGGACGAGCAGCTGGGACTGCAATGGTGGACCCTTTCCAACGGACTGCGAGTGCTGCTGAAGCCCACCGACTTCAAGAAGGACGAGATCCTCGTCTCCGCCTGGAGTCCGGGCGGCACCAGTCTGGGCGACGATACCACCCACTGGTCGAGCGATCTGGCGGGCAATCTCATCCCCGCCCTGGGCATGGGTGACTTCACGCCGTCGCAGATCCGCAAGATGCTGGCCGGCAAGCAACTGTCCGTGCGCCCCTACATCGCCTCGCTCGAGGAGGGCATCAACGGCGGTTGCAGCCCCGACGATCTGCAGACCCTGTTGGAGGTGATCTACCTCTACTTCACCCGGCCTCGTCGCGACGGCGAGTTGTTCCAGGCGCTCAAGGAGCGATGGGGCGAAGTGCTGGCCAACCGCGCGGCCAATCCCGACCAGGTCTTCAGCGATTCCCTGCAGGTGATCCTCGCGTCCCATCATCCCCGCTCGATGCCCATCACCGCCGAAGCCCTGCGCGGGGTCGATCTCGACGTGGCCTACGACTTCTTCCGCGAGCGCTTCGCCGACGCCAGCGACTTCACCTTCGTCTTCGTGGGCGCCTTCGACCCGGCCGAGCTGGAGGCTCCCGTCGCCCGGTGGCTGGGAGGACTTCCCTCGCTCCACCGCCGGGAGAGCTGGCGCGACCTGGGCATCCGCCCGCCCGACCACGTGGTCGAGAGGGTGGTGCGCCGGGGAGAGGAACCCCGCAGCCGGACCGCCATCGTCTTCACCGGCGACTTCCAGTGGAACCGGCACAACCGTCACCTCCTGTCCTCACTGGGCCAGGTCCTGGAGATCCGCCTGCGCGAGCGCCTGCGGGAAGCGCTCTCGGGCACCTACCGGGTCACGGTCTCGGCGAACTCCTCCCTCCGTCCCACGGCCGCCTATACCCTCCGCATCGACTTCGGCTGCGATCCCCAGCGGCTGGTCGAGCTCTCCGACGAGGTCTTCGCGATCATCGGCGAGTTGAAGCAGGACGGTCCTACTGCGGACGAGCTGGCCAAGGTACGGCAACAGCAGCAACGGCAGTACGAGGAGGGGCTGCGACGCAACGCGAGCTGGATGCGCTGGATCTCCTTCCGCGACCGCTACGGCCTCGATCAGCGCGAGCTGCTGGAGACGCCCGCTCTCATCGCTTCGCTGGATGCCGCCGGGCTGCAGGACGCCGCCCGCCGTTGGCTCGATCTCGGCCGTTACGTCCAGTTGAGCCTGCTGCCGCAGGAAACGGCCGCGGAACGCTGAGCCGGGCGACTTGACCGCGCGGCCCCAAGGGCGTATTCCTTGATATGTCGACACAAGCAGGCTGGGGGAGCGTCTGCTGAGAGGCGCGCCGGACCGCGGTCCGGGGTGCGACCCCTCGAACCTGACGTGGGCAATCCCACCGCAGGGAAGCCGGGGACCGCAGGTCCCGCTTTTCCCTCCACGTGATCTTCCACGCCTTCACCTTCAAAGGGAAGAAAGCGCCATGTCCAATACCAGCGAGTTCGAAGAGCAGGAAATCGATCTCAACGCACCGCTGCCCGGGTCGCGACGGGTCTATCTCGAGCGTGACGGTCTGAAGGTGCCCCAGAGGGAAGTCGCGTTGTCCGGAGACGAGCCTCCCGTCCGTCTGTACGACACCGCCGGTCCATTGAACACCGACCCGCGAAAGGGGCTTCCACCCCTGCGAAAACCCTGGATCGACGCGCGGCGCGCCCGCGACGGCCGCATCCACACCCAGATGCACTACGCCCGCCGCGGTGAGATCACCGAGGAGATGCGCTTCGTCGCGCTGCGGGAGAACGTCGATCCCGAGTTCGTGCGCGACGAGGTGGCGCGGGGACGGGCCATCATCCCCGCCAACGTCAACCATCCCGAGTCCGAACCGATGATCATCGGCAAGAATTTCCTGGTGAAGGTCAACGCGAACATCGGCAACTCGGCTACGACCTCGTCGATCGACGAGGAAGTGGAGAAGCTCCGGTGGGCACTGCACTGGGGCACCGACACGGTGATGGACCTGTCGACCGGCGAACAGATCACCGAGACCCGCGAGTGGATCCTGCGCAACAGCCCCGTGCCCATCGGCACCGTTCCCATCTACCAGGCCCTGCAGAAGGTGGGAGGCCGGCCGGAGGATCTCAGCTTCGAGTCGTTCATGGAGGTCCTCGAGGAACAGGCCCGCCAGGGTGTCGACTACTTCACCATCCACGCCGGCGTCCTGTTGCGCTACATCCCCGAGACCGAGAAGCGGCTGACCGGCATCGTCTCCCGTGGAGGCAGCATCCTGGCCAAGTGGTGTCTGGCCCATCACAAGGAGAACTTCCTCTACACGCACTTCGAAGAGATCTGCGAACTCATGAAGCAGTACGACATCGCCTTCTCCCTGGGTGACGGCCTGCGGCCCGGTTCGATCCAGGACGCCAACGACCGTCCGCAGATCGCCGAACTGGAGACCCTCGGCGAGCTGACCACCAAGGCCTGGGAACACGACGTCCAGGTGATGATCGAAGGCCCGGGGCACGTGCCCATGCACAAGATCCGGGAGAATGTCGAGCTCGAGGAGGAGATCTGCCACGAGGCCCCCTTCTACACCCTCGGACCCATCGTCACCGATGTGGCCCCCGGATACGATCACCTCACCAGCGCCATCGGCGCGGCGATGATCGGCTGGTTCGGGACCGCCATGCTCTGCTACGTCACCCCCAAGGAACATCTGGGACTGCCCAACAAGGAGGACGTGCGCGAGGGCGTGATCGCCTACAAGATCGCCGCCCACGCCGCCGACCTGGCCAAGGGCCACCCCGGAGCGCAGGACTGGGACAACGCCCTGAGCAAGGCGCGTTTCGAGTTCCGCTGGAAGGACCAGTTCCACCTGAGCATGGATCCGGAGAAGGCCATGGAGTACCACGACGAGACGCTGCCGGAGGAGGGCGCGAAGATCGCCCACTTCTGCTCGATGTGCGGCCCGAAGTTCTGCTCGATGAAGATCACCCAGGACGTCCGCGAATACGCCGAGGAACACGGCCTGGACGCCGAGGAGGCGCTGAAGGTGGGAATGGAGGAGATGTCCCACCGCTTCGTCGAGAGTGGCGGTGAGATCTACCAGAAGAAGGCCGGGGCCCAGTAGGCTCCGGTGACGGCGTTTCCACTCCACCCGATCCCTGCGCTTGCAGCGGTCGAGACTCGCTCATCCCGTCCGGTCTGCCGGTGGCCGCCACCGAGGCGAGCGTTTCCACCGAGCGTCAACGCCAGCCGGCCTTGAAGCGGCCTGCGCTGGAGGAGCGGTTCCCCACCGGGTCTTCGCGCGTGGTGTGATCGAGGTACAACAGTTCGTTCTGGGGATAGTCGTCCCGGTAGGCGAGACGGCGGCGAGGGATCGCGTTCACCTCGTACCACAAGGTGTCGGCGAAGTCGGCCGCCGCGGCAGCGGCTCCATCGGACTCCGTCCATCCCGGGGCCCTTTCCGTCTTCCTCCACACCCCCAAACCATCTCGCACGCGCCCGTCGAGCAGCTCGACCGCTCCCGAGACCTGCGTCTGCCGCAGAACGATCCGCCAGCAGACGAAGGTGTCGGGCGTGGAAGAAGAACCGGCCACGATCGAATCGATCCCGTCGTAGGAAAAGGCGAAGGTGAAGGTACTGCCCCGGGTATCGGTGGCGGTGGTGCTCCAGTTGCCCTCGGAAACCGGATCCAGGGGCAACCATTGAACGGGCGTGGTATAGAAGGCGGTGTCACGGGCCGCGTCGGCCCAGCCGACGAAATCGATGCGTCCGGGCAGACCATCCTCCCGCCAGAACCAGGTCAGATCGGAATAGACCGGGCCCGACTGCCACGCCGACGGAGTCACCGAATCGTAGTAGGCCGAAAAGGCGGGCAGTCCGCCGACCTTGGTCTGCCAGGACAGGGTGTTGACGGCCAATGGCCCCACGCCGGGCAGGCGGTAGACGACATCCTCCCGGCGCGGCAGGGTCGAGGGACCACCGTCGGCGGCCATCGGGCCGCTCAAGAAGAGCGGCGACAGGCCCAGAAGGCCCGCCGCCGCCATGAGAAAGCCCCTTCGCCGGTGCATTCTCAGAAGCCTTCTCCACACCCCACACCCAGCGCGCCGATCTGCACCGCACAGGCGTTGTTGCCGGGAAGAAGAGGTGAGGCTGCGTCGACGGTGAACTCGCCGTTGTCCATGTCACAGAAGAGCGGATCGGCGCTGAAGCTGTTCGGACCCGGATCGGCACCCGGGCCGTAGTCGAATTCACCGTTCTGCCAGAAGTCGTCGCAATCCATCGCCACGAACGCCAGGTCGGTACCGATGAGACCGGCGGGCACATTGAAGGCGACCACGCTCTGGAAGATGCTCATGTTGCCCGAGTCGTGGTGGATGGCGCCGCTCCCGCCTTGATTGTTGGCAACGGTGCAAGCCAACAGGGCGAGTTCCCCTCCGGGGAGATCCTGGCGGCTGAAGATCGTGGTGGCGTCCTGCCGGGTGACATCGTTCAGCTTGTTCTCGACGAGCAGGCAGCGCTCGAGAAGCAGGGAACGCGTGAGGTCGCGCGTGTAGACCGCGGCGTTTCCGCTGATGTTCTGGCGGAAGATGCACTCGGTCACCTGAACGTCCTGACGGAGGTTGATCGCGTAGAGCGCGCCTCCCTCCTCGCTCATGTTCGTCTCGAAGAGGACTCCCTGAAGCGTCAGGTCGGCTTCACTGAGATAGATGCCGCCGCCGCTTCCCGTCTTGGCGTCCTCGTCGCGAGCGACGTTGCCGATGAACTGGGTGCCGTCCGTGAACCCGCCATGGCCCTCGAGGATGTACACCCCACCCCCACGCTCGAACACCGCGTTTCCGTTGATGGCACAACCGGAGGCATCGAACGAACCCTCGTCGATGACCGCCAGGCCGCCACCGGAACCCATGCAGGCGTTCGAGGCGAGCTTGCCTCCGGTGAAGACGACCGAACCCGCGGACACCACGATCCCCCCGCCCAGCTCCAGCGCCGCGTTCTTCTCGACCATGCCGCCCGCGATGGTCGCGTTGGAGGTCTCCCCCACCACCGCAATGCCACCGCCGATCTTGCCGAAGTTCAGACTGATGGTCGATGTGCCGTCGATATTCGCACTGGCCCCGTCGATCAAGGCGATGCCGCCGCCGATGGGAGCGTCCGGGTCGTCCTCGATGGGATCGTCACCCCAACCGATGCCGTTCTCCTTCAGTGAACTTCCCTGAAGTTCGACCCTCACCGTTCCCACCGCCTGGACGCCACCGCGGAACCCTCCCTGGACGAGGGATTGGTCGAGATGGACCAACCGCGGTGACTCCGAAGCGACGGCGACGATACCGTACCCGAACTCACCGTCTGTGGAAGGACCGGTGCTCGAGATCTGTGAACTCATCAGGGAGTCGACCGATTCGGTGCTGAAGATTCCGTAGCGCGCATTCGCGTCGAGGATCACGTGGTCGAGCACCAGTTTGCCCGACTCGACCCGGAACCCGCCCATCAGGAAGCGGCTGACCGTGAAGTCGATGAGGCTCAGCCGGCTGCTATCCACCACCGCGGCCCATCCCGACCCGCTGCGCAGCACGGTGGGAACCTCCTCGGCGACGCCGTCCAGGGTGAGGTCGCTTGCGCCCTCGAGCCACAGACTGGCTTCCTCGCTCTCGGCCGAGGTCATCCGGGTGACCGTTCCCCTGGCCCCATCGGTCATGGCGATGTCGATCACATTCGACTCGAAGAAGATCGACTCGGCCACCAGGGTACCGGTGCACCACAGAGCGGCCGAGGCCGCCGGAGGGGATCCCTCGGGGGGATCGAAACCATTGCGACGGAAGAAACACTGCCAGAGCACCAACCTGCCATCCTCCGGTGCCTTGGTTGCGCCCGCTCCCGCCAACTCGAGGCCGGCCCCCGCATTGTCCATGGCATCACACTTCCGCATCGTCACCGGCACCGTCGAGTTGGATACCCTCACGCCGACACCCGCGTTGTTGAAGCCGAGACCCTCGAGGATCAGGCTGTCCGTAGCCGCGTAGCTGCCGCCGATCTGCACGTCCAACGCGGACCCGCCACCTGAATTGGTGAGGATGGTGTTCTCCTTGCCTGCACTCGATATGAAATGCAGAGGCTTGTCGACGACGAGCGTGCCGTCGTAGACGCCGGGAAACACCACGATCACATAGCCGGGCTGGGCCTGCGCCACCGCGTCGACGAGCGGCGCCATGGTACCCAGACTGTCCGGGTGAACCTGGAGATCTCCATCCGGAGTCACATCGGGCAGGGGATCGGTCACTCCGCCGTCCTCATCCGAACAACCGGCCACCGCCAGGAACGCCGCCAAGAGTACCGTGACGAACCAGAATCGTCCTGTGAACTGCATCGAACCACTCCTGTGTGAAGTCTGCGCCATCACGCTCCCCTTCCTCACTTCACCAGGACCATCTTGCGCTGGCCCATGATCTCGCCGTCGACAGCGAGGCGATAGAGATACACTCCGGCGGCCACTTCTCCGCCGTCGGCGTCACGTCCGTCCCAGACGGCCTTCTGCGGTCCCGGGGGAAGCTGAGCCTCGACAAGGGTCTTGATCCTGCGGCCCCGGACATCGAAGACCTCGAGCGTCGTCTTGCCCCCGAGGGGAAGATCGTAACGGATCTCGGTGCGGGGATTGAACGGATTGGGGAAGTTCTGGGCGAGCAGCGGAGCGATGGCAACCGGTGTGGACGGCACATCCGTCGCCAGCAACTTCGTCGCGTCGCCTCCATTGTGGAAATGCACGGCCACGAGGGAACTCAACTCGTCGGTGATGGCCATGTCCTGCTGTCCGTCCCCGGTGATGTCCCCGAAGGTGACATCGCTGGCAAGCTCGGCGCTCACGTACAGGAAGGGATCATCGAAGGTTCCATCGCCATGTCCGTGGCGGATGCTGGCTCCGCCCCACGCGGAAACCACCGTCACCAGATCGAGGGGGCCGTCGCCGTTGACATCGGTGAGGTAGACGCGCCGGGCGGCGAGCGAGAAGCCCGAGACGGCCGGACCGACGGTCAGGGCCGGCCCGAGCAGGAAGCTCCCATCGCCATTGCCGAAGTAGATCACCACGTCTTCCTGGCTCTCCCGGAGGATCGCCAGATCCGGCCGACCGTCGCTGTTCACATCACCCGCGCTGACCGCGATGGGATGTCCCTCGACGAGGAAGACCTCGGAGACCGGCGCGTCGGTGTCGACGAAGATCTCGTTGGGATCGTTCAGCAGCACGTTGACCTCGTCGCTCTCACTGTTGACGACCACCAGGTCGATTCCACCATCGCCGTCGAAGTCGGCCGCGGCCATCTTGCCTGGACCCGGGATGCCGCCCTGTCCACCCTTGTAGAGCAGGGCCAGACCGGCGTCATCACCATCGGTGCCGTCCCTGGATGCCCCGACCACCCAGTCGTCGAAACCATCGCCGTTGACATCTCCATCGCCGGCCAGTGCTCCGCCGAATTCGGCCTGATCCACGTTCCGGGTGGCGATGACCACCGCGTCATCGGTGGGAAGCGAGCCGCCCCGGATGAGGTACACCCTTCCCTTCTGGGTCGCGGTGGGGTCGATGCTGTTCACCTGGACATAGCCAGGAGCGGAGACGACGAAATCATCGAAGCCCTGCCCCGTCGGATCGCCGGCCGGCGCGATGGCCGTACCCAGGCGCGCATCCGCGCGGCGTCCACTGACGGTGAAGTCCGGCGAGTTGTCGAAGGAAGGACCTCCGAAGTAGAGGTTGACCTGTCCACGGTCCAGGCTCGACTCGGTGTCGTAGAAGGGCGCGCCAACTCCGATGTCGGCCGCGCCGTCGCCGTTGAAATCGCCGACGCCGGCCACGGAGTATCCCAGTTGCGCCGACTTGACCTCGCCGTCGGCGACCATCACCGGGGTCGTGGTCATCGCCCCACCGGCATAGACGTAGACACGCCCCACGGCCGGTTCCTCTTCGCTCAGCTCATGGCCGGGAGCACCCACCACCAGGTCACCCACACCGTCCCCGGTGAAATCCCCCGCCATGGCCGCCGCATGGCCGAAGTAGTCCTCTGCGGCCTCGCCTTCGAGCACGAGGTCTTCGCCGGCATCGAGCCCACCCCCCCAGAACAGGTAGAGCCGTCCGCTGTTGGAACCGACGCCGTCGTAGGCCGGCGAGCCGACCACCCAGTCGTCCAGGCCGTCCCCGTTGAGATCCTGGCCGGAGGCGATGACCGCACCGAATGCCTCTCCCGCCTGACTACCCTGCCGCACCAGGTCGGCACTGCCGTCCTGGTTTCCCAGGAAGACGTAGACCGCGCCGCCGTCCTCAGCCAAAGCGTCGTTGCCGGGAGCCCCCACGAGGATGTCGTCGGAGCCGTCGTGGTCGAGATCGCCGAACGCGACCGCCGCCCCGAAGCGCTCGCCCGCCTGCTGTCCGGTCAACACCATGGCCGGCGTCTCCGAGGGCGTCGCCGATCCGAGATAGAGACGAACCGTGTCGTCCCCGGGCGATCCGACGAGCACATCGGAGAAACCGTCGCCGTTGACGTCGCCCATGGCCACCGCGGCGCCGGTCTCCGCGCCCTCGCCCGGAGACAGGTAGTACAGATCGGCATCACCGTTGACGTCGCTCGGGCCCACCGCGATGGAGATGGGGGCCTTGAAGCTGGCCGGGATGATCGACTCGAGGCGATTGATCCGGAAGAAGTCGAGGCGACCGGTCGCGGCGCTGTAGCTCATGAGGTCGTCGACCCCGTCCCGATCGAAGTCGCCGCTGACGACATCGGTCGGATCCTCATGGACCGAGAGACGAACCTCTCCCTTGAGCAGGGACTCCTCGCTCGGATCGGCCTGGAAGATCGACAACAGGTTGGTCGCCGAGTTCACCGTCACCACCTCGGGGAGATCGTCGGTGGTGAGGCCGGCGGTGATCATCGCCTCCGGTTCACGTCCGGTTCTCTGCTGCTCCGGCGCCGAACTGAACCAGGGGAAATCGGCCACCCCCTTGCGGACGAGGATGGTACCGCTGCCGGTATTCATGGTGATGAGGTCGAGCAGGTCATCTCCGTTGAGATCGTCGAGCAACACCCTCAACGGACCCGACCCGGCATCCATGCGCGCCGGTTGGAAGAATGTGCTGGGCGCGCCGCCGATACCGGCTCCGTTGAGGACCATGAAGCCGTGGCTCCAGTACGAGGTGACGATGAGATCGGGATACCCGTCCCCGTCCACCTGAGCACTCGTGACGCCCATGGGACGGTAACCGCCGTAGTAGAGACGCTCGGCCTGGAAGGTCCCCAGGTAGCTTCCCTGACGCACGCCCACCTGGTCGATGTCCTCGAGGGTGTAGACGAGGTCGGGCCGACCGTCGACGTTGAAGTCGCCGAACATCACCGAGCGCGGATTTCCCTCGGTGCTGATCGCTTCGACCGGCTCGAAGAGCTCTCCACGTTCCGTCGCCTCCGAGCTGGTCAACAGGAGACCGATGGTGTCGTCGTAGTAGTTCGCCACTGCGATATCGTCGATACCGTCCTCCACCGCGCCGACTGCGCCCGCCACAGGGCGGCTTCCCGCGTCGATGAAGCCGTGGAAGGTGAGCGTCCCATCGGCCGCCCCGAGGTACACAGCCACATCGTCCGACAGGAAATCGACGATCGCGAGATCCTTGAAACCGTCGGCGTCGAAGTCACCGGTGACCATGTCGATGGGCCGGTTGCCCGCGTCGATCACCACGTTCGAGGCGAATCCCCCGCTGCCGTCGCCGTAGAAGATGCTGACGTTGTCCGACCAGTAGTTCGCCACCGCGATGTCATCGTTGCCGTCGCCGTCGAGGTCCTCGAAGATCGCCGCCACCGGATAGTCCCAGACACCCGGGGTCGCGCCGGCATAGAAGGTGCCGTCGGGTGTCCCGCCGGGCGTCATGGCGATCCATACCGAGAAGCGGTTGAGTGCGCCCTCGGTCACCACCAGGTCGAGCGCCCCGTCGTTGTTCAGATCGCCGGCAGCGATATCCCACGGTTCCTCACCGACCACGAAACTCGATGCCAATCGGAAACTTCCGTCGCCCACTCCGGAGACCGTATTGGCCAGGAAGACGGTGACGGTGTGTGCCGAGAAGCTCGTCACCGCCAGGTCCATGACGCCGTCGGCGTTGAAATCGCCCTTGGCGACGGCGGTGGGATGGGGATCGGTGGGTTGGAGCAGCCCCGGGTAGTCCGAGCCGGCCAGGGCAGCAGCCGGGATTGCCAGAACCATCGAAAGAAGCAGGAGTGACGGCCGCAGCGCGCGTCGGCTCAGCGCTGTCAACCAGGTCTCCTCACCGTGACTCGCAAACATTCTTGCCTCCGAGGCGATCGAGGGCGGGTCTTGATCGCGGGATCTGCGTCGTGTGGAAAAGACGAACGAGATGCGATTCGCTGCGGACCATGAAGCACGCCGTCGCAAGGAACGACGTCCTGGCGGGGTTCACCGGTCCCGTGGCGGTGTCCAAAGGTACACCATCGCATCGCAGGTCTCAACTTGCCAAAGATACGGAACGGGCGGCCGTGGGGAAAAGGCGGAACGCCGAAAAAGGGGCGCGAAGGCGAATCGGGACGTCTGCCCCTCAGCGGGGACATCCGTGCCGATCCACCGGGGTTGCGATGGGGGTGTCCGGACAGGCATCGATCCCATCGAAGACCCCGTCGGCATCGGAGTCGGAGGGACAACCCCGTTCGTCGACCACCGCCCCGAGCGGGGTCTGGGGGCAGCGGTCATAGGCGTCACTGACGCCGTCGCCGTCGCTGTCCCTGTGGGTAGTGGCAAAAGAAAAGCGTAAACCTGCAACAATCAGGACCTGGTGGGTCCACGCATCCTGGAACGTGGCGAGATCGTCCTTGAACTCACCGAACAGTGCCAGACTGCGTAGAACATGCCATTGCACCCCGATTCCGACACCCACGGCCGGGGACCGCTCGGTGTCGTGGGCCAGGGCCAAGGTGGCCACCCCCAGCGAAACAGAAAAATAAGGCGAAAACGCTCGCGTCGGGCGAAGAGGGATCACACCGCCCAGGCCCCAGTAGGTGAAGTGGGCTGCGGCCCCCCCTCCCTCGATCCGGTCGCGGCTGTTGACCCTCTCCGCCTGCAGCTCGAGTCCCCAGGAGAGCCCGGGATGATAGGCGAGGCGGCCGGTCCACAGGGTCGCGTCCTCGATTCCCAACCATTTCTCGAAGAAGCCGGCCCCGACGCCGCCGGCCAGCTCGGCATGCCCCCCGTCCGCCTGGGCCCAGACCCGTTCCGGCACCCCCAGCACCAGCCACAGGACGAGGACGGCCGCACCCAGAACCGCGCCGCGGACCTCGACTCGCCGAACGGGCCGGCGATGGGAAGACTTCACCGATCGATTCATGCGCACTCCATGGGGCGGCGATAGCCGCACATTCCGATCGAAACGGCCAGGAGAATTCCAGCGAGCCGGTTGCGCTCCCTCCCCCGGGGAGCTGCGCCATCACCAGTTCGATCGCGGACAGAACCGGAAGGGGCTGTCCGGTTCCCACCGTGGACCGCCCTTCGACTGGGCCAGACGATAGCCGGCTCGCAACACCATCCGAAGATCCTGCAATCCGCTTCCCACCACCACCGAGGGAACGCCCCGGCGTGCGAAGGCCAGGGCCGCCGACCGGGGCCACGTGCGGTCTGCACAGCCATCCCCCGTTTCATGCTGATCGACCTGCGCCGCGGCCTTCAATACCTCCAGCAGCTCACGGCTGGCAAGGGCACAGGTCTTCGTCTCGGCTCCATCGAGGACGAAGGCGGCGGCACACTCGGCCATCGCCCGGGGAGGACGATGGGCATAGCGCTCGGCCCCGAGTCGATGGGAAGTGCCGAGGGTGACGGCCACGAACTCCACGGATCGCGCGGGCTCCTGGGCCAGGGAGTGGAAGGCTTCGGCCAGGGCCAACAGGCCCGCGCAGGCCTGCGCCCCGGCTCGGCCTCCATCCCAGTCTGCTGCGATGACCACGCTCTGATCGGCGTCGTAACGGCCGGGGATCTCCCCGACCACGTTGAAGCTGCGCGATCGGCCAACTTCGCTGTCGATCGTCACCTCGATGGGAAGCTCCAGCACCCGGCCGAGGAATCGAGGGTCACGCGCCGCTTCCAGGGCCCGGGAAGGACGGATGGAAGCCTCGCGCAGGAGATGTTCCCCGGCCGCGGCGGGAACCAGGGCCACGAAATCGACGGAGGACGGGGGCGAAGCCTCCGCGGTGCCCACCGGACGGTGAAGCTGCAGGCGGACCGCAGGAAAACGGCGGCGCCCATCCTCCCAGTCGACGCCCACCTGCCGCTGGTCGTGCACCAGGATCACACCGGCGGCGCCGTGACGCGCGGCCTCGGCCACCTTGTATCGCCACTGTGCATACCACGACCAGGGGGACGGGGGCATCGATCCACCGTCCGCCGCCGCCTTCTCTCCGGAAAGCTCCGACAGCACCGGACGGTCGGGATCCCCCAACCACACCAGCGCCACCCTTCCCCTGAGATCGAGCCCATGGTAATCGTCGCGGCCGCGCTCGGGAGCCGTGACCCCGAAGCCGACGAAGACCACCGACGGGGCGGCACGTTCCAGCCGGCGAAGGGGGCGCTGTGACCAGATCACCAGCTCGTCGCCGGCACGCGCATGCCATCCGGCGAGATCGAGCTCGGCGTCCACGGTGACGATGCGATCGACGTCGACCGCCTGGAGGTATCCATCCTGCCCCATCGGCTGCAAGCCCGCCTGACGAAAGCGCCGCACCAGAAACTTCAGGGTCTGCCGCCCACTCTCGCCGAAGGCCGCTCGCTCTCCATCGCCGATCGCCTCCAGGGCGGCGGTGTCCTCGGCCAGTGGTGCGTGTTCCAGAAGCTCGATCACCGCCGAGGGGACCTTCCGCGACAAGCGGTCCCACCCGAATTGCAGGCAACCGCCCAGGCCCACGATCAACGGCACGAGAGCGAGACAGCTCGCCCATCGTCTCGGCCTCCATGACACGATCTTCATCACCGCCTCGTTCCCCGTCTTCTTCGTCCTTGGTCCACGATCGCCCAGCGCGCACCGGGGACTTCACCCTGTCGAATATCCATCATCTTCTCCGCGCCTGTTGGATTTCCAACAGGACGCATGGGACGGCCGCTGCCCCCTACGGGACCTTGAGCAGTGCCGCTCCAACATCCTAAATGATTTCCCATGGCGTGGCATCCGCTGTGCGGCGTCCCTCCATCCACGCGAGAAGAGCCGGATGGAGAAAGGATGACCATGTCGCGACCGTTGGAAGAGACGACTGGACGGAGTGGAGGATCCGGCCGTCGAGGGTCAACTCGAGCGCGGACACGAGAGGATCTTGGCCCCAACCTCTTCGGCCGGGTATGTTGAAGGAGCTCCACCTGAACGCCTACCCCAACCCCTCCCACCCCGGAGTCGATCATGGCACCATCGTTCCCCGACGACGCGCCCGCCCGTACCTTCCACCGGCCCGTCTTCTGCGACATCGTGATGAAGGGCGGCGTCACCAGCGGGGTGAGCTATCCCCGCGCCATCGGTGAACTCGCCCGCCGCTTCCACCTGAAGAACCTCGGAGGCAGCTCGGCCGGAGCCATCGCCGCAGCCGCCGCAGCCGCCGCGGAGTATCGGCGACGTACGTCCGAGAACCTCGACGACATGGGTGGTTTCGAGATCCTCGAGAAACTCCCCGACTGGCTCGGTCGCGAGGGGCATCTCGTCCAGCTCTTCCGGCCCGACCGGCGGACCCATGCCCTCTTCGACCTCGCCCTGAAAGCAGCCGCGTACCAGAAGGCGCGTCTCCTCCGCCTCTTGCTGCGATGCTGGCGGCATTGGCCGCTGGCCTTGCTGGCTGCCTCACTTCCGGGCCTCGTCCTGACGGCGTTCGCCCTGGCAAGCAGCGTCCACGGAGCCTCCATCCCCCTGGCCACCCTCGGCGGGCTCGGCGGTCTCTTCATCGCCCTGACCGGCTTCGCCGTGCTTCTGCTCCGTCTGCTCCGCGGACAGCTGAAGGCCGTGGTCGAAGGCAGATTCGGCCTCAGTTCGGGGATGGCCCAGGCCCCGGCCGGCGAGGCCCCCAGCCTGACCCCCTGGTTGCACGGTCTGCTCAACGAGCTGGCGGGCCTACCATCGGAGCGGCCACTGACCTTCGGCGATCTGTGGAATGCCCCCGTTCCGGCGGCCGGGCATGGGCTGTTGCGCGAAGACGAGCCCTCCATCGATCTGAAGATGATCACCACCGCCATCACCCACGGGCGGCCCTACGAACTCCCCTTCCGGGAGAATACCCTGTACTTCCAGCCCGATACCTTCCGGGAGCTCTTTCCCGCCGAAGTGGTGCAGTGGATGGTCGAACATTCCCCCACCGACCCGGAAGGCCTCGACCCCTCCGGCTGGCGCCGCCTGCCCGCAGCCCGCGATCTGCCGGTGGTGGTCGCCACCCGGATGAGTCTGAGCTTCCCCGGCCTGATCTCGGCGGTTCCCTTGGGGGGAATCGACTTCGACCGCCCCGCCCTTCCCGGTGGCCGGCGGCCGTTGGAGGTGATCTGGTTCAGCGACGGAGGGATCAGCAGCAACTTCCCCATCCACTTCTTCGATTCGATGGTGCCGCGTTGGCCCACCATCGCCATCAACCTGCGGCAATTCTCCCCGGATCCCTCGCTCGACCGGGGATCGCGCAGCCGCGACAATGTCTACGCCATCCACCGGCGCAGCGATGGCGCGACCGAATCGTGGCGGCGCATCCAGGCGAGAAGTCCGGCGGGGATGATGGGACGCTTCTTCGCTGCCGTCCTCGACACGATGCAGAATTGGTACGACGATTCCCACCTGCCCCTTCCCGGATACCGTGACCGGGTGGTGGAGATCTGGCAGACCAAGTACGAAGGCGGGTTGAACCTGGACATGGATGATCGAACCGTGCGGCGGTTGGCCCACAAGGGCTTGCGCGCCGGCCAACTCATGGCCGCCCGCTTCAGCCGGCCGTCGAGCGAGGACTTTCGCCTCGGTTGGGACGATCACCGCTGGGCACGCTATCGATCGATCATGGCCGCGGTGGCCGAGGCCCACGCCGACCTTCAGCGAACGCTCTACCATTCGACCGATTGGGAAGCTCTCATCCTTCGAGATCGCGACGAGCCGCCCGCCAGTCTGCGCTTCGATAGCCCGCAACAGGCACGACAGGCCTGGAAGGCCACGACCGGGTTGCTCGATCTGCAGGACGAATGGGAAGCCATGGGCACGACGGTCGAAGCCCATCTGGGGCCCTTCCGTGGTGCACCGAGTCCGAGGGCGAGATTGGGAGTGAAGGCGATGGGTTGACCTGGATTCTCCGGCCTCACACCCGCCGAGCGGCGGCGGGTGTCATCGGATGTACCGCAACTTCCACTGCCCAAGTGAACAGTCCTTCGCCTCCACCGTCTGGACATCCACCGTAGCAGAGCGGCGATCTTCGATGAGCGTCTCGTTGATGACCGCGCGGGAGATGTCGATGGGCGACTCCCCCAGGGCCACGGACTCGAAGCGGACGATGAAGAGCTTCTGCGGATCGATCACCGAGTAGGCGGACGCAATGGCGATTCCCAGGGTACCGTCCTCACCCACGTGAAAGACCGGCCCGCCCCAGGACTCGATATCCTCTCCGGTATCGACCCCCACGACGCGAAGGATCGACGGATCGAAACTGAGGTGGACTTCGATTCCGAACACCTCGGTTTCTTCGGTGGGAAGAAACTCCACGAGCACATCCTGTTGTGAACCCAGCTCCATGTTCGAAGCTGAAACCAGGATGGAGGACGCGATCGATACCGCCGGGGCCAGAAGAAGCGTGACCACGACCGTGGCGATGACAAGCGTTCTGCGAAGCTGCATTGTGATCTCCTCTCAATGCCTGGTGACAACGATCTTGCGCACGACGGTCGACCCCGACGACGACCGCAATCTTGCGAAGTAGATTCCACGGGCCAGAGGAGCAGAGGCGTGGTCACGCACCGCCCATCTCATCGTTCCCGAACTTCCGGTCAATATCTCATGGTCCACCCGTCTTCCACGAAGGTCGTAGATATCGAGGATCGGGGCTTGTGGTCCCTCCGTCTTCCATTCGAACAGGAAGCCCGATGCCGTGGGAGAAACGCGGAAGGCCACGATCGAAGAGTTGCCGAAGGGGCCATCGTCGGTCTGGATCGCCGCGGACCGGTCATCCACGCTCGCGGTCATACCGTCGACTGGCGGCTTCGAGGACGCCGGCAGTTCCATGTACAGAAGGGGGGCACCGGATCCAACCGGCCTGGCGGTCGCCATGGCCAGGTCCAGGCGCCGGCCACGTGCACGGGCAGCCTGAAGCCACGTATCCGGCACATGCCAGTGGACCCCGCTCTCTGGCAGACGGATGGACAGCCGGCATGAACTGATCTCATCGTCCCCAGAGTATCGAAGAACCCAATGCCCGCCCTCCTGGCTCGTGCGTTCCCAACGTACGGCCTCCGCCGCGACACTCTTTTGCGAGCCCTTCGTCGCAACGGCGCCACTGACGTCACCCATCAACACGCCTGTCACATCGGGAATGATGGAACCCGGTGTGACGTCGATGGGAGAACACACGAACTTCCATCCGTCCTCGGGAAACTCCGAGATCAGACCAACGAGCCACTGAAGGATCAGGGATGCGTCGTAGGAACCAACCGTGCCGTCTCCGGACACGTCTGCCGCCATCGCCCGGGGATGGAATTCCCCGCACGACCCATCCATGACCGGCAAGGCGAAATCCTCCAGGCCCACCGTTGCCCTGAGGACATAGGAGGCGTCCAGGGCGGAGATGGCCATCCCGCCGTCGTCCCCTCCAGCGAAGGCGATCCGGATGTTCCCCTCCGGACAGAGCTCGTAGGACCCATCCGCTCCGGTCCGGGTCAACACCTCATTGGTGGTGGCGTCGATGACCGATATGTCCTGCAGTCCCGGGTTCCCCGAGATCCAGGACACGACCCTGCCCGATACGCAACTGGCATCGATGCACACCGCGCCGTCGACCTTCTCCGGCACCGGATAGCCGTCGTTCATCACGACCGATGTAAGGGAGAGCTCGACACATCCGCCGGGGGCATCCTCTGCGACGGCGAACGAGAGATTCGCCAGGGCGCCGGATGCCGCGATCGAGTTCGACCCCGCCGAGGCAATGCGGATCTCGGTGCTGCTCGGTTGGGAGAACACCGGAGCCATCCATCCCGCATCGGCGGTCACACTGCCCGCGTCGTCGACATCGATCAGCGTGAGATCCGACCGCGACAGATCGATGGTGATCTCGTAGGAGGTGATGAACTCGCCCTGCCACCCGGACAAGGACAACGGAACCACGACCTCTTCACCCGGCTGGGCGTCTTCACGGCCCAGGGAAACGGTCAGCAGCAAGGTGTCCTCCGGACAGTAGCTCAGTTGATAGCTGCCACCGCCTTCAGGGAGGGTCAGATGGGTGGAGCCGAAGTCCGCAGTGAAACCGAGGTCGACAAGGTCTCCGGGCGCGAACCATCCCGCGGGAACATCCACACCATAGTGACCCTCGCTGTCCATGCTCGTCATGGCGAGGTCGTGTTCCGTCCCAGGTCCGGCCGTGAGATGGGCACCGATGGAGTCGGGCGTCGCACAGGGCGGAACTGCGACGATGAGCCGCACCGTGTCCTCGGCGTCCTGGCACGCGGAGAAGAGCGCCTCCGTGCGGGGATCGAGAACCAGGGCCGGCGCGCAGGCCGCGGTGTACGAAGTGGTGTCGCAGACCATCATGGTTCCGTCATCGAAACAGATCTCGACGGATCGGACACTCCCGTCCGCGCTCGGATCGGCCGACTCGTAGCTGATCAGGGCGAAGCAATCCCCGCTTTCTCCGGGGTCACCTAGAACCGCATCCCAGTCATCGTCCTCGACACTACCGCAGACTTCGTAGACCCCACCGAGCTCAGCGCTCAGCTCCATGAGCCAATCCGTGTGGAGCCATTGCGTATGGATCACCGAGAGGGTTCCTCCACAACCCTCGGCAAGCTCGCGAATCAACTCCGCATCGTTGTCGAGGCCGCCGCCCTCGAGACCGTCGGGAGGGGCGTCGCAGCTGTTGCTGTCCAACTCGATGCCATCGCCGATATAGACGACGCGGCCGCCGCCGGCCTCACAGACGGTCTGCATGCCGACATAGATGCCGTCGGTCATGGGACTGCCCCCCGAGGGATCGATTCCCTCGATCTCGGCCGCCGCCGCTTCCAGGTCGTCCGTCCAGGGAATCAGCAGTTCCGGACAGCCTCGGTAGACGATGACCGCCACCTCGTCACCCGGATCGAGGTGATCGAGCGCATCCAGTGCCGCGTCGCGGATGCAGCTCCATTCACCATGGTTCTCGGCGATCTTGGACGCCGACAGAACGAGGGCCACCCGCCGCAGCCCCGGCTCGCCCACCCATTCGACCTGGACCTCGGCGATTTCGTCGCCATTCTCGCGGACGACGAAGCCTCCATCGAGCGGGCCACAAAGAGCGTGTCCATCCTCGGCCAGGACGACCACCTTTGCGGTCACACCGGGAAACAGGGAAGCGTCCAGGCTCTGGATATCCAAGGCGGGCGCGGCAAGGGCGCTGGAAACGAATGCGGTGAGCACGAGGCCCACCACGATGGCTCCTCTTGCGTATCTCATGATCGTTCCCCTCATGGGCGATGACCTCCGGTCCACCACCTCGGGCTATCTCAGCACGCTCAGCTTCCCCCGGTATTCCTTCAGGTCGGCCCGGACCCGGTAGTAGTAGACGCCGGCCGGCAATCCGCGGCCCTGCGGGTCGACCATCGCCAGGGGCAGTGTCGCCGCGCCGCGCCCGTGGAGGTCCGGCTCGAAATGCAGGACCCGTCGCCCCCTCGGGTCGAAGATCTCCACCACGGTCTGCTTCGCCGACCAGTCCTCGAAATGGATGAGGGTGGGAGATCCCGGATGCACGGGAAGCGGACCGATCCGGAAGGCCGGACGCGGCGCTTCCTCCAGACCGGTGGAGGTGCCGATGTAGACGCCCCCATCGCTGGTCTCACTGGGGGGATCGCCCTCATTGACGTAGAAGTCGTCGAATGTCACCGGGATATGGACACCCACTTCCGCGGTCTCACTGATGAGGAAATTCAGTTTGATCAGGGTTCCTTCCAGCTCCATCGAATCCACAGATGCCGCCGCCAGACGAAGGGTCTGCGGATCGACCAGGTTGTCCGCCATCGCACATCCACTGGAGAGGGTGCCGGTGCGGTCGTAGCCCTGGTAGCTGAGGATCTCCGGATCGAAGTTGATCTGGGCTAGATACCCGTAGATCGGGTTCCCGGCGGGGAAGCTGGCCAGGAGTACCACCTGCACCTGTTCTCCCGGCAGCCCACCGACGGTGGTGATGCTCACCCGTGCCGTCCCGTCATCGGCCCCCGCGGGCGTGGGAGGGAAGAAGAATGTGGGAACGATGAGGATTCCCACGATGAACAGCCACCGAAGGCGGATCTTGGTTGCATGGTCCATGGAATACCGCCGCGTTGATCCAAGACGAGGCCAAGACGAGACGAGTCGGCCGCCCCGAAGGCGGCCGACTCCTTCGTCACCACTCTACTTCACGAGAACCATCGACTTCGATGCGATCTGGTTTCCAGCCTTCACCCGGTAGAAGTAGGTGCCGCTGGCGACCCGGCCGCCCTGGTCGTTCAAGCCATCCCAGACCATGCTCACTTCGCCTTCCATCATCTGGTTGGAAGCGAGGGTCCGGATCTTCCGGCCGGAGGCATCGAAGATCGCCACCGTGGTAGGGACCTTCTCCGGAATGTAGAAAGTGATCTCCGTCCTCGGATTGAACGGATTCGGATAGTTCCCCAACAGCTCCAGCTTCTTCGAACTCGGCGTGTCCACCACCGGCTTGTCGCCGAAGGTGACGTTCACCGCCCCATCGTTCAGCTGGGCGCTGGTCAGGGTGTAGGCATCCACGTCCGCCGGGCCGCGGAAGCTGAGGGTCGCGATTCCACCGTCGCTGGCGAGAGCGCTGGCACCCGCAAAGGCCACCCGGACTGAATGGCCATCCTGGTGTGCGGCGACCATCGCCGACTGCACTGCGTCGGAAGTGACCAGTTCGACACCCGGCGCCACATCCAGGGTGATCATGCCGCCGTAGACCTGGGCGTCGGAGTCCAGGTCGATGCTGACCTGCGTCAATCCCTTCTCCAGTTCCTTCATGCTCAGATGAAGCGCTGCATCGCCGCCGAGGGCCATCTTGCTGGCATCATCATCGCATCTGGTCACGTCCCCAACCAGGAGTCCATCGAAATCGACACCCGGCGCGCCCTCGAATCCCAGACTGATTCCATTGCAGAAGACCCACTCCGCTCCATCGAATGCGGGCATGTGGCCGATGTCCCCCACCAGATAACGGAGGATCAGGGCAGCGTCATAGCTGCCGATGATTCCGTCACCAGATGTTTCCGCGGCCAACCAATCAGCCGAATGTCCGCTGCCGCAGAATTCCCCCGTGTCGGGAATCATCCGCAGACCCACCGTGTACTGAAGAACGCGCGCAGCATCCATGGTGGTGATCATCCCATTCTTCTCATCTTCATCATACACCGCACTGACCACCAGCTTCGCCGAGGGGTCATCCTCGAGACAGGGAGGCAGGCAGCCGAAGTAATAGCGCCCATCCGCATCCGTCCAGGTGGTTCGCAGGTAGTCTTCGTCTCCGCAACTTCCGTAATACCGCACCTTTACGCCCTTCATTGCCCTCCCGCAGCTATCCACCACCCTTCCGCCGAAGCTGTAGTCCTTGACATAGACCTGCCCACCATCCAGGCACACCTCGTTGTCCTGGTCGGGCTGGTTGAAGTGGAGGCTGACCAGGTCGATGTCGCAGACATCGCAAGGCACCGCATCATCAGAGACATCGAACACCAGCTTGATGAGATCACCCTGACCCACAAGAGGTTCCGAACCAGCGCTTGCGATGGTGATGGTACCGCTCGGATCCTCGTTGGCCTCCGGACCCAACCAGCCGGCGGCACTGGGGATGGTGCCGTCGTCGTCGACACCCACGAAGGTGAGCATGTCATCGCCTGCCCCGCAGTAGGTCACCACGAACTCATAGCTGTAGATCTGGTGGACCCCCTGACCGACATCGGAGATGTGCACCGGGATCGTGACCGTCGTCCCAGGCTCGACAGTCGTGGTTCCGTCGATCCACACATTGATGCAACCTGCCTGGGCAGACACGCTCCACAGCAAGCCCAAGGCAGCCAACATTGCTACAAGAAAAACCGATCGCTTTGACATTTGTGTCACTCCTTAGCATCGGGTCTGCCGTGTAGTAGAGCTTCCACCCACACGGTTCCACTCACGGACCGTCCTGTCCATGTGGTCCGCTCCCGCCACCTCTTGCATGGCATGTGCCCGATTTCAGCGGGTATTGGGTCACCGCTTGCGGTGTCGGATGAAGCCCGGTATCAAAGGACGATCCCGACACGACACGATTCAATGGTCACTCTTCAGCAGAAGAATTCGTAACGTTCCTGTTACAAGAAGACTGACGGCGATGTTACGGTCTCACGCCCTAATCATTTTCCATCCGGCGCGCCTGGATGTGACTGGATCGGATCATTCGATGGAGACTGGCCGGCAACACCCCACCCAGGCGGGCCGCCTGCGACACGTTCCCACCGGTCTGCTGGAGCTTGCGCGCCCAGTACATCTCGCGGAAGATGCGCTGCATCTCCTTGTGCGCCTCGGGATAGGGCAGGTCGAGCAGGGAAGCGGTGATCCCGTCGCGCGAGGGAATGGACTCGATTCCTTCCGGGGCGAGATTCCGGACGCGCAGCTTCTTCCCCGCTTCGGCCGAAGCGAGGCTCTGGATCACCACGTTCTCCAGCTGGCGGACATTGCCCGGCCACTGACGAGACGCCAATTCCTCATAGACTCCCTCTTCCACATCGAGATCGGGCGGACAACCGACCGCTGCCGCGTGCTTCTTGATGAAGTGTCTCACAAGGAGGGGGATGTCCTCCTTGCGGTCGGCCAAAGGGGGGACGTTGATCTGAAGAACCTTCAACCGGAAATAGAGATCCTGACGGAAGAGGCCCTTCTGGACCTTTTCCCAGAGGTTCTCGTTGCTTGCGGCGATGATGCGGGCATTGGTCTTGATGGTTCTCACCGATCCCAGGGGTGAGAATTCCCGTTCCTGGAGGACCCGCAGGAACATTCCCTGGAACTCCAGGCTGATACTGGACACCTCATCGAGGAACACCGTGCCCCCTGCCCCTTCTTCGAAGGCACCGCGGCGACGATCGTGCGCCCCTGTGAAAGCGCCTCGCTCGTGGCCGAAGAGGCGGCTACCGGCCAGCTCCCTGGGAACATAGCTGAGATCGACGGGAATGAACTTCCCCTTGCTCGTCAAGGGGTTGAGACGGTGGATCTCCTGGGCCACCAGTTCCTTTCCCGAACCCGACGGCCCCCAGATGAGTACCGTCACCGAAGGTTGGGTCCTGGCAACGGTCTCGATTCTCTTTCTCAGAGCCTGGATGGAGGGACTCTGCCCAATCAACAAACTCCGGTCTTCCTCTGACAGCGCACCATCAGGATACACATCAACCCCCTGAGATTGTCCAAGACGACCTCTTGTCACCATCTTCGAGATGTTCAGGGAGCCGGTTGACCAAGTCCCCTATAACCGGTAGCGTTTCCTCTTGTCAAGAACCGAATGGCCTCTTGTCAGCGCCTTCCCGCAAGCTCTCAAACTCTATCGAGAACAAGGAACAACCGGGATACATCCACAGATTTGCCTCGAAAGGTTCCGGCTCATGGGCAATGCAAGAGGAGGCGTCAGCCTGCTCGGCGCCATCGCCATCGGGATCGGTGGAATGGTCGGCGGAGGTATCTTCG
>JAOZPE010000075.1 GCA_029932915.1 Candidatus Krumholzibacteriia bacterium
AGTTCTGCGACGGAGATCCACAGTTCCAATTCGGTTCCCTCGGGAATCACAGACGCGGCATTGCGCACGAGATTGTCGAGGATTTCTTCGAGCTCCCGTTGCAGGAGGGGAAGCAGACATGTCCGCTCGGGAAGGGAGAGGTGGACGAGGTGGGCGTGACGTGAATGCAGCGCGGTTGCGTAGGTGCGGAGAAAGGCCGTGGCCTCCACGGGCCGGTAACTGCGGAGAAGTTCGGCCACGCGCTCGGTCGATTGCAGGAAACCGCGGCAGATGTCGGTGATCGCGCGGCGGTGATCGAGACTCTTCAGCCAGAGCTCTCGGGCTTCCGCCGCCTCGACGAGTTGAAGGCTGGCCATCCTGAGTTCCTCGAGGTGGAGAAACAATTGACGCAACAGGAGAGGGTCGAGACCGGTCGCGGGCACCAGGGTTCGGCCGCTGCGTTCGAGTTCATCGGTGGCGCTGAGGATGTCGTGGGCCGTCGACCGCACTTTCTCCAGGAGGTCTTCTTCATTCTCGCTCAATGCCTCGGCATGCCGGCTGAACAGGAGCAGATCATCCACCGGATTGCTGGACGATCCCCGGTGTCGAAAAGCCTTCAACGCGTCGTACAGGCCTTCGATTGCCACTTGTGGATCCACAGTACGGGCCTGGCGTCTGCGCCTGATGGAAACCCCTGCTACCAACGCAAGACCAGTTCCTGCGGCACTCAGATCCCATCGTACCTGGAAGAGCAGGAGTTGGTGGATGGCCAACAACACAACGGCCGTAGCGGCCAGGCTGAGAGCAATGCGCCGCCAGGGCCATTTCATCTCCACGATCCACAACAGAAGCAGCAGGGGCGGAAGGAGAGCGGTCGCAAGGATCACCGACAGGCTGGCTTCGCGGATCACGCGTCGCAGAACCATCGGTTCACCAGCGGCCAGGCCCATGGCATCGATAGCCAGAACCTCGATCCGTTGCCGGCCGCGCGCCGGTCTTGCGAGGAAGGCCTTCAGGGCAGGGCCGTGGGTCGGTGTGGTGGGCAGAAGGCGATACTCGTCCTCGCTTCGCGTGTCCCGGACAGCCATGGCCACCGTACGCAGCGGTCCATCACTCCAAGCCACGGTGAGAAGAGTGTCGCCTTCGACGATGGCCCGGGTCTGGAGCTCCTGGACCTTGCGATGCTCGACTTCATACAGCACACGATCGGCGAGCACATAGAAGGACCGCTTCCGTCCGTCGTGTGCAGAACCGGTCGTATCGGGCCATGCCGTATCGGGCCATGCCACGCCTCTGCCGTCGACGATCGCGGTGATTTCCTCGGCGGGAATGCCAGGCAAGCTTGTGGGGAAGACTCCCACCGGTGACGCACGCCACAAGCGGTGGGAGAGGATCAGCCAAGCGCTTCCATCGCCGACAGGTTCCATGGCGGACACCTTCATGTCCTTGGGTAACGCATGGTTCCATTCGCTTCCGTCGCCGGACCGGCAGCTCACGGTTGAGGGGGTCAAGGTCCAGACGCGGCCGCCCTCGACATCCCAATCGAGGATGGCCGTCTCGGGCCCCCGGGTGGAATCGGCCAGAGCGACCCGGAAACTGTCTCCCGAAGCGCTGATCCTGTAGACCGGACCATCCACGGTGGAGACCAGCCACTGCTTTTCGTCCACGGGCAGAATCGCTCGCGCGCGGACGGATGAGTTGAAGAGTTCCAGGGTAGAATCCCGGTCCAGGTCGGTGATGAAGACGGATCGTTCAGTGGCAACCAGATATCGCTTCTTTGAAATGCGCCGCAGGTCAAAGACCGCCCACAGTGCGCCCTCATGGAAGAGACCATTATGGAGCTTTGGCCAGCGATCTGGACGTTCACGCATCAGGTGGGCGCTCGATCCGACCCATGTGGGCTCGGTGAACTGATACCAGGTGGTTCCGTCATCGGCCGAACCAAGCTGCAGGCGGGTGTGCTTGAGATCCACAGGGATGGGCAAGTACTTGAGGGAGGAACGAGCTCCATCCTTCGAAAAGAAGAGCAGCGAGTCGTGGGCGGCCGCGAGCAGGCCGTCTTCGCACCGCGTGACCGCGGACACGTCTTGTTGCACAACCGTAGGCGCGCGATCGAATTCGAGGAGTCCGCCCCGGCCGAAGACCCAGGTCCCATGGCCGGGGGGGCGGACGAATCCGCGGGTGCGCAGATGTGGCAGCAGAATATCTTCTCCGCTTTCCGCAGAGGCCGGCGGATTCCAAGCGCGAATTCCTCTCTCGGTGCCTAGCCATCCGTCGTGGGGATCGATGGCGGTCAGGGCGCTGGCATGCAGATCGACGAAGTGGTTGGGCCAGGCGTAGCGAGGGCCCCAGCTTCGGGTCACCGGGTCGAAGAGGATGGAGGTATAGGGAAAACTGGTGAGGTTGCATAGCACCGCACAATCGTGTCCGTGCAGCTTGACGGGAGTGCCTCCGGTGAGCCAGGTGAGACCGGCTGAATCGGCGAAGTCCGGAGGAAGGGCAATGTGCGATCGGACTTCACCCCGGTCATCCCGCACCAGAAGCGAGCCTTCGACCGCCGAGGCTTCCAGCCATTCCTTTCGTCCGGTCCGAGGATTGGAATACAGCCAGTAGGGAAAATCCTCAGGCCTTGCCCGAAGAAACGTACTAGTCAGAGGAAGATCTGCCGCCAGACGGAAGGACATGCTGTCGCTCTCATCGGAAGGCAGGACGGGGACGGCGTAAGCGGGAAGGAAGCCCGGGCCGACTGGCTTGTCGTGCGCGCGCAATGGTCCATCGCCCAGGCGCCGGTAGACCCGAAGACGGCGTCCATCGAGGTCGCGATGGGTCAGGGTCCAGCCCGGGCCGATGGACCGGCTCAAGGACGAGGGAGAATCCCATGGCGGATCGAAGCGCACCGGAACCGAACGGACGCCGCGGGAAGACCAACGGACCAGGGGTGTCGATCCGACCCCCATCCAAATGGTCCAACTTCGCTCGTCTTCCAACTGAAGGGCGAAAGCGGCCTGGTACTTTCCATCGGGTTGCCTGGGGAGCAGTGGTGAGGCGTCGAGGGTCTGCAAGCAGTGGCCGCGGTCGAGGGCGGTGAGGAAGAAAAGACCGTTGACGTCATACTTGGCATCGGGAAAGACTGCCAGGTCGCCGGAGGCCACGGGCAGATAGGGTGCGACGACCAGGCGGTTGGCGGCCGGGAAGTCCGGGAGTGGGACACTCTCGAAAGACAACGAGCGGGGATCGAAACGCCCGGCAGCGGTCAGCGTGTTCTGATCGTGGAAGGTGTAGAAATAGATGGGATCGTGACACGGCTCCTCACGCAGATAGCTGTGGATGGGCACGAACAGGGTGGCCAGTGGAGCCTCGAGATCGAAGTCACGCAGAACCGTCCCTTTGCCATCGATCACCTGCAAGCGGGCCGAATCATCCCGGGTGTTGCGGTAGATGCTGCCGAAATCGTGCGGCCAGAGGAAGCTCAGAAAGCGCAGCGGCTCATCCTTCGGAGTTTGCAGGGGAACGAGTGAGAACGGGGGGGCGGCACTTTCGATGGACCACTCGAGCTGTCCCGTTGCTGCATCGAAACAGGCCATGCCCTGCGGATGCAGTTCGCGTTGGAGCTTCGAGACCAGAATGATCTCCACCTGTCCGTCCCGATCGCAATCGCCCGAATAGAGAACCCACTTGTCGAGCAGAAGGTGCTGGACGTCCCGGTTGTAGTTCTGATGGAGGTAGGTGATCTCCCAGCCGGAATCCGACCAGCGGCACAGGGCGCTGCGCAGGAAGGAATCGCCATCTTTCGGGGAGATCAATCCCTGGTGGACCGCGTTCTGGTACGCGGCGTAGCGAGGCGACAGGTCTTCCCAGCTCGTGGCCAGATAGACGCTTCCGTCGCGCGCCACCTGGATGTCATGGATGAAGTTCCCGGCCAGGGAATCCTGGACTCCGGCAAAGGGCGCGAGCACGTGGCGGATCTGCCCATTGTTTGCGACGAGATAGAGCCCGTCTCCATGGCTGCCGGCCAACAACCCTCGGTCGGGATGCTGGACCAGGCAACGAATGGAGCTTCCGGAAACGGCGTGCTGCCACTGCCCGTCGCGCCAGACGTGGAGACCGTTGTCACTGCCGAGCCATACGGTGGTGGTTCCGGTGGTGTCTTGTACCACGAGACCACAGCGGACCCCAGCCGGCCCGCCGGGCATCTTTCTGAAGGGCTCGGTGGACGAAGATCGCCGCCACACCCCCGTCGCTCCACCGGCCCACACGCTATCGTCGACCTCGGCGAGCCAGCGCACGGTGTCGTCGACCGCAGTGGCCGTCCACCTCAGGCCATCGTGCGCGAAGAGCCCCGCATCGGTTCCCACCAGGACGGCCGAGGGCGTGTTCAAGACCGCGTTGAAGTCATCGCCCCCCGGGCAATCCTCGCCGGTGAGAGTCCAGGCGATCTCTGCATCTGCGGACCATGCGGGCGGGGCATGGCCGGACCACGCGGGCAGAGCGACGAGCCACAGCGCCAGAGCGACGGCTACGGCCGAGTTTCGCAGGATGAAGGTGAGGCGAGAACTCAATGGAAACCTCGAGTGCGATCGTCGCTCCCTCACGAATCGGTGGCGGTGGCTCGATCGGTTCCATCCTCGAAGCCGGGGGACGATGGCGGCGAGGCCTCGCGGGCGTACCCGAGTTCGAGGAGCCAACCGTAGAAGGTCGGACGGGATACCCCACAGTGCTTGGCGGCCTTCGTGACATTGCCTCCGTAGAGGGCCAGGGATTGTTCAACCAGCCTTGCACGGAGGGCTTTCGTCAGGCGAGTGGAGGAATCGGCGTAGGGGATCAGTTCCTCGGAAGGCAGCGCGCGGACAGTGTCTTCAAAGGGGTCCCCGCTTCCGTTGCCGTCGGATGGAACGGCAGCCGACGTGGCCGTCATCTCGTCATCCGATGCTTCGTTCAGCCGCAACCCGGCGCGTTCGAGGTCCATGCCATCGATGATGCCGTCGTCGTCGTAGAGCACTGCGCGTTCGAGGAGGCCTTCCAACTCGCGGACATTTCCCTTCAGGTCGGCCCTGAGGAGGAGTTCCCTCGCGTCGCTGCCCAGGCGGCAGGAATGATATCGTTCGAGCTTCTGCAGCAGGGCTTCGGCGATGTACAGAACGTCCGTCTCGCGCTCGCGCAGGGCCGGAAGGTGGATCTGCAGGCGGCTCAGGCGGTACCACAGGTCTTCCCGGAACAGGCCCCGGCGAACCATGTCCTCGAGGTCGTCATTGGTGGCGAAGAGGAAACGGACATCGACGGGGCGTTCGATGCCCGAGCCGACCCTGCGGATCCTTCCATCTTCGATGACGCGCAACAGCGCGGCTTGTTTCTCCGGGGCGACCGCGCCGATCTCATCGAGGAACAAGGTGCCGCCGTCGCTCATCTCGATGAGACCGGGCCGGGAGGCGCGGGCGTCGGTGAACGCGCCCCGCTCGTGCCCGAAGAGTTCCGCCTCGAAGAGCGATTCGGAGAGCGAGGAGATGTTCAGGGCATGGTAAGGGCCTTCGCGTCCGCTTCTCTGGTGGATGAGTTTCGCCACCAGGTCCTTCCCGGTCCCCGTCTCCCCGGTGATGAGGACAGGGGTGTGGGAAGGCGCGAAGCGCTTGACATCGTCGAGGACCCGTTGCATGGCCGCGCACTTGTGGATGATGTCGCCCTCGACGATGGCATCGCGGGTGCGCAGGAACTCGTACTGCCGTTCCAGGAAGCGGGAGTGGATGGCGCGGTGGATGAGGGATGTGAGCTCGTCGGGATCGAAGTGCTTGCTCACGAAGGAGAAGGCGCCCAGATCGAGGATGCGGGTGGTGTCCCGGGGATCCTCGGTCCGGCTGACCACGATGATGGGAATCTCCGGATAGTCTTGGGCCATGCGCTCGAGCAGGCTGAAGCCATCCATCTCGGTATCGGCTTCATCGAAGAAGAGGTCGGCCAACAGGATGTCGACGTGGTGGGAGGCGATGATCTCGAGCGCGTCCTCGGGCCGGTAGCAGCTCAGCACATTGTATTGGCGGTTCAGGACATTCCCGATGACGGCGACGAAACTCTTGCTGTCATCGGCGAGGAGAACGGTCCGGCGAGCCTTCTTGGGGCGGGAGTCGAGGGAGCGTACGGTCTCGTTCATCGTGGGAGCAGCACTCGAGTCGTTGGGACCGTCAGGAGTGCCCGAATGAGTGGAAAGGCCGGCCCCCGCGAGATTCGACCGGCCATTGCCCATTCAGTGTACGGCTTGCGCGAAAGAGACGTCAAGGAATGTACCGGATCACTGCAACGAGAGCAGCAGCACGGCCACGGCCACCAGGAAGGCGATGCCCACGAAGGCCACGGCCAGGGCCCAGCGGGAGGGGCGCAGAGCGGGGTCGTCGATGAGATGGGTGACGGCCCAGGTGTTCAGCGCGTAGTAGATGGGGCTGAAGACGAAGGTGACCGCGCCCAGGACGGTGAGCAGGAGGACGGGGTTGGGAACGGCCTGGACGATGGCGACCGACAGCAGGGTCATTCCCACCAGGTAGCCCCAGTAGAGGCGGCCGCGGTCGGGGCGCTCGGGGTCGTTGGCTGCATCGGCACCCGCCGGGTCGGGCGCTGCGGCGGTCGGCTTGGCGGTGGCGCCGCTTCCCGCGGCGTCGTCCGCGCCCCGCGGCGCTTGGGCCGCCGCCGGTGTGCCGCGCCCAGGTCGAGGACTCCGCCGCTGCCGGCTCGTTGCCCCCAGGGTGCGGGGCCTCCCGTCCATGATGGCGTAGGGGGGGGAGCAGGTGGGA
>JAOZPE010000018.1 GCA_029932915.1 Candidatus Krumholzibacteriia bacterium
CATGACCGACGCCGACGTGGACGGCAGCCACATCCGCACCCTCATCCTGACCCTGCTGTACCGCTACATGTCCGACCTGATCAAGAATGGACATGTCTACATCGCCGAGCCTCCGTTGTACCGCGTGTCGAAGGGGAAGAGGGAGTTCTACGCGCACAGCGAGGAGGAGCGCGACCGCTTCATCGAAGAGCTGGGCGGGCCGAAGGGCGTCTACGTGCAGCGCTACAAGGGCCTCGGCGAGATGAATCCAGAGCAGTTGTGGGAAACGACGATGAATCCTGAGACCCGGACCTTGACCCGGGTGCAGCTCCGCGATGACGAGTACCATGAGCAGGAAGCCGATCGCGTGTTCACGATGCTCATGGGCGAGCTGGTGGAACCGCGCCGGAAATTCATCGAAGAGCACGCCTCCTCCGTCGACCTCGAGCAATTGGACATCTGACAGGAGCATGTGACGGTGCCAGAGACGAACGAACACATCCTGACAGTCGACATCGACGACAAGATGAAGTCGGCGTATCTCGACTATTCGATGTCGGTCATCATCTCCCGGGCGTTGCCCGATGTGCGCGACGGGCTGAAGCCGGTGCACCGGCGGGTCTTGACGGCGATGAACGACCTGAACCTCGCGCCGAACCGGCCCTACCGCAAGAGCGCGAAGATCACCGGTGACACCACGGGCAACTACCATCCGCACGGGACCACCGCGGTGTACGACACCCTGGTACGCATGGCCCAGGACTTCTCGCTGCGCTATCCCCTGGTGGACGGCCAGGGAAACTTCGGATCGATCGATGGCGACAGCCCGGCCGCGGAGAGATACACCGAGGCGCGGCTGGCTCCGATCGCGATGGAGATGCTGCGCGACCTGGACAAGGACACCGTCGACTTCGTTCCCAACTACGATGGCTCGCGGGAGATGCCGTCGGTGCTTCCGAGCGCGATCCCGAACCTGCTCATCAACGGCAGCACGGGAATCGCGGTGGGAATGGCGACGAACTGTCCTCCGCACAACCTGCGGGAGGTCGTCGACGGCCTGGTGGCGCTGCTGGAGGACCCCGAGATGGACGCCGTGCGTCTGCTGGACTATGTCCAGGGGCCCGACTTCCCCACCGGCGGTATCGTCTACGGGCGCCAGGGGATCATCGACTACATCGCGCGGGGCCGGGGCCGGGTGGTGATGCGGGCGCGAACGGAGTTCGAGGAGCGTCCCAACGGGCGCGACGCGATCATCGTCACCGAGATCCCCTACTTCGTAAACAAGAGCGAGCTCATCCAGAAGATCGCCCAGCAGGTGCGGGACGGTGTGATCGAGGGCATCGGCGATCTGGCCGACGAGAGCGATCGCGACGGGATGAGGATCGTCATCCTTCTGAAGAAGGATGCCCACCGCGAGGTGGTGCTCAACCAGCTCTTCAAACATACCCAGATGCAGACGACCTTCGGTGTGAACAACATCGCCCTTGTGGGAACGCAGCCGCGGGTGCTGAGCCTCAAGGAGATGATGGAGGAATACCTGAAGTTCCGCGAGGAGGTCATCGTCCGCCGGACCCGCTTCGAGCTGCGCAAGGCCGAGGAGCGGGCCCACATCCTCGAGGGCTATCGCATCGCCCTGGAGAACATCGACGAGGTGGTCGAGCTCATCAAGAAGAGCCCGGATGGTCCGACCGCGCGGCAGCGCCTGATGGAGCGCTTCGGCCTGAGCGAGGTGCAGGCCCAGGCCATCCTCGATCTGAGACTCCAGCGCCTGACCGGGCTCGAGCGGGACAAGATCGAGAAGGAATACCTCGAGCTGATCCAGCAGATCGAGCGCCTGCGGAGCATCCTGCAGAGCCGCGACATGCAGATCGCGATCATCAAGGAAGAGCTCCTCGACGTGCGCGAGCGCTTCGGCGACGAACGTCGGACCGAGATCCTCGACGATCTCGGCGACCTGTCGATGGAGGATCTGATTCCCGAAGAGGACATGGTGGTGACGATCAGCCACGCGCAGTACGCCAAGCGCCTGCCGGTGGACACCTACCGCATCCAGGGGCGCGGCGGCCGCGGCGTGACCGGCGCTTCCCTGAAGGAAGAGGACTGGGTGGAACACCTCTTCGTGGCCAACACGCACCAGTACCTGCTGGTCTTCACCAGCACCGGGCGTTGCCATTGGCTGAAGGTGCACCAGATCCCGCAGGCGGGCCGGGCGGCCAAGGGCAAGGCCATCGTCAACCTCCTGCAGCTGGAGAAGGAGGAGAGCGTGCGGGCCATCGTGCCCGTGCCCGGAGGCTTCGACGAGGACAAGTACGTCTTCTTCGTCACCCGGGCTGGCCTGGTGAAGCGGACGGCCCTGTCGCAGTTCTCGAACATCCGGCGCTCGGGGATCCGGGCGATCGAGGTGGTCGAGGGCGACCAGTTGATGGACGCGGCGCTGACCGACGGAAGCAACCACGTCATCCTCGCGGTGCGTTCGGGCAAGTCGATCCGCTTCGACGAGAACGACGTGCGGCCGATGGGGCGGACCGCGCGCGGGGTGAAGGGGATCGAGCTCTCGTCGGCCGACGATCGGGTCGTCGGGATGATCGTGGTCCAGCCGGGGGATGATGAGGTGAGCGTGCTCTCGGTGACGGAGAACGGCTACGGCAAGCGGACGCCGCTGGAGGAGTACCGGGTGCAGGGCCGGGGCGGGAAGGGGATCATCACCATGAACATCACCCGCCGCAACGGCCCCCTGGTGGGCGTGCAGGCGGCGCGCCCGCAGGAGGAGCTGATGGTCATCACCCGCAACGGCATCGTGATCCGCATGGCGATGGACAGCATCTCCACCATGGGACGCAATACCCAGGGAGTGAAGCTCATCAACCTCGGCCCGGAGGACGCGGTGGCGACGGTGGCGCCGGTGGCATCCTCGGCCGAGCTGGAGACGGTGGCCGGCGAGGATGAACCGGAGTCGCCGGCCTAGGCGCCAGCGCACGGGGGAGAATCCCGATCATGTCGAGTTCCCGGTGGTTCCGATGTACATGGCTGGGCGCCCTCTTGTTGGTGGGGGTGGTCGGAGCCGGACGGGGCGGTGCCGCGCCGGAGCTGCCGTGGTCGGCCCTGCCGGCTGAGGCCTCATCGACCGCTGTCGAGCCGGCGGTGGAGGCCGGTGTGGACGGGGTGGAGGGCTCGCCGACCTTCGTGCTGCCGACCGGGGTGACCGTACAGGTGGAGAGTGCCCACGAACTGGGTCTGATGTGGGAGGGGCGCGCTCTCGGGCGGCTGCGAGTGCGGGTGCTGCTGCGCGGAGAGCGGGATGGATTGGGGTCGGAGTGGATGGACGCCTCGCCGGTGGAGGGGATGGGGGGTGAGGGAGGCCCGCCCCTGCCCGGTCGCCCGGTGGAGGTAGCGGGGCTTGAAGTGCAGGGCCGGGCGGAGAGGGTGGCGGACGGACGTCTGCGGAGCGAATGGTACCACTGGCCCTATTTCCAGGTCGACGATCTCGTGGTGTGGAATCTGCGCTTCGATGGCGGCGAGCCGGCCGGTCTCGAGGTGGAGTGGGTGATGGCCGAGGGGTGGGGGAATGGACGCCAGGAGCCCACGAGCACGATCGAAGAGGTCGAGCTGAAGCCGCACGGACGAGCCGCCGCGTCGGGAGGTAGGCGGCGCTGGCCACATCTGCGAGTGGAGGATGACCGGGGACGGAGGGTGGTCCTGGGCTTGCTGACCCTGGAACACGCGGCCTCGGCGGAGATGGAGAGCGGTGAGGATGGACGGTTGATCATGAGGCTGCCGGTGGCGCAGCCGGGGCGGGCCTCATGGCTCCTGGCCCTGGTCACCGGGCGGAGCGAGGCCTCGTTGCGATACAACGGGGGACAGGCCCTGCGCATGGTGCCCCGGGAGGCGGGGGATCTCCAGATCGAATCGAAATCGATCGATAGATCGTCTCACCGGCTGGAACTTCCACCACTCTGCTACAATTGCCGTTCGGCCTCCATCGCCGGCAGCCGGCTTCGCCTGAGCTGGCGTCCGCCCGACGAATACGAGCTGTGGGTGGAGATCGAGGGTTTGAGGGGTCACGGGGCGCTGGACGGAGAGGCCCTGGAGTGGGAGGGCTTCCCGCTCGCGCGATGGTGGGAGGGAGGCGACCGGCTGCGGGCCTTCTATCGCCTTCCCCTGGGGACGGAGCTCATCCCCGCCCTGTTGGCCGCTGCCGCCTCCGGACAGCCGCTCGTCCTGCAGCTTCCCCTGGATACCGGGGTGATGCTGGACAGCCAGCCCCGCCTGGAGATCGACCCCCGCCTGCAATCGAAATCTGTTGATATGAATCCCAAGAACGAGACGCCCCGGAAGCTCGCTCCGGAGCTCCTGGAGGCCTGGCCCAATCCCTTCCGTGAGCGGACCAGCATCCGGGTGCGGATTCCGGTGACCGTGGGGGAGGCCTTCTTCTTCCCCGAGGGTGCGCCGGCCGGGGTCGATCTCTCCGCCCCGCCGCCCTTCGGGAGCGCGCCGCCGCTGCGGATCTCCGTCTACAACGTCACGGGCAAGCTGGTGCGGACGCTCATCCGGCGTGCCTCCGCCCAGGGGACCGTGCAGGTGGAATGGGACGGGAAGGACTGGATGGGCCGGCCGGTCGTGGCCGGGGCCTATTATCTCGACGTCGAGATCGGCGACGAGCACCTCACACGCCGGATCCTTCGCCTGCGCTCCTGAGCTGGATCACCAGCGAGAGCAGGGGCTCCCCCCGCTCGTCGCGCTCTTCCGTGCGATCGAGAAGGGTCCAGCGGGACGGCGGGAACCACGCCTTGAGTTCGGGGAGAGGTACGCGGTGGGCCCGCTCACCGGGGCCTTCGGCCCGGTAGGTGCTCATGAGGATGATCCCGCCCTCGACCAGGTGCTCGGCCGCCGTCTCCAGCAGCCGGGGGTGATGGAAGCGCAGGAAGAGCAGGAGGGCGAAGGGCCCGGGGGGTAAGTCGGGCCAATCAATCAACTTTTCCTGATATGTGTGGATCTCCACGCCGTGCACCGCCGCGCGCTGGGAGGCCAGGGCGAGGGCATCGGGAAGACGGTCGTAGGCGTGCACCTCCCACCCGTTCTGGGCGAGGAAGACGCTGTTGCGGCCATTGCCCGCTCCGAGGTCCGCGACCGGGCCCGTCTCCGGCGGTGGAAGTTGGTGCCGCCACTTCCACAGATAGCGGTCCGGCGCCCACATCGCCCCGTCCGGCGGTCCTGGACGGAGCGCGAGCCCGTGTGCCTCGAGCCGGGACACGAGGGCATCGTCGTAGGGGGCGTCGAGCCAGAACGAGGGGAGGCCCCGGAGGGCGATGCGACGGGCCACCTCGCGTGCCCGCTCCGGATCGGGGGCCACGGCGAGCACGGTGGATCCCCGGGGAGGCAGCAGGTGGGTGGGCGGATCGGAGGCATTGGGCCACCACGCGCTGCCGGCCAGATGCCACCGGGGAGCCGGGTCGGCCGGACGGAGGTCGAGCAGACGGCAGCCCCAGCGAACGGGCCGGACGAAGGCGCCGAGTTCGTCGAGCCCCAACGGGAGGACCTGCGGAGGGTTCATGATGTCCAGAAGCTAGGGCACCGGCCGGGGATTCTCCACATCCATCCTGGCCCAAGCGGGCTGCGGGGCGCTACCTTCCGCGGGACGGCCGGCCCCGCGCCGCTCCCGCAGGTCGGCCGCGGAGCCTCGAGCGGGCCGCTCCGCCGGCCATCGAGGGTGGGGGCGCGCGCAGGAGCGAGTCGAAGGAGGGGGGATGGCGACCACCAAGATCAAGGATCCCGTCGAGGGGATCATCGACCTCGATCGCCTTCCTGGTGTGCCCGCCGCGCGGGTGCGCGAGGTGATCGATTCGATGGAGATGCAGCGCCTCAGAGGCATCCGTCAGCTCGGATTCTCCGAGTGGATCTATCCGGGCGCCACCCACACCCGCTTCGCCCACAGCCTGGGGACCTTCCAGGGCGCCCAGCGCACGATGCGTCAATTGCGGGCGGCGGGCGCGGACATTCCCGACGAGTGGTTCGTGGCCACGGCCCTCGCCTGTCTGGTCCACGACCTGGGCCACGGCCCCTTCAGCCACACCTTCGAGGCGCTGGCCGGCAGGCCCCACGAGGAGTGGACGCGGAGGATGATCGAGGAGGGCCCCGAGATCGGCGAGCGCCTGGAGGCCGTGCATCCGGGCACGCGCGGCCGCGTGCTGCAGTTGCTGCGCAACGAGGTGGCCGAGGAGGGCCTGGCCTGGTTGGCCGACCTGGTCTCCAGCTCGCTCGACTGTGACCGCATGGACTACCTGCGGCGCGACGCCCTGTACACCGGAACCCACTACGGTTCCTTCGATCGGGACTGGTTGATCCGGGCTGTCCTTCCCAGCCGGGACGGCCGGGCCATCCTCATCGATCCGAAGGGGACGAGCGCGGTCGAGCAGTACCTGATCGGACGCTACCACATGTTCCAGAATGTCTATCTGCACAAGACCAGCCGGGCCCTGGAGACCGCCTTCGCACGATTGGGGGAGCGTCTGCGTGCCCTCGGTCCGGGGGCGACGCCCAAGAGCTGTCCGGCCTTTGCGGTGCTCCATGAGGACGAGATCACCCTGTCGCGCTACCTCGCCCTGAGAGACGCGCATTTCCTGGTCGAACTCGACCGGCTCGCCGAGCACGAGGACGCCACCGTGCGCGCGCTCACCCGGGCGCTACGGGAGCGTCGGCCGCCGCGGGCGATGACGGTCTACGGGGAGGACCCCACCGCGCTCGATGAGGAGATGCAACGCCGGCGCGAGGACGCCCGCCGCGAGGGTCTCGATCCGCCGACGGCGGTGTGGCTCGATCGGGCGGCGGACGTTCCGTACCGTCCGTATGCGCCGCAGCAGGGCAGGAAGGGACTTCGGGTGCAGGATCCCGGCGGCGGAGAGCCGGAGGACATCACCCATCGCAGCCCAACCCTGCGGGCCCTCGCCCGCCCGGTGGTCGTCCACCGCCTGTACTGGATCACGACCGAAGAAGGGTGAAAGACGGGCGCCCCCCGCAGGTGCGGGAGGCGCCGTTCCTTCGCCCTGGATGGGGGCGCTCGATCTGCAACGGGGCAGGCAGTGGCGGCGTCTAGGACGCCTCCTTCACCTCGTTGACCACCTCGGTCAGCACCTTCTTGGCGTCCCCGAAGACCATGATCGCATTGTCGTAGTCGAAGAGCTCGTTGGGGATGCCGGCGAAGCCGGGCGACAGCGAGCGCTTGATGATGAAGACCGTGCGGGCTTCGTGGACGTTCAGGATGGGCATGCCCGCGATGGGGCTCGAGGGATCGTTGATGGCCGCCGGGTTGACCACGTCGTTGGCGCCGAGCACGATGGCCACGTCGGTGGTCTTGAACTCCGGGTTGATGTCGTCCATCTCGATGAGCTGCTCGTAGGGCACGTCGGCCTCGGCCAGCAGCACGTTCATGTGACCGGGCATGCGTCCGGCCACCGGATGGATGGCGTAGCTCACCTTGGTGCCGCGCTTCTCCAGCAGGTCGCCCAGCTCCTTGGTCACGTGCTGGGCCTGGGCGACGGCGAGTCCGTAGCCGGGCACGAAGACCACCGATTCGGCGTCCTCGAGCATCATGGCCATCTCCTCCGGCCCCGCTTCGGTGATGTTGGTGTAACCGGCGCTCTGGGCCGCGCTGTCCCCGCTGTCGCCGCCGAAGCCGCCGAAGAGCACGTTGGCCAGGCTGCGGTTCATCGCCTTGCACATGATCTGGGTCAGGATGAGACCGGAGGCGCCCACCAGCGAGCCGGAGACGATCAGCAGGTTGTTGCGCAGGACGAAGCCGGTCATCGCGGCGGCGATCCCCGAGTAGGAGTTCAGCAGCGAGATCACCACCGGCATGTCGGCCCCGCCGATGGGGATGACCGCCATCACGCCGAGGATCAGGGCGGCGGCGAGCACGCCGAGACAGAGGATCAGCACGGTGATCCCGGGATAGCTTCCGAAGGCGAGCATGCCGGCCACGGCCAGGGCGAAGCCCAGCAACAGGACGTTCACCACGTGCCGGCCCGGCAGCAGGATGGGGTTGCCGGTCATCTTGCCTGCGAGCTTGGCGTAGGCCACCAGGCTGCCGGTGAGGGTGAGCGCACCGACCAGGAGGGACAGGACGGTCGAGACCGCCACGTCCGTTCCACCCAGGATGGTGTGGACCTCCAGCGCGCCGGTGTAGTGGCTCTGCGCCATCTGATGGTGGACGGCTCGCCAGACCACGCTCAGGCCGACCAGGGCCGAGGCCATCCCGCCGAAGCCGTTGAAGATGGCCACCATCTCGGGCATCTGGGTCATTTCCACCCGGATGGCCGCGATCGCGCCGATGAGGCTGCCGATGATGACTCCGGCGATCATGTAGCGGTAGTCGACCGCTCCGTTGGCCTTCAGGTTGATGTCCAGGACGGTGAGGATGATGGCCAGCAGCATGCCCACGGCGGCGAGCTGGTTGCCCTGGCGGGCGGTCCGCACCTTCGAGAGGCGCTTGATGCCGAAGATGAAGAACGCGGTGGCCACGAGGTAGCCCAGGGGAATGAGATTGTTCGTCATGGCCTATCCCTTCCTCCCGAACATCTTCAACATCCGGTCGGTCACCAGGAAACCGCCGACCACGTTGATCATGGCGACGGCGATGGCGACCAGGCCGAGGATGTTGGCGACGTTGACCGCGCCGGTCTGTGCGCAATAGAGCGCGCCGACGATGGTGATACCGGAAATGGCGTTGGCGCCGGACATCAGGGGGGTGTGCAGGGTCGGCGGCACCTTCGTGATGAGTTCGACACCCAGGAAAATGGCCAGCACGAAGACGGTCAGTCCCATCATGAACGGGGACATGGTCACTCTCCTCCCTTCTCGCCGAGGGCCTCGGCCGTGGCGGGGTGGTGGATCTTGCCCTCGTGGAGGACGGTGCATCCTCCGACGGCTTCGTCCTCGAGATCGACGCGGAAGTTGCCCTCGCGATCGATCATGTCCGAGATGAGATTCAGCACGTTCTTGGCGTACATCTCCGAGGCGTTCACCGGGACCAGACCCGGCACGTTGCGCAGGCCGACGATGGTGACCCCGTGCTTGACGACGACCTCGCCGGCTTCGCTGAGTTCGCAGTTGCCACCGGTCTCCACCGCCAGATCGACGATGACCGAGCCGTCGCGCATGTTCTTCACCATGTCCTCGGTGACCAGCTTCGGGGCCGGCTTGCCCGGGATGGCCGCGGTGGTGATGACCACGTCCGCCTGTTCGATGCGCTCCTTGACCAGGGCGCGCTGGCGCGCGAGGAATTCCTCACTCTGCTCCTTGGCGTAGCCGTCCTTGTCCTCGATGTCGGCCGCGTCCTCGTCCAGGGGAACCTCGATGTACTTGCCGCCGAGGCTCTGGACCTGCTCCTTCACCGCCGGGCGGACGTCACTGACCTCCACCACCGCGCCCAGGCGCTTGGCCGTCGCGATGGCCTGCAGCCCGGCGACCCCGGCGCCGAGGATGACCACGTGGGCCGGCTTGATGGTTCCCGCCGGAGTGGTCATCATCGGGAAGATCTTGGGCAGATGGTCGGCGGCCAGGATGACGGCCTTGTAGCCGGAGATGTTCGCCTGCGAGCTGAGTGCGTCCATCTTCTGGGCCCGGGTGATGCGGGGCATGCAGTCCATGGCCAGGGCGGTGATCCGCCTGGCCTGGAGGGATTTCACGAGCTCGAGGTTGCGCGTGGGGTAGAGGAAGGAGATGAGGAGGCTGCCCTCCTTCATCATCTTCACTTCTTCGGGCGTCGGCGGATGGTACTTGAGAACCAGGTCGGCGTCGGCGTAGCCAGCGGAAGCGTCGGGCACGATCTTGGCCCCCGCATCCCGGTAGGCCTGGTCATCGATGAGTGACCCCGACCCCGCCCCACTCTCCACCGTGACCGCGAAGCCGGCTTTGATGAGACGAGCCACCGTGTCCGGTGTCGCAGCCACCCGGGTCTCGCCAGGGTGGGTTTCCCTGGGAACGAAGGCGGTCAACATGAACATACCGTCCCGGTTGATGGTCCATGGAGAAGGGCGAATCCTCGCCCGCGAATCGAGAGGAAGATAGGTAGCTCCACAGTTCGGTCCAAGACAATCCACCCCCGCAGGGGGGTAGAAAAAACCCGAGTGAACGATCGTATATCTTCTTGCGCGAAACGGGGTTCCATTGGGCGATATCGGCTCGTTCCGCTCGCAGGCGGCATTCCGGCGGCTTTTCCACCCGCTGGGGACAAACGGGGGGGAAACCACGTGTCGCCGTGCCCTGCGTGCCGCGCCCCATCGCCATGCGCTGCAACGGGTGGGGGGCTCCTTGACACCTGCCACCGCGGGCGATTAGCTTAGTCCCCCGCGTGCTGGCGTAGCTCAGTTGGTTAGAGCACCAGATTGTGGATCTGGGGGTCGGTGGTTCGAATCCACCCGCCAGTACCATTCTTCCATCCGTCCCCCAGCCGTCCGATCCCGCGCATGGCCCGACGCATCGATCCCATCCTGGCCAAGGGCATGCGCGACCTCCTGGGCGCGCCCATCCGCCGCCGTCAGGCGATGATCGACCGTCTGCGGGGGGTCTTCGAGCGCTACGGCTTCACCCCCCTGGAGACCCCGGTCATCGAACGCGCCTCGGTGTTGACAGGGGCGAAGGCCGGCGAGACCGGCCAGCGGATCTTCCGGTGGAGGCATGAGGAGGAAGACGCCGAGCTGGGTCTTCGCTTCGATCTCACCGTCCCGTTGGCGCGTTTCGTGGCTGCCCACCCCGAGCTGCGCCGGCCCTTCAAGCGCTATCAGGTGGGGCCGGTCTTCCGGGTGGACAAACCCGGCGCCGGGCGTTTCCGCGAGTTTCTCCAGTTCGACATCGACATCGTGGGAACGCGCTCGATGCTGGCCGACGCGGAGATCCTCGCCGCGATGAGCGAGGCCCTGGGCGAACTGGGCCTGGGCGCGCACACCCTGCGCTGGAACCACCGCGGAATCCTCAACGGGGCCCTCCGACGGGCCGGAATCGACGTCTCCCGCCAGACCGAGGTCATCCGGGTCATCGACAAGGAGGACAAGATCGGCCCGGAGGGAGTGGGGGCCGAGTTGGGCGAGGGCCGGATCGACGAGGAATCGGGTGCCCCGATCCCCGGACTGGGCCTGCCCGCCGAACAGATCGAGGCCCTGCAGGATTTCCTGGCCCTCGATGCGCCCGACGACGACGCCCGGGTGGAGAAGGCCCGCTCCCTCCTTTCTGGGGTGGAGGGGGTCGAGGCCACCCTGAAGGAGGTCGACGAGCTCCGGAGCCACCTGCGCGCCCTGGGCTGTGCCGAGCGCGTCCAGTTCTTTCCCCGCCTGGCCCGGGGCATGGACTACTACACCGGTCCCATCTTCGAGGCCACCCTGGACGAGCTGCCCCAGTACGGCTCGATCATGGGCGGCGGGCGCTACGACGAGCTCGTCTCGCGCTTCTCGAGCGAGCAGCTTCCCGGCGTGGGGGCCTCCATCGGGATCGACCGCCTGCTGGCCGCGCTCGACGAGCTGCAGGGCGGTCGGGAGCGGGCCGGCGGCACCGAGGTGCTCGTGACCACCATGGATCGCAACTTGCTTGCGGAATACCTCGAACTCGTGCGCGAGCTGCGCGAGGCCGGCTTCCGGGCCGAGATCCACTTGAAGCCCAAGGCCCGTCTGGGCGACCAGCTCAAGTACGCCTCGTTCTGGGGGATTCCCTACGCCCTCATCCTCGGTGAGGACGAGCGGGCGCAGGGGAAGATCACCTTGAAGGATCTGGAGGAGGGAGCCGCCGCGGCCCGGGAGATCACCAGCCGGAAGGACTGGGTGCAACAGCGTCCGGGGCAGTTCTCCTTCGACCGCAGCAAGCTGGTGGAGACCCTGAGGGCCCTGTTGCGACACGAATCCTGATGGTGCAGAAGAGCTCCCTTTCCCGCACGATGGTCGCTGGTTCGGGCGTGGTCGTACTGACCCTCCTCGTCTTGGAGTTCGTGCTGCGCCAGTGGATCGTCAGCCCCTCGGCCACCGTTCCCGATCCGCAATTCGAATACTTCCAACGCCCCTATTCTCGTCAGGTCGTCAGCAAGGAGGGCTATTGCCGTACCCGGATGAACCGCTATGGGCTGAACGACGACGATCCGCTGGCGGTCAAGCCTCCTCTGCGTGCGCTGTTGGTGGGCGATTCCTTCACCGAGGCGATGCAGGTCATGCCGCCCCGCAACTTCGGGCGGGTGGCCGAATCGCTGGTCGAGGGCCTGGAGATCTGCAACGGAGGGCGTTCGGGCTGGGGTCCTCCCGACCTCGCCGCATTCGCTGAGTTGCGGGGTAAGCTCTTCAACCCGGATGTGCTGGTGGTGCAGTACAACGACCTGGACCTGCGCGAGTTCACCCGTCCTGGAGAGATCCACTTGAACCGCAGCCACGACGGATACGAGCTGGTCATTCCCACGTGGCCGGCCCGCCGCAGCGGAGTTCATCAGTGGGGTTCGTGGTTGAAACACCACTCGGCTCTGTTTACTCAGGTCGAACGCCGTCTCGATGTGCTGATCCACACCGAGCGCGAGCGCCTGAAGCGCCATTTCTCTCCGCCGCCGGCCCACGCCCGGGAGAATCCGGACGTGAGTTTTCCTCCGGACTCGGTGGACATGCTCGTCTATCTCCATCAGCGTCTCAATCGCATCTATCCTTGCATCATCTACCTCTATATACCTCGTATCTACTATTCACAGATCGACGGTGGGGGCCTTTACACTCCCCGGCACCGGCAGGTCTACCACGAGTTCGCCCAGCGGGTCGGAGCAACGCTCATCGACCCCACCGATTCGCTGCTGGCCGAGTATCGGCGCAGCGGGCAGCCCTGCCACGGTTTCCAGAACAGCATCATGGGCAAGGGCCATCTGAACGCGCGTGGCCACCGGATCGTGGGCCGCATGTTGGCCGAAGAGCTGAGGAAACGGCTGCCATGATCTTCTCCTCCATCGAATTCTTCGTCTTTCTCGCCCTGGTTCTCTTGGGCCTGGGTCTGCTGCGGAAGGAGGGGGGGCGGCGCAACCTGCTGCTCGTCGCCAGCTATGTCTTCTACGGCTGGTGGGACTGGCGCTTCTGTTTCCTGATCCTGGCATCCACGCTCATCGACTACACCGCCGGCCTGCGCATCGAGTCCGCGCGCAACCAGACGGTGCGCAAGCGCTGGCTGGTGGTCAGCCTGGTGGCGAACCTGGGGATCCTGGGCGTGTTCAAGTATTCGAACTTCCTGCTCGGGAACTTCCGCCCTCTCTTCCACGCGGCCGGGATCGATCTGCCGCACCTGAACATCATCCTGCCGGTCGGTGTGTCGTTCTTCACCTTCCAGACGATGAGCTACTCGATCGACGTCTATCGGAAGAAGCTGCCGGCGACGCACAACTTCCGCGACTTCGCCCTCTTCGTGTCGTTCTTCCCCCAACTGGTGGCCGGACCCATCGTGCGCGGCGCCGAGTTCCTGCCGCAGTTGGCCTTCGTGCATCCCCTGAAGCGGGGGAACATCCACGCTGGACTGGACATCTTCCTGCGCGGCTTCACCAAGAAGGTCCTCTTCGCCGACACACTGGCCGTCTACGTCGATCCGGTGTTCAGCCATCCGGGAGCGTATTCGTCGCCGACGGCGTGGATGGCGGTGATCGCCTACGCGCTGCAGATCTACTACGACTTCTCCGGCTACAGCGACATGGCCATCGGCGTGGGCAAGATGCTGGGCTTCGGCCTGCCGGTGAACTTCCGCCATCCCTACCGCAGTCTGAACGTCACCGAATTCTGGAGGCGTTGGCACATCAGCCTCAGCGGCTGGCTGCGCGACTACCTCTACATTCCCCTCGGCGGCAACCGCAAGGGGACGGGCCGCACCTACGTGAACCTCATGCTGACCATGTTGCTGGGCGGTCTCTGGCACGGCGCCTCGTGGAACTTCGTGGTGTGGGGCGGTCTGCACGGGGTGGCCCTGGCCGTGCACAAACTCTACATGGGTTTGCGTGGGGAGCGCCCGGCGCCCGGCGGCATCGTGCGTTCCCTGCTGTCGTGGGCCGCGACCATGGTCTTCGTCCTGGTGACCTGGGTGTTCTTCCGCGCCCAGGACTTCCCCACCGCCTGGCTCTTCCTGAAGAAGATGGCCTTCGTGCAGCCGCGGGGCATCGAGTGGTTCTACGTGCAGGCGATGGCGGTCATCCTCATCGGCGTCGGGCTGCACATCGCGGTCGTCCTGCGGGACGATCGGGAGCTCACGATCGATTTCGGCCGTCCTGTGGCCTGGGGCCTGGTGGCGGTGATGCTCATCGTCATCCTCCTGTACGCCCCCTTCGGCAACAGCCCCTTCATCTATTTCCAGTTCTGAGGGGCGCCTCCACTCTGGACGGGTTTTCCGTTGAACGCTCCCTGGCGGGAGCGTAGATTTCCCTTGACGCCCGCTTTCCATAGGGGAGACCGCATATGGATTCCTATACCTATCCCGACGCTCGGAGTTTGTACCGTCTTCCCTGGAGCAAGGCGGACAACTCGATCGCCTGGCTGGAGGCGACGTCTTCCTGCAACCTCTACTGTGAGGGTTGCTACCGGGCGAACATCAAGGACTCGCACAAGTCGCTGGAGGAGATCGCCCACGAACTCGACGTGTTCGCGAAGCACCGCGTCTTCGACGGGGTGTCCATTGCCGGCGGCGATCCGCTGGTGCATCCGCAGATCGTCGACATCGTGGCCATGGTGGCCGAGCGGGGCTGGAAGCCCATCGTGAACACCAACGGTCTCGCCCTGAGCGACGAGATGGCCCGCGAGCTGCACAAGGCCGGCGTGAAGGGGTTCACCTTCCACGTGGACAGCGGTCAGCGCCGGCCCGGGTGGACGGGCAAGAACGAGCTGGAGCTGAACGAACTGCGCGAGGAGTTGGCCGAGCGCGTGGCGCGCACCGGCGACATCTCCGTCGCCTTCAATTCGACCGTCTACGAGAGGACCCTTCCCTACACCCCCGACCTGGTCGAATGGGCGCACCGCCACGCTGACAAGGTGCAGGTGATGGTGTTCATCCTCTACCGGCAGGCCGAGTGTGGACGGCAGGACGAACTCGACTACTATGTGGGTGGCCGCAAGATCGACATGAACGAGTTGGTCTACAGCCGTCCTGCCCACGACCAGCGCCTCGACATCTCCTCGCGCGAGGTGGTGGCCCGTATCCGCGAGCGCTTCCCCGACTTCGCTCCCAGCGCGTACCTGAACGGGACGGAGGACTTCGATTCGCTGAAGTGGCTGCTCACCACCTATGCGGTGAGCAAGAAGAACGGAGTGCTCGCCTACGCCGGCCGGAAGTTCTCCGAGCTGGCCCAGACCCTCTACCACTTCCGCACCGGCCGCTGGCTGGCCTATGAGGCTCCCTCGACCCTGAAGAAGGGACGCAGCATCACCGCCGTGGCCGGACTCTTCGATCCGGGGATGCGGCGGGCCTTCGCCCGCTGGTTCCTGCGCCCCTGGCGCTGGTTCGATCCGGTGCATCTGCAATCGGTCATGATCATCCAGCCCATCGACGTGCTCGAGGACGGCCGGATGAACATGTGCGACTCCTGCCCGGACATCACCGTGTACGAGGACGAGCTGGTGTGGTCGTGCCGGCTGGAGGAGCTGATCCACTTCGGCGGCTTCGCCCGCGGTTTCCCCAAACAGCAGAAGGATGCCACCGGGCCCATCATCACAGTGAAGAAGGCGGCCCAGGGAAGGGCCGACTCGTCGCCCTTGGGCTAGGCGCCCATCGCCCTCCCGGTGGAATCTCCCCGCCCGGGGCCCGGGATGAGGTGGCCCAGACACGGATGGGCCCACTGGGTGGGATCATCGCGAACGAGAAGAGGGCGCCGGAATCCCGGCGCCCTCTTCCTCTGCCAAGGTGGATGACCCGCCGGGAGCTCTTCCCCGGTGGGCTGGAGGATACGTCTCAGCGCTTCTCGATGGGCACGTAATCGCGCTCGTTCGCGCCGACGTAGATCTGCCGCGGGCGACCGATCCGCGCCTTGGGATTCGCATGATGCTCGGCCCACTGCGAGAGCCAGCCGGGCATACGGCCCAGGGAGAAGAACACGGTGTACATGTTCACCGGGATGCCCATGGCCTTGTAGATGATGCCGCTGTAGAAGTCGACGTTCGGATAGAGCTTGCGCTCGACGAAGTAGTCGTCCTGCAGGGCGATCTCTTCGAGCTGCATCGCGATCTCCAGGATGTCGCTGCTGCCGCCGACGGCCTCGAGGACGTCCTTGGTCATCTTCTTCAGGATCCGGGCGCGCGGGTCGTAGTTCTTGTAGACCCGGTGGCCGAAGCCCATCAGACGGATGTTGTTGGACTTGTCCTTGGCCAGCTCGAGGTACTTGCTCCCGTCACCCTTGTAGTTGTCGCGGATGTCGTAGAGCATCTCGATGACAGCCTGGTTCGCGCCGCCGTGGAGCGGCCCCCACAGGGCGTTCACCGCCGCCGAGACCGAAGCGTAGATGTTGGCGTCGCTGCTGCCGACCAGCCGCATCGTCGAGGTCGAACAGTTCTGTTCGTGGTCGGCGTGGAGCATCAGCAACACGTCGATGGCGCGCTCGAGCACCGGGTCGACCTCGTAGGTCTCCGCCGGGGTGGCGAACAACATGTGCAGGAGGTTGCCGGCGTAGGAGAGCTCGTTGCGCGGGTAGATGAAGGGATGACCGATGCTGTACTTGTACGAGTACGCCGCGATCGTGGCCATCTTGGCCAGGATGCGGTGCATGCTGATCTTCACCTGCTCGGGATCGTAGGGATCAAGGGTGTCCGGGTAGAAGGTGGACAGTGCACCCATCACCGACGAGAGCATCGCCATCGGATGGGCGCGCAGGGGGAAGGCCCGGAACATCAGACGGATGTCCTCGTGCAGGAGCGTGTGGCTCTTGATGCTGTGGGTGAAGGTGTCCAGCTCGTCCTGGGTGGGCAGTTTTCCTTCGATGAGCAGGTAGGCCACCTCGAGGAAGGTGCTCTTCTCCGCGATCTGCTCGATCGGATAGCCGCGATAGCGGAGGATGCCCTCCTCACCGTTGATGAAGGTGATCTCACTGGTGCACGAGCCGGTGTTCACGTAACCGGGATCGAGGGTGATCAGGCCGGTGTCCTTGCGGAGCGTGGAGATATCGATCCCCCGCTCCCCCTCCGTACCGGTGAAGATGGGGTATTCGTAGGTCTGTCCGTCGATGATGATCTTGGCGACATCGGACATGGGTTCGCTCCCTCTTCTGGGTGGGGCCGGCAGGCGGAAGGCCGGGTCGCGGTGTGCATTCCCGCCGCGGACGCTCCGGTCCATCACGCGCTCGACCGAGTACTTCCGTTCAACCTGACCGGGTGCGCGACCATTCTACACGCGAACAATTGTTCGTGCACCACGCAAAGCACGGCGTCTTCGGGGGCAGGTTGGCAGCCATCACGAGTGCGCGTACTGTCAGGTGTACAATTTCCTTCATCCTACGATATGCAGCGCCGCCCGTCGATCCAAGGAACGAACGTTGACTCCTCGGCTGCGGAGGCCCCGATGCCGGACTCTTCTCCCTTCCGGCCGCAGCCGCCCCGCAGTGGGGCGCGAGCCATGTTCGCTTGCCCGCCGCCGCCGGCCGCTCTAAGCTGAGACGCCGGGTGCCGTCCCCACGGCGGCATGTCCCGGCGTCCTTCGCCCGAGAGCATGGAGCGCTGCATGGGTCCGTCGCCTTGGTTGGGAATCGAGCTGGTGCTGGGTGTCCTCGTCGGCGCGCTGGGCGCCGCACTGTGGGTACGCCGGCAGCAGCCCCCGGCCTGGTTGGGCCTGGCCTTCGTCCTCGCTCTGGCATTGGCGGTGTTGCCCCCGGCCCTGCTGGGCCCCCGCCTGAAGCGCCCTCCCCGGCGGATTCGGGTGGTGAGCGTCTTCGACGAGGCCACGACGGACGCCCTGGTGCGGGCCTTCACCCGCCAGACGGGAATCGTCTGCGATGTCGACCCCTTCGCCGGCGGAACCCAGACCACGGCCGGCCTGATCCTGCAGGGGCGCATCCACCCGGACATCCTGCTGGGGGGTACGGCGGAGATCCACGAGGAGCTGGCCGACGCGGGACTGCTCTCCTCCCACCTTCCCCGTCCCGACGCCCAGCGGATCGACGCATACGACGATCCCCAGGGACGCTGGACCCCCATCTATCTGGGCCTGCTGGGGCTCGTGTACCGCCCCCTGCCGGAACTGCAGACCCGTCCGCCCGACTGGCTCACCCTCATCCAGCCCCGCTGGAAGGGTCGCATCTCCATTCCCGCCCCGGACAAGTCCGGGGGCGGTCTGGTCTTCCTGGCCACGCAGATCCAGCGGCAGAAGGATCCGGCCAAGGGCTGGGAGTACCTGCGCCTGCTCCAGGAGAACCGGGTGCGCTGGGAAGACCGGTCGAGCGAGCCGATCTCCCGTGTGGCGGCCGGAACGATGGATCTGGGAGTGGCCTGGGCCCACGACGTCCTCCGCCGGATCCAGACCCAGCGTCTTCCCGTCCGGCTGGTCATTCCCTCCGATACCGGTTTCGAGGTGGGCGCGGCCAGCATCCTGGCCCAGGCCCGTGACCCGGACGCTGCGCGCCGCTTCCTCGACTTCCTGACGGGTCCGCAGGCCGCCCGCATCCAGGTGGAAGTGGGGCACCGGGTGCCCCTGCGGAGGGACGTTCCCCCTCCGGGCTACCTCGATCCGGGCTTCTTCGGGCTCGAATCGGGCCGTTCGCCGCTGCATTACGACCGGGAGGCGGTCGTCCGGCACCGCGCGGAGTGGATCGAGCGCTGGAAGGAGGAGGAAGGGGGACGGGGGGATTGACGGCGGCTTTTTGGGGCCAGGCTTGCGCGGGCTCCCTGGCTGCCCTACACTCTCTTGCCGATTTGCCGTGTGGATCTCCACCCGGAATTCGGCCCCGAATCGGGCATGAACCGCCGCGGTGAGCCCGCACGAACCCCGGACTTCTCCGAAGGAAGCGTTTGCTGATGCTGGAATTGACCCGCCCCCTCGTTCTCTCCCTCGATCTCGACGAGACCTTTCTGGAAGGCGACGCGCAGGCCCGCCAGGATCTCCTCGATCTGCTCGACAACTCCCGCGAGCAACTGCACCTGGTGTACACCAGCCACGATACCGCCGAGGAGCTGATCGATCTGGCGGCCAAGGCCGAACTGCCGGTTCCCGACGTGTTCCTCTCCGACAGCGGGACGACCGCCCTGAAGGGTGACGGCAGCGGGACCATCGATCCCCTCCAGCGCAACATCATCCAGTTGTGGCCGGGCAAGCCCGCCGTCGCCCGCATGGTGGAGGAGATCGAGGGGGCCGAACTCCTCGACGACGATTCGCCCTGCCGGCAGGCGGTCCGCTACGAAGGGGAAGAGGTCTACTCCGCCCTGAAGGAGGGCGCGGACAACATCGGTTGCCACCTCGTGCTGCGGCGGAACAACCGCGTCGACGTCCTGCCCTACGGGGTGGACAAGGGCTCGTCCCTGGGTCGTTGGGTGGTCGAGGAGAACTTCTCCCCCATGCACGTGCTGGCCTTCGGCGAGAGCCTCGGTGACGTGTCCCTCTTCGGGCGTGGTTGGAGGGGCGTGTGCTTCCCCCACAGTCCCGAGGAGATGATCCAGGAGGCCACGCGCTTCCACAACGTCTACGTCGCCCAGTACGATGGCCCGGCCGGGGTCCTCGACGGCCTGCGGCACTTCGGGTGGATCCCGGCCCAGGTGGAGGCCTGAGTTCTCCGGGGAACCGCTACCGGTCGTCCACGACGTGTGGGATACCATCTCGTTTCCGGCGTTTCCGCGGCCGGCCCGAATCGGGGTCGGCCGTTCTCTTCTCGGCTCCTCCTTCTCCGCAGATCATCCCACCGCGCCCCCATCGGCGCGTCTTCGCCGGCGCGGTCGATCGCTCCGGGGTGGTCGATCGGGAACCCGGTGGCCCGGAAATCGTTGAACGGGGAGGCCCGGAAGAAGAAGATTCCCCGGAGAGCGGGCCGGCCGGACGATGACCGTCTGGGCCCGCACCCTACACAAAGGCGGTATTCCAATGAGAGAGAAGGCTTCTGTGCGCCGCGTGGGTCTGGCGCTGGCGGCGATCCTGCTGCTGGCGGCGGGCGTCGTGATCGGGCAGGGATGGCACGGGGATGCCGGTGCCCTGAGCGCGACGACGGCCCATGCCCAGGCGCTGATCAAACTGGAGAGCACGGCGGACGTGGCCGAACTGGTCACCCCCAGCGTGGTGAACGTCTTCACCACCCGTACCATCGATGTCCACAGTCCCTTTGAAGACGACCCCTTCTTCCGGCGCTTCTTCGGCATTCCCGAGGGCCCGCGCAAGCGCGAGGCCAAGAGCCTCGGCTCGGGCGTCATCGTCAGTTCCGACGGCTACATCCTGACCAACAACCACGTCGTCGAGGGTGCCGATGAGGTACGGGTCCACACCCAGGACGGCGACGATCTCGAGGCGAAGATCGTCGGCACGGACAAGCCCAGCGACCTGGCCCTGCTGAAGGTGGACGCGAAGGATCTGACGCCGATCACCATCGGTGACAGCGACAAGCTGCGGATCGGCGAGATCGTGCTGGCCATCGGTGACCCCTTCGGCGTGGGCGAGACGGTGACCATGGGCATCGTCAGCGCGAAGAACCGCGGTATCGGCATGACCGACTACGAGGACTTCATCCAGACCGACGCGGCCATCAATCCCGGCAACTCCGGTGGCGCGCTGGTGAACCTGCGGGGCGAACTGGTCGGGATCAACTCGGCCATCCTCAGCCGCAGCGGCGGCAGCCAGGGCATCGGTTTCGCGATCCCGACCAACCTGGCCAAGGTGGTCATGGAGAATCTCAAGGAGCACGGCAAGGTCGTGCGCGGCTACCTCGGTGTCACCCTCCAGGACGTCACCAAGACCCTGGCCGAGGGGCTCGGCCTGCCCGAGGACACCCACGGCGCGGCGGTGACGACGGTGGTCGACGGCAGCGCAGCCGACGAGGCGGGCTTGAAGGCCGGTGATGTCATCACCGCCATCGACGGCAAGCCCGTGCAGTCGATGCAGCAGTTGCGCACCCGGATCGGCCACACCGCGCCGGGGACCAAGGTGAAGCTCACCATCAACCGCGCCGGCGAGGAGAAGACGATCACCGTCAAGCTGGGAACCCGCCCCAGTGACGAAGAGCTGGCCTCGGGTATGATCACCGGCGGCGGCGAGAAGGGTTCCCTGCTGGAGGGCCTGCGGGTTCGGGACCCCGACCCCCAGTTGCTCATGCAGCTGCAGTTGCCGGGTGACACCGACCATCCGGTGGTCATCGGGGTCGAGCCGAAGAGCCCGGCCGCCCGGGCCGGACTGCAACAGGGTGATGTCATCCTCGAGGTCGACCGCGCTCCGGTGAAGAACACAGCGGCCCTGGTCAAGGCGGTCAAGGCGGCGGTGAAGCGGCATCCCGACCGCCCGGTGCTGCTCTTGATCCAGCGCGGCCAGTTGACGCTCTACGCGGCGCTGTCGAAGTAGGGTCGACAGCGGCCCGTCGAGACATCGACGAGGAGACGGAGAGCGGACCGCCGCCTTCCCCCGGGGAGGGCGGCGGTCGAGCATGGACCCCCAGGGAAGGGGGCCTTCAGCGCTTCTCGCAGAAGGTGCGGGCGATCATGTCGTGCAGGGCCTGGCGGCGGGGGTCGATGAGCACCAGGAGGAAGCCGATGAGGAAGATGCCCGACAGGGTGCTCTTCACCCAGCTCCGCACGCTGGCCTGCCAGAAGCCGCAACGTCCGCCGTCGTGGTCGACCACCACGATGCCCATGCTGCGCTTGCCGATCGTCGCCTGCCACGACGAGGAGACGAGCAGGGCCTCGTACAACCAGACGATGATGAAACTCCCCATGTAGTAGGCCGCCGGCAGCGATTCCCAGAGCTGCCGGAAGTCGGGCTCGGGCTGGCTCTCCAGGGCCGCCAGCTGATCGAACAGCCCCAGTTGGGCCGCGATGATCGCCCAGATCACGGTGAGGAAACCCACCACGAGACTGTCGATGATGTAGGCCCCCAGGCGGATCCAGAAGCCGGCGTAGCGGGGCTCGATCTCGAAGACCGCGTCCTCCTCGGCCGTCTCCCAGCCGGGCTCCTCGGCCGCCGGCCAGGGGCTCTCCCCGGCATCGCCGCCGGGCACCGTCGAGTCGTCCGCCGGCGGGCTGGAATCGTCGTCGAGGCCGGGGAAATCGACCACGCGCGTCCAGACCTGGTAGCGATCGCTCCAGATGTAGTCGGTGGGCCGCAGCTGGCCCGTGCCCACGAGTTCCCGGAGCTTCTCGAAGGAGACGGGTCCGTACCGCTTGCCGTCGATTCCATACCAGTAGCCATGCTCGGGCATGTGCCGCCTCCAGAGCGGGGTTCTTGGCGGCCACCGTCGTTCGCGGGGCGCCGCCCGGCGGGCATCTCGCTGCCGCCGGGCTCTGATACTATCCTAGAAGCTCGATTCTTCCCACCCAACAGCCCAGCGGCCGCCGCGGGCCGAGGCAGGACATGAGCGAGAAGAAGACCACCGCCGAGCTGATCGAGGAATTCCTGCGGGAGGGCCCGTATGCAGTGGTGGGGGCGTCCACCCATCCCTCCAAGTACGGCAACCGTGTCTTCCGGATGTACCTGCGCTGGGGCCGGGAGGTCTATCCCATCAATCCCCACGCAGACGAGGTGGAAGGGCACCGCTCCTATGCCTCGCTCTCCGAGTTGCCGGTGGTGCCCCGGGGTATCTCCGTGGTGACCCCGCCGGAGATCACCGAGAAGGTGGTGGAGGAAGCGGCCCGCCTGGGAGTGGAGTACGTGTGGATGCAACCGGGAGCGGAGAGCCACCGCGCGCTGCAGAAGGGGGAAGAGGCAGGTCTGGGGCTCATCGGCGATGGAAGCTGTGTGCTGGTGGAGGTGGGCAGGCGAGGCCGCTAGTCCCGCCGGCGGACGGTGCCCGCCCCCCCGGAGCCGTGGGCGTTCCCTCCAGGCGAAGCGCTCCCGGTCTGCGGCGATCATCGCTTTGCCTGGGCCGTCGCCGGGGGTAGTGTCACGGTTCACACGCCCACCGGAATCGATCCGCCGGCGCCGCCGTGCCCGGCGCGACAAATACGAGAGACATCCTCCAGCGAGGAGCTTTTCGATGAGACGCATCGTGTCGTGGAGTCTGGGCCTGATCCTTCTGATCGCCGTGAGCTGGACCCTACCGGCCGGCGCGGTCAAGCCGCGCGTGGGCAGGAAGCCGCCGGCGAAGGACGCGGTCTCCGGGAAGACGGAGAAGGTGGGGGACATGAACGCCACCACCTTCCAGGGCCTCGCCTTCCGCGCCCTGGGGCCGGCCCTGACCAGCGGGCGCATCGGCGACCTGGCCGTCGATCCCACCCATCCCAAGCGCTACTTCGTGGCCGTCTGCTCGGGCAACGTGTGGAAGACCGAGAACGACGGGACCACCTTCACCCCGGTCTTCGACACCTACGGCTCGTACAGCATCGGCTGCGTCAGCCTCGATCCCAACAACCCGCACGTGGTCTGGGTGGGAACCGGCGAGAACAACTCGCAGCGCTCGGTCGCCTACGGCGACGGGGTGTACAAGTCGGTCGACGGCGGCAAGAGCTTTGTGAACATGGGTCTGAAGGAGAGCGAGCACATCGGCATGATCCGGGTCGATCCCCGCGACAGCCGGGTGGTCTTCGCGGCGGCCCAGGGGCCCCTGTGGAGAAGCGGTGGCGACCGCGGGCTCTACCGCAGCAAGGACGGCGGCGAGAGCTGGAAGCGGGTGCTCTTCATCGATGACGATACGGGCGTCAACGAGGTGCACTTCGATCCGCGCAACCCCGACATCCTCTACGCCACCACCTACCAGCGCCGCCGTCACGTGTGGGTGTTGCTCGACGGTGGACCGGGCAGCGGCATCTACAAGTCGACCGATGGCGGGGACACCTGGAAGGAACTCACCAACGGCATTCCCGAGGTCGACAAGGGCCGTATCGGCCTGGCCATCTCACCGGCCGACCCGGACATCGTCTACGCCATCATCGAGGCCCAGGACCACGAGGGCGGCTTCTTCCGCAGCCGGGACGCCGGCGCGACCTGGAAGAAGATGTCCTCGTACATGTCGACGAGCCCGCAGTACTACAACGAGATCGTCTGCGACCCGAAGGATCCCGATCGGGTGTACTCGATGGACACCTTCCTGCAGGTCACCGAGGACGGGGGCAAGACCTTCACCCGCGTTCCCGGCAGGTTCAAGCACGTGGACAACCATGTGCTGTGGATCGATCCCACCGACACCGACCACCTGCGGGTCGGCTGTGACGGAGGGCTGTATGAGACCTGGGATCGGGGGGAGACCTGGCAGTACCGGGCCAACCTTCCGGTGACCCAGTTCTACAAGATCGCCCTGGACAACGATTTCCCCTTCTACCACGTGTACGGGGGAACCCAGGACAACAACACCATCGGCGGCCCGACGCGTACCAACAGCGCCAGCGGGATCCACAACTACGACTGGTACATCACCCTCGGCGGGGACGGTTTCGGACCGGCGGTCGATCCGGACGATCCGGACATCGTCTACAGCCAGTGGCAGTACGGGAACCTCGCCCGCTATGACCGGCGCAGCGGCGAGATCCAGGATATCCAGCCCCAGCCCGAGAAGGGCGAGATCCTCAAGTGGAACTGGTCGTCGGCGCTGATCATCAGCCCCCACGACCCGCACCGCCTGTACTACGGGGCGAACAAGCTCTTCCGCAGCGACGACCGCGGCGACAGCTGGAAGAAGGTCAGCGAAGATCTCACCCGCCAGATCGATCGCAACACCCTGCCGGTGATGGACCGCGTCTGGAGCGTCGATGCGGTGGCCAAGAACAACTCCACCTCGTTCTACGGCACCATCGTGAGCCTGGACGAGTCGCCTCTGCAGGAGGGATTGCTCTACGTCGGCACCGACGACGGTCTGATCCAGGTGAGCGAGGACGGCGGGCAGCACTGGCGCCGCCAGGAGAACTTCGGCAAGGTTCCCCCGATGAGCTACGTCAGTGACATCGTCGCCTCCCTGCACGATGCGGACACGGTCTTCGCTTCCTTCGACAACCACAAGAAGGGCGACTTCAAACCGTATCTTCTGAAGAGCACCAACCGCGGTAAGGGCTGGAAGGACATCTCCGGCGATCTGCCCGAGCGGGGCAGCATCTACGCCATCGCCCAGGACCACGTCCGCCCCGAGCTGCTGTTCGTGGGAACCGAGTTCGGGGTGTTCTTCACCGTCGACGGCGGCGAGCACTGGGTGCAACTGAAGGGTGGCATTCCGACCATCGCCTGCCGCGACCTGGCCATCCAGCGGCGGGAGAACGACCTGGTGGTGGGGACCATGGGCCGCGGCTTCTACGTGCTGGACGACTACAGCATGCTGCGGCAGGTCGACGACGCATTGTTGCAGGGCGAGGCCGCGCTCTTCGACGTCAAGGACGCCTGGCTGTACCATCCGGCCACACCGCTCGGCGGTGGGGGGAAGGCCACCCAGGGGGACGGCTTCTTCGTGGCCGAGAACCCGCCCTTCGGCGCGGTCTTCACCTACTACCTCAAGGACGGATACCAGACCCTGCGCGCGCAGCGGCGCAAGAAGGAACGCGAGATCGAGAAGGAGGGCGGCGACAACCCCTATCCCTCGTGGGATGAGCTGCGCCGCGAGGACGAGGAACATTCGCCCGCGGTGATCTTCGTCGTGCGCGACGAGAAGAAGCGTGTCGTCCGCCGGATCCCGGGCGAGACCGGCCCGGGGATCCACCGCAGCGCGTGGGATCTGCGCTGGCCCGCTCCCAACCCGGCCTCGACCAAGGAATGGAAGGCGCCCGACCCGTGGACCCACCACCCGCAGGGGCCGCCGGTCACGCCGGGTCTGTACACCGTGCAGATGGTCAAGCGCATCGAGGGGAAGACCACCCCCCTGGGCGACCCGGTGAGCTTCGAGGTGAAACCCCTCGAGCTGGCCAAGCTGCCGGCGCCGGACCGCCGGGCGGCCCTGGAGTTCCGGCGCCAGACGGCCGAACTGCGGCGTGCGGTCATGGGCGCGCAGCGTTCGGTCGCCGAAGCCCAGGAGCGCATCGACCACCTGCGGGTGGCGCTGCGTGACACACCGGATGCGGAGCTGTCGCTGCTCGACGAACTCGACCGGATCGAGGCGCGTCTGCACGCCATCCGCACCGTCCTCAACGGCGATCACACGGTTTCCTCGCGCAGTGAGCCGATCACTCCGGGTCTGGCCCAGCGGGTGGACCGGGCCAGTTGGGGCTGGAACAATTCGTCGGCGCCGACGCGCTCACAACGGCAGAACGTGGAGATCGCGCGCCAGCAGTTCCTCCACGAGGTGCTGCCCGAGCTCAAGCGCATCCTCCAGACCGATCTTCCGGCCTTCGAGCAGAAGCTGGAGAAGCTGGGGGCTCCCTGGACACCGGGGCGCGTTCCCGAGTACCACGGTTGACCGCGGGCGGGCCGGTCCTCGAGGGCCGGCCCGCTGCCATTCGTTCCTTCCTCCCCGGTCCTTCCTCCCCGGTCCTTCCTCTGTCCGCGGGAACGCCCACCCTCGCGCACGGCGGAGGTCTACGAGGGCTTCACCTTCAGCACCAGGGCGGTGACGTCGTCCTCCTGGGGCCGGGTGCCCAGGAACTCGTGGACCCCCCGGTGGAGGGATTCCACGATGGTCCGTGGAGGGTCGTGGCGATGGCGACGGATGATCTCCAGCGCCCGTTCCTCCCCGAAGAAGGTCTGCCCGTCGCGGGAGGCGTCGGTCACGCCGTCGGTGAGGATCACCAGGATGTCGCCGTCATGCAGGTCGACCTGCCTGGACGAGGGATCGATGAGGGTGTCGAAGAGTCCCAGCGGAGTGGTCGTGCTCTCCATGCGCTCACGGACCCGCCCCTCGGCGTCCAGGAGGAAGGCCGGAGCGTGCCCGGCACTGGCGTAGCGGAAACGCCGCCGGTGGGGCTCGAGCTTTCCCAGGTACAGGGTGACGTACTTGTCCGCATCGGTGTCGCAGTAGAGGAATTCATTGGCCTTGCCCAGGATCTCCTCCACCCGGTCCTCGATCCTCGCAAGCGCCCGCAGGTAGGCACGGGTCTCGGCCATGAGCATGGCCGGTCCCACGCCGTGACCGCTCACGTCGCCGACCACCAGGCCGAGGCTCCCGTTGGCCATGGGCATGTAGTCGAAATAGTCGCCGGCGGCGAATTCGGCGGGGAAGGTCCATCCGGCGATCTCATAGCCCTCGGGGCTGAGATCGACCGAGGGGAAGAGCTTCTCCTGGATCTGCTGGGCGATCGCCATCTGCCGTGAGGTGTTCCTCGATTCGGTCACATCCAGGGCGATGCCGATGGTGCCGGTGATGCTCTCGTCGGGGCCCATGATGGCCTCCGCGCTCACCGTGTAGTCGCGGCCCTTCCAATGCCATTCGTAGTTGCGGGGCGTCCCGCGCAGCGCCTGCAGTTGTTGGGCGATCGGGTGGAAGTGGGGATCGTCGACATGGAACACCTCGAAGAAGGTCTTGTTCATGAGCTCGTCGGGATGCTTGCCGAGCTGCACGAGACCGTTCCCGCGGATGGAGGTGATCCTCAGTTCGGTGTCGGTGGTCCAGATGATCGCCGAGAGGCGATCGATGAGACCGTGAAGCCTCTGTTCGTTGGCGAGCAGCTGCTCTTCGGCGTGGACGAGCGAGGTGATGTCGCGCGCGATCATGATGGCGCCCCCGCAATCGGGCCCCTCCGCCGTGAGGGGGCGGGCGCTGCAGCTCACCCAGGCCGGCCCGGCCCGGCCGGGTGTGTTCACCTGGAAGACGTCCAGATCGACCACCTCTTCTCGAAGAGCCCGGTCGAGAGGCCGTTGGCCCGTGGGGTAGGCGGTCCGGGTGTCGCGCCGCATCAATCGGCATCCCCCATCCCATGGCCTTCCCCGGGCTCCTTCACGGGGCAGGCCGAAGAGACGGCGGGCCGCATCGTTGGCCAGGCGGACCTTCCCCCGCGGATCGACCACCAGCACGGCCTCGGCCGCCCCGTCCATGATGCAGTCGAGGAGCTGGGATGGAGGGGTGGGGATGGGGTCGGCGACGCTGTTCGCCACCGTTTCGGGCGGCCGCAGGTCGGCCGGCTCTTCGGCGAAGTCGGTGAGCAGGTGATGCACCAGCCATCGTGAACGCTGCAGTTCGCCGTTCAGGCGCCTCATCCAGCGCCAGATCAGGGAGCTTCCCAGAGGAAGAAGTACGACGAGGGACCACAGCGCCAGACGGGGTGAACCGCGATGGGCCAGGACCGCGGGGATGGACAGGGCGATGATTCCGGTCAGCAGCCAGCGGCGGTTGGCTCGGAGACAGGGAAAGGAGGGGATCCCCGGTACGCTCTGCATGGGCTTCCACCTTTCGACGGCGTGGGGCAGGGTCGACCGCCTACCCTTCAGGACGAGTTCGGGCTCTGCATTCCCCCTGGGGAATCTCCCGTCGGGGGCCGAACTTCCGCCGCGTGGGCGGCACTGCTCCGCGGGCTCCTTGCAGGCTCCTCTTGACCCTCGCCTCGGTCTGGCCAATTTCTCTGGCCATGCCTCCGCCCCGGGAGGCGGCCGTCCTCATCCCTCGAGGTGATCGAGATGCTCGGTTTCGCCATTCTGGCCTTCGGTTCGCTCTTCGCGGTGATCGATCCCTTCGGATGCATTCCCTTCTTCAGTGGATTGACCTCCCACATGAGCGACACCGAGCGCCGCCACGTCCTCCGCAAGGCGCTGCTGGTGGCGTTCCTCGTGCTCATCACCTTCATCGGCGCCGGACATCTCCTGCTGCGGGTCTTCGGCATCACCGTCGACGCCTTCCGGATCGCCGGCGGGATCATCTTCCTGGGCATCGGCATGGACATGCTGCAATCGAAGCCCCGCCGTTGGCGCACCGGTATCGGCTCGGCGGCCAGCCGCGACCACATCGAGGCCGACGACGACGATGACGATCCGTCCATCACGCCCCTGGCCGTCCCGCTGATGGCCGGTCCGGGCTCGATCACCACGGTCATGGTGCTGACGGCCGAGAGCGGACAGACCCTGGCGGCGAAGGCGGTGGTGGCGGGGGCCGTGGCCGTGATCCTGGTGCTGACCGGGGGGATCCTCTTCGGGGCCGACCTGGTCCTGCGCCGGCTGGGTCACACCGGCATGAAGATCATCGAGAAGCTCATGGGTCTGCTGGTCACCGTCATCGCGGTGCAGTTCATCCTGAACGGCCTGAGGCCCTATCTGATGAGTCTCGTGGCGAAGGGCTGATGCCTCCGGCCTCGCCGCCGAGCGAGGGAACCAGCCTTCCCTTCTCGACCCTCCACAGGCCGACCCGAGCGATGCGCGCGGGCGGCAGTTCGAGCGCCTCGTCCTGCACGATCGCGCGCAGGGCCTCGACGGGCTTGAGGGTATGGGGCAGGTCGATCCTCAGACGAAGGACCAGGAGATCGCCTCCACCGCGTACGAGCGCGAGTTCCCGCCAGCGCTCGAGTTCGGCGTCCTCGGCCGGCCGCACCATCTCCACCACTTCCCTCGCGTCGACCTCGCGGGGCTTCTTCTTGCGGAAGATGGTGATCGGACGCCGCTCGGCGCGGTGGAAGTCGGCGAGGCGCGACGGAAGGTCTTCCATCTCGTCGAGCTCGACGAGATAGTCGGCCCGCGCCAGTGACTTGCTCAGGGACGTCTCGCCCTCCTCCACGATCCGACCGGCGGTGAAGCGCAGCCCCTCTTCGCTCACCGCGTTCAGGCGGCGGAGGATCGTGTCGGCGTCGACGGAGCTCGTGAGCTTGACCTCGGCCAGCTCGGCCACGCTCTCGATGCCCAGCGAGAGCGCCGGACCGAAGGAGATGGCGGGCTTGGGGTGGTAGCCCTCGGTGTAGAACAGGGGCAGGCGGGCGCGGCGGAAGACACGGGGCAGCTTGCGGACCAGGTCGAGATGGCCGGTCATCGCCTCGACGCCGAGCTTGGTGAACTGCAGGCGCACGCGCACCGCCTCTCCCTGGTGGAAGTCGTGGGGCGCGCCGCCCTCCTGGATGCGTCTCTGCCGGTCCTCGCGCCGCCGCCGGCTCGCCTCGGGGGAGCTCGCCTCGAAGGCCGACAGCTCGCGGAGGAACTCTGCCCGCCGGCTTCTCATGGCGTCCAGGTCGCACGCGACCCCGCAGCGGTAGCAGACGTACTTGCGCCCGTCGGCTTCGTGATCGGCGAGATTGGTGGCATGCACCTGGACACCCCGGGGCTTGCCGCAGGGCGGAGCGGGCCGGCCCTTCAAGGCCAACAGATGGTCTCGCAGCAGGAATCTCTGCTCGAGCCGCATGTCCAGGTGATCCCAGGGCAGGCGCACATCGGTGGCGATGGCGCCGAGATAGCGATCGAGCTCGAGCCGGGTCTCCTCCAGCGCCCCGGTCCATGCCTCCCAGTCGAGCCGGTCGTTCCAGCCGTCGAAGCGCGCCCCCCGTCGCCAGGCCGCCTCGATGAGGACGGCCAGGCGGCGGTCGCCGCGGCCGATGATGCCCTCCAGGAAGGAGGTGCGCGGATCGTGCCGGCGGAACTCGAGGCGCCAGCGGCGCGCCAGGTGGAAGAGCATCTCCTGCTTGCGCTCGATCTCCTCGAGCGGATCCATCGCCGCCCACTGGAAGGGCGTGTGTGGTTTGGGCACGTGGCTGCTCACCGAGATGGTGACGGAGGCGCGGCCCCTGTGGTAGCCGCGACCGATCTCCTTCATCTGCCGGCCGAGTTCCATGATGGCCGCCACGTCGTCGTCGGTCTCCGTCGGCAGGCCGATCATGAAGTACAGTTTCATCCGCCGCCATCCCCGGGAGAACACCCGGTGTGCGGTCTCGATGATGTCCTCCTCGGTGATGTTCTTGTTGATCACGTCGCGCAGACGCTGGCTTCCCGCCTCGGGGGCGAAGGTCAGGCCGGTGGCGCGCACGCTGGAGATCTCGTCGAGAAGCTCCTCGTCGAGGCCGTAGGCGCGCAGGGAAGCCACCGACAGGCTGACCTTCTCCGGCCGCAGGCGCGCCATGACCGCCTTGATCAACGGTGAGATGCTCGAGTAGTCGGCGGTGCTGAGGGTGGTGAGCCCCGCCTCGTCGTAGCCCCCTTTGTCCAGGGCCGCCATCAAGGTGTCGAGGATGCTCGAGGGCGAACGTTCGCGCACGGGACGGTAGATCATCCCCGCCTGGCAGAAGCGGCATCCCTCGGTGCAGCCGCGCGCGATCTCGATGCTCATGCGGTCGAAGATCGCCTCGGCCGCCGCAACCGGAGAGTCGTCGGGGAAGGGAAAGGCGTCCAGGTCGTCGACCACCAGACGGCGGGGCCGCTCGGGGATTCCGTCGACCCGCGGATCGGTGACGACCTCGAAACCGCCTTCGTCCACCACGGCGGTCTCGTAGAGCGAGGGACAGTAGACGCCGTCGAGGCGGGCCAGGGCGACCAGGGTCTCGCGGCGGCCGCAGCCCTCCTTCCGGCAACGGGCCACCTCCCTCAACAGCGCGGGCAGTCCTTCCTCGGCGTCACCGATGAGGAAGGCGTCGATGAAGGGTGCCATGGGCTCGGGCTGGGCGGCCACCGGTCCCCCGGCGAGGACGATGGGGTCCTGGTCCCCTCGCTCATCGGTGTGCAGTGGAATGCCCGACAGGTCGAGGAGATTGAGGACGTTGGTGAAGGTCAGTTCGTACTGCAGGGAGAAGCCGACGACATCGAAGGCGCGAAGGGGGCGGTGGGTCTCCAGGCTGAGCACCGGCAGACCGCGCTCGCGCAGCCGCGCTTCCATGTCGGGCCAGGGCGCGAAGGCCCGCTCGCAGAGCATGTCCTCCTGGGCGTTCACCAGCGAGTAGAGGATCTTCGTCCCCAGATGGCTCATGCCGATGTCGTAGAGATCGGGGAAGGCCAGGACGAGTTGGACGTCCACCTCGGCCGGATTCTTGACGATCTGGTTGTACTCGCCGCCGAGATAACGCGCCGGCTTCTCCACCTCGTGGATGAAGCCGGCATAGGGATGGTCGTTCAATCGATCCATGTCCTCGCTGGCCGTGATGGGGATTCAGCGGCTGGAAAGGGCGGTCCAGGTCTTTCGACTTCCCGGCGTGCTCACGATCGTCTCCTTGGCCGTCAGCTCCTTGAAGAGCTCCCACCGGCGCAGGATCTCGCGCACGTAGGTCACCGGCTCGCTGCCGCGGACGTATCCGTAGCGGGCCTGGCGATGGTACTCGGGTTTGCGCAAGAGGAGCAGGCTTTCCTCGACGGAGCCATCCCAGCGATTGGGGTCCTTGCCCCGCTGGATGGAGAGGATCCGTGCATCGTCCACGTGGCCCGCCCCGGCGTTGTAGGCGGCCAGGGCGAACTTGATGCGTTCGCCCGGCGGCAGATAGCCGTAGGAGTTGGAGAGTTCGCGCAGATAGCGGGTGCCGATCTCCAGGTTCACCTCGGGAATGAGGAGGCTGTCCTTGGACACACCGTGCATCGACGGCATCACCTGCATCAGTCCCACTGCTCCGGCCCACGACTCCAGGGTCGGATCGAAGTGGCTCTCCTGGAAACACACGCTGGCCAGCAGCCGCCAGTCGAAGTCGTAGCGGGCGGCCACGTCCTGCATGAGTTCGTCGTAGGGGGAGATGCGCCCGGTGCGCGCGACGTGGAAGGGATCCTCGGCGCGCCGGAGGATCTGCCGTTCATCCTGGAAATACTTGTCCACGAGGACGTTGTACAATTCGGAGGCGACCACGTCCCCGTTCTCCTTGATACGGTAGTTGCGCTGGAGGAAGCGATCGAGCGCGGCGAGCAGTTCGGGGCTGTTGCGCCGTACTGCCCAACACGTGCTCTGGCTCTTGCCCAGAGGGAAGGCGATGGCCAGTTCGGGCCGCAGGGTCATCGAGGCGCGGGCGACGCGATTGCTGGCGACGGCGGCGCCGTAGGTGCCGTCGGCGACCATGTCGAGGATCTCCTCGGTGGAGACGTCGGGAGAGAGATAGACGATGCCGACATCGATGCCCCGCCGCCGCAGACCCGCCAGCAGATCCTGCTCGTTCGAATAGCGCTGGACTGCCACCATCCGCCCGTTCAGGTCGCGCTCGTCGCGGTACAGATGCAGATACGTGCGAGGCACGACCAGCACGGGTTGGATCTCGTTGTAGGGACGGCTGAAGGCCGCCGCCTTGCGCAATTCCTCGGTGGGGACGATCGGGGCGGCCACGACATCGCCCAGGCCGCGGTTGAGCATGCTGATCATGCTGCTCTGGCTGTCGGCGAGCACGACCTCCAGTTTCACTCCGATCTCGTCGGCGAAGTCGCGCGCCAGCTCGTACTCGAAGCCGAGTTCCTCTCCGCGCAGGATGAGGTAGCTGCTGCTGTTGTTTCGGGTGAGGATGCGCAACACGCCCGAGGCGCGGATGGCGTCCAGATCGCGGGACAACTGGGGTTCGGCCACTTCGATGCCCAGGTCGACGTCGCGGTATCCCTCGGGCATCTGCTGTTGATGCAGCGAGGAGATCAGACCGAAGAGCGCCACTCCCAACAGAGCCCCACCGCCCAGGAAGCGGAGCATCCACTGTGCGAGAAGATGGTTCTGCCGTTGGCGAGAGGTCATGGTCGCATCTTCGATGGGTTGCGGGAGTACTCCGGGACACCTCGTGAAGGTCATGGGGTCCGCAGGCGAGGTGTCCGAGCCCGGGCGAGGAGGTCGCGTCCCCCTGAAAAAGCTTGAGCCAAGAGAGGCGTTCAAGTCAAGCCGGCCGACACAATTGAGGAAGGAATCACCGCTGCCGCCACCCCCGCCGCATCCGTCCCGATCCGCGACGAAGCCCCATGGGAACCAGTAAGGGGTGATTCGGGTGGTTCGCGGTCGAAACGGCGGGCGGGAGAAGGGGAATCGCCCCGGGCCTGGTGGCCGGTTGCGGGAAGGCCGCAGCCGCCGGAGGATCGCTCGCGCCTGCCCTCCCTCTTGTGGTGGTCGGAGCATCGGCCTGGCTTCGAAGCATGGGCGCCCATCGTTTCCCTTCGATATCGCCGTCGCGCACGCCGGCCTTCGTCGTCGTCGCCATCCTGCTCGTGGTGAGCGCCTTGCACTATGGTAGCCCGCGCGATCCCGCCTTCTATGCCCTGCACGACATCTGGCGCCGGCTCTACTACGTTCCCATCGTCATCGGTGCGGTGACCGGGCTTCTCGCCGATGAACTGCATCGCAAGGAGGAGCAGGCCCGGGAGGCATCCCGCCAACTGGCCGAGAGTTTCGAGCGAATGAAGGAATCCGAGCGCCTGGGCGGCGAGCCCGAGATGCAGGCGGGGACCCTGGGTGAGCTACCACCCGACGGACTCGACCTGAACGCGCTGGAGAGAGAGATCATCCAGCGGGCCCTGACCCTGTGCGGCGGCAACCGGAGTGCCACCGCCCGCTATCTGGGCATCACCCGCAACACCCTGAACTACCGCCTGGAGAAGCACGGTATCGCAGACTGAACTCAGAGATTGTCGATGACCGCCCACAGCTTGGCCCGAATCTGTTCGGCGACGCCGGAGACATCGTCGCGGTCGGCCAGGGCGAAGACCTTGATGGGATCGATGGCGGACACGACCGCGCCGCCCTCCTCGCGCTCGGCCACCACCACGTTGCACGGCAGCAACAACCCGATGCCGGGCTCGGCGGCCAGTGCCTGATGGGCGAAGGTGGGGCTGCAGGCACCGAGGATGAGGTAGGGACGCAGGTCGACACCCAGCTTGTCCTTCATGACGGCCTTCATGTCGATGCGGGTGAGGACACTGAAGCCCTGGTCCTGCAAGGCGGCGGTGAGCCGCTCGACGGCTTCGTCGTAACTCGTCTCGGGAAGCTCGCGGGTGATTCCATAGGAAGGGTTCATGAGGCGATCTCCTCGTTGGCGTGGTACGGGATCGTGGTTAGGCTGGAAGCGGCGCCCGGCGGCGGGGCTTCCAGGGTGGACGTCCTCCCAAACGCTACCGGTGAATGTCCCAAGTGGCCAATCCCCGTTGCCGGTCCGGCGCCTCGCCATGGCCGCCGCCGGGATCGCTTCCCTGGCGACCGGCCGGGTGGATCGCCTTTCCTTGGACGTTCCTTCGGGGAGGTCTTTCATGGAGAGAATCGAACTGAACGACGTCGATATCACGACACTCGAGGTCGATGCCATCGTCAACGCCGCCAATCGCCATCTCAGGGGAGGTGGTGGTGTGGACGGCGCGATCCATCGGGCAGCCGGTCCGCGTCTGTTGGAGGAATGTTCCACCATCGGCTTCTGCCCGACCGGCTCGGCGGTGTTGACCCGCGGATACGAGCTGCCCGCATCCCATGTGATCCATGCCGTGGGTCCGGTGTGGCGCGGCGGCGGGCACGGTGAGAAGGAACTGCTGGCCTCATGCTACCGCCGCTCGCTGGAGATCGCGCGCGAGCAAGGCTTCGAAACCCTCGCCTTCCCCGCCATCAGTTGCGGGGTCTATGGCTTTCCGCCCGAGCTGGCCGCTCCCATCGCGGTGGGTGAGGTGGATCGCTTCCTCCAGGAGAACGCGTATCCCCGGCGCGTGATCCTCAGCTGTGTCGATCCGCCGGTGATGCAGGCCTATCGGAAAGCCCTCCGTGCGCTGCGGGAAGGCAGACGGTGAAGGTCGAACCCAGATCGGGTTCGCTCTCGACCTCGATGAAGCCACCGTGCTGGTGGACGATGCCGTAGGCGGTGGCCAATCCCAGTCCGGTGCCGCCCTGATCGGGCTTGGTGGTGAAGAAGGGCTCGAAGATGTGTTCGCGGGTCTCGGCGTCCATGCCGCAGCCGTCGTCCCGCACCGACATGCAGACATAGTCGCCCGGTCCGATGTCGGGATGGTTCTCGCATTCAGCTTCGTCCACGTGCCGGCGGAAGGTACGGATGGTGATGGTGCCGTTTTGTCCCGTCGCGTCGCGGGCGTTCACGCACAGGTTCACCAGGACCTGTTCGAGCTTGCCGCGATCGGCATAGACCCACATGTCGCCCTCGCCCGGCTGGAAGTCGAGGTAGATCGAATCGGGCATGAGCCGGCGCAGCATGGCAGTGGTGTTCTGGATGATCTCGTTGAGATCGAGCTCGATGCGGTCGAGCTTCTGGCGCCGGCCGAAGGCCAGGAGCTGTTTGGTCAACTCGCGGGCGCGCTCGATGTCCTTCTCCAGTTCCTCGAGGTCCTCGCGGGTCGACGGTGAGATGGCCGATTCGCGCTTCACGAATTCCAGGTGCGCCAGCATGGCCTGCAGGATGTTGTTGAAGTCGTGGGCGATGCCCCCGGCGAACTGACCGATGGCCTGCAGCTTCTGCGACTGGAAGAGCTGCTCTTCGAGTTCCTTCTGGTGGCTGATGTCACGGCCCACGCCGATGATCGCCTCGACCGCGCCGTTCTCGTTGAGGATGGCGGTGTCCAGCCAGGCCAGCCAACGCCAGCCGTCCTTGGTCAACGCGCGCAGGACGAGATAGACCTTGTGGGGCGGCCGGTGGAGGTTCTGCATCGCCCGCCGCGTGCGCTCGCGATCCTTCTCGTGGATCAGGGGCATGAACTCCTGACCGAGCAGTTCCTCCTCGCTCTTGCCGAAGGTGCGGCAGTAGCTGGGGCTGACGTAGAGGAAGCGTCCCTGCGGGTCGACCTTCACCACCAGGTCACTCTGGTTCTCCACGAGAAGGCGGTATTTCGTCCGGCTCTCCTCCAACTGTTCCTTGCGCCGCAGCAGAGCGTGGAGGAGGAAGGCCAGGCCCGCGAAGAGGAGGAGTCCCGCTCCGGCCAGGGCGTCGTCGGCGGTGGTCTCGCGAGCCTCCAGGCTGGCTGCCGCTGGCGCGAGGGTGAGGATCCACGGCCGGTCGACGATACGGACGGGAAGGGTGGCCTTCAACAGGCTGTCCAGATCCGAGGCGGAGGGGACGTGTTCGTAGGCCAGACGCCCGTCCTGTTCGTGGAACTGGAAGGAGAAGCGTTTCCTCAGGTTCTGCTCGGCCAGACAGGTGTCCACGAGGGTCCGCACGCGGAAGACCCCATTGACGAAGCCCAGCCGGGTGCCGTCGGCGGCCCGCAGGACCTTGTAGGTGGCGAAGCCCTTTCCCCCCTGGAGCAGGTCGATGATGGGCGTACGGGTGAGTTCACCGGTCTCCTCGGCCCGCTTCAGTGCGTCGACCACGCTGGGGCTGGGATGCTGGTGGAGATCCTTGTCCAGGGCCGGCATGTTGGTCTGCAGGGGGGCGACGATGCGGATGATCCACTGCGGATCGATGTAGTTCAGGGCCTGGATGCCGGGGTAGAGATCCTGGAAGAGCCGCGCATCGTCGGAGAAGTGGTCGAGGACCGCCTGGTGGTTCCGGTAGCGGGCGTTGGACAGGTATTGGAAGATGGCGGTACGGGAATCGACCCACGCCTGCAGACGCAGGGCGACGTGCTCGGCCGTGATGCGGGTCTCCAGACGGGTGCGCTCGTGCTTGTTGTGCTGGACGATCAGCCACAGGTGCAGGGTGGCCGCCGAGCCCGCCAGGAAGAGAAGCACAGGGAAGACGATCCGCGCGCGCAGGCGCAGGCGTCTGCGTGAAGAAGGGGCCGAAGTGGTCGAGACGGAAAACACGGTGGTTCTCGTCTTGGGTCGAAGATCGAAGGAACCGGCCCGGGGCCGTCCGGCAGGCCGGCATGGTCCGACCGGTTGACCATAGCCGTCCCTGCGGACTCTTCCCAGAAGAAAGCGGTGCAGCGACGGCCTTCGTGGTGGTTCCGATCAGGACCACAATTTGACCAACGGCCTTGGTGAGGGAGATCCAGGAGGAGTAGACTATCTCTTGGTCCTGTTCGTCATGAAGGGAGTCGCGCCCGCCTGCCCTTGGACCACACAATCTGCGACGGCCATCCTTCACGGGGTCTCACGCCAGACCTCGCGTGAAGGTGTCGTGTCGTCGAGAAGCCCCTGAAGCCGGGCAGGTCGCGGAGGGCTCCCTCCTACCAGCAAGGAGGTCCTGCGGCCATGCGCTGGTACACTCCCTTCCTGCTTCTCGTCGCGATCGGTCTCGTGTCGATCCCCGCCCAGGCCGACTGGGACGCGGGGCAACCCTACAAGTGGTTGCAGAATCCCGACACGACTCCGACCGGCGTCGACGTCTACGTCTCCTATCTGGACGAAGTCCAGATGGGTGACGACTTCCTGTGCACCACCACCGGACCGATCACGGACATCCATCTGTGGGCTTCGTGGTATCACGATCAGCTCCCCAATGGCGATCCGTCGGCGGTGACCTTCTATCTGAGCATCCATGCCGACATTCCCGCCGAGCAGAGCGGCCTGGGGTACAGCATTCCCGGCGAGCTGCTCTGGCAGTACACCTTCCAGCCCGGCACCTTCTCGGTCCGTCCCTGGGAGGAGGGGATCGACGAGGGATGGATGAACCCCATCGACGATTCCTACGAATTCCCCGGCGACCACGTGTGCTGGCAGTACAACTTCTTCATTCCCCGCGAGGAGGCCTTCATCCAGCAGGGAAATGAAGCCGAGCCCATGGTGTACTGGCTGGTGGTGAACGTGGTGCCCGACGATCCCCAGGCCTGGTTCGGGTGGAAGAGTTCGATCGACCACTGGAACGACGATGCGGCCTGGATCTCCACTGGCCCCGGAGGCGACGGGCAGTGGCACGACCTGCGGTATCCCCCGCCGCATGAGCTGGGTGGCCAGTCGATCGATCTGGCCTTCGTCATCACCACCGAACCCACCGACCAGTCCGACTTCGGTGACGCCCCCGATCCCGCCTATCCCACCCTGCGGGCCAGCAACGGCGCCGAGCACATCATCGTGCCCGGTCTGTATCTGGGCAGCGGGGTCGATGGCGATCCCGACGGCCAGCCCGATGCCACCGCCACCGGTGACGACAACGACGGCAACGACGACGAGGACGGTGTCACCTTCCTCACCTCCCCCCTGGTCCCGGGCCAGCCGGGCAATGTCCGGGTCGATGACACCGGCGGAGGCCTGCTGGACGCCTGGATCGACTTCGATGGCAACCAGAGCTGGATGGACGGCGGTGATCGGATCGCCGGCAGCACGCCGCTCAGCGTGGGCGCCAATGTCCTGGGCTTCTACGTGCCACCCTGGTCCCTTCCCGGATCGACGGTCTCCCGCTTCCGCCTGAGCAGCCAGGGAGGCCTGCCTCCCATCGGCTCTGCACCGGACGGTGAGGTCGAGGATCATCTGGTGCAGATCGAGGAGGGTCCGCCCTACAAGTGGCTCCAGGAACCCGATCTGAGGATGACCGGCATCGACGTGAACGCCAGCGATCCCTTCGTGCTCGCCGACGACTTCCTTTGCTCCGAGACCGGGTGGATCGACCAGATCCAGATATTCGGCTCGTGGCTGAGCGACGTGTTGCCCGAGGGCGATCCTCTCTCCGTCGACTTCTACCTGAGCATCCACGAGGACATCCCCGCCGGCGTCGATGACATTCCCTACAGCCGGCCGGGAGAGCTGGTGTGGGAGTGGCAGTTCCCCGCCGGCGTCTTCCAGGCCTTCCCCATCGATCTGGCCGGGGAGATCGAAGGCTGGATGGATCCGCCCGACGGGTACGTCTTCCCGGGGGATCACCAGTGCTGGGTCTACATCTTCGATCTTCCCCGGGAGGGCCGCTTCCTGCAGTGGGGCGATCCCGATGCGCCGAAGGTGTACTGGCTCGACCTGAAGGCCTATCCCCACGATGCGCAGGCCCGCTTCGGTTGGAAGACCTCGCTCGGCCACTGGAACGACGATGCGGTGTGGGGTGAAGGCCCCGAACCGTACCCGGGTCCGTGGAACGAGCTGGTCTATCCGCCCGACCACCAGTTCCAGGGCGACTCGATCGACCTGGCCTTCCTGCTGCGGGGCAGCGCGGAGACGCCGCTGATCGACTTCGGTGATGCGCCCGATCCGAGCTATCCCACCCTGCTCGCCAATGACGGGGCGCGGCACCTCGTGGGTTCACTCTACCTGGGAGCGGGCATCGACGCCGAGCCCAACGGGCAGCCCACCGCGGCCGCCGACGGCGATGACAACGATGGCAACGACGACGAGGATGGCATCGTCTTCACCACGCCGTGGGTGCAGGGACAGACGGCGACCATCCAGGTGACCTCCAGCGGCAGCGGTCTGCTCAACGCCTGGGCCGATTTCAACGGCAACGGAAGTTGGGCCGACGCCGGTGAGCAGATCGCCACCGACTGGGCGGTCACCGCCGGGGTGAACACCCTGACCGTCGCCGTGCCGGCTTCGGCCGTTGCGGGTACGACGACCCTGCGCTTCCGCCTGAGCAGCCAGGCCGGGCTGTCCTTCACCGGACCGGCGAACGATGGCGAGGTCGAGGACGAGCAGGTGTTCATCGAAGCGCCGCAGGTGTTCAAGTGGCTCCAGGAGCCCGACCTCGATGTCACCGGCATCGACGTGAACGCCAGCGATCCCTTCGTGCTCGCCGACGACTTCCCGTGCACGGCGACCGGATGGATCGACCGGATCCACGTGTGGGGTTCGTGGTTCAACGACCTGCTGCCCGTCGGCGATCCCATGCTGGTCAGCTTCCATCTGAGCATCCACGAGGACATCCCCGCCGGGGTGGACGGGATTCCCTACAGCCATCCCGGTGAGTTGTTGTGGGAGTGGGTGGCGATGCCCGGGCAGTTCGTGGTGAACCCGATCGACCTGGTCGGGGGCGCCGAGGGCTGGATGGATCCGCCCGACGGCTATGTCTTCCCCGGCGACCAGATGTGCTGGGAGTACATCTTCGACATCCCGCCGGAGGATCGCTTCGCGCAGTTGGGGACTCCGGACTTCCCCCGGATCTATTGGCTCGACGTGAAGGCCTACCCCGAGGATCCCGAGGCGCGCTTCGGCTGGAAGACCTCCATGATCCACTGGAACGACGACGCGGTCTGGGGCCAGGGCCCCGAGCCGTACTTCGGTCCGTGGGAGGAGCTGTTCTATCCGCCGCAGCACGAGTTCGCCGGCCAGTCCATCGATCTGGCCTTCGCGCTGCACAACGCCGACGAGCCGGTGCCGATGGACTTCGGTGACGCGCCCGATCCCAGCTTCGCGACGATGCTGGCCAACAACGGGGCACGACACGTGCTGGGGAGCGGGCTCTTCCTGGGCAACGGGGTCGACATGGATGTGGACGGCCAACCCGACGCGACGGCCACCGGTGACGACAACGACGGCAACGACGACGAGGACGGCGTGACCTTCCTCTCGCCGCTGGGGGTGGGTCAGACCACCTTCTTCGACGTCGTGGCCTCCGGTCCGGGCTTCCTGAACGTGTGGATCGACTTCGATCTGGATGGCACCTGGCAGCAGGCGGCCGACCACATCATCATCGATCTCCCCCTGGTGGCCGGGCTGAATCCGCACATCGCCATTCCGACGCCGCCGACGGCGACGGCCGGACACAGCTATGCGCGCTTCCGCTTCAGCTCGTATCCGGGTCTGGGACCGGCTGGACCGGCGCGGGACGGCGAGGTCGAGGACTACGCCGTCGACATCTTCGTGCCGACCAACACCGGTGAGGTGCCTCGACAGTTGAGGCTCTACCAGAACGTGCCGAATCCCTTCAACCCGAGCACCGTCGTCAAGTACGACCTGCCCGCTCGGAGCGAGGTGCGCATCGCCGTCTACGACCTGCACGGCAGCCTCGTACGCACCCTCGTCGATGGTACGGTCGACGCGGGCCGCCGCGAGGTGCGCTGGGACGGCCGGGACGACAGTGGCCGGCCGGTGGTCAGCGGCATCTATGTGGTGCAGCTGGAGACCGGTGCGGGTACGCAGAGCACGAAGGTGACCCTGATTCGCTAGGAAAGGGGTGCACCTGGCATCGGAGCGGTGGTGGGAGCCCCGCCGCACCGGTGCGCCCGCAGGGGCGGCCCACAGGGGCCGCCCCTCTCCTTTGGCCTCATCCACCTTCTTCGTCTATCGTAGGGCGCTGGATCTGAAGACGAGCTGACCCGTCGCAGCCCGGAGAGCCGTGCGGCCGCCCGGAGAAACGTGCCGCGGCCCTTCGCAGCCCGGAGAGCCGTGCGGTCTGTCGGCCGCCGGGATTCCCTCGTGGGGGAAAGAGCTTCCTCGATGAACACCGCCGATCGACATCTCCTGCGGCTGGGCGAGATCGACTGGCCCGCCGATCCGGCGGCGATCTTCGGCCGCTCGGCCCCGCTGGTGGTCGAGGTGGGCTTCGGCAACGGACAGTTCCTCGAGGAGATGGCCCGCCTCCACCCCGAGTGGAACCTGCTGGGGGTGGAGATCGCTCCGGCTTCGGTCACCCGCGCCTGGCGGCGCCTCCATGCTTCCCATCTTCCCCACGTGAAGGTGATGCGGGGGCAGGCCTCCTTCGTGGTGCGCGAGCTGTGCCCTCCCCGCGGACTGCACCGTCTCTTCGTGAACTTCCCCGATCCCTGGCCGAAGGAGAAACACGAGGAGCGCCGCCTGCTGCGCGAGCCCTTCCTGCGGCTTCTGTCCACGCGCCTGGCCGAGGGCGGAGCCCTGCTGCTCACGAGCGACCACCCCGAGTACTTCCGTTTCTCCGTCGAGCAGGCCCGTGCCACCGGATTGTTCCGGATCACCGAGGGCGAGCCTCCGGCGGAGATGCTGCGCACCAAATACGCCCAGCGCTGGCTCGGCCTGCGCAAGTCGATCTTCCACGCGGAGTTCCGCAAGCTGGCGGAAGATGCCGGTCCACATCCCCCCTGGGTCGAGGTCGAGGACATGCAACACATCCGATTGAAGGGTTCCCTCGATGGAATCGGAGATTTCGAGAAGAGCCTGCACCGTTTCGAGGGCGGCCAGGTGGTGCTGAAGAACAGCTACCGCGGGTTGGACGGGAAGGTTCTCATCTTCCTGTGCATCGTCGACGAGGGGGATCTGCGCCAGGAGGTGCTGGTGGAGGCCCGGCCCTCGGCCAGTGGGATCTTCGTCGCTCTGATGGGCTTCGGCGCGCCGGTGGTCACCCGTGGGGTGAAGGAGGCAGTGCGGGCCGCTGCGGGCTGGTTGCGCCAGCAGGGACTGGAGCTGATCGAAGAGGCGGTGTGAGAGGAGACCGCCGGAGAGATGGGCTACGGCGTCCCCGCAGCGATGGCCCCCTTGCGCCGCAGCCACCGCGGAGCTCGCGCCCCGGAGGTGACGCACGGGGGCGGGCTCAGCTCCTGCCCCGCAGGAATTCCAGGGCCTGTTTCGGACTGACCTTCCGGCTCGCCGGGCCCACCCGCACATAGAACTCCTCGTCCTCGCCGATGATGAGGAAGGCCGGCTCGTCGGCCGGCTCGACGTCGACCACCAGGATCTTCTCTCCTTCGATCGCCTTCAGGCCGAAGGAGAGGAAGCGGGCGAACTCGAGGCCGATGTTCTGCTTCACGCAGTTGTTGAAGTGCAGCAGGTACTTGTCCTCGTTGCGGAAGCCGTCGCGGCCGATGCCCACGATCTCTCCATCGTCGGCGACGCCGATCAGGAGGGTGCCGCCCTCGGTGTTGAGGAAGGCCACCACGGTCTTCAGCCAGGCCTTCTCGATCTCGCGGCCCGGCTTGTTGGTCTTCAGGTTCCACCGCAGGGTCGACTTGAACTCGAGCGCATCGCTCTCGCCTCGATCGATCAGCGCGCGCAGCTCCTCTTCGCCGAGGTCCTGGTGATCGTGCCGGCGGCGCAGGCTGCGCAGGCGCCGGCGGTAACCGAGGTAGACCGCCGCCACCATGGCAGCGCCAAGGAGCAGGGTCGCCGCGAGGGCGAAGAGGTAGGGACGCGACAGGGCATGCAGTTGCTCCTGCAGATCACGGCGGGGAAGCAGCAGGACCATCACCCGCGAGCCGTCCATCGTCTTCAGGGGTTCGGCCCGCAGGCGCCAGGCCTCACGGCTCCGGCGGAAGGGGACGCTGCGGTCGAAGGGCCGGCCGGCGTCGTTCCACACCAGGAGGGCCTGGGCGAGCAGTCTCCTCTGCTCGTCGGGCGAATGCACCAGCCGCGACAGGGTCACCGAGTGGATCAGCCCGTCCCCGCCGGCGGCCAGCCACGAGACCATCCCCTCATCGTTGACGATGGCCACCGTGGAATGGGGGGTGACGGCCAGATCCCGGTGCAACCTCTCGGCCGCCTCGTGGGCGAAGACCAGCGCCGCGTAGAAGGGACGGCTACCGGTGGGATCGTCCCAACTGAGCGCCGCCACCAGCTCGGGCGACTCGATCCAGAACACCTCCTTGGGGCGCCGCTCGTCGCGCACGCCGCGGTACCAGGGTTCCTTCTCCAGGACGCTGTCGGCCAGGGCGATGGCCGTCTCGCCCCAGGCGCCCTCCTCGCGCCGAAGGCGCCAGGCGAAGTGGGGAGGCTGGGCCACGATGAGTCTGGACAGCCTCTCGCTGCGTTGGATCAGGGGAAGCAGTTGGCGGGTGAGTTCGTCGGGCCGGGAGAGGTCGAGGACCCCGCTGGTCGTCCAGTCGCCGATGGCCGACAGGAAGCCATAGGTGGGCTGGAGGAACTCCTCGAGCGAGCGGCGGCACTGGCGGCTGCGGCTGTCGAGCAGTTCCTCGAAGATGCGGTCCTGCGCGCGCTGCTCGAAGTGATGGACGGTCGCGGCCACGGCGGCGGTCACCGCCAGGGCCAGCGCGATCAGGCCGGCCAGGCGGTGGCGCAGGGGACGGCGGGGAAGCCCCGGGGCAAGCGCTCGATCTTCAGTGGACACGGGAAGCCTTCCGCTGGGGATCGTTCAGGGCCAAGAGTTCGCTCACGGTGACGATGCGGTAGCCGCGGCGTCGGAGCGCGGGCAGCAGCCGCGAGAGCACCTCGGGCGTGTGGGTCCGGCCGGGTCCGTCGTGCACCACCAGGATCGCCCCGGGGAAGGTGCTTCTCAACAGGTAGCGCACGATCATTCCCACCCGGCGGGTCTTGGTGTCCAGGGGATAGTTGCAGGCGAGGACGCAGCGGTAGCCCTGCTCGGCCAGCTCGTCGAGGATGGCCTTGTGGAACCATCCGCTGCCCGGCCGGAAGAGTCGGGGGTCGCCGTGCTCGGACAACAGCGAATCGACCCGGGAGAGCTGCGAGGAGAAAGCCGCCTTCTTCAGGCCGATGCTTGCCTCGTCGTACCACAGATGGTTGGCCAGCTCGTCGCCGTCGGCCAGCATGTGTTCGAGCAGATCCTCGTGGCCGGCGATGCGGTCGCCGAGGATGAAGAAGGTGGCATGGGCGCCGTTGCGCCGCAACACCTCGAGGATCCTCGGCGTGATGTCCGCTGTGGGACCGTCATCGATGCTCAGGGCCACCACCTTCTGGTGGGTCGGCACGTAGAAGGTCACCCGGGGATTCAGATGGGCCATCACCCACAGACCCGTGCGGGGAAAGAAGAAGAGCACGAGCAACACGGAGACGAGGGCAGCCAGGACGATCAGCAGCATGCGACGGAGCTTCATGGAGGAAGGGCTCACCGGGCTCGAGGATGAGGGCCGGCACAAGATGACGGCGCTCGGCGGAAGCGTCAACCGGCGCACACTGGAAACGCCGGCCGGCGCACGGCGGTGGTCTCACCCGGCACCCGGCGGAAGCGTCAACCGGGCCGTGTCTCTCTTCGCCTCCATTGCCTCGCCTCTCCCCTTCGAACTGTCCTCTTTCCAGGACGGTTTCTGCCCCGTTCCCACGACAGCCAGGGCGCGGGTGTCCCTGTGCGTACACCTGTGGATTCATTCAACTTCAAGAATGACAACGACTTGTATCGTGAACCGGGTTTGGTACGAAGCTCGCGTGGAAAGAGGGCAGAGCTTTCCCGCGACGATGCGCCGCACCGCCGGGGAGCTGGAGACAGGAGGGCTCCCTCGAGGGGGGTCCGCGCAAAGGAGGATCGCAATGGCCACGAGGATGCACCACAGGCGAATCGGAAACACTCGGCTCCTGCTTCTCTTCGTTCTGGCCCTGTTCCTCGCCCTGGCCTCGGCCGGCGAGTCCCGGGCGGAACTCCGCGTCCAGGTGGACGTGGTGACCCCCCACCTGAGGGTCCAGGTGGCCTCGCCGCCGGTGCCGGCGGTCTATCCCGTCCGCGTTGTGCGGGGCCGGCGCGTGCGCCCCGTGCAGTACCGGCCGGCGGTGATCGTCCATCGCCGTCCCCTCGTTCTTCGCCTGAATCGCCATGACCGGGTGGTGGCCCGCCGTCTGAGCCTGATCACCGGCTACAGCCGCCGTCTCCTGCTCGACTACCGCCGGGCCGGTTACACCTGGAGGGAGCTGGCCTTCGAGCTGGGCATCCGCCGGGCCGAACTGAAGGCGGCATCGAATTCGCGTGCCTTCCACCGCTTCCTGCGCCGCCATCACCACCGGAGGTTCTAGGTCCGCATCGCCGCGGGCCCCCGGCCGGGATCCCGTCGGGAGACGAAGGCAGCCGGGAAACGGGAACGAAGGGGGAAAGAGGAAGTAGAAGGAAGAGGAAGGTGCACGGAGCGGAAGAGAAGGATATCGGAGCGGACCGGCTCAGGAGCCGGCCCGTCAGGGGGCGGCATCGTACAGGGGCGATGCCGCCCCACCGCTTGGGTCCAGCAGGGCTTGACAGTTTCCGGGCATCCAGCGTCCTTTTCTATCCGTGGCGGCCCCGCGCCACTCCCGTTGCAATCCCTGGAGGTTGGTCATGCGTTGGATCCCCACCCGATACGCACTCCCCGTGGCGCTGCTCCTCGTCCTCGGCCTTGCCTCCTGTTCGCCCTCGTATCGGGGGGAGGTGTCCTTGGACGAAGTGACGATCGAGAACGGACTGTACCAGGGCACCTACTGGATCACCCATCACGCAGGAAGCAGCGAACAGAGGCGTGAGTCCGGTGGGGTGTGGATGCGCCTGGAGGACGGGCGCTACCAGATCGAGGGCGAGCAGCCCTTGCTGCCGCCGGCGGGTTCGGGCAACTATCGCATCGAGGGTCATACCCTCGTTCTCGAGGACACGGCGATGCACACCGCCGATTTCGACTGGACCCTGATCCTCCACGGACGCTTCGACATCGAGATCGGCGACAGGGGCTGGATCCGTCTCGTCCAGGACGATCCGGAACACGGCCGCCGGCACGAGTTGGAATTGCGCCGGCAGGACTGAGACCTCCTCTCAGCCCAGGACGAAGCGGCCGGGCCGGCGTGCGGCCCGCACTGCGTTCTCGTAGTCCTTCTTCTCTCTCCGCCAACGCCCGCGCAGGCGAAGGCCGATGGGAAGCACCATCGGCTGGGGATCCCACTGGAAGGGCTCGCCGCTTTCCGCCCATCGTACCCTTCCCTCCTCGACCAGGCGGGTGGCCTCTGGCAGCGGCCGCCCGCCGAGGAGTTCCTGCAGGTCGAGGAAGAGGGCTTCGGCCTCGGGGTCGAGGAAGTGGAAGATCCGCTCGGTCTGCACGGCGATGTGGTAGTGGGCTGGAGTGAAGACGATGCCATCCAGTTGCAGATCCTGGCAGGCCAACACGAGCAGGGAGACGATGTCGCGCAGCAGACCCAGGCCGGGATGCTGCTGACCGGGAAGCGGTGGATGGCGCGAGTCGAAGGAGACCCGTGGATTCTGGATGAGCAGCCATTCGATCCGCAGGAGGGTGGCCTCCGCCAGGGTGTGGACGTCCGTGTTCAGACGCAGCTCCACGAGGACCTCCTGGTCGTCGCCCTCGAGCAGGCGCACGGTCTGGCCGGTGGGATTGGTCAGGTCGAAGTCGAGACGCAGGCGCGTGAACCCCCGCTGGCGCAGGGCGTTCAACAGGCCGAAGCGATCGACGGCCAGCTCGATCTGGTAGAGGCTGTAGCGGCCCAGCAGGAGATGGGGGCGCGGTTGGACATGACCGGGAAGGTCATCCTCGCTCAAGCTCCAGTCGAGTGCTCCGCTCTTCGGCTTGCGGCCCTTGCGGCCCTGACCCAGGAAACGGGTGAGGCGCCGGTAGTGGGCCAGGGTGGCCACGGAGACCCCCGCCGGTTCGACCGTCTCCCCTCCGCTGAGCAGCCATGAAGCCATCCGGGCGGTGTAGCGCCATGTCCCCGGCCCGTATCCGCCTCCGAGCAGGATGACCAGCGGCAGGCGGGGGTCGAGACCGCGGACGCCTTCGATGACCCGGCGGTCCCGGGCGAGCATGGCGGCGGCGGAGAGCCGCCAGTTGCCGAGCCGATCGTCATGGGCGCTGTCGCAACCGGCGATGTAGAAGACGAAGGACGGCCGCAGCTCCTCCAGCAGGGGGGGAAGGCTCTCCTCCAGTGCGGCCAGGAAGGTGTCCTCGTCCACGTGGTCGCCCAGGGCGATCGAGGTCGAGCCCTGTGCCCTCGTGTCATCCAGGTCGTGGTTGTGGATGGAGAAGGTGTGGACCGAGGGGTCGTCGGCGAAGAAGGCGCGGGTGCCGTCGCCGTCGTGCAGGTCGAGATCGACGACGAGGATGTTTCCCTTCAACCCGCGTTCGCGCAGGAGATCGACGGCCAGGGCCACGTCGTTGAACAGGCAGAAGCCCGCCCCGCGGTCGGGGTGGGCGTGATGGAAACCACCGCCCAGGTTGAGGACGATGTCGCCGTTCTCCAGGGCCTCCCGCGCCGCCAGGAGCGTCCCTCCCGCCATGCTCCGGTGGACGGTGATCAGCTCGTCGCGCCGGGCCCCGGTGATCGCAACGCCGTAGATGGCGGTGAGCGCTTCGCGCCGGGTGAGCGAGTCGAGATAGCTCTCCGTATGCACCCGGCGCAGGCGATCCATGCGGACCCGCCGGGGCCGCAGCACCTCGCCGCGCCGGATCAGCTTCTCGGCCACCAGGAAGCCCAGGATGTTGCGGGCGCGCTGGGTGTCGATGGTGGGAAGGAGGGTCGGCGCCGAGCTGTAGCGGGGATGGTAGACCACCCGTGCCGCGCCGCTGCGTCCGATGCGGCGCAAGCGCCGCCATTGGCGCCTCACCGACTGCCATGGACTGGGACTTCGCTTCGCCATGCAGCGGGATCCGCTCGGGGGTGGAGGGTCGACCGGCTGGCCGCCGTGGCGGCCGAGGACGGAGAAGGGCCCGTGGAACCTTGGATATCCACGGGCCCCATGTCTTGTCGTCTCTCGACTACTTCAACAGGACCATGCGGCGGCTGATGACCTCGTCGCCCGCGTGCAGGCGATAGTGGTACACGCCGGAGGCCACCGTGTCTCCCTGGTCGTCGCGTCCATTCCATTGGACCGCATGGGGACCGGCGTCCATGGTCTCCTGCACCAGGTGCCGGACGAGGCGTCCGGACTGATCGAAGATCTCCAGGCTCACCTCACCCTTGCGCGCCAGGCGGAAGCGGATGGTCGTCGAGGGGTTGAAGGGGTTGGGTTGGTTCGCGTACAGGCTTGTCCGCGCGGCGGGGATGTCCGGTGACGCCGTCACCCTCTCGTCGAACCAACCGATGTCCTCGAAGTGATAGCGCGTCAGGTCGACGTCGTCGTGGAGATCGCTGTTGATGGCGGGCTCCATGAGCAGGTTCGGCGTGGCACTGACGTCCCAGTGCGAGACCGACGATCCGGGCTGCAGGGGGTTGGGTGCGTAGAGCAGCACCTGTCCGGTGACCGAGCCCGTCCCGGCCAGGGAATTCGGGTCGGTCTGCATGGCCACGTGCACCGTCTCTCCCAGCGCCAACTGGTTCTTGATCGCCGTTCCGTCGTCCTGGGTGATCATGAGCGAGGGAATGGTGATCGTCGCGTCGTCGCCGGCCATGTTGATGATGCCCGCGACATTGTTGGCGACGAGCACGCCGATGGCGCCGGCGTTCTGTGCGTTCTTCACCTTGGTGGTGAAGGCACAGGTGCCGCGGTCGATGAGCGCGATCTTGCCGGACACCTCCGCTCCGTTGATCAGAGCCTCGCAGCCGTCACTGGTGGTGCCCGTGCCGTCGTCCACCAGAACGACATCGCCGGTGACCGGATGGTTCTTCACGCTCGGTCCGAATTCGGCCGTCCCCACATCGGTGAGGGTTCCTGCGATGGCCCCAGGAGTGTCGATCACCACGATCGCCGGGCTGTCGAGGATGCTCTTGGCGGCGAAGTTCACCGCGAAGCCGTCCCACACCAGATGGTTGGTGTTGACCGCCGAGTTCGCGCGCTCGGCCGCGGTCATGTCCGTCCATTCCTTGCCCTGTGTCTCGTCGTAGATGAAGTGGCTGAAGAGATCGGGATGGCTGTAGAACCACGCCCCGGTCTCGTGATCGACGAATTCGGAGAAGCCCAGGCCGTGGCCCAGCTCGTGGATGACCACTGTCAACAGCTCGACGTCATTGCCTTCGTTGCCGTCGAAGCCGTAGTACCAGTTCATGCCCGCCAGGCAGTTGTCGTTGTTGTCCACCGAACTGTTGAAGCGGGCGACGATGTCGTTGCCGCCGGGATCGAGATCCTCATCGGCCTGCTTGTTGGCCAGGGCGGCGTGATACCAGGTACCCGCATACTCGGCTCCGGTGAAGTCACGGTTCAGGGTGAGGGGGCCGGCACTGCCCAGCACCGCGCCGTTGGCGTTGCAGTCGAGGGCGTCGAAGGTGGCCTCGACCCGGATGGTGACGTTCGAGGGAAGGATGCTTCCCCAGATATCGGCTGCGTGCTGGAAGACGTTGAGCCTCTGCTGGCCCAGGGTCGTGCCGCTGTTGCCGCCCACCGGGGAGACGGGGGTGGGATCGTTGAAGCCCTCACCGGCCCCGTCGTTGTTGATGATGATGATGTTCGAGGCATGGGCGGAGACGCTCACGAGAAGAGCGATCACGAGGATGGGTAACAGGCGACGCATCTCACTTCACCTCCGCATTGCGAGGAAGGGGGCTCGTCGAGGTGTCGATCGACTTCCCCTCCATGAAGCGGCTGGCGATCTGCGCGTCGTCGGTGCAGATGACATGGAGACGGCCGTCATCGCCCTTGTGCACGACGGTGGCATTCTGGAAACGTCCCTGCAGGTCCACCATGACGCTCCCGTCGGGAAGGGTTCGGGGTGTCAATCCCTCGGTGGAACGGCTGAGGCTCGGCATCAGGGCCTTGGATGGCACGGGCGGCGTCGACAGCGGCTGCAGGGTGCCGGTCTCCGGGTCGATCTGGATTCGCATGGCGGACATCCCCGCCGTGTCCGATGCGTCGGGATCGAGCGCCGCGGACCGGGGTGGGTGAGGCAAGGTGAGGATCACGAGGGCCAGTGCAGCCAGGGGCAGCCAGATGGCCAGGAGCCGGTTTCTGGGCCGCACGCGTGTCATGGGCATCATACCTTCCTTTCTGGGGGAGCAGCTGCTCCCCGTACGTGAGCCAAAGGGAAGAGGGAGCCGACACCTCTGATGTCAGGTTCAGAGCATGGATTCGGCCAGGATCATGATACCCCTTTCAGGGCTTTCCTGCAGCCGGCTCGCCGAGAGCCCTCGATCCGCCCGCGGCAAAGAGTTCTTTTCCTCTCGAGCGACCCCGCTCTACAATGCCCCCCGATCCGCAAGGACCGGGAGCCCGTGGGGGAACGGAGAATTAACAACGGACGTTCGTTCGTGTCGATGGCTTGGACCTGTCGGGGCGATGTCTAAGTTGTCTCGGATTCCCAAAGAGCAATGCGAATGCTGGATTCTATGGCGGCTTGGGCGTTCGTTGCCCGGGCCAGCACGGGAGGATGGAACGTGCGTTCCCGATGGTTTGTGCTGTCTCTGGGGGCAGTGGCTGTTTTTCTCTCGTTGACCGGGTGCTCGAAGGAGCGGACGCCCTGGGACGGGATCGCAGAGATCCCGGCCCACGTCGACCACTCCACCTTCTTCGAGGGCGCGAAATTCACCGACGGGCCCTCGGTGACGAAGGCCTGCATGGAGTGTCACGAGAAGGAGGCCCGCGACTTCCTGAAGACCACCCACTGGACCTGGCAGGGAGACAGCGTCCGCCTTCCCGATGGAACGATCGAACACATCGGCAAGGCGAACCTGATCAACAATTTCTGCATCGGGATCAAGAGCAACGAGAAGCACTGCACCACCTGCCACGCCGGCTACGGGTGGAGGGACGACAGCTTCGATTTCAACGACCCGACCCGCATCGACTGCCTCATCTGTCACGACAACACCGGCACCTACCAGAAGGCCGAGGACGGCGCGGGTGAGGTCGATCCCGACGTCGACCTGCTCGCGGTGGCCAAGGGCGTGGGCGCGCCCACCCGCCAGAACTGCGGCTTCTGCCACTTCCGCGGGGGCGGCGGCGACGCGGTCAAGCACGGCGACCTCGATGGGAGCATGTACTTCCCTACCGAGCGCATCGACGTGCACATGGGCCGCTACGACTTCCAGTGCTACTACTGCCACAGGACCGTCGACCACGACATCAAGGGCCGTTCGATGACCCTCAACGTCTCCGACGAGAACCGCATCGCGTGCACCGATTGCCACGATTCCCGTCCGCACAAGTTGCAGCGGCTCAACGAGCACACCGACGCGGTGGCCTGCGAGACCTGCCACATCCCGGAGATGGCCATCGACGAGGCCACGAAGATGTCGTGGGACTGGTCGCAGGCCGGACAGGACCTGCCGATCAAGGACCACCACGTGTATGCGAAGACCAAGGGGCGCTTCGTCTTCAAGAAGCACGTGATTCCCGAGTACTACTGGTACAACGGGCATTCGGGCCGCTACCTCATGGGCGAGAAGATCAACCCCGACGAGGTTCTCAAGCTCGACTGGCCGCTCGGTGGCTACCACGACGGCAGGGCCAAGATCTGGCCCTTCAAGGTGCATCGCGGCAAGCAGCCCTACGACACGGTGAACAAGATCGTCCTCGTCCCGAACACCGTGGGACCGCAGGGCTACTGGACGATCTTCGACTGGGACACCGCCCTGCGCATCGGCAGCGAGCACAACCACCTTCCCTACAGCGGACACTACGGCTGGATCTCCACGGAGATGTACTGGCCGCTGGCGCACATGGTCCAGCCCAAGGAGAAGGCGGTGCAGTGTGACGAATGCCATTCCCCCGGAGGCCGGATGGACTGGAAGGCCCTGGGCTACCGCGGCGACCCCGCGTTCGAGGGCGGGCGCCGGGAGAATGGAGCGATCAGCATGAACGTGAAGGAGAACCCGGACGCCTCGGTGATTCCGTCCGGTGAACCGGCCGACGCCTTCGAGGATCGGCAGGAGGGAGGAAAGTGATGGCACGACGAGGCGCATTTTCCGCCCCTGGCGCGATCATCCTGCTGACCCTCCTCCTGCTGCTGGCGGCCATGCCGACTGCGGCCGCTGCGCTGCATCCCGACGTCGAGTTGCTCGACGCCGATGGAAACAACGTCCTGGACAGCGGTGGACCGGTCTCGCCCATGCAGACCTGCAACGGCTGTCATGACACCGATTTCATCGCCGCCCACAGCGACCACATCCAGGCCCTCGATCGGCCCCAGCACGCGCGTCTGGCCCCCGGTCAGCCGTCCTATGCCGCCGATCCCGCCGGCTACGTCCGCTGGCTGAAGGCCTACGGGACGATGCACGTCGGTGGCGGTGACGCGGCCAAGGCCGGCTTGGATCTGGATTGCTTCCTTTGCCACACCGTCAGGCCCGACGTGGAGGCACGGAACAGGGAGATCACCGATGGCCGTTTCCGCTGGGCCGCGACCGCCACACTCTCGGGCCTCGGGGTGGTCGAGAAGACCGGCGGCAGCTGGCAGTGGAAGCGGGCGAGCTTCAACGAGGATGCGGCACTCAGCGCCGACTTCCTGGGCATCGGGGCTCCGACCTCCACCGCCTGCGGCGCCTGCCACGGTACGGTCGATTTCAGCAGGGCGCCGCTGACGAGTTTCCCCGACCCCTCCAACTGGAACACCTATCTTCGCGGCGAGATCTACTCGCCCCAGAGGCTGGCCGACTCGGGCATGAACATCCAGGGCAAGGATCACCTGGGCCGGCCCTTCGACGTGCACGCCGAGCGCATGGTGAGCTGCTCGAACTGCCACCACGCGCAGAACGATCCCGCCTCGTTCCGCAGCGCCCAGGAGCGGCGCCTCGGCCGTCTGCACACCGACGTGCGCCGGCCGAGCATCGGCGACTTCCTGGAGACGCCCGACCACCGGCTGGCCCGCGGCTGGACGAGTTTCGGTGCCGCGGACGATCCCTTCGCGGGCAGCATGCGCCGCTGCGAGGACTGTCACGAGGTGGAGAGCAGCCACACCTGGCTGCCCTATCCGAAGCTGCACATGGCGGCCATGGACTGCGAGAGCTGCCACATTCCGCGGGTCACCGCACCGGCGCTGCAGGAGGCCGACTGGACGGTGTTGACGCCGGAGCGGCAGCCCCGCCGCGTCTTCCGCGGTGTCGATGGCCCGGCCGATTCGCCGGCCACCCTGATCACTCCGTGGCGCCCCCTGCTGCTCGAGCGCTTCGAGGGCGGTCGGGGGGAGCGCATCTCGCCCTTCTCCCTGGTGACGAGCTGGCGATGGGTGAGTGGTCCGAAGGGAGAGGATGTCTCTCAGGAGGAGCTCAACCAGGCCTGGTTCGAGGGCGATGACTACGCGCCATCCATCGTCGCTGCCCTCGATGCGAACCAGGATCACCAGCTCAGCCCGGATGAACTCGTGCTGGACACGCCGACCAAGGTCGACGTCGTCCGCAAGCGCCTGGAGGGACTGGGGCTGAAGGATCTGCGGATCGTCGGCGAGATGGAACCCTATGGTCTGCACCACGGGGTGGCACCGGGCAGCTACGCCCAGAGTGACTGCCAGGCCTGTCACGGACGCGGCTCGCAGTTCCGCCGGGCCACGCAGGTGGCGTCGGTCCTGCCCGGCGGGGTCGAGCCCGCCCTGGCCGCGGGCAGCGGCTCACACATGGACGGCCACTTCTGGAAGGACCAGGACGGGCGCTACTGGTACCAGGGCGAGATCCAGCAGTCGTCGGTCTACGTCCTCGGCGCCTCGTACGATCCCATCATCGATTTCCTGGGCAAGTGGTTGATCGTCCTGACCCTGCTGGTCGTGGCCTTCCACGCCCTTCTCCGCTTCCTGGGCGCGCGGCGCAACCAGCGGGAGGTGCAGTCGTGATCCGGCGAATCTACCTGTACAGCACCTATGAGAGGGTCTGGCACTGGAGCCAGGCCCTGGGCATCCTCCTGTTGCTGCTCAGCGGCTACGAGCTGCACCGGCCCGACCAGCTGCACATCTTCGGCATGCAGGGCGCGGCCTGGTTGCACAACCTGCTGGGGCTGTTGCTCATCATCAATGCCATCTTCTCCCTGTTCTACCACGTGGCCACCGGGGAGATCCGGCAGTACCTGCGTCAGCCCGACGACGTGTTCACTTTGGCCATCCAGCAGGCCCGCTACTACGCCTACGGAATCTTCCGGGGCGATCCCCATCCCTTCGACCGCTCGCCCCAGCGCAAGCTGAATCCCATCCAGCAAGCCACCTACGTGGTCATCCTCAACGTGCTGCTGCCGTTGCAGGTGATCACCGGCTCGATGATCTGGGGCGCGGCACGGTATCCCGATTCGGTCGGTCGGCTCTGGAGTCTGCGGCTGGTGTCCCTCATCCACACCGCCGGGGCCTGGGCCTTCGCCCTCTTCGTCATCGTCCATGTCTACATGACCACCACCGGGCATCATCCCTTCTCCAACATCAAGGCGATGATCACCGGTTACGAGGAGGACGAGAGGCCGGAGCCCACGATCCAGCCTCAGGCGCCGCCCGAAGCGAGCCAGCAGGAGGTGCGTTGAGATGCGCTCGGAACCCCGTCCCTATCTGCATCCCTATGTGGGAGGCGTATTGCTGGGACTCGTGCTCTTCTTCTCCTTCGTGCTCACCGGTCACGGCCTCGGGGCCTCCGGTGGTCTCGGACGGATGATCATCGCGGTCCAGAAGCTCTTCGACCCGCAGCACGTCAACCTCAACCCCTACCTGGCCCTGGCCGGCGGCGGGGACAAGAACCCCCTGGACCACTGGATCATCTGGGAACTGCTGGGAATGCTCCTGGGCGGATTCGTTTCGGGATTCATCGGCGGGCGCCTGAAGGTCGAGACCCGCAAGGGGCCGCGCATCACCGTCCACCAGCGCTGGCTCTTCGCGGTGATCGGCGGATTCTTCATGGGCTACGGCGCGCGTCTGGCGCGCGGCTGCACCTCCGGTCAAGGGCTCTCGGGAAGCGCGGTGCTGTCGGCGGGTTCCTGGGGCTTTCTGATCATGGTGTTCCTCGGTGGCTATCTTCTGGCCCGCCCTCTGCGGCGCCTGTGGACCTAGGAGGGTTGAGTCATGGCACCCGCTGATCTCGTATCGTCCATCGGCCCGGTCGGGGCGATCCTCGTCCAGATCCTCATCGGCTTCGGCTTCGGTTTCATGCTGGAGATCTCCGGTTTCGGCGACAGCCGCAAGCTGGCCGGCCAGTTCTACCTGCGGGACATGACCGTCCTGAAGGTCATGTTCGGCGCCATCGTGGTCACCGCCGTGCTGATGGCCGCGAGCATCGTCTTCGGCTGGATCGACTTCTCCCGCGTCTACGTCGACCACACCTACTGGGGCTCGGGCCTGCTCGGCGGGCTCCTGCTCGGCTTCGGCTTCGCCATCGGCGGATTCTGCCCGGGGACGGCCTGGACCTCCTCGGCCACCTTCAAGGTGGACGCCTGGTTCTTCATCGGCGGCGTGCTGCTGGGCATCTGGGCCTTCGGCGAGACCGTGCCGCAGTTCTGGAGCTTCTACAACACCGGCGGCGAGCGGCTGACCATCCCCGACTGGCTCGGCTGGTCCTTCACCGGCACGGTCCTGGTGATCGTGGTGGTGGCGATCCCCGCGTTCTGGCTGGGAGAGAAGGCCGAGCGGAAGTACGGGAAGGGCTGGGTCGATCTCAGCCGCGAACACAGCGGTCCGAAGCTCGTGGCCGCCGCGGCGCTGACCGTCTTCGTGCTGGCCCTGTTCGTCCACGGCGATCCCACCCTGGACGAGCTGGTGGCGCGCCACGCGCCAGAGCAGGACGCGCGGATCGAGGCGCGTCAGATCCAGGCCGATCCGGGCGAGGTGCTCGGACTCATGTACAACAAGCAGATCGCCGTGGTGTTGCTCGACTGCCGCGACGAGGCCGAGTACAACCTCTTCCACCTGCTCGGCGCCCGTCATATCGACGAGAGCGATCTCACCGCCGATTGGGTGAAGCAGCTAAATCCCGACGCGGTGAAGATCATCATGTCCGACGACGAGGAGCGCGCCGAGTGGATGTGGCGCCGCCTCGACGTGTTGGGGGTCACCAACCTCTACATCCTCGCCGGCGGGGTGAACGGGTGGATCGCCACCTATTGCCCGCAGGTGTGTGGTGAAGAGGGAATCGAGACCGCCAAGTACGAGCCCAACGCGGATGAGACGAAGGTGCACTTCCCCATGGCCCTGGGCGATCGCTACGAGCTCGCCCGCCCCGAAAAGGAGAAGGTGGCTCCTCGCGAGTTCACGCCGGTGGTGAAGATCCAGAAGGCCACGCGCGATCTCGGCGG
>JAOZPE010000019.1 GCA_029932915.1 Candidatus Krumholzibacteriia bacterium
GAGACTTGCTCGGGAGGCGCCGCGACTGGCGTCGTCGCGTCGGGCGTCGCACCGGCGACACCCCCCGGAGCAAGCGTGCCTGCAAGCAGCCCGATGAGGACCACGAGCCGCATCAGATGCACGGACGTCAGGCTGGGTCGGGTCGATCGGTCAGGCATCGCGGACCGGCGTCCACCGGGTGACGCCGCGCTCACCCCCCTTCGCCAGCAGGGCGCGGGGAGTGGTCCAGGTGGTGACCACGGCCATCAACATCCAGTAGATGACCGGATACAGCACCGCCACGGCGAAATAGCGCCCGATCCGCGGATCGTAGCGCCGATCGAGAACGACCCCTGTGAGTAGTTGCAAGAGACATACCGTTCCGATCAACATGCCCCACCAATTCGGTACCGGTGAGGCCCCTACCGGCGGGTATCCCACCATGTAGGAGAGCACCCAGAGCACGACCATCCAGGTGTAGGTGTAGGCCCATACGATGGACAGGGTGCTCTCGGTCAACACCGGCCACAGCCGCCGGTGCTTCCACTGCAGGACGGTGGGACCATGACGCCGCAGCACCTGGGCCAGACCCAAGGCCCAGCGGGTTCTCTGCTTCCACAGTCCCTTCAGGGTGCGGGGCACCTGCATCCAGACGATGGCCCGGGGTTCGTAGCGCACGTCCCAGTGCCGCAACTGCAGCTTCCAGGTGAGGTCGATGTCTTCGGTCGCCATCTCCGGACTGTACAGGCCGGCGTCGACGATGGCGTTGCGATGGAAGGCGCCGACCACACCGCTCATGGTGAGGATGCGTCCCCAGATACGCTGGGCCCGCCTCTGCAGGGAGATGATCGAGGTGAACTCGATGGCCTGCAGCTTGGCCAGGAAGGTCGTCGTGTTGGCCACCCGCGGGTTGCCGGTGACGCCTCCCACCCGGGGAGAACGGAAGTGGGGGACCACCGCCCGCAGCAGGCCGCGATCGGGGACCGCGTCGGCGTCCATGACCACCAGGATCTCTCCACGGGCCACGCGCACGGCATCGTTGAGGGCCATGGCCTTGCCCTCGTTGTGCAGCTTGCGCACCAGCCGTACGCGCCCTTCCCGAACCAGCGGCATCACCTTCTCGAGGGTGCCATCGGTGCTGCAGTCGTCGATGACCACCACCTCGAAGTCGGGGTAGTCGACGGCGAGCATTCCCTCCAGGCTGGCCCGGATGTGTTCTTCCTCGTTGTAGGCCGGCACGAGGAAACTCACCGAGGGGAACTCCTGGAGTTCGTAGAAGCTCTCGTCCACCTTGTGCTCGCGCCGCAGGAAATAGATGCTGCTGGTGAACACCCACATCAGGCTGGTCACGATGGGATACCAGGCGAAGAAGATGAGGGCGACCAGGTAGACCCAACTCGACTGGACGGCGACGAGGATGGAGAGGAGGTTCATCGGCGGCCTCCCGGAGGCGGCGCGTCCATGGTCTCGTAGCGCTTGATGCCCTGCTCCTCGTCGATTCCGATCTCGATGTAGACGGCCTCGGTGAGGGGAGTCCCTCCGCTGTCGACGAGAGTACGGCCCAGGGTGTCGACCTTCCCGGGTGGGGTGACGGGACGCCGATCCTTGCGGCGGTTGCCGGCGCGGCGGGCGATGCGCTTGTTGTGACGGATCCACAACAGGGTGGTCAGGAACACGGCGGCCACCAGCACGAAGAGGATCACCAGAGCGGTGATCGTCTCCGGGTTGAGCCGCCGGTGACCCACCAGCCACCAGTAGTAGGCGAAGAGGATCCAGGCGAACGCTGCCAAGGTTCCCTGACCCAGTCTCCTGCGCTGCATCGCGCAATCCTTTCCCCCGGAAGAGGCGAGCGTTCGTGGGACGCCGTCCTCACTCCGGGGCCTGCTTCCGCTCCCGTGCCTTCCCGTCGTTCCCCGTAGGGGAAACGAAGGGATCGTCGTGCCCCGCCGCCGCGGACGGGAGACCGGCTTCCCTCCGTCGCGGCCGTTTCGGCGATGGCGAGGCACGGAAAGATGTGCAACCCGGGGGCCAAGTGGAAGAACGCGGGTGGGGGGGCGCTTGACGCTGGCCCTCTGGGCTTCTAACCTCTAGCGGATCTTGAATTTGGAAGAATTCGGCGCGAAGGCCGTGAAAACGCGGCTGGCGGCACAACGAGGACCGATCGGGCCTTCTGGAGGAACATCGTGCAGATTTGTCATTTCATTCGCAAATCGCTGTCGCTGCTGGCGTTCTCCGTGGTCATCCTGTTGACCGCCGCCGGAGCGGCCCACAGCGGTGTCGTGGATGAGGACACCATGCCGGCCCAGCGGCTGGAGCTGCCCAACGGTCTCATCGTCGTGGTGCACGAGGACCACCGCAATCCCATCGCGGCCGTGGTCACCCACATCTCCAGCGGTTACCGCAACGAGGACCCCGGCGAGGCGGGCATCAGCCACCTGATGGAGCACATGATCCTGCGGGGCACCGTCGAGCATCCCGGCTTCGATGACATTCCCGCCCGGGTCCGCGAATTGGGCGGGATGCTCAACGGCGCCACCGGCCTCGATCACAGCGAGACCTTCATGGTGGTTCCCTCCGACCGGGTGGAGGAGGCCCTGGGCCTGGCCCGGGAGATCTACACCGAGCCTCTCTTCGATGTGGAGGCCCTGGGTCGGGTGAAGTCGATCATCCGCGGGGAGATCGAACAGAAGCTGGAGGATCCGGTGAGCTACGCCCGCGACCTCCTCTTGCAGAAGGTGCTCTCCTCGGGAGGGGATGCGCCGGGCGACGAGGCGATGATCGAGTCGATCGAGTCGATCGGTGTCCAGCAGTTGAAGCGCTTCCATGAGGACCATTACCGGCCGGCCAACACCGTGTTGAGCGTGGCCGGTGACGTCGATGCCCAACGCATCTTCGATCGGGTCCGGGCGCTCTTCGGAGAGATTCCCCGTGGTGAGATGCGCCGGCACGGCGGCCCCGACCTCGTCGAGCCCCAGGCCCTGCGCTTCGCGCGCCATCTCGATCGCTACGCGTCCAACGTGGTGCTGGTGGGCTTCCCGCTGCCTCCAGCGGCAAAGGGGGACCTGGCCGCCCTGCGGCTGGTGGGGGCCATCGTGGTCGACGGACAGGCCTCGCGTCTGCGCCTGCCCCTGATGGTCCAGCACTACTGGGTCCACCGCATGGACACGACGGTGGCGCCGTTCGACGGAATGGGTCTCTTCGAGTTGAGCATCGTCGCCGACGACAAGTTCGAGGATCAGGCGCTGCGCGAGTTCTTCGTCCAGCTCGACCATATCCGCCGTTACGGCGTGCGCCCCATGGAACTGGAGAACGCGCGGGCCTTCCTGGCCACGCGCCGCCGTCATCTCCAACAGGACGTCCTGGCGACGGCGCGCCGGCAGGCGCGGATCGATCGTCTCGAGAAGAAGGACATCCTCTCGCAGGAGGCAGCCGAGGCACAGGTCACGCAGGCCGATCTGCAGCGGGTGATCGAGCGCTGGTTGGGCATTCCCCGCGCCACGGTCGTCGAGTTGCTGGATGGACCGTCGATGAATGCCCGGCCCTTCTACGCCCGCATCGGGGCGAAGGAGATGCAGGGACACCTGGAAGGGGCCGTTCTCGCCGGAGCGGAGAAGAGCGGTTTGCCTCCGGCTCCGTCTCCTCCGCCGTCGTGGTACTCGCGTCTGGAACTGGCCGGATGGGCGCGGGTCATGGAGGAGACGACGGTGGGCGAAGGGGGAGTCGAGCGCTTCGAGTACCCCAACGGCGCGGTCCTGCTGGTGCGCGAGGTTCCCGGCGCGGCCACCGCCCAGATGCAGGTGTGGTTCCGCGGAGGACGCATCACCGAACTGCCCAATTCCAGCGGTGGAACGGCCTTGATGCAGAGCCTGATGGTACGGCACACCTTCACCCGCCGGCCGGACGACATGGCCCGCGAACTGGATGCCCTGGGTTCGGAGCTGAAGATCCTGCGTACGCTCGACGCCTTCGGCTTCTCGATGGAGACGCTGCCGGCCGACGCGCCGTATGCCTTCGATGTCCTCTACGACATCGTGGCCAATCCACAGTTCGAGAGCAGCGATCTGGCGTGGAAGATCAAATTGCAGATCCAGCGGCTTCACCAGGGCACGGGCAATCTCCATCGCCTCAGCGGTGAGTTGTTGAGAGCCGCGGCCTGGGGGGATCATCCCTACGGTCTGCCCGATCAGGGTATCGAGAAGGTGCTCAGGGGATTCAACCCCTCGCGCATGGCCGACATGCACACGGAGCTGTGCAACCCGCGCAATGCGGTGATCGTGGTCACCGGAGCGGTGAACGCCGAGCTGTTCCACGAATTCCTCGATCTCTACATGAAGCAGTGGACCGATATCAGCGATCTGTATCCCGCCGGCGCTGAGGCCTTCTTCAGAAGCGATCTCATCGATCCCCTGCCTCCGGTGGAGGACGGGTCGGTCAAGGAGGTGTACCGGAGCAGTCCGGTGGCCGCAGTCCAGGTCGGTGTGGCCGCAGGGGGGACGCGCGATCCCGACCGTCTCGAGCAGGATCTGCTCGAAGCCTGGCTCAACGCCTCCGGCGGTCCCCTGCAGGAGGCGATGATGGCCGAGGATTCGGTCTACCGCGTGGCGGTAGGACATCAGGGAGGGGTTCTCGGCGGACTGCTCTGCGCCTACGCCGCCTGTCCGGCGGACGATCTGCCCGCGGTGGAGAAGAGGCTGGTGAACGCCCTCGGTGAAGCGGCGGTCCAACCCCCGTCGGAGGAACGCCTCACTTCGGTGGTCCGCCGCTGGTCCACGGGTTTCTTCCTGGAGAGGCAGAGTGGGGAGGAGCTGGCGCGCTTCCTGGCCGAACGGGAGATCGCAGGTCTTCCGCCCCAGACCCTCCACGAACACGTCCAGCAGATGGAGGCCTGCTCGGCCGAAGGGCTCGCCACCGTGGCCCGCAGGATCCTGCGGGACGAGCCGCACGCGATCGGAAGGGTCAACGGCGGACATGAGAACAAGGACGGCGGACATGAGAACAAGGACGGCGAACAGTGACCCGACCCACCAGCAGCAACGAGATCCGCCGTGCCTTCCTCGATTTCTTCCGCCAGAAGGATCACACCTTCGTTCCCAGCAGCAGCCTCATTCCCGAGGATGATCCCACCCTCCTGTTCACCAATGCGGGGATGAACCAGTTCAAGCCGGTGTTGCTCGGCGCGGAGAAGCGTCCCTACGTGCGCGCGGTGAACAGCCAGAAGTGCATGCGGGTGAGCGGCAAGCACAACGACCTGGAGGCAGTCGGCCGCGACGGCCGTCATCACACCTTCTTCGAGATGCTCGGGAACTGGTCGTTCGGCGACTACTACAAGCGCGAGGCCATCGTCTGGGCCTGGGAATTCCTCACCGAACGGATGGGCCTGGACGCCGGGAAGATGCTGGTGAGCGTCTACAAGGACGACGACGAGAGCTACGGGATCTGGAAGGACGAGGTCGGCATTCCCCCCGAGCGCATCCACCGTCTCGGCGACATCTCCAAGGGGGATGAGGAGAACTTCTGGAGCATGGGCGAGACCGGTCCCTGTGGCCCGTGCACGGAGATCCACTACGACCAGGGCGAGGAAGTGGCCCGAGGCGACGATCGCCCCCTGGGCGAGAACGAGAGCGATCGCTACCTGGAGATCTGGAACCTCGTGTTCATCCAGTACGACCGCGACGAGAAGGGCGAGCTGAAGCCGCTTCCCCTGCGCAGCGTCGACACCGGCATGGGACTGGAGCGCCTGGTGGCCCTGGTGAACGGGGTCACCTCCAACTACGAGACCGATCTCTTCGCTCCGATCATCGAGTGGGTGGCCGAACGGTCGCAACGGAGCATCGACGACGAGGACGACCGGGTGAGCATGCAGGTGATCGCCGACCACGTGCGCGCGCTGACCTTCGCCGTCGCCGACGGAGGACGCCCGGGCAACGACGGCCGCGGTTACGTGCTGCGGCGCATCCTGCGGCGGGCGGCCCGGCACGGCCGGCGTCTGGGATTCACCGAGCCCTTCCTGTATCAGGCGGCCCAGCGGGTCATCGAGATGATGGGCGATCACTACCGCGAGCTCGTCGACGCCCGCGAGCACATCACCCGGGTCATCCGCACCGAGGAGGAGCGTTTCAACCAGACCCTCGACCGCGGCCTGATCCTCTTCGAGGAAGCGGCGGCGCGCGCCAAGGAGCGCTTCGATCGTGAGGGCGGCCCAGGCGCTGCGGAAACGAGGCGTGGACAGGGCGCCACCGAGGATGCGACCAGTGCCTCCGCCGGCGGGGGAGACGATCGTCCCGCCATCTCCGGCGAGGATGCGTTCAAGCTGCACGACACCTACGGCTTCCCCCTGGACCTGACGCAGGTCATGGCCGAGGAGAAGGGCATGACCGTCGACGTCGCGGGCTTCGAGAAGGCCATGGAGCAGCAACGGGCCCGGGCCCGCTCGGCCAGCCGCTTCGAGACCACCGAGCGGGGAGAGGCGTGGACATGGCTGGACGGCGAACCCGGAGCCGAACGCGCCGCGGCGCGTTTCGTGGGCTATGAGGTCCTCCAGACCGAGTGTCGTCTGTTGGGCTTCCGCCGCGTCGATGATGACACATGGGAAGTGGTGATCGATCCGACGCCCTTCTACGCCGAGAGCGGAGGTCAGGTGGGCGACACCGGAGTGATCGAGGGCGAGGGCCTGAAGCTGCAGGTGCTCGACACCCAGACCTCCTCGGCGGGCAACGTGTGTCGCGTGCGGGTGCTCGAGGGTGGCCTCGACCGGGGGGAATGGGCCGGGAAGGTCCTGCGGGCAAGGGTGGACGAGGAGCGGCGCCGGGCGATCATGCGCAACCACACCGCCACCCATCTGTTGCACAGCGCTCTGCGGCGCCACCTGAGCGAGGAAGCCACCCAGGCCGGATCGCTGGTCTCACCCGAGCACCTTCGCTTCGACTTCCACCATGACGGGGCCCTGGGCCGCGAGTTGCTCGATGCCATCGAGCGCGAGGTGAACGAGCGGATCCTCCAGGACCTGCCGGTGGTCAAGCACGTCGACGTGCCCATCGACGAGGCCCGCAAGATGGGAGCCATCGCCATCTTCGGCGAGAAGTACGGCGAGCGGGTGCGGGTGGTGCAGGTGGATGACTACTCGGTGGAGTTCTGCGGAGGAACCCACTGCGACCATACCGGCGAGATCCAGTTGGTGAAGGTCACCGGCGAGAGCGCGGTCGCGGCCGGAGTGAGGCGCATCGAAGCCATCACCGGCGCCGCCGCGGTGGAGAGTTTCGCCCACGACCGCGACATCGTCCTGGCGCTCGGCGAGGAACTCTCCAGCCGGCCCGATGAACTTCTCGAACGGGTGCGGACCCTCCGCACCGAACTCAAGCAACTTCAGCACGAACTCGATCGCGCGCGGCGCGAACAGGCAGGCGGTCAGGCCGATGGCCTGCTGCAGCACGCGGTCGAGATCGATGGAATGCGCGTGATCGCGGCCCAGGTGGAGGTGTCCGGCCGTGAGGCATTGCTGGAGATGGGCGATCGTCTGCGCGAGAAGCTCGGAAGCGGGGCTGCGGTCCTGGCGGCCGAGCTCGACGGCAAGGTGGCGTTCATCGCGGTGGTCACCGACGATCTCATCGCCCAGAGGGGCCTGAAGGCCGGCGATCTGGTGAAGAAGGTCGCGGCCATCGCCGGCGGCGGCGGTGGTGGACGTCCCCATCTGGCCCAGGCCGGGGGCAAGGACCCGGCCAAGATCCCCGAAGCGGTGGCCGCGGTGGCGGGCATCGTCGAGGAACTCGCCTCCCGGAACTAGGGATACGCTCCCTGGAGGACTTTCATGGACCCGATTCTGCAACTGCGCGGTGTCCGGCGCAGCTTCGGGCGTATCCAGGCGGTCGACGGCGTCGATCTCGATGTGCCGCGGGGGTCGATCTACGGCATCCTCGGTCCCAACGGCGCGGGCAAGACCACGACCATACGGATGATCCTGAACATCTACACGCCCGACGAGGGGGAGATCCTCTTCGACGGGCGCCGGCTCGACCGGCGCGCGACCGACCGCATCGGCTACCTGCCCGAGGAACGGGGGCTCTACAAGCGCCTGAAGGTCGGCGAGCATCTCGAGTACATGGCCCGGCTGAAGGGAGTGCCGGCCGGTGAGGCCCGCCGGCGGGTGGGGCAATGGCTCGAACGTTTCGAACTCGCCGACCGTGCCATGGCCAAGACGAACGAGCTGTCCAAGGGGATGCAGCAGAAGGTGCAGTTCATCGGAGCGATCATCGCCGAGCCGGAAGTGGTGGTGCTCGACGAACCGTTCAGTGGACTCGATCCGATCAACGTGGAGCTCCTGCGGGAGATCATCGCCGAGATCCAGGACAGCGGCCGGACCGTCCTCTTCTCCACCCACGTGATGGAGCAGGCCGAGCAGATCTGCGACCACATCTTCCTGATCCATCAAGGCCGCAAGGTCCTCGACGGAAGGCTCGATGAGATCGTCCAGGACTATCCCGTCGACAAGGTCCGTCTCGTCGGCGACTTCCAGGAGTCTGCGTTGCGCGCTCTTCCCCACGTCACCACGGTGCGGCGGGACGGCAACGAATGGAAGGTGTGGCTGGACGAGGAGGGCTCGCCCCAGCAGCTGCTCACCGAGTTGGTGAAGCTGGGCCGGGTCGATCTCTTCTCCGCTTCCCGTCCTCCCCTCAGTGAGATCTTCATCCGCGAGGTCAAGGGAAGCGGAGCCGCTTCTCCGCCGGCCGGGATGTCCGGCGGAGGGCCGGACGGTGCCGGTGGGGGACGGATGGAAACGACGGAATCCACTTCTTCCATCGGGCGAGAGGGAGGGATGCGATGAACAAGCTGTGGCTGATCGTCCAACAGGAATACCGGGTGCGGGTGCGTTCGCGCTCGTTCATCATCTCCACCCTGCTCGCTCCGCTCTTCATCCTGGCCATCACCGTCGGTCCGGCGCTCTTGGCCACGCGTTCGTCCTCCTCCGATCACGTGGTGATGGTGGTCGACGAGACCGGGCAGCCCGGACTCTTCGAGAAACTGCAGCACATCGTGGGCGACCCGGCGGCGGGCGGCTCGTCCGGCATCCACTTGCTGTTGTACGGCGGCGGGGGGCCCGTCGACTCGGTGCGGGTGCGTCTGGCGCCGGCGGTCGAGGACGGCCGGTACGACGGGTTGTTGGTGCTGGGTCCCGATTTCCTCGACTCGGGCAAGGCGGTCTTCTATGCCTCCGACCCGAGCGGTCTGATGTGGACCGACGCAATCGAATCGGCCCTGGACGAGTTGTTGCTTCGCCATCGCATGGCTCAACGCGGCGTTCCCGAGGAGGATCTGGCGGCGTTGATGGACAAGGTCCACTTCCGCACCGCGCCCATCACCGGTGAGGCCGAGCGGGAAGGGGCCATGGAATCGCGCCTGGTCATCGGAATGGTGCTGATCCTCCTGTTGTACATGATGATCCTCACCTATGGGGTGCAGTCGATGAATGCGGTCATCGAGGACAAGGCCTCCCGGGTGGTGGAGGTGATGCTGGCCAACGTCACGCCGACCATCCTCATGTCGGGCAAGATCGTCGCCGCTGCCCTGGTGGGGATCACACAGTTTGTCATCTGGGGGGTACTGGTGGTGGGCGTGTTGGGCCGTGGCCCGGCGATGTTGCCCGCCGAGGTCGATCTCTCCTTCCTCACCTTCGGGCTGTGGGCCTCGTTCACCATCTTCTTCATCCTGGGCTACCTGCTCTTCGCCTCGCTGTACGCGGCCATCGGATCGATGTGCAACAGCATGCAGGACGCCCAGCAGTTCCAGATGCCGGTGACCATCCTGGTGATCGTTCCCGTCCTGCTCCTGCAGGTGGTCATCCAGGATCCCAACGGAACCCTGGCGGTGGTGTTCTCCCTCATCCCGGTGTTCACCCCCATCATGATGTTCATCCGCATCGCCATGGGCAGTCCGCCGCTGTGGCAGGTGCTCGTGAGCATCGCCCTGCTGGCGGTGACGGTGGCGTTGATGGCGAAGCTCACCGGCAAGCTCTTCCGCCTGTCCATCCTCAGCTTCGGCAAGGCCCCGAGCTGGCGTCAGGTGCTGGAGATGTTGCGCTCGCCCGAGTAGCCTTCCGGCCCGCTGGCGGGCGCTCCCCAGCTGCCGGGACGGCCCCGTTTCGCGGCGATGCGCGCCATGGGACCGGCCGGCGGAGGGATCCTCTCCTTTCGCCGGCTGACGCTTTTTCCTACCATTTCCTCTCGTGTCTGGGGGGAGAGAGCGGGCCCGAGCGCCTCTCTCGAGCCGTCCTCGCCGTGTCCTTGCCTCGAATCAACGGATGACATCATGCCTCTACAGAATTCCACCCGCAGCGATGGATCGCTCATGGTGGGCGGCGAGGAAGCCGCCGAACTGCTGCAACAGAGCCGCGATTGGCCCTCCCATCGGTGCAGCGAGGTCGAGCTGTGTGACCTGGGCCTGCTCATGAACGGGGCCTTCGCCCCGCTCACCGGTTTCCTCGACCGCGCCGACACCGAGGGTGTCATTCGCGAGATGCGCCTGCAGAACGGCCATCTGTGGCCCATGCCCATCAATCTGGAACTGGGTGAGGAAGAGGCGATGGCCGCCGAGAAGGCCGGTCACCTGGTCCTGCGCGATGTGGAGGGAACCGTCCTGGCGGTGGTCGAGGTCTCCGAGGTGTGGCCCTACGACAAGAAGACGATGGCCGAGGAGATGTTCGGTCACAGCGACGAGGCGCATCCCTTCGTGGCGAGGATGATGGCCAGCCGCGCCACCCATCTGGTGGGAGGGCGCGTCCGGGGGCTGCAGATGCCTCGCCAATACCTCTTCCCCGAACTGCACCACACACCGGCCCAACTGCGCGCATTCTTCGCCGAGAAGGGCTGGGACAAGGTCGTCGCCTTCCAGACCCGCAATCCCATGCATCGCGCGCACTTCGAGATCACGCGCATGGCGGCCGAGAAGGTCGGTGCCAAGGTGCTCCTGCATCCGGTGGTGGGCGTGACCCGCCCCGGGGACGTGCCCGCGGTGATCCGCGTGCAGTGCTACCAGGCCCTGCTGCCGCGCTACGGCGAGGACAACGCGGCGCTCTCGCTCCTGCCGCTGGCCATGCGCATGGCCGGGCCGCGCGAGGCCTTGTGGCATTCACTCATCCGCCGCAACTACGGAGCCACCCACTTCATCATCGGACGCGATCACGCCGGTCCGGGCATGAACTCGCAGGGCAAACCCTTCCACGGCCCCTACGACGCCCAGGAGCTGGTCGAGAAGTATTCCGATGAGATCGGCATCACCGTCATTCCCCTGCAGATGGTGGTCTACGATCCCCAGAAGGACGGCTACGTCACCCAGGACGAGGCCAGCGAGGCGTCGAAGAACTACCAGCTCTCGGGAACCGAGCTGAGGCGCCGCCTGCGCGAAGGGGAGGAGATCCCCGAGTGGTTCACCTTCCCGGAGGTGTCACAGATCCTGCGCCGGGCCTATCCGCCGCGCAACCGCCAGGGTTTCACCGTGTTCTTCACCGGCCTGTCGGCCTCGGGGAAGTCGACGGTGGCCCAGGCCCTGATGGCCAAGCTGCAGGTGGAGACCGGCCGGGACGTGACCCTGCTCGACGGTGACGTGGTGCGCACGAACCTCTCCTCGGAGCTGGGTTTCTCCAAGGAGCACCGCGACCTGAACATCCAGCGCATCGGCTACGTGGCCAGCGAGATCACCCGCCACGGCGGCATCGCCCTGTGCGCGCCGATCGCTCCGTACGACGAGGTTCGCAAGGAGGTGCGCCGGATGGTCTCCGACCGCGGCGGCTTCACCCTGGTGCACATCAGCACGCCCCTGGCCGAGTGTGAGCGGCGCGACCCCAAGGGCCTCTATGCGAAGGCCCGGGCCGGCGTGATCAAGGGCTTCACCGGCATCGACGATCCCTACGAAGCACCCGAGGACGCCGAGCTGAGCATCGACACCACCTCGATCGGACCGCACGAGGCGGCGCAGATGATCGTCGATCACCTGCGGGCCGAAGGATACCTCGACTGAGATCGAAGATGGGTAGCGGCATGGGAAGCCCCAGGCGAGCACCCCGGGTGGGCGGCCGCAGCGCGCCGCTGCCGTGGAAAGCCGTAGACGAGCGGCCCCATGCGAAGGTGGAGACCGGCGGCCGTGTGACGGGTGCCGGCGCTAGGCCGTCTCCTCGATACGGTCGTAGCCGAGCTGACGCATCCACGGCCGCTCGCGCACCTGCCGGTAGAAGTCGAGCAGTTCCCCATCGGCGAGGAAACGATAGCGTCCCTGCGGCTTCACCAGGGCGGCGGCACGGTCGATGCCTTCGGCGGCCTCGATTCCCAGGAAAGCAGCGATCTCCTCGAGCTTCTCGCGGGGGGAGGCGAGCAGGTCCTCGTAGTTGAGGACGAACTCGTCGATCTCGTTCTCCCGGCGGTTCCAGGCGTGGAGATCGAGGTAGCCCTCCCAGAGCTGGAAGGCCCGGATCAGGTGGAGACAGCGGGGTGAAGCGAAGCGGTTGAGATGCGGGTCGGTGAGGAAACGCCGGCGATCCTTCCCGGTGAGTTCGTTGCGGGCACGCCGCCACAGGCTGGCTGCCACGTCCACGCCGTTGCGATGGACGGTGATCGCCCTGGCCCGGGGGAAGACCTCCTTCCACAGCGGCCAGGTGGCCGTCGTGCGGGGATCCTTCCAGCCCCACAGCAGAGGACCGTTGCCCGCGAAGGCCCGCAGACGCTTGCCCCCCACATAGCGCCGGAGGAAGGAGATGCTGTCCACGCGCGAACGCAGGGACTCGACCATGGTGCGGCGGCAATCGGGTTCCTCGAGCAGCCAGCGCATCGGCGTGGGCTGATCCCAGCTTCCGTGGGCCCGGGCCAGGAGCCAGTCGTTCGCGTCGATGATGAAGACCGATTCGTAGTGCTCCTCGAGATTGCGTCCCAGGTGCATTCCCATCTCACCGAGCATCTGGGCGAGCAGGGTGGTACCGGACCGGTGCATTCCCAGCAACAGCACCGGGTCGTTGCGTTGCAGCATGCCTTCTCCTACTACTGGTGCGGAACGATGCGCTCCTTGACTTCGACCCCCGACTGAAGGTCACGCCCGTAGAGTTCGAGATATGCAACCTTGGGGACCTTCTTGTTGTCGGCCAGTTGCACGAACACACGGTCGAGCACCGCACTGACGCCGTCGATACGGGTGGTGGCGACCCACTGGCCGTCGATGCGGACGACCTTCAAGGTGCGGCGGATCTTGACCGTCATCCTCAGCAGGACCGATCCATCGTCGAGTTCGTGGGTCTGGAAACCGTAGGCCAGCTTGCGCTCCATGTAACTGAGCTTCTTACGCCGGCCGTCTTCGGCCTTGCGGATCCAGTAGCCGATGATGGGCTGGTCGGGATCGAGCGAGCCCTCGTCCTTCAGGACCGCATCGTATTGGATGATGTTGGCATTGAGGGAACGCTCGATGTGGAAGAGCGGCTGCGTATCTTCGTGCCATTCATCCGCACTCGCTCCAAGGGGGACAGTCATGGCGGCCACCACCAACAGGACATGGAATCCCGTCGAGGGCGGTGCGTGTGGGCGTGGGACGGAGATCATCTCGGGCCTTTCCGTGGGCTGCCCAGGGAGATCTCATTGGGCAGCTCGTTCACGTCTGCATCATCTCCAGCATAAGGGAAGACGTCGTGCAGTTGTCTGCCGATTTCCTCGATCGCAGCGATCATGCCACCTGCGAAGTCCCCGTCGCGGAAGTGTGAGGAAAGTTGCTCCGCAACGGCGTCCCAGAAGCCCTCATCGACCCTTTCGTGGATTCCCCGGTCTCCGAGCACGGCGAAGAGACGGTCGGCGGTGGCCAGATAGATGAGGACTCCGTTGCGCTCGGCCGTCTCGGTCATGCCCAGGTCTTCGAACACCTCGCGCCCGCGCAGATAGGGATCGCCGCCGGGACAGCGCTTCTCCAGGTGGACGCGGATCTCACCGCTCGTCTGTTTCTCGGCCGCCTCGATGGCGGCGACGATGGCCTTCGATTCCTCCTCGGTGAAGAATCTCGCCGGATCGTTGCTGCGTCGTGGGCTCATTTCGCCATGCTCCTGCGCCGGGGATCCACCCGATTGCGCTTGCGTTTCGGGTTCCGTCAGCTCTTGCTACCAGCTTCCACTGGCGCCGCCTCCGCCGAAGCCTCCACCGCCGCCGACGAAGCCGCCGCCGCTGAAGCCTCCACCACCACTTCCGCCGCCGAAGCCGCCCCCGTAGAAGATGAAGGGACCGCCGCGGCCACCCCGGCCACCGCGGGAGAAGATGCGCACCAGGAAGATCAACAGGAAGACCCACATCCACACCGGCATGTCGTTCTTCCGCTTGCGGTCGCCGAGGGCCCGGCCGCTGCCCTCGTACTCGCCGCGGCTGGCGGCCATGAGCGCGGTCACTCCGGCCTGGACCGCTCCGTAGTGGTCACCTTGCCGCAGACGGGGAACGATCTCCTCGGTGATGATGGTGTGGGAGATCAGATCGGTGATGGCACCTTCCAGTCCGTAGCCCACCTCGATGCGCAGCTTGTGTTCGCGGTCGTAGAAGGCCAACAGGATCCCGTTGTCGCGGTCCTTGCGGCCCATGCCCCACTGCTCGGCCACCTGGTGGGTGAAGGAGGTCACCTCCTCACCGCCCAGGGTGGGGAAGATGGCGACCACGAGCTGGTTGCTGGTCTCGCGCTCGAATTGCAGCAGGGCTTCCTCGAGCCGCCGCTTCTGTGCTGCGTTCAGCCAGCCGGCCCCATCGTGGACGTAGCGCGGCGGGGCCGGTGGGATCGCCACCTCCGTTCCCATCTCCGCCGTCGCCGCCATGGCCGCCGGTACGGTCCCGCCGGTACCGGTCTGCGCCGCCGGCTCTTCGGCCGACCGGAGCGCGTTGGCTGGCGTCGCGGCCATGGCGAGACCGACCATCAGGCTCAGCACGGCCGCCACGGCGAGGGCCACCGCGGAGACGCGCGCGCGGCCCGGGCGTGACCGGAGGGGTGTGGAGTGGGTGGAGGGGGAGAGGAGGCCCATCTCAGAACTTCACCTGGGGAACCTTCTCTGCACCCTCTTCGGCCTCGAAGTACTGCTTCCTGGAGAAGCCGGTCATCTTGGCGATGAGGCTGGTCGGGAAGCGACGGATCTTCGTGTTGAAGGCGCGGGCCGCCTCGTTGTAGTGCCGCCGTTCGACGGCGATGCGGTTCTCCGTTCCCTCCAGTTGACTCTGCAGGGCCAGGTAGTTCTTGTTGGCCTTGATGTCGGGATAGCGTTCGACGGTCACCAGCAGCCGCGACAGTGCGCTGCTCAACTGACCCTGTGCGGCCTGGAAACGCTGGAAGGCCTCCGGATCGTTCACCACGTCACTGCCGATGGTGGCCTGGACCTGCGTGGCCTTCGCCCGCGCCTCGATCACCGCGGTGAGGGTCTCCTTCTCGAAGTTCGCGGCGCCCTTGACCGTCTCCACCAGGTTGGGGATGAGATCGGCGCGCCGCTGGTAGACGTTCTCCACCTGGGCCCACGCGGTGTCCACCTTCTCTTCGAGGGTGACCATCGAGTTGTAGGTGGAGCACGCGGAGAAGCCCACGAGGATGACGAAGAGAACGAGAATGAGGGGAAGCGACTTCTTCATGGCTGGACGGCTCCTGGAAATGAGAGGCTCGACCGTTCGATGTGGTATACTTAGACCATGAATTCAAGACTCGGCAAGATTCTTCTCGGTCTGGCGCTGGCTCTCCTCCTGGTTCTGCTCTTCGACCTGCACGAACCCCTTCTGCCCTGGGTGTTCTCCTCGTCGGCGACGCCGGTCGATCCCTCCTTGACCCCGTGGGGCACATGGGACGATTCCCTCGTGCATCTGGAGAGTCGCCTGGAGGAAGTGCAACGGGAGAACGATCGCTTGCAGGAGCGTCTCGACCATCTGAGCGATCTGAGCGAGCGCCTGCAGCAGCGCCTGGACGAGGTGGCGGCACTGCCCCGTTTGCGTCCGCTGCAGGACTATCCCTTCCCCGATTCGGTCAGCCTGTGTGGAGAGGCGGTCTCCCTGGACGATCCGACCGCCCACGAGCGCTTCGAGAGCGAATTCAACCGCTTCCTGGTGAACCGTCACTGGCTGATCACCTGGATGCGGCGCAGCCGCGAGGTCTTCCCCTGGCTGGAGGCGAAGCTGGCGCAGGAGGGGATGCCCGACGATCTCAAGTACGTGGCGGTGATCGAGAGTTCACTCGATCCGCGGGCCACCAGTCCGAAGGGGGCCGCCGGCTGGTGGCAGTTCACCCGGGACACCGGACGCCGTTACGGCCTGCATCGCACCCGCAGCGTCGATGAGCGAAGGGATCTCCACGAGGCCACCGATGCCGCCCTGCGCTACATGAGGGAACTGTACGAGGAGTTCGGTTCCTGGGCCCTGGTGCTGGCCGCGTACAACTCCGGCGAACGGCGGGTGCGTCAGGCGATCGAGGATCAGGGGGAGAGCGACTTCCACGAGCTGTACCTGCCGCGGGAGACCGAGGCCTACTGGTACAAGGCGGCGGCGGCCAAGCTCTTCTTCGAACACCCGGGCGACTACGATCTGGAGATGCCGCCGGACGGATGGACCCCGGTGGTGTGCGACACCCTGCTGCTCTCGCTCGGCCGGGAGACACCGATCCGCGACATCCTCGAGGGCAGCGGTCTGAGCTACAAGGATTTCAAGCACTACAATCCGGCCTACCGGCGTCCGCAGCTTCCGGCGGGGAAGCACCGGCTGGCCCTGCCACGGCCCTGCGCCGCCCGCATCGCCGCGCGCTATCCCCGCGCCGGCAAGCTCACTCTTGCTGAGACCACACCGCCCGGGCCGTGAAGGTATCGCCCACCTGGATCGAGTCGACCACTTCCATTCCCTCGACCACCTGGCCGAAGAGGGTGTAGCGCGCGTTCAGGTGGGGTTGGGGTGAATGGGTGATGAAGAGCTGGCAGCTTCCGGTGTCCTTGCCGTTGGTGGCCACGCCCACCGCGCCGCGCCGGTACCGCAGGGGACTCCACTCACTGCGCAGCAGGTAGCCGGCATCTCCCCAACCCGAGCCCAGCGGATCGCCCCCCTGGATGACGAAGTTGGGGACCACCCGGTGGAAGTCGAGCCCGTCGAAGAAACCGGCGTCGGCCAGGCGGGCGAAGCTCTCGCAGGTCTGCGGGGCGATGTCGAAGTACAGGTCGATGACGATGCGTCCCCGTGAGGTGTCCAGGATCAGTTCACGGGCATCGCTGCTGGCCACCACCGGCGGTTGCTTCGGCGAGCGCTGGACGGGGCGGGTGTCCAGCAGGATGGAGCGGACGGTGGGCAGGTGCGCGGCGTCCGCCTCCGGGAGGATCAGCTCCAGGGCATTGCGCGCCGCCACGCGGAGCCGTCGGTCATCGGTGGCCAGGGCCTTCTCCAGGAGCGGACGGGCTGCCTCCGCCCGCAACCGTCCCAGGGCGACCAGGATGGCCTCCATCACGTCGACGTTGCCCGCCGCCTCCCATCCGCGCCAGCTCTTCATGAGCGGGCCGATCGCGTCCGCGCTGCCCAGCTTGCCCAAGCCGTCGGCGGCGGTGGCCGCGACCACCGGATCGCTGTCCTCCAGCGCGTCGTGCAGCAGGTGGAGGGCTCCGGCTCCACCCAATTCGACCAGTCCCTGGACGGCGAAGGGACGCAACTGGACGTCCTCGCGCGAAGCCAGGGCGACGCGCAGCCGGTCCAGCGCGCCGGGTGCATGGACCTTCCCCAGCAACTGGAGACAGGTACCCCGCACGAAGGCCGATGGATCGTTCAAGCCCTCCAGCAGTTGGGGGGCTGCCTCGCTGCCCCGGGTGGCGGCCAGGGCGGAGCAGGCCGCCCGGCGTACCATGGTGCACGAGTCGGCGCAGGCGGTGATGAGCGCTTCGACGGGCTCGACCGGGGCCAAGGCCTCCAGCGCTTCGAGAACCGCGGTTCGCACCTGGAAGTTCTCATCCTCGAGGAGTTCGAGCAGATCCCCCTGGGCCTGGCGGGCCTCCAGCTGCCCCAGGCTGCGCGCGGCATTCACCCGCACCGTCCATTCCCCTTCGCGCAGGCGCTCGCGCAGCGCATCGATCCCGAGCCTTCCCGCCTCTCCTCCCATCCGTCCCAGGCCGCGCGCGGCGAAGGCCCGGACGGTGGGATCCGAATGGCCGAGCATCTCGATGAGCCGCCGGGCCGCCCTCTCATCGGGCACCTTCTCCAGGGCGTAGGCCGCCCGCCACGCCACGCTCGGCTCGGCGTCCCGGCTGGCTTCGATGATGCGGTCGACCATGGTGGAGTCGGCCAGCAGGGCCAGGGCCTCCAGGGTCTGCTCGCGGACGAAGGGATGGGGGTGGTGCAGGGCCCGGACGATCTCCTCGGCGGTGCCCGGTTGGCCCACACGGCCCAGGGCGAGGATGATCTCGCCGAGCACCTCGGGTGAGCCCCTCCGGCCGGGGGTTCCCGTCGAACTCAGTTCCCTCTCCGCGCCGGCCAGCAGCTCGACCGCCGAGGCCGAGGTGGGGATGAGTCCCAGGGCGAAGGCGGCCTCGCGGCGCACCTCGGGGCGCCGGTCGCGCCGGAGCCGCTCGCCCAGGCGGGCGACCGCCTCGGGCCGGCCGATGCGTCCCAGGGCCAGGGCCGCCGCCTTGCGGACCCGGTACGGCCCACTCTCGAGAAGGACGTAGAGACTGTCGCCGGGGATGACGCGGGCGTCCTCCCAGCGGTGGATGTCCGCCAGGCGGGCGGGAAGGTCGGTCCGGCTGCAGGAAGACACGCTCGCGGCGACCATGGCGGCCACGAGCAGGAAGAGGACGCGGCGAGTCGGCATCGGGATCCTCCTTCGATCCGGTGACGGCCGGATCCGGGCGACGCGGCGAGAGTAGGGGGCAGGTGGAGCTGGATCAAGCCTTCAGCGGGAAGGCCCGTGGCGGCGCGCAGGGGGTGCGGGCCGGCCGGCTGGGCCCGGGAAGACCCGCTTGGAGCGCCATGGAGGCGGTGGTAGCCTCCCGGTCCATGGACGAGGCCCTTCATCACCATTCCTCTTCCGGCGAAGGCACTTCTTCTCCGGGCGAAGGCGCGTCTTCCCACGCCGGCGGCGCGGTGGTGCGCCTCGATCTGGCCTATGACGGTCACGGTTTCCACGGCTGGCAGGTGCAGCCGGACCGGCGGACGGTCCAGGGCGAACTCGTTCGCTGTCTGAAGCGCCTGATCCCCCTGGAGGGCCTGCCCCCCGGGGCGGGCCGGACCGACCGCGGCGTGCATGCCCGCGGCCAGGTGGCCAGCTTTCCCCTGAGCGATCCCGCTCTCTTCGAGCGCATCGAGCGGGCCCTGCCCCGCATGGTGCCGGCGGACATGGCGATCCGGCGCTGCCGTCTGGTCCCACCGGGTTTCCACGCCCGGCACAGCGCGCGCGGGCGGCGCTACCGCTACTCGATCATCCGCGAGCGCAATCCCTTCCTGCGCCATACGCATCTGCTGGTGACCGCTCCCCTGGACGTGCCGGCCATGGAGGAGGCCGCCCGGGCGTTGCTGGGCGAGCACGACTTCAGCAGCTTCTGCAAGGCCTCCTCGCGGGAGGAGGGCAAGACCCGCTGCCGGGTCGACCGGGTGCAGTGGCTGAGCGATGGACCCGAACTGGTCCTGGAGATCCGCGCCGACCGCTTCCTGCACTCGATGGTGCGGGTGATCGTGGGCACCCTGCTGGAGATCGGCCGCGGCCGCAGGCCACCCGAGGCGATTCGCTCTATACTGGAGGCCCGCTCGCGGCAGGCGGCCGGCCGTACCGCCCCCGCGCACGGTCTCTGCCTGGAAGAGGTCGACTACGGCGACTTCGATCGAGGAGACTGAACGGTGTACCGAGGAGGAAGGACCCCCATGCAGATCTATCTGGATTCGGCCGATCCCGCCGAGCTGGAAGAGGCGTTGAAGATGCGGGTGGTCGACGGGGTGGTGACCAATCCCACCCTGCTGGCCCGTATCGGGGGCGATCCACAGCCCATCCTGAGGGAGTTGGCCGAGATGGTCTCCGGACCGGTCTTCGCCTCGGTCACTTCACTGGAGGGACAGGGGATGGTGGCCGAGGCCCATGCCCTCGCCCAGATCCACGAGCGCATCGTGGTGAAGATCCCGTGCATGCCCGCGGGGGTGACCGCCATGGCCGAACTCGCCGAGAAACGCATCGCCGTGGACGCCACCCTGTGCTTCAGCCTGCCCCAGGCCCTGCTCGCCGCGAAGGTCGGGGCGCACTTCGTCTCGCCCATGGTGGGACGTCTGGACGAAGTGGGGCAGGACGGGCTGACCCTGGTGGGGAACATCCTCACCGCCTACGACCAGTACCAGTTCAAGACCCGCGTCCTGGTGGACAGTTGCCGGACGCAGACCCATGTGGCCGAGGCGGCACGGATGGGCGCCGATGGAGTGGTGGTCTCCTTGCAGTTGCTGCGCGATCTGGCCTCGCATCCGCTGAGTGCCAAGGGACAGTGGGAGTTCGCCGAGAGCTGGCGCAAGGGCCAGAACTAGGCGGCGTCTGCGGGCCGGGTGAGAGGGTCCACGCCGTCGCCGGCCGGGTGCGGAGATCGATGCTGGCCGGTGCGGAGTTCGACGCCGGTGCCGAGTGGGCATCCACCGGCAGGTGGAGCAGGAACCTTTCGCCCGGGCCGTGGTAGAAAGATCGGACGTGCGGCGGCCTTCGACCGCCTGGAGAGAAGCGGAGCATCCAGGCAGTGCCAGGCGCTCTCGCCCGCGGAAACGAGCGAGGGCGCGACTGCGATGGGGCACCGTGCGGTTCGGCCGCCGCTCCGCCAGGGAGTGACATGAGCCACGATCGAAGCCTTCCCTACCTGGTGGGTGGACTGCTGGGAGCCACCGTCGGTCTGATCGCGTTGGTGGTACTGCTCGTCCGTGCCTTCTCGCCGGTATTCTCCTCTCCGCAGGAGGGCAGGGTCGAGCCCGCGGCCCACCTCATCGGAGTCAGCGCCAGCAGTGGCGGGGCCTTCCCGGTCGCAGTGGAGGATTCCATCTCCGCCGGACGGGGCAACGCCATCGTCCAGGCCTCGCGCCGGGCCAGCCCGGCGGTGGTGGGCATCACCGTCATCTACGACCGCTTCTCTCGGGTCCCCGCCAACCCGCTTCAACAGTTCTTCTCCGGGCGCGGCTTCCGGCAGGGAGGCGTGATCCGCCAGCCCTACCAGAAGCTCGGCAGCGGGGTCATCATCGATCCGCGCGGCTACATCGTGACCAACAACCACGTGCTGGGCGATTCCAAGGACGCCCGCATCTTCCTCACCCTGGGCGACGGACGTCAGTACCGGGCCGAGGTGGTGGGCCGGGCTCCCAGCTTCGACCTGGCCCTGCTGCGCTTCAGCGAAGCGGTGGAGGACCTGCCGGTGGCGGTGCTGGGCGACAGCGACCGGCTCGAACCCGGCCAGTGGGCGATCGCCATCGGCGCGCCCTACCGCTACCTGCTGGACGATCCGGCTTTGACCATCACCGTGGGGGTGATCAGCGCGCTGCACCGCGATCTCGAGCCGGGCCAGGGAAGTGCGGTCAACTACCTGGACATGATCCAGACCGACGCGGCGATCACCCAGGGCAACAGCGGCGGGGCATTGGTGAACAGCCGGGGCGAGGTCATCGGCATCAATACCTTCATCATCAGAAGCCGTGGTGGAGGAAATCTCGGCGCCGGTTTCGCCGTGCCCATCAACCGGGTGCGCTGGGTGATGGACGAGATCCTCCAGTACGGTGAGTTGCGCCCCCGCTTCGCCGGCTTCCATGGCGCGGTGCTCGACCGGCGGCTGCGCTACCTGCTGCAGTTGGACGATTCGATGACCGGTCTGTTCGTCGGAGAGGTGTGGGCCGGTTCCCCGGCCGAGAAGGCGGGTCTGGAGCCCGGCGACGTCATCCGGGCCATCGACGGGCGGCCGATCCTGCGCAAGATCGATTTCAACCGCACCATCCTGGAAGCACGGGTGGGAAGCCGGTTGCATCTGAGCGTCCAGCGGGGAGACGAGATCTTCGACACCGACCTGACCCTCGCCGAACGTCCCCGGCCCAAGCCCTCGTCCCAGGGTCCCTAGCTTCCACGCACGATCCCTGGTCGCTGGGGCCTTCCCGGTTCGGCTGAGGATCCTCGGCCTCGTTGACGGTTCGCGCTATCGCCGACGGCTCCCTTCCTGGTTCGAGGGGCACCAGGCCGGTGGTTTTCCCCGGGAATTTTCTCGTGGAAGCCGCCTCGCTGTGGATGCCGGACGGGGGCGTATGCTACCGTGCCGCCCGTCATGATCGAACGCTACCGCACCGCCGAGATGGACCGCATCTGGTCGGATCAGAGACGCCTGGAGATCTGGCGGGACATCGAGGTCGAGGTCTGCCAGGCGCAGGCCGAATTGGGCGTGATTCCGGCCGAGGCGGCCCGTGAGATCGCCGAGCGGGCCGACTTCGAGCTCGACCGGGTGCTCGAGATCGAGGAGACGGTCCAGCACGACGTCATCGCCTTTCTGACCAACATGGCCGAGCACATCGGCCCCGCCTCACGCTTCGTGCACCTGGGGATGACCAGCAGCGACCTGCTGGACACCACCCTGGCCCTGCAGTGCCGCCAGGCCGGGCAGGTCCTGCTCGGCGAGCTCGATGGCCTGCGCGAGGTGCTCGTGAAGCGGGCGAAGGAGCATCGCCGGACGGTGATGATGGGCCGCAGCCACGGCATCCACGCCGAGCCCACCACCTTCGGCCTGAAACTGCTGGTATGGGTGGACGAACTGAGGCGGGCGCGCCGGCGCCTGGAGCAGGCCGTTGAGACCATCTCGGTGGGACAGATCTCCGGGCCGGTGGGGACCTTCGCCCACATCGCGCCGGAGGTCGAGGAGAAGGTCTGCGCCCGCCTGGGGCTGCGGCCCGCTCCGGTGAGCACCCAGGTGATCCAGCGCGACCGCCACGGCGAGTACATGGCGGCGATGGCGGTGACCGCATCGTCGCTGGAGAAGTTCGCGGTCGAGCTGCGCCATCTCCAGCGCACCGAGGTGCACGAGGTCGAGGAGCCCTTCGGCAAGGGCCAGAAGGGCAGCTCGGCCATGCCCCACAAGAAGAACCCCATCGTGTGCGAGCGCATCGCGGGCATGGCCCGCCTGCTGCGGGGCAACCTCGTGGCCGCCCTGGAGAACATCGCCCTGTGGCACGAGCGGGACATCTCCCACTCGTCGGTCGAGAGGGTCATCCTTCCCGACTCGACGACCATCCTGCACTACATGCTGAAGAAGATGCGCTGGGTCATCGAGGGCCTTCGCGTGTTCCCCGAGCGCATGCGCGAGAACATGGACCGCGAGCGCGGTCTCTACCACAGCGGTGCGCTGCTGCTGGCCCTGGCCCGCGCCGGCGTGAGCCGCGAGGACGCCTACGTGATCGCCCAGGAGAACGCGCTGCGGGCCTGGGAAGGAGAGGGCGACTTCGAGAGCCTCGTGCGCGCCGATCCACGGGTGAAGCAACACCTGTCGGCCGACGAACTCGACGCCGTCTTCGACCTGCAGCGACACCTGGAGCACGTCGATCGGATCTTCGATCGGGTGCTCGACGAGGAGTAGTCCGTGGCCATCGCCGTCAGCTCGATGGACGACCGCACACTCGAGGAGACCCTGCGGTCGATGGGCATCACCCTGACCTTGCACGAGGCCCGGCGTGTGGCCGAGCTGCTCGGACGCGATCCCACCGAGACCGAACTCACCTTGTTCGACACCATGTGGAGCGAGCACTGCTCGTACAAGAGCTCGCGGCCGGCGCTCAAGCGCCATCTGCCGACCGAGGCCTCCAACGTGGTGCTGGGCCCGTCCGAGGACGCCGGGGTCATCCATTTCACCGAAGTGGACGGGGTGCGCTGGGCCCTGGCCATCGCCCATGAGAGCCACAACCACCCCTCGCAGGTGATGCCGCTGGAAGGCGCGGCGACGGGCATCGGCGGGGTCGTGCGCGACGTGTACTGCATGGGCGCCGACGTCATCGCCACCCTCGATCCGCTTCGTTTCGGCGATCCCCATGGGGAGAACGGAGAGCGCAGCCGGGAGATCGCCCGCGAGGTGGTCGAAGGGATCGCGGTCTATGGCAACGCGCTGGGGGTTCCCAACCTGGGCGGCGATGTGGTCTTCGATGGCTGCTACGACGACAACTGCCTGGTGAACGTGGTCGCGATCGGCCTGGTCCGCGAAGACCGCATCACCCGCAGCCGTGTTCCCGAGGCCGCCCGCACCGAACCCTACGACTTCCTGCTGGTGGGCAAGCCCACCGACTGGAGCGGCATGGGAGGCGCCGCCTTCGCCTCGGCCGATCTCGATGCCGAAGCCCTCAAGGAGAACCTGGGCAGCGTGCAGGTGCCCGATCCCTTCCTCAAGCGCATGCTCGTGCTGGCCAACCAGGCCATGCTCGAGGTGGCCTGGAGGGAGAAGGCGGCCATCGGCTTCAAGGACCTCGGCGCCGGGGGCATCGCCTGCGTCTCCTCCGAGCTGGCCGACGCCGGCGGCTTCGGTATCGAGCTCGACCTGGACGAGGCCAGCCTGGCCGAGGGCGATCTGCCCGCGCCGGTGGCCGCGTGCAGCGAGACCCAGGAGCGCTTCGGCATCGCCTGCCCGGCCCGTCTGACCCCACAGATCCTGCGCATCTACAACGAGGTGTACGAACTGGGCTCGATGTACGAGGGCGCCGGAGCGCGGAAGGTGGGCCGGGTGGTTCCGCCCAAGGAGGACGAGGAACCCCGCTACCTCCTGCGCCGGGGCGCGCAGGTGCTGGTCGACGCTCCCATCTCCACCATCACCGAGGGCATCTCCTATGAGAGGGAGGCCCGGCCGGCGGTGGTGCACTTCTCCGAGCGGGCGCTTCCGGCGCAGGGCCGAGACTTCGCGGCCGACCTTCTCGATCTGCTCGCCAGCGAACACCTGTGCAGCCGCCGGCCCCTGTTCCAGCACTACGACAGCGAGGTGAAGGCCGACACCGTGTTGCGCCCGGGTGAGGCCGACGCCGGCGTGGTCACCCCGGTCGAGGGAAGCTGGGCCGGCATGGCGGCCACGGTCGATGGCAACCATCGCCTGTGCCGTATCGACCCCTACCTGGGAGCGGCCCATGCGGTGGTCGAGGCCGCGCGCAACGTGGCCTGCGTCGGCGCCAGTCCCGCCGCGATCACCGACTGCCTGAACTACGGCAACCCCGAAGTGCCGGAGGTCTTCCACGCCTTCGTCGAAGGGGTCCGCGGCATCGGCGACGCCTGCCGTGGACTGGGCCGTATCGAGGCCCCCGACGAGGCCCTTCCCGTGGTCAGCGGCAACGTGAGCTTCTACAACCAGAACGCCCGGGGGAAGGCCATCGCCCCGTCGCCCATCATCTGCTGTTTGGGGGTCACTCCCGATGCGAGCACCTGCCGCAGTCTCAGCCTGAAGGAGGAGGGGAACCTCCTGTACCGCCTCGGTGCCTTCCATGGCGAACTGGGGGGCAGCCTCTGGGCGGAGTGGGTCGATCCACAGTGGGTGGGGCCGCTGCCCCCTCTGGACTACGCGGCGATCCGCAGGGAACTGGCGCTGGTGGTCGCCCTGGTGCGCGAGCGGAAGGTGCAGGCGGTGCACGACGTCTCCGAGGGCGGCAACCTGGTGGCCCTGGCCGAGATGGCCCTGGGGCGGGAGAGCCGCGGCCGGTGGGGACTGCGCGTGGACTTCTCGCCGCTGTGGAAGGAAGACGCTGACGCGCCGTCCGCCGCAGGAGCCACCGATGGCGGCACCGGCGGTGGGAAGCGGGCTCTGAGCCCCGAGGCGGTGGCCTGGGGGGAGGACGGTGGCTTCTGGCTGGAGGTGCGCCCCACCGACGCGGCCGAACTGGAGAGACGAGCAGAGGAGGCCGGCGTGTGGTGCGCCCGCCTGGGCGAGGTCAGCTCCGGGCGGAAGATGGTGGTGGAGGGCTTGCCCACTCCGGTCGAGATCGATCTGGACGGACTGGCCGCCCGGCGCGAGCGCGGGATCTTCGAGTTGTTGCGGAGGGACGTGTCATGAGCCGCGCGCGGATCGCCGTCCTGCAGTTCCCCGGCCTCAACTGCGAGCGGGAGACCCTCCGTGAACTGCAGCGTTCGGGGGTGGATGCCTCCATCGTGCGCTGGAACGAGGGGCCGTCCCGGATCCGCGACTTCGCGGGCTTCGTCATCCCCGGAGGTTTCTCCTACCAGGACCGGGTTCGGGCCGGAGCGATCGCGGCCAAGTCGTCCGTCCTGGACACCGTCGTGCGGGAGGTCGAGGGGGGCAAACCCATCCTGGGCATCTGCAACGGAGCGCAGATCCTCGTGGAGGCGGGCCTGGTGCCGGGCGAGGAACCCGGCCGGGTCGATGTGTGCCTGGCCCGCAACCGCATCGAAGGGTGGAGCGGCTACCACTCTCGCTGGGTCTTCGTGAAGGCCCACGGCGACGGCAATTTCTTCACCGGCGATCTCACCGAGCCCTTGCCCCTCGTGGTGGCCCACGCCGAGGGACGCTTCGTCAGCCGCGACCGCGAGGCATGGGAACGGCTGCGCCGGAAGGGACGCTTCGTCCTGCGCTACTGCGACAGCGAGGGCCGCGATCCCCGGGGATTCCCCGACAATCCCAACGGATCGCCCGATGACGTGGCGGGGATGTCGGGCCTGGACGGTCAGGTCCTGGCCTTCATGCCCCATCCCGAACGGGCCGCCCATCTGTGGCAGGTGCCCGAGGATCTGCCCGGTGTGTGGGGCGAGCGCCGCCGCCGGGCGGCGGGCGATCGGAGCGCGCTGATGGGGGATGGGCCGGGCCGCGTCCTCCTGCGCGCGTTCGCGCGCCTGAACCGGGGGGGATCGACGTGAGTGCCTACGTCTTCGCCCTCTGTCATCGCACGGTCGACCTGGTGGCGGCGACGGCGGCTTCCACCCTGCGGGATGCCCTCGGTCTGGGAGAGGATCTGATCGCCCTGAGGCGAGACGACCTCCACGTGCTGGAGGACTGTCGGGGAGAGCCCGCGGCCTGGGCCGCGGCGAGTGCAGCCCATGCCGCCTGGTTCAATCCGAACACCCACCGGCACGCCTTCTTCTCCGCGGCCGAGGGAGCGGTGGACGCCGCTGCGGACTTCGCCGCCTCGGGCCGCGTGGTCGACGAGGAGGGAATCGACTGGCCCAGGCCGTGGCTGGGCCGCATCCTCCACAGCGACCGCGCCGATCTGCTGGAGGCTCGCTCCGCGGCTTCGGCAGGGGGTGGGGGAGCGGTGGACGCCGCGTCCACTGCCGGCGACCTGTCGGCCTGGCTGGCTCTGCCGGCGGCCGGGGGGGCCTTCGCGGTCAGTCTGGCCGCCTTCGACGCCGAGGATCCGGTGTACACTCTCCACGGAGAGGATTGGCCGGCGCCGGGCGCCCGGGTCCTCTCCCTGCAGTTGTGGACCCTGGCCCTGCGCGCGGCCGATGCCGGGCAGGCCCGCCGCATGGCCGTCGAGGTGGCCCTGACCCGTACGCGACGGCGCGGACTGTTGATCCATCCGCAGGTGCAGGCCTGGGCCCTTGCGGCCCCGATCACCCCTCTTTCCCGGGAGTCCAGGTGAAGCCCATCGATTCGGAACGTCTGCACGAGGAGTGCGGGGTGATGGCGGTGGTCAACCACCCCGAGGCACCGCGTCTGACCACCCTGGGTCTGGCCGCCCTGCAGCACCGCGGTCAGGAATCGGCAGGCCTGGCCGTCGCCGACGGCCACGTCGTGCACTCGCACCGGGCCATGGGCTATGTCAGCGATGCCCTGACCGACGAGGTCGTTCGGGGGCTGAAGGGTCATCTGGCCATCGGCCACGTGCGCTATTCCACCACCGGCTCGTCCAACCTGCGCAACGCCCAGCCCATCCATGTCACCTACAAGCGGGGCAGCCTGGCCATCGCCCACAACGGCAACCTCGTGAACGCCCAGACCCTGCGAAGGGAGATGGAGAACGAGGGCTCGATCTTCAACACCACCAACGACAGCGAGGTCATCCTGCACCTGGTGGCCCGCTCCCGGCAGGAGACCATCGACCGCGCCCTGGCCGAGGCCCTCCGTCAGGTCGAGGGGGCCTTCTCCCTGCTGGTCATCAATCCCGACACGGTGATGGTGGCCCGCGATCCGCGGGGCTTCCGCCCTCTGTGCCTGGGCAAGCTCGATGGGGCCTGGGTAGCGGCCAGCGAAACCTGCGCCCTGGACATGATCGGGGCCCGCTACGAGCGGCAGGTCGATCCCGGGGAGATGGTGGTCCTCCACGCCGACGGCCGCATGGACAGCTACCGGTGGGCCGACGAGCAACCGGCGAGCATGTGCATCTTCGAGTACGTCTACTTCTCCCGGCCCGACAGCACCATCTACGGCCGCAGCGTCGACCAGGTGCGGCGGCGCATGGGGGAGGCCCTCGGCCGGGAGGCCCCGGCCGATGCCGACGTGGTCATCGGCGTGCCCGACTCGTCCAATACCGCCTCGCTGGGCTACAGCCGGGTCACCGGCATCCGCTGGGAGCTGGGACTCATCCGCAACCACTACGTGGGGAGGACCTTCATCCGGCCCAGCCAGGAGGTGCGCGACTTCTCCGTGCGCAAGAAGTACAACCCGGTGCGCCACGTGCTGCAGGGCAAGCGCGTGGTGGTCGTCGACGACTCGATCGTCCGGGGGACGACCATGCGCAAGCTGGTGAAGATCATCCGCCAGGCGGGGGCGACTGAAGTCCACTTGCGGATTTCTTCGCCGCCGATCACCCATTCCTGCTACTACGGCATCGACACCCCCATCCGCCGGGAACTCATCGCCTCCTCCCATACGGTCCCGGAGATCGCGGCCTACCTGCAGGTGGACAGCCTGGCCTACCTCAGCATCGAGGGCCTGATGTCCTCGGTCCAGGCCACGGAGGGCTTCTGCCGGGCCTGTTTCACCGGGGAATACCCCATCGCTCCCTCCGGGGTGGGCAAGGACGTCTTCGAGAGCGAAACGGCTCCCCAGACCCCCTCCTCCTAGTTTCCCACCGGTCTTCGGCGTGCTTCTCCGCCGGTCCTCAGCCTGGTTTCCCGCCGGTCTTCGGCGCGCTTCTCCACCGATCTCCGGCCTGGTATGCCACCGGTCTCCGGCCTGGTTCCCCGGTGGCCTCTCTCGGCCCCGGGAACGCCGAACTGGCCCAGAGGGGCCCGACGGTGTATCTTCAAGACGTCGACCGGCCTTCGCGGCCGAGGCGCTGTTCCCGCGATCCGGCCTCGCTCCTGAGGGTGTCGAGTCTTTCTGCAGCCGATCGGGGGGAAATGGCCCCGGCGCTTGCTACTGGGTTCAGGGAAGAAGGGATTTCTTCGAAGCCGTCTCCAAGGACCGGTTGACCACACGAAGGCGTCGGGTGCACAGTACGGCCGACCTCGTGTTCCAGACGAATGAAGCCTTCCTGCGAGAGGACGGGAGGGTGGGGGCCCCGGGCGGAGACATGAGCCCGACCGGAAGCGGCCCGTCGATCCTCGAGCCGATCGACCGGGTGGACAAGCAGCACTGAACCTGGTCTGGGCGCCCGCCGGAGGAATACGCCAAGCGTTCCGGCGGATGCGGCCCGACCCCGAAGCTGGAAGCCCCGTCGGTCATGGTGGGCGGCGAGAGGGCGCGTGAGCGCAGCCCCGCCGCTGAGACAACTACGAAACGGGACTCGTCCGTGACCAACGACCACCAGCAGGTGGCGACAAGGGCGGCGAGCGACCCCGAGCTGGACCGGTACCATGTGCTGCTCGACGAGGAGATCCTGCCTCGTCTCGAGCGCCCCGGACGCTATGTCGGACCCCTGGAGGTCCGCGGGATCGCCCCTGACGGCGCGCCGACGCGCCTGGCCCTGCTCTGGCCTTCGATGCCGGAGAGCCACCACGTACCACGAGAGCTGGCGCCCTGGAAGGCGGCGCTGGAAACGTCCTTGCACCAAACGGTGGAATGTGCGTTCACGCCTCCGCCCGACTGCGCAGCAGCCTTGGCGGAGAAGGGCCTCTGTCTGTTCACCCGTCCCGGCTGGTTCCCCCTCTCCCGATTCTCCACGCTCGCCGTCTGGATGGAGCATCCTGCCCAGATCCTGGGTCTGTTGAGCATCCTGCGGGCCGGGGGCATTCCCTGGCGGCGGGAGGACCGACCGCAGGGTCCCCGTCTCGTGGCGGCCGGACCGGCGACGCAGGTCCTGGCCGCGGTGCTGCCGGCCTGGGTGGACGCGATCGACGAGGGCCTCGAAGCGGAGGACTTCGCCCGTTTCGTTCGGGACGCCTCCACCGCTGGGGGGAACGAGGCCCTTGCGTCGGCTTCCCCCTTCCTCGACTCCCCATCTTCGGCCCGGGGGAACCCGTCGGCGGAGCTGCGCAACGCGCAGCCCACCGAGGAGAGGGTGCGGCCGATCGTGGCCGCCCATCGCCGGCCGCCCTGGGAGCAGGTCCAGGAGCGCTTCGGGGGCGCCCGTTGGACCCGCCTGAAGGTGTGGGCTGCATCGGAGGCCCTGCGCGGACGCCTGGGGCTCATTCCCACCGGAGAGCTGATCGACGCGCTGAACCGGGCCCTGGCCCATGAGTCGCGGGTGCTGGAAGTGGATCTGGCCGTGGGTCTGCCGGGGGAGACACCGGCGGACCGGGCGGCGATCGCCCGTCTGGGCCGCCAATTGGTGAAGATGGCGCCCCGGGGCGAACGACAGCTCCGTTTCCGGCTGCATGCCTGCCTGGAAGGGGAGCGGAGTCGCCGGGAGTGGCTGGAACAGGCCCGGCGTGACCTCGCTGCATCCCGGCTCAAGGTGAACGTGTCCTCGGTGGCGGAGGAGAACCTGGACCGGGCGCTGGTCTCGGCGGGACGGGAGGACGCGGCGGTGATCGAGGAGCTGTGGGAGGCCGGAGCCTTCCATGGGGACAGCGATGCCGCATTCCTGACGGAGCGGTGGGCCTCCCTTGCCGACGGACATTCCATCTTCACCCCGAAGACCGAGGCCGAGGCCGATGCGGAGGCATCGATCGAGGCCGGTTCGGGATCGGTGGAAGCGGCGGCGACCGGCCTGGAGAAGGTCCAGCCCATCCCGGCCACCCTCGATGCCAACGGACATCCCCTGCCCGCTCCGGGCGCTGCGACGCCACGGGCGGGACGCAGGGATCGTTGGCAGCGTTGGGAGGCCCTGGTCCGCCGCGAACATCCCCTGCGGGTGGCCTACGAGAAACGGGGCCGCGCGCGCCACCTCTCCCACCAGGAGACCCTGGAGATCCTCGTGGAAGCCTGCCGCCGCGGCGGCGTGTCCCTGGCCACGAGCGGAGTGGTTTCTCCCCGGCCGAAGCTGAGCTTCGGCTCTCCTCTACCTGCGGGTATCGAGGGTCGAGACGAATTCGTCGACCTGAGCCTGACCCACAAGCCCGCGGGTGTCGCCTACGCACTGAACGAGCATCTGCCGGAAGGCCTGCGCGTGCGTTGGGCGGAATATCTTCCTCCTGGCGATCGAGCGGTCCACGCTCCCGTCGCAAGAGCGCGTTTCTCGGCCCGGTTGCGGCCCGAGCAGCTCGCGCAGGCGCGCGAACGGGTGGAGCGTTTCTCATCCGCTTCGAGCTGGGAGATCCACCGGATCAAGTCGGATGCCGACCTGGTCCTCGATTTGAAAGCTCAGGTCACGAACGTCCATCTCGTGGAGGGGGACGACGGCGGCGCCGAATTGAGATTCGACCTGGATACCGTCGACTCCACGCCTCGAGCACGGCCCTACGAGGTGCTTGCCGCGCTGACCGGCGTCGATGCCCCTGACGTTCGAACCATTTTCCTGTGCCGTGTCTCGCTGTTCAGCCGCGGAGGCGACCCCATGGGGAGTTGGAAGACTCCCCGGGAGATCCTGGAACTCGCCCAGCGCAAGTCGAGGCAGGCAATGAAGCGTTTCGCTTAGGTAACATCGATCATGAAGAAAGAAATCGTCGTCAATTCAACTCCCAACGAGATCCGGATCGGCATCGTCGAAGACGGTGAGCTGGTCGAACTGCTCGGAGACAGCGCGGACTCGACCCGGATGGTGGGCAATGTCTACCTGGGGAAGGTCACCGCCGTCCGGCCGGGTCTGCAGGCCGCCTTCGTCGACATCGGTTACGAGAAGGCCGGCTTCCTCCACGTGAGCGATCTCGTGCACGAGGAACCCGAGGAGACCAAGTCCGACAACGGCGGCGAGCGCCGCCGGGGCCGCAGCCGTGAGGGGATGCGTCCCATCGAGCGGATGATCCGCGAGGGCGATCAGCTCCTCGTGCAGGTGGTCAAGGAGGCCCTGGGAACCAAGGGGCCGCGCCTGACCGCCGACATCAGCCTTCCCGGGCGCTTCCTCGTGCTGATGCCCAAGGGCAAGCACGTCGGCGTGAGCCGCAAGATCGGCGACCGCCAGGAGCGGGCCCGCTTGAAGGCGATGCTCACCTCGGTTCGCCCGGACAAGGGCGCGTTCATCATCCGCACGGCCGGCGAGGGCATCGACGAGAAGATGCTGCGCAAGGACGTGGAGTATCTCACCTCGACCCTGCAGAAGATCGAGGAGCGCGCGAAGGAAGTGACCGCTCCGGCCATCGTCCACGAGGACGTCGGTCTCATCGTGGGTCTCATCCGCGATGTCCTGACCGAGGACGTCGACGCGGTCCACATCGACAACGAGGTCGACTACCGCCGCCTGGTCGAATACGTGAAGACCTTCTCGCCCAAGCTGCTCAACCGCATCAAGCTGTACCGCGGCGACGTCTCGCTGTTCGACAAGTTCGACATCGAGAGCGAGCTCAAGCGAAGCCTCGAGCGGAAGGTGTGGATGAAGAAGGGTGGCTACATCGTCATCGACCAGACCGAGGCGCTGGTGGCCATCGACGTCAACACCGGGCGGTTCACCGGAAAGAGGAACCAGGAAGAGACCATCTTCAAGACCAACATGATGGCGGCACGGGAGGTTCCCCGGCAACTGCGCCTGCGCAACATCGGCGGGATCGTGGTCATCGACTTCATCGACATGGAGAACGAGGCCAACAAGAGGAAGGTGCTCAACGAGCTGCGTACCTACCTCAAACGCGACCGCGCCCGGACCAAGACCTTCACCATCAGCGATCTGGGCCTGGTGGAGATGAGCCGTCAACGGGTGCGCGAGAGCCTGCAGTCGCGGCTGAGCGACACCTGTCCCTTCTGCAAGGGCAGCGGCTACATCCTCTCGCTCGACACCCTGGCCAACCGGGTCGAGCGCCTGTTGGCCAAGTGCGGGCTGACGACGCGGGAGACCGCCATCCAGGTGCAGGCCAATCCCAGTCTGGCCGTCCACCTGCTGACCGATCGGGGCGCGGCCATCGAGAAGATCGCGCGCGATTTCAACATGAAGATCGACATCCTCGACGACGCCCGTATCCATCGCGAGGACTTCCGCATCGTCTCCCTGCGCAGCCGCAAGGATCTGACCAGCCAACTGGAGAGCGCGTCGTGGAAGGGGGCGGTCACCCGCCGCTCGAGCGCCGCGGCCCAGGCCGGAGGGTCGGATTCGAGGGAGAGCAGCGACAGACGCGGACGGGGCGGGCGATCGCGCAACGCCGAGGCGGGCCGCGGAGGCCGGGATGAAGGCCGCCGGGAGAGCCCGTCGCGGAGTGGGCGGCGGGAGGAGAGCCGCTCGGCTTCCGATACGAGGCGTTCACAGGGCGGTCGTCGTTCGACGGCGCGCGAGGAAAGCCCCGAACGCGAGGGACGTCCGGTCAGCGGTGGACGGGAGGGCCGGACCGCCGAGTCTTCCGGCGGGCGGCGTTCCTCCACTTCGCGCGGCCGGCGCTCCGACAGTCGCCCGACGCGCAGCGGGGCGGCACCGGATACGGCTTCGGCACCACCGCGATCCCAATCGTCCGCCGCCGGCGGCGACGATGCAACGAAGGCCTCGGAGGACCGTTCCCCTGCTCCCGTCGGGACGGGCGAGGAGGGCTCCCGGAGCACTTCGAGCACCCGCCGCCGCCGTGGCCGCCGCGGCCGTCGCGGGCGCGGTCGGGGACGCAGCAAGAGCAGTGAAGAGGCCGCGGTCGCTGGAGGGAGCGAGAGCTCCGGGTCGCGTGCGGAGGCGACAGGGGCCCAGGCGACAGGGGCAGGGGAGAAGGAAGACGCCTCGCCGACCGCAGCCGCGGGGATGCAGAAGGATCAGGGTTCTTCCCGGGCTCCCTCGGGCCCGGCCACGGATACCGCGGAGTCCGGGGGACCTGCTGCCGATCCCGGTCGTGCCGATGAAGTCCCGACGTCCTCGGAGCGGAGCAGCCGCACGAGGCGGCGTCGGGTTCCTTCCTCGCGCGGGCGTTCGCGGCCGACGGGTCGTTCCGAGGCGCCGGAGCGTCCCGAGTCGGCCGATCGTCCCGAAGCACCGGAGCGTCCCCGATCGACGCCCCGTCCCGAGTCGACCGATCGTCCCGAAGCGCCGGAGCGTCCGGGACCCGTGAGCCAGCCTTCGCCGCCTCCGGTGGATCCCACTCCAGCCCGGCCGGAGCCTTCCGGTGCAGGGTCCGGGGAAGCGGATCGGCCGCCGAGCGCTTCCAGGGCGGTCGAGTCGACGACCGGCCCGGCCGCTTCGAGTGAGGAGAAGCCGCGCCGGCGGGGTCGGCGACCGCGGCGGGTCGTGCGGCGCTGAAGCAGCGGCCGCTGGCCGAGCGGTTTCGGTGGCGCGGATCTTCGTGCCCGATGGAATGGAGATGGGGTGGAGACCCGCTCTACGCGGGGCGCGCTGAAGGGCGCGATGGTGCTTCCACACCGAAGAGGGGAAGTTGCCCGGGCTCCTCGTCCGCTTCGGAGGGGACCGGCGCATGCACCGCCGCCGGGATGAAGGACAGCAAGGCCGCTCCTTCGGGGAAGCCTTCGCCGAGCATGCCCACGCTCTCGAGGGCCTGCAGATAGGCTTCGGCCTCCTTGTGCCGCTCGTCGCGACCGACGAGCGCGGCGAATCGCGGACCATGGTTGGGGACGACCAGGTGGGCGAGTTCATGGAGGAGCAGATGCCGCAGGACCCATGAGGGATGACCCCTCAGGCGCTCACTGATGCGGATCGAACCCTTTCCCGTCTGCAGATCGGTGGTGCAGGAACCCCAGCGGCGCTGCTGGCGTCGGCTGAAGCGGACGGTGAACGGGGGCAGGTCGAGATCGGCCAGATGAGTGCGGGCCACCTCCCGGGCCAGATCCTCCAGGCGTCGCTCGTCGAAGACCCGCTCACGGGAGAGGGCCCTCCACAGCCGCGCTCTCAGCTCCGGCAGGATCCGGTCGAGTTCGGCGTTGCCGATCCGCAGGGGGACCCGGGCCCGCAGGCGTCCCTTCTCCAGGCGCAGCTCGACGGTGCGCCGCCGTCGCCGCACGATCTCGATGTGCGGGGGAAGCAGGTCATCGCCGGCTGGCTTCACGCAGGATCTCCTGTTCCCGTTCGGTGAGACTGTCGATGCCATGGCGGGAGATCTTCTCGAGGATCTCGTCGATGGGAGGGTCGCCCGGCCGGGGTCCGCCGCCGCGCCCACTCCAGCCTTCACTCCACCAGCGCGAGCGGGCGCCTCTCACCCGCTGGACCACCCGGTCGAGACGGGGGTTGTAGCGCAGGTAGAGCCAGCCGAAGAGCATGCCTCCCAGATGGGCGAAGTGGGCCACCGGCGAGCCGGGCTGACCCAGGGCACCGAAGAGGTCGAGAAGGACGAGCCCCACGATGAGGTACTTCATGCGCAGGCCGATCAAGCCCCACAGATAGACGATCTGGTTGGGGTACATCATGGCGTAGGCCAGCAGCAGACCCATGATCGCCGCGCTGGCTCCGATGATGGGGATGTGCGAACCCCAGTTGACCAGCGCCTGCACCAGTCCTCCTCCGATGCCGCAGACCATGTAGTAGCGCAGGAAGAGATCGCTGCCCCAGATGGCCTCGATCGCGGTCCCGAACATCCAGAGCATGAACATGTTGAAGAGGATGTGCAGGAAGCCGCCGTGCAGGAACATGTAGGTGACCAGGGTATAGATCCTCAGCGGCCACAACTCGGCGGGAATGAGCGCGAAGTGGCTCGTCGTGTTCCATCCGGCCAACAGTTCGAGCAGGAAGATCCCGATGTTCAGCCCCAGCAGGAGACGGACCATCGGCGAGGCCACCATGCCGGGTCCGATGCGAAAGGGGGAGGGGCGTCGGTAGCTGCCGTAAGGGGAATAGGGCATGTCCACGATGGGGTTGGAGGAAGAGTCGCACGGCTGCGGCCGGCCTGCGGACCCCCTGGCCCGGGTTCCGGCGCCGTCGAGTCGGCGGGCACACCGTGAATCCCCAGGTGCACGATGGCCGGCCCGGCGGTAGCATCCGTCGACAAGCTAGCACAGATGGAGACCGACGACCCGGTCGAAGTGGAGGGAATCGTGACGACGAAACGAACGAGGAGAGTGGTGGTCTTCGGGAGCTCCCGCTGCCCCGAAGGTGGAGACGATCACCGGCGGGCGGTCGAGGTGGGAACCATCCTGGGCCGGCATGGTCTCGAGGTGGTCACCGGCGGCTACCAGGGAAGCATGGGGGCGGTCTCCCGCGGGGCCAAGGAGGCCGGAGGCCGGGTGGTGGGGATCACGACGGCGATCTTCGCCGATCGGGTGCCCAATCCCTGGCTGGACGAGAGGATCGACGAGCCGGACTATCCCACCCGCATGGCCCGTCTCCTGCGGGAGGGCGATGCCTACCTGGCCCTGCCCGGAGGCCTGGGCACCCTCTCCGAATGGCTCGCAGCCTGGTGTCTGGCGAGCATCGGACAACTCGGGGGCCCCCTGTGGGCCTTCGCCGATCCCTGGCGGCCGATCCACGAACGCGTGGTCGCTCTTCCCGAAGTAGGGCCCGAACGAGCGGCCGGGGTGGAGTGGGTGGAGGGCCCCGAAGATTTTCACTGGAAGCTGGAACGCTGGTTGTCGGGGAAGTAGACTTCCTCGAATCCGGCGCGGCGCGTTCCGCCCCTCCTTCTCAGTCATTTCGCGGAGGATCAATTGCATGAAGAGCAGCAAGAACGTCCTGGTCATCGGAACGGGAACCATCGGCGAGCCGCTGATCGGTCTGCTCACTTCCATCAAGGATGAATTGGGTATCAATGAGGTGCGTTTCCACAAGCGCACGCCTCTGTTGACGGACCGCTCGAAGGTCAAGGATCTGGTCCGGCGCGGCGCGGTCTTCGTGGCCGATGCCGACCGCCACGCCGACTTCCGCGAAATCGGTCTGAATCCCGCCCATGAGACGGCCGATGCCATGGAAGATGCCGACGTCATCATCGACTGCACGCCCGCGGGCAACGAGATGAAGGAGAAGTTCTACAACCAGTACGTGGACAACACGAAGCTCTTCATCGCCCAGGGAAGCGAGTTCGGTTTCGGGAAGATGTACGCGCGTGGGGTGAACGACGCCGCTCTCGATCCCAACGAGGACAAGTTCGTCCAGGTGGTCTCGTGCAACACCCACAACCTCTCGGTCATCGTCGACACCCTGGGTCTGGCCGACGGCAAGGACAACCTCGAAGAGGGACGCTTCGTGTGCATCCGCCGCGCCAATGACCTGAGCCAGGACAGCAAGTTCATCCCTTCGCCGGAGGTGGGGAAGCACAAGGATGGAAGGTTCGGCACCCACCACGCCCGCGATGCCTGGCACCTGTTCCAGACCCTTGGTCTCGACCTGAATCTCTTCTCCTCGGCGATGAAGCTGAACACGCAGTACATGCACGTCATCCACTTCAGCCTGAAGCTGAAGAGGGAGACCACGATCGAGAAGATCGTCGGGCACATCGAGTCGAACGACCGCATCGCGGTCACGCACAAGCACACCGCGAACTCGGTGTTCTCCTTCGGACGCGACCACGGCTTCTTCGGGCGCATCCTCAATCAGACCGTCATTCCCACCGATACGCTGTCCCTGCGGGACGGGCACGAGCTCACCGGCTTCTGCTTCACCCCGCAGGACGGCAACTCGATCCTCTCGTCGGTGGCGGCGACGGCCTGGGCGCTCGATCCCGAGAACTACGAGAAGCGGATCCAGCCGCTCCAGCGCTTCTTCTTCGACGAGGTGTAGACGGGCGGGGAACTCTTCCAGGTGTTCAACGAAGGACGCCGGAGCACGCGATGTGTCCGGCGTCCTTTGGTATGTGGATGTCGGCAGGGGTCTATCGCCGGGCCTGGAGCCGGGCGAGGAGCTCCCTGGCCTCGATCACGCCGGGGTGGTCCTCGTCCGCCATGGCCATCACCTTCAGATACACCTTCAGGTGTCCGATGGCTTCCTCGTCGTGTCCCAGGCGGGCATGGGCCTTGGCCGCGAGCAGGTTCAGGTAGGGAAAGGTGGGGATGACAGCGAGGATCTTGTTCGCCTGCTCCAGCGCCGCGGCGTCGTTCCCCCCGTCGTAGTCGATCTGGGAGAGGTCGTAGCGCAGGAAGGCCTTGCGATGGCACGGGAAGGGCGCCTGATCGATGGCCCCGGCGATCTCCTCCGCAACGGGCTGCCACGCGAGCCCTTGGGCCAGGAGCAGCTTGGCCTCGAGGATCCGGCCCACGATCTCGCCGAGCTTGAGGCTGGAAGGACCCAGCTCGTCGCCCCATTTCTCCAGGAACTCCCTCCAGTAGCCGGCCGTCCGCTCCAGGGAAACGGCGGCCTCGTCCACCCGATGCAGCTCGAGCAGGGCGAAGCTCCGGTAGACCTGGATGTTCAGGCAATTGCCCAGCGAAGAGGGATCGTCCGAGGGGTGCCGGTCCGCTTCGCGATCGGAGATCTCCAACACCTTCTCCGGTTGCATGGCCAGGTGCTCCACGTGCATCCGCTCGGGGAGGATGAAGCGCGTACTGATCCCCAGCTCGGTCATCGCGTTCTCGGCCTGGGAGAGGGTGTAGCGGGCGCGTTCGATCTGTCCGGTGATGGCCAGGGCAGTGGCCAGATGCACCGCCGATTGATAGAAGGACGGGCGGATCTCCAGGGCCTTCACGTATTCCTGGATCGCCTTGTCGTATTGGCCGGCCGCCTGATAGGCCTCGCCCAGCGAATCGTGGGGATTGGGCTGATCGTCGGCGTAGTAGGCGTAGCGCTGCAGATTCGCGATGGCGGTGGGGAAGTCGTCCTTGTCCAGATAGAGATAACCCAACTGGTTGTGGCACATCACCCGGTTGGGGTCCAGGGCCAGTGACTTCTCGTAGAGGAGGATGGCCTGGTCGCGATCGCCCGAACTCCATGCCCTCCGGGCTCGAAGCAGGACCACCCGCACGTCATCGGGATACTTGCGGGCCATCTCCTCCAGGACGGTCTTCGATTCCTCGTGTTTTCCGAGGGACAGATCGTAGGAATAGTCGATCAACAGACGCTCGATCTCGGTCACCTCGTCCCGCAGATGGTACGCCCGTTCGATCGCTTCCTTGGCTCCCTCCTCGTCGCCGATGCTGCGCCGGGCGGTGGACAGTTCCTTCCAGGCCATGGCGAAGGTGCTGTCCAGCGCCACCGCCTGCTCGAAGGACTGGACGGCCTCGCCCCAGAACAGTTTGTCGGTGTTCTCCATTCCCTTCTCGTACCACTGGAAGGCCTCACGGGAGGTGGTGGTGACGGGCAGGGGTTTCTCGCGCAGCCACATCGCCCATACCGCCACCGCGGCCACTGCCAGCACCAGGACGATCAAGGGCAGGGGGTGTCTCTTCATGCTCACGGTTCCTTCCCCCCGAGTTCATCGGTGGGGCGACAAGGAGAATTGAGGCCCACAGGGTCCATGGCCTGAATCTACGTGTGCGGCCGACCTCCGGTTGCATCGGTGGTCTCGTCGCCGAGAACCCGGAGAACGACGATGGTCAGGTCGTCGCCGGCGTTGCGTTCGGCCGAACCGCGATTGGGTCCCACATGGGCGAAGACGGCGTCCTTCAACGCGTGGGTGAGTTCTTCCGCCGGCCGGTCGTGGTGGCGGCACACGATCTCCTGCAAGCCCTCGATGCCGAATTGCCTGTCCTGGGGATCCTCGGCCTCGGTCACCCCATCGGTGTACAACACGAGGACGTCACCGGCCTCGAGGGTGACAGTCGTCTCGGGGTAGTCCATTCCGTCGAAGGCTCCCAGCGGTGTCGCTCCATCCTCCAGCCAGACGCACGAACCGTCGGCGCGGCTCAGCAGGGGTGGATTGTGCCCCGCACTCGAGTAGATCAGCCGTCGCTGCCGGGGTTCGAGTGCGGCCAGGAAGAGGGTGGCGAAGCGGTCGCTGTCGGTGCTGGCGTACAGGGTCGTGTTCACCGCGCGCAGGATCGCCGAGGGACTGCTGTGATTGCCGGCCAGTGCGCGCAGGGAGGCCTGGAGGTTGCTGGCCAAGAGCGACGCGCCCATACCCTTGCCCGAGACGTCGCTGATCACCACCCCGATGCGTCCCTCGTCCATGGGAACGAAGTCGTAGTAGTCGCCGCTGATCTGGCGAGAGGGAAGGTTCAACGCGGCGATCTCGTAGGATTCGATGCGGGGCACCTCGCGGGGGAGGAGTCGTTGCTGGATGGAGCGGGCCAGGGCGAGTTCCTCTTCGAGCTGACGGCGCTCGATGGCCTCGTCGTAGAGCCGGGTGTTCTCCAATTGCACGCCCAGTTGTCCGGCCACGATGGTCAGCAGTTCGAGTTCGGCTCCCTCGTAGGCGACTTCGCTCCGCTTGGGCCCCAGGCACAGCGCGGCCACCAGCCGGTCACCGGCCAGGGCGGGGACGACGACCTCGAATCCGGCGGCGAGGAGCTTCCCCATGTCCGCCGAGAGGAGGGCACGCTGCCGGGCGCCTTCCTCGCCGCTCTCCGGCCGCAGAGGGGCGTTGAGCTGGGAGTGCAGGGCCTCGAGCAGGAGGGCGGAGCGGCGATCGGCCAGGTACGCGGAGAGCTTGGTCAGGGAACCGCCTCCCAGGGGTTCGGGGAGGTGGAGGACCTCGGCCTCGCAGGTGAGGATGGCGAAGCGCTGGGGATGCAGCAGGGCGGTCACCCGGCTGGTGACCAGATCGAAGAGGGCATCGCGCTCGATGGTGCGGGGGATGGCCAGGGCGAGTTCCTGAAGGGCCACCTGCATGTCGTGCTTCTCGCGGAAGAAGCTGCGCTCGAGGAAGCTCTGGATCCGGTCGCGGGCGGGCGCGAAGACCGCGGCCAGCAACAGGGTGGCCACGATGGCGACGAGCTGGCTGGTCTGTCCGGACGCCTTCAACAGGATGTTCCCCACCACGATGACGATGAGCACGTAGGCTCCCACCAGCAGCCCGGTGAGCACCGCGTAGATGAGCGAGCGCCGGATGATGACCTCGACGTCCATCAGCCGGTAGCGCGCGATCGAATAGCCGAAGGAGACGGGCACCAGCACCAGGGGAACGGCTCCGAGCAGGGCGAAGTCGTTGCGGCCGAGCATGACCTCGAAGGCCAGGGTGAAGACCAGATAGGGCAGGACGCCCGTGACCGTCCCCAGGGTGAGGAACTTGACCTTCTGACGCAGTGTGGTGTCGGTGGTGTGGATGTAGGTGGCCAGGAGGCTGATCAGGCCCGCGGTGAAGTACAGGCCGAGCACCATCTGCTGCAGGCCCGAGAAGCTCGCCGGATGCGAGCCGTAGAACTGATCGTGGGTGAAGAGCAGATAGTAGACCAGGGGAAGGAGATACAGACTCGGCAGCAGCCACTTGTGTCGAAAGACCACCGAACGCGGCTCGGGGAAGATGAGGAAGAAATGGAGGAAGAGGGGCGGGACCAGCAGGGACGAGAGGGCGGCCATGTTCCGGGAGAAGACCTGGCTCCAGTAGTACTCGACGCTGCGTCCGCTCGAAGAGAAGAAGTAGAGCAGGAAGACCACGCCCAGCAGGTAGAAGACCCGGGCCGGCGCCTGCCAGGGATTCTTCCAGAAGACGTACAGGCCCACCAGGAAGTAGATGAGGCCCAGTCCGCAGTAGATGAAGTAGATGGTGACGTTGGTGGTGCGGGTGCTGGCGAGCCTCAGATCGGCCTCGAAGATCTCCCCGTTGCGGTTGACCATGTAGGGGACCACGTCGCCCACCTGGTGCGAGCGCAGGATGAGCGCGGCCTGCCGAGGGGAGGAGATGGGCTTGCGGTCGATGCCCTCGATGACATCACCGGTCTCCAGGGGAGTGGGCTCTCCCTCGCTGGTGGCCAGGTCGGCCGGGCCGTTGGGAACGATGCCTCCGATCTCGATCTGGTCCTTGCCCAGTTTCCACTCGGCTCCATCGGTGGGTTTGCGCTGGAGGGCGTCCCAGGCGCAGAACAGCGCCGCCAGAAGAGCGAGCGTTCCCAGCAGAAGATAACCCGCGGGCGGGCGATGGACCGTCGAAGCAGACATACCTGTCACGTGTCGATGTTGGGGGCGCCGGCGGTGGGATGGCCCTCTCGGGAACATCCTACTCTTTCCTGTGCTTTCCCTCACCTCCTATGTTGGACGCGCCAGAGGGGGCTCGAGTTGCCGGCGGGTGCTCTCTTGCCTAAGATCCATCGATCCCGGGGGCATCGTTCCCCGGGTCCATGGCCGGAACCGGCCCCGTCTCCAACCGAGGAATGTGTTCGTGAGCGACGAGATCACCCCCAGCGGGCTCCGTTCCTTCATCAGTGGGATCCTGCGGGATGTGAGGCCGCAGATCGTCGAGCGCTTCGGTACCACCGGTCCGCTCACCTTCAAATACGGCCAGGAGGCGATCACCGAGGTCGATCGTCTCATCGAAGACCGTCTGGTGGAGGCCATCCTCGGCCGTTTCGGTGACCATCGTATCATGGGTGAGGAAGCCGGCGTCCGCGGCAATCCCGCCTCTCCGTGGACCTGGCAGATCGATCCCATCGACGGGACGCTCAACTACTCGGTGGGCATCCCGGTGTTCTCCACCTCGGTCGCGGTCCTGCACCACGGCGTCCTCCAGGCCGGTGGAGTGCTCGATTCCCTGCGGGACGAGCTCTTCAGCGCAGCGAGGGGCGAGGGCGCCTGGCTGAGCCGGAGACCCTACGGCGCGGATGACTACGTGGAGGAACGCATCGGGGTCAGCGAGAGGAAGACCTTCGCCGAGGCGGTGGTGAGCACGCAGTTCGGTCGCCGTTCGGTCTTCGTCGACCATCCCGACCTGCTGCAGAAGATGTTGCGCACGCCGCTGAAGACCCGGCGTCTGGGCAGCATCGCCATCGAGCTGGCCTGGCTGGCCGCCGGGCGCATCGATCTGCTCCTGGCGGGAAAGCGCACTCCCATCCACGAGTACGACATCGCCGCCGGCGTGATCCTGGTGGAGGAGGCCGGAGGAAGGGTCACCGACGGACGGGGGAAGGTGGTGGTCGAAGGCGGTCGGGAACTCATCGTGTCCAACGGTCATATGCATCGGGAAGTCGTCGATCTCCTGCGCCCCTGGCTGGGCGAGGCGAGCTGATTCGGGGGGCGACCCCGTGAAACACCTCAGCCCTCGCAGCTACCCCTGGATCGTCCTCGCCGTCGCGGTGGCGATCCGGGTCTGGACCCTCCTGGATGCCCTCCGGGCGCCGTTCTGGAAGGTGCCCCTGGTCGACGAACTGGCCTACCTGCAGACCGCCGCGCGCATCCTCCAGCACCAGCCCCCTCCCCTGGGGGCCTACTATACCGCCCCGGGCTACGCCTGGATCCTCGGCGCCGTGCTCGCCCTGGGCCTGGATCCACAGATCGTCAAGTTCACCCAACTGCTCGTGGGCATTGCGAGCGCCTGGATGGTGTACCGCCTCACCGCGCGCTGGTTCTCCCCCCGCGAGGGCCTGGTGGCCGGCCTGCTGTGGGCGCTCTATCCCTCGGCCCTGTTCCATGAGCTCCTCCTGCTCAAACCCACCTTCACCGTGGCCCTCGTCGTGGGCGCGTTGCTGCTGATGAGCTCCGTGCCCCGGGACGGCCTCGGTGGGAAGGAGCGGTGGTCGAGGACGGTCGGCGCGGGTCTGCTCCTGGGACTGGCCACCCTGCTGCGCGGGGAGACCCTCCTGGTCGGTCTGATCCTGGCCGGGGTGCTGGCGAGGACACTGAGGCGGCGTCGCCTGGCCTGGACCGTGGCCCTGGGTCTGTTGGCCGGTCAGGCCGCCGTGGTGGCCGTTCCCACCGCCCTGAACCTGGCGCGTGGGGCAGGGCCGGTGGTCGTGGCCTACTCGGGCGGCGTCAACTTCTACATCGGCAATCACCCGGGCGCGGACGGCGGCTATCTGCCCTTGATCCCCGACCGCAGCGATGCCCGGGTCGAGGAGCGCGATGCGGTCGAGCTGGCCCGCCGCCGGATGGGCCGGCCCCTGGATGCCGCCGCCGTCTCCCGCTTCTGGAGCGAGGAGGGCCTGCGCTTCTGGAGGGAGCACCCGGGCGACGCCGTGGCTCTGACCGTCCGCAAGCTGGCCCTGCTGTGGTCGCCCCAGGAGATCGCCGACGTCCTCTCGCGCCGGCTGGCCTCGCGATGGGTGCGCTCGTTGCGCAACCCGGTGATCGGAGGCGGCCTGGTCCTTCCGTTGGCCCTGGTGGGCCTGGTCCTGAGCTGGCGCCGCCGGCAGGCCTGGCTGGCCCGCGGCTACCTCCTGGCCAGCGAAGCGGCACTCGTCCCCTTCTTCCTCTTCGAACGCTTTCGGCTGCCCATGATCGCCGGGGCCGTGGTCCCCCTGGCCGCGCACGCCGTGGTTCGCGCCTGGGACGCCGCCCGATCGCGACAGTGGAAGGGGCTGGTGACCGCTGTCCTGGCCACGGCTGTGGTGGGGGCGGCCCTGTCCATCGTGCATCTCGATCGCGAAGATGTGGTGCTGCGGGTGAACGTGGGCAGCATGCTGCTGGAGGCGGGGAGATACGAGGAGGCCCTGGAGGAGTTCGAGGCGGTGAGGCGGCAGGAGCCGTCCGCCTGGCGCGTGGAGATGAACATCGCCGCGACCTTGGCGGCCATGGGTTGTGACGGGGAAGCCGTACAGACCCTGCGTTCCGTCCTGGAGAAACTCTACGCCGAGGGAAGGGCGACCGGCCATCCGGTGGTGGCGGAGATCGTGCAGTGCCACGAACTGGCCGGCGATCTCCTGGTGAGGATGCGGCATCTGGAGGATGCCCGGCGTCAGTACGACGCGGCCCTGCGCTGGAAGCCGGGCGACGAGCGCCTTCTGCGCAAGCGCCGATCGATCGATCCGGGATCGATGGGTGAGGCTGGTCAAGGCGGCCCGGATCGGATAGGATCCCGCGTCGACGAAATCCGGAGGAGGGAAGATGGGATCGACCAACAGGAAGAGCGGCCGGAGGGCCGGACGGCGCGGGAAGAAGGCCGCGGCCCCGAAGCGTCGTCGCACGGTGACGAGCATGGCCCGACAGGCTGACCGGCATGAACTCTACGAACGAGCGGTCCAGGATCCGGTGCACGACGTCCAGTTCCTGCAGGAGGTGTACCGTCGGGTACGCCGGCGTCTTCCCCATCGCCTTCGCGAGGATTTCTGCGGTACGGCGGCGGTGTGCGCCCAGTGGGTGAAGGCGGGCAAGGGGAATTCGGCCGAGGGATTCGACCTCGACGGTGAAACCCTCGAGTGGGGACGCCGCCGGCATCTCGATCCCCTGGGCGAGGCCGCGCGGCGGGTGATCCTGCACGCCAAGGATGTGCGCGAGCCGGGTCTGCATCGTGCCGACGTCACCTGTGCCCACAACTTCTCCTACCAGGTCTTCCACACCCGAGCCGAGATGATCGAGTACCTGGAGTCGGTGTACCGCAACCTGGAGGACGACGGAGTCTTCGTCATGGACATGTACGGAGGGTGGGAGGCGAACGAGGAGATGGAGGAGGAGCGTTATATCGAAGGCTCCGACGTTCGCTACGTGTGGGAACAGGTTTCGTATGCGCCGGTCACCGGGCGCCAGGACTGCGCCATCCACTTCCGTTTCCCCGACGGCAGCGAACTGCATGACGCCTTCGTCTACCATTGGCGCCACTGGACGATGCCGGAGATGCGCGAGCTTCTCTCGGAGGTGGGATTCACCAGGGTGGATGCGTGGTTCGAGGAGATCGACGAGGACGGTGACGGGAACGGTACCTTCTCTCCCACCGACACGGGCATCAACTGTGAGGGCTGGCTGGCCTATCTGGTGGCCTACAAGTAGGTTCACCCGTTTCCAGCGGCGAATCCTCCTCCTTCTTCGGGCATGGGCCAGGCCGGAGCGCAGGCTTTTTCGTTTCCTCCGGGGCGTCTCAGGCGCTACATTCTCCGGGCGTGTCGCAAGGTCACGTCTTCGACTCACCGAACGATTCCACAGGAGCAATCGAGATGATGAACTTCCCTCGTCTTCGCCTGGGCTTGAGCCTCTTCCTGCTCATGGCGTTTGTCATGTCCGCCGGTTCGGCGCTGGCGATTCCCGACACCGACCAACGTGATCAGATTCCCGACCAGTACAAATGGAACGTGAAGGATATCTATCCGGATTTCGACGCGTGGCAGAAGGACTACGATCGTCTGGGAGTGATGATCGATGAGTTTGCCGCGCTGAAGGGGACGCTCGCCCAGGGCGCCGATCAACTTCTCAAGGCCTACAAGATGCGCGACGACCTGGGCCAGCTTGCCTACAAGGTGCATTCCTACGTGAGCCTGCAGCACGATCAGGACATGCGGGACACCGCGATCGACGCGAAGCGCCAGGAAGTGCAGGCGCTGTTCGCCAAGTGGAGCCAGGCCACGTCGTGGTTCAGCCCCGAACTGCTCTCCATTCCGCTGGAGACGGTGCGGCAGTGGATGGACGCCAACGAGGATCTGGCGGTCTATCGCTTCGCCATCGAAGACCTGTACCGGCAGCAGAAGCACGTGCTCGATGAGCAGGGCGAGTCGATTCTCGCCAAGTACAGCCGCTTCAACAGCAGTCCCCGCGACATCTACTCGATGCTCACCACCGCCGATGTGCAGTGGCCCACGGTCACCCTCAGCAATGGGGAAGAGTTGGAAGTGACCGCCGGTCAGTACTACGCGCGGATGGAGAGCGAGCGCAACCGGGCGGATCGCGAGCTGATCTGGCGTGCATTCCTGGAGACCTTCAACCAGAACATCAATACCTACGCCGCCATCTACAACGCGCTGTGCCAGCGTGACTGGGCCGAGGCGCAGGCCCGCGGTTACGAGAGCACGCTGGAGGCCGCTCTCGACGGGAACAACATTCCCACCTCGGTGGTGGAGAACCTCATCGAGGTGGCCAAGAAGGGTTCGGGTCCCCTTCAGCGCTACTACGCACTGCGGGCCAAACTGCTGGGCGAGGAGAAGGTGGCCATCTACGACGGCTACGTCTCGCTGGTGCCCAACGAGAAGAAGTATCCGTACGACGAAGCCAAGAAGATGGTCCTCGAATCGGTGAAGGTCTTCGGTGACGACTACTACAACACCATGAAGAAGGGCTTCGAGAGCCGGTGGATCGACGTGTACGAGAACGCGGGCAAGCGCAGCGGTGCCTACAGCTCGGGCGTGTACGGGGTGCATCCGTACATGCTGCTGAACTATACCGACGGGCTCAGCGACGTCTTCACCCTGGCCCACGAGTTCGGCCACACCATGCACACCGTGCTGTCCAACGAGCACCAGCCCTTCGTGTACAGCGACTACACCATCTTCGTGGCCGAGGTGGCCTCCACCCTGAACGAGGGGTTGCTGCTCGACTACTGGCTGGCCCACACCGACGATCCGGCCGAGCGGATCAACCTGCTGCAACATGCGATCGACCAGATCGCCCTGACCTTCTACCGGCAGACCTGCTTCGCCGACTGGGAGCTGCAGGTGCACCGGATGGCCGAGCGGGGCGAGCCCATCACCAGCGAGGTCCTCAATTCCCTGTACCTGGATCTGCTGCGGCAGTACTACGGGCCCGACACCGACATCCCCGAACTGTACGGGGCCACCTGGGCGCGCATTCCGCACTTCTACAACTACCCGTACTACGTCTACCAGTACGCCACCTGCTTCGCCTCATCGGCCCAGTTGCTCAAGGAGATCCGCAGCGACGATCCGAAGGTGAGCCAGGATGCGGTTCAGCGGCACCTGAAGCTCCTCTCCTCGGGCAGCAGTGACTATCCCATGGAAGAGCTGAAGGCCGCTGGGGTGGATCTGTCGAAGAAGGCGACCTTCCAGGCGGTGATCGACCGCATGGACATGCTGGTGACCGAGCTGGAGGCGGAGATCGCCAAGCTCGACACCGACAAGAAGTAGGGTCGCCGCTCTGACTCCGAGTCGGCAGGGACGATCGTGGATGGGGGCCGCCGGAAGACGGCCCCCATCGCATTCCTCCCGGGAGCGTTCTCCCATCGACTCGCGCATTTTCCGCGCAGGATCTTCCGCGGCCAGGCATTCAGGTAGGGGACGGGATGGTCTTCGAATGCTCCGGAGGCCCGGAGCCCCTCCCGCGGCCTCGCAACTCTGTGGAGACAAGGATGATCACAAGAATCGCATGGATCGTCGTCGGTCTTCTCCTGCTGCCGCTGTCCTCGGTGGCGGCGGATGGAGATGACCCCGTCACCCGACGTGTCGGATACCTGCAGGAGGAACTCTCCCTCGATCAGGACCAGGCCGATCGCATCGCGGCGGTCCTGGAGAAGCTCTCGTCCATGGGGGGCGATGGGACCGCCACGAGGGGATCGGGCGGCGGCCACCGGGGGCAGGGGAAGGCCTCGGGCGGCCGGGGCGCCGACAGCCAGGTCGACAGCCGGATGCAGCAGGCCCACCTGTCACTCGTGCAGGTCCTCGACGACGAGCAGGCGGGACGTTACGACGAGCTCATGGAGCGGGAACGGGAGTGGTGGCTCGATCCGCAGCTCCTGCGGATGGACGCGCTGCTTGCTCTGAGTCCGGACCAGTGCCGTCAGCTCTTTCCCATCCTGCGCCGTTCGCGGATTCGTCTGCGCGGCTTGCGTGAAGCCGCGATGAACGGTGATCGGGATGCCCAGAGGAAGATGCGGAAGGAGCTGGAGGAGACCAACGAGGTGGTCATGGAATTCCTCGACGACACTCAGCGTGAGATCTGGAAGAAGCACCTGGACGAGCAGAAGAAGCTCATGGAAGCGGGAAGGGGCATGGGCGGCCGTGCTGGCGGCCGTGGTGGTGGCATGGGGGGAGGCCCCCGCTACTGAGACCTGGGGGGCTTCACCACGGGAAGAGGATCGCGGGCCGAGTCCATCGCGGACCTGTTCCCCGGCGGTTCTCACCGCCGGGCTTCCATCTCCTTCTCCTCGGACCAGGTCGACAACATCGCCCGGATCAGACCCTTGGGGAAGACCCCGCCTTCCTCGAGGGCTTCCTCGTAGTGTCGCACTGCCTGGGCCACCTCGCCGAAGTCGTGCGGCACCTTGGCGCCTCCGCCCTCACCCTGGAGCCGGGCGGCGTCGGTCGAAGCGAGGATCTCATCGAGATTGTCCAGGGTACGGCCGTGCAGCATCGCCTGGGCCACGCCGGCCAAGAGCAGGTACGGCTGGACCGAACCATCGGGCAAGCGGAATTCGATGGTCGGTGGGGTCACCGCCCGGCCCTCCTGGTCGGTGACCTGGATGGGCAGCCGCACCAGGGCGTGACGGTTGTACCGCCCCCAGGTGATCGAGCTGGGGGCCTCCTTCCCCTGGCTCAGCCGGACGAAGGAGTCGGCGCTGCGGTTGCCGAAGGCCATGAGGGCGCCACCCATCGTCGTCAGGCCGCCGATGAGCCAGCGGGCCTCCAGGCTGAGTTCTCCGTTCTCGCCGATCGCGCCCAGGTGCGTGCGGTCGCGGTAGGGGGACAGATGGAAGTGCATGCCGCTGCCGGCGTGGCCGGCGCGCAGGATCGGATCGAAGGAGCAGGGCATGCCGTGGATGTGGGCCAGATTGCGCAGCACCCACTGGGTGATCACGACGGCCTCGGCCGCGTCGGGAAGGGGCCGCAGCGACAGTTCGATCTCATGCTGTTCCCAGATGCAGTCGTCATCCTCCTGGGCCTCGATGTAACCCACCTCGCTGTGGCCGTACTTCACGTGGACGCCGATCTCGGTGAGGATGGCCATGGCTTCCCTTCGCAGGGTCTGCCCGAAGACGAAGGGAGCGGTGGCATGGTAGCCCCGGTCGTCCCGCCCGTAGACGTCGCTCTCGCCGCGGTGCTTGCCCAGGAAGTATTCCACCTCGCCGTGGGCGAGCAGTTCGACACCGGTTTCCTTCTTCAGGCGCTCGAAGGCACGCCGGACGATGGTGTCGGGCGACTGGGGAAGGGGCTGCCCATCGCGTCCTTGATGCTCGCAGAGGAAGGCCAGGGTGGGATAGGGACTGAAGGGATCGAAGAAGGCGCTGGAGATACGTGGGCGCAGGACGATGTCACTGGCACCGGGCTGGATGCCCATGTCGGGGAAGAGGGAGGAACCATCGGCTCGCTCGCCGGCGGTGAGCACGTCGCGCAGGTGTTCCTGGCTGCGGGGCGTGAAGTCGAGGGTCTTCAGACTTCCATCGGAGCCCACGTGCATGAGCGCGATCGTTCTCACTCCCTGTTCCTGGACCAGTCGGACCATGTCCGGAACCGACCACTGGCTGCGCGGTTTCTCCAACAGGCGACGGACGCGGCCGGCCGGAATGGGGGTGAGCTCTTCGTCGATCCAGGGGGGAGGTGTGGTGTCCATGGGGTCTGCCTTCGGCCGGTGCAAGAGAGGCGGCGTTGCCGCGGTGGTCTTCTTCCTTCCCCCCGGGTCGGCCCCGGCAAGGGGACACGGATCGAGGTGGGTCGGGACCACAAGGTGGGATCTCGAGGGCGGATTGTCCAGTGGGGCCACTTTGCCCCTGGACGCCGCGGGCCTGTCTGACGACCATGTGCAGAGTCCTTTTCCCCGAATTCCCCGAAGGAGGCCTCTCCGTGGTGGCCCAGGGAGTCTCGGCGCCTTCCCGGCGCCTCTTGAGCGCGACGCTGTGGATCGTCGCCTTCGTGCTGATGGTGCTCACCGGGGGCTATCAGCGCCGTACCGGTCCGACCTACCCCTATCGAGGCGAAGTGGAGCTGGCGGGAGGAACCTACGCCTTCGAGCTCGTCCGCAAGGGAGATTCGCGTGAGGGGGCTCGGCTGGAACTCCCCGACCCCGGTGAGGGCTACCAAGGGGAGGTCTGGTGGCGGCGCTACCCCACCGGGGAAGCCTTCCAGGCCCTGCCCCTGCACCGCGAGAACCGCGACGGCCGGGCCGTTCTGTGGGCTCAGCTGCCTGCTCAGCCGGCGGCGGGCAAGCTCGAGTACTATGTGCGGCTGAGCGGGGAAGCCGGAGAGCTGCTTCTGCCCGGGGGAAGCGCCGATGCGCCCCAGACGGTGGTCCTCCGCTGCAAGAACCACGTTCCGCTGGGTCTGTTGTTGCCGCACATCCTGGTGATGTTCCTCTCGATGATGATCGGGCTGCGGACGGCCCTGGGGGCCCTGTTCCTGCCCCGGGGGCTTCGGGCCCTCACCGCGTGGACGACGGCGGGCTTGACCCTGGGGGGGATGATCCTGGGTCCGCTGGTGCAGAAGGCGGCCTTCGGGGCCCTGTGGACGGGTTGGCCCCGCGGGTACGACCTCACCGACAACAAGACCCTGATCATGTGGCTGGTGTGGCTGGTCGCTTTGGGTGTCGTGCTGAGGTGGCCGGACAAGCTGCGCCGGCAGCGGACGGCGGTGATCGTCGCCTCGCTGGTGATGCTCACCGTGTATCTGATTCCCCACAGTCTGCGGGGCAGCGAACTCGATTATGAGCAGCTCGATCGGGGGGTGGAGGCCAGCCGGGCCATCGAGACCGGGTGACGAGGGAAGCGGCTGGTGCCCGGAGGGAGACTCGAACTCCCACGAGGTTACCCCCACTACGACCTGAACGTAGCGCGTCTGCCAATTCCGCCATCCGGGCACCGGTAGCAGGGGGAGAATGGAGATTCTCCCGGCAGGGGAGGGAGAATAGTCAGGGCCCAGGCGGGTGTCAAGCGATGGCGCCGAGAGGGCCGTTGCCCCCATGGCCCGGGTCTGCTAGCTTGATGCACCGCCACGGGAGAGATCGGCATGGCCCGCAGAAAACGTCCCGCCAAGAGCGAGGGTGATGTCAAGCTCATCGCCCGTAACCGCAAGGCACGTCACAACTTCGAGCTCCTGGAGCGTTTCGAGGCCGGCCTGGTCCTCCTCGGGAGCGAAGTGAAGAGCCTGCGGGCGGGCCGCTGCAACCTCGGTGACGCCTACGCGGATATCCGCGACGGCGAGATCTGGCTGCGGAATCTGCACATTTCTCCCTATGAACAGGCGGGGCGGATGAATCATGATCCCCTGCGTCCCCGCAAGCTGCTGATGCACCGCCGGGAGATCCGGCGTCTTGCGTCGAAGGTGGCCGAGAAGGGGCTCACCTTGATCCCGGTGAGCCTGTACTTCAAGAAGGGGAAGGTGAAGTGCGAGCTGGCCCTGGCCAAGGGCAAGAAGGTCTACGACAAGCGGGCGGCGGCGGCCGACGAGGACGTGAAGAAGAAGATGCGCCAGGCCATGCGAGGCGGCCTGCGCCGGCGGGACGATTAGGAGATACGACGGGTATGCGACGATCGGCCACAGGCAGGGGGAGATGGGAGGGGTGGAGACTTCTTCCTTCGAGCCTGGCGCGGCTCGGCTTGGGCCTGGCCGTGGCAGCGGCGTGTCTGGCCGGTGCGATGGCCCCCGTGTCCGCCGCCCCGGAGCCGCGCTACGAGGCGCGTTCGGCGAGCATCCTGCCCGGCGACGGCCGTCCCTCGATGACCTTCACCTTCAAGCGGCTCTCTCCGCCCAATCAGGAGTGGTACATCGCCGGCAGCGACCTGGCCGACGCCCTGCAGGTGGGCCGTTTCTGGCGCAGTGACGTGCGCAAGCTCGTGCTGCGGGTGGGCGATCAGCGGATCACCTTCACCGTGGGCGCGCGTTCGGTGGTCACGGCGGAGAAGACCATCCTCCTGCACATGCCGGTCGTTCTTCACCAGGGAGAGCCGTGGATTCCCCTGGAGTTCCTCACCTCGATCCTGCCCCAGCTCACCCAGAAGGAAGTGAAGTGGAACCCCGATTCCTTCGTTCTGCGCCTGGGTACGCGCCAGACCAACGTGGCCGGCCTGAGCTTCCAGCAGGAGGAACTGTCCACCGAACTCCAGGTGCATCTGAATGTCCCGCTGGCCTTCCGGGTCGACGACAGCCAGCCCCGGCAACTGGTGCTGAAACTCTACGGTGCCCGCATCGATCCCTCGGCCCTGACGGTCGGCCGTCCGCATGGCCTGATCGAGAGCATCGAGGCCATCCAGCGAAGCGACCATGCCCTGCTCGTGGTCCACTTGAGCGAACTGGTGAGCCGCTACCAATCGCTCAGTCGCGACGAGGGGCGGACCGTCGTGCTCAAGGTCTTCCAGGAACCCATCACCACCATTCCCGAGCCGGTGCCCCGCGGCCCGAAGATCGTCCAGACCCTGCCCTCGACCGAGGTGGGACGGAAGGTGAAGGTGCGGCGGGTCATCATCGATCCCGGGCACGGCGGAGCCGACGACGGCAAGAAGGGCATCGGCGGCCTGCTGGAGAAGGACGTCACCCTGGCCATCGCGCGCGATCTGAAACGCCTGCTGGACGGCCACGACGGAATCGAGGTGCTCCTGACCCGTGACAGCGATGTGACCATGGGGCTGATCGAACGCACCGAGTTCGCCAACCAACAGAGGGGCGATCTGTTCATCTCCATCCACTGCAACGGCTGGTACGCGCAGGACGCCCACGGGGTGGAGACCTACTTCCTCTCGCCGGCCAAGAGCCAGTGGGATTCGGAGGTGGCCAAGGCCGAGAACCTCACCACCGGTGTGGCCGAGGACGTCGATTTCATCGTGTGGGACCTGGTGCAGAATCTCTACATCCAGGAGAGCGCGACCCTGGCCGAGGCGGTCCAGGAGCGCCTCTCCAGCGATCTGGGTTTGACCAATCGGGGCGTGAAACAGGCTGGCTTCCGCGTGCTGGTCGGCGCGTACATGCCGGCCATCCTGGTGGAGACCGCCTTCCTGTCCAATCCGGAGGAGGCCAGGCTGCTGGGCACCGAAAGCTTCCACCACAAGGTGGCCCAGGCCCTGGCGGCGGCCATCCTCGATTTCCGCGACCGGATGGAAGCGGTACGGGAGGAGACGCCGTGAAGATCCCTCGAGGACTCGTCTTCACCGTCTTCGTGGTGATGATCGCCCTGGCGGCGCTCTTCGTGTGGAAGACCTTCCTGCGGCATCCCGTTTCCGAGGAAGCGCAGGACATGGAGGAGCTCGAGGAACAGGGGACGCGCAGCGTGACCCTCTTCTTCGGCGATCGCAATGCGCAGGGCTTCGTGGCCGAGCGGCGGAGCATCGTCGCTTCCCTGCACCGTGACGACGAGGTACAGGCGGTGGTCGAGGAGCTCCTGCGCGGCCCGAACAGCCGGCGCGCGGTGCGCACCTGGCCCAAGGGGACGCGCCTGCGCGGCGCCTTCTACGACGAAGACCTGCACCTGGTGTACCTCGATTTCAACAGCGCGCTGGTCTCCGGTGACACCGGGGGCAGCGCGATGGAGACCATGACCCTGGGCGCCTTGCTGCGCACCATCGCGATCGATTTTCCGGAGGTGGCGGCGGTGCAGATCCTCGTCGACGGCCTCGAGGTGGAGACCCTGCAGGGTCACATCGACTGCACGAAACCCTTTCGCCCCCGCGACTGGCTCTGACGTTCAACCCGGTGCGGCTTGAGGCCGCCCTCATCATCCATGGATTCTCGACCCATCGGCGTATTCGACAGCGGCATCGGCGGGCTCACCGTCCTCAAGGCGCTGCGCGAACGTCTGCCCGACGAGACCTTTCTCTACCTGGGGGACACGGCGCGCGTGCCCTACGGAACCAAGGGAGTGGCCACCATCCGCCGTTTCGCCCTGCAGGCGGCTCGCTATCTGGAATCGCGTGGGGTCAAGCGTCTGGTGGTGGCCTGCAACACGGCCAGCTCGCACGCGATCGATCTGCTGCGGCGGGAATGTTCGGTGCCGGTGGAGGGAGTCGTCGAGCCCGGGGTGCAAGCGGCCTTGGAGGCCACGCGCGGTCACGTCGGGGTGATCGGAACACCGGCGACCATCGCCAGTGATCGCTACGGTGAGTTGTTGCGCCAGGTCCGCGATGATCTGCGCATCGAGAATCAGCACTGTCCTCTCTTCGTGCCCCTGGCCGAGGAGGGATGGACCGACGACGCCATCGCGCTGAGTGTGGCCGAGCGCTACCTGGCCGGACTGCGCCGCCTCGGGGTGGACACGCTCATCCTCGGTTGCACCCATTATCCCCTGCTCAAGGGCGTCATCTCCCAGGTGATGGGAGACGAGGTGGTCCTGGTCGACTCGGCCCTGGTGTTGGCCGAGGCGGTGGCACGTGATCTCGACGAGGATGACGCCCACAGCCCCGGGCCCGGTCAAGTCAAGCTCATCGTCAGTGACATGCCCCAACGCTTCGGCGAGATCAGCCGCCGCTTCCTGGACATGGATGTGGGTGAGGTCGAAGTGGTCGATCTCGAACTGCAGGCCGGTTCCACTCCGGCGGGAAAGGAAAACCCATGAGTCGACCCAAGGACCGTAAGCCTCATGCGCTGCGCCCGGTGAGGATCACCCCCAACTACCAGCGGCACGCCGAGGGCTCGGCGCTGGTGGAGATGGGGGAGACCAAGGTGCTGTGCGCCGCCTCGATCGCACCGGGGATCCCCCGCTGGCGACGCGAGAGCGGCCTCGGTTGGGTGACGGCCGAATACGGCATGTTGCCGCGCGCGACCAACGAGCGCACCGACCGCGAACGCGGAAAGGTGAGCGGCCGCACCAGCGAGATCCAGCGGCTCATCGGTCGCAGTCTGCGCTCGGTGACCGACATGAGCGTGCTCGGAGAGTTCACCATCACCGTCGACTGCGACGTGATCGAGGCCGACGGCGGCACCCGGACGGCCAGCATCACCGGTGGCAGCGTGGCCCTGTGGATCGCCCTGGAGAAGATGCGGCGCAAGCTGCGCCTGAGCCAGCATCCGATGTTCGATCACGTCGGAGCGGTCAGCGTGGGGATCGTCGGAGGAGAGATCCTTCTCGATCTCGAATACGAGGAGGATTCCATCGCCGAGGTCGACATGAACGTGGTGATGACCGGCAAGGGCAGGTTCGTGGAGATCCAGGGCACGGCCGAGGGTGAGAGGGCGGCCTTCGACGACGCCCAGCTTCAGGCCATGTTGAACCTGGCGCGCGGCGGCATCCAATTGCTGCACGGCCTGCAGGTGCAGGCGTGTGAGATCGCGGCGAAGAGCCTGGACGAGAGATGATGGCTTGATGCATCCCGGCCGCACTCTCGTATTGGCCACCCGCAACCGGGACAAGGTGGCCGAGATGAGCCGGCTCTTCGCCGATCTGCCCATCGACGAGTTGCTGTGCGCGCTGGATTTCCCCGAGCTGCAGGAAGTAGTGGAGGATGGCGGCACCCTGGCCGAGAACGCCTTCCTGAAGGCGCGCTCGGTGGCCCACGCGACTGGCCGGATGTCCATTGCTGACGACACCGGCCGGTTCGTGGACGCCCTGGAAGGGGCCCCGGGGATCTACGCCGCCCGCTACGCGGGCGAGGGCTGCAGCTACGAGGACAACTGCCGCAAGCTGTTGCGCGAGTTGGAGAATGTCCCCCCGCCGCGCACGGCGCGGTTCATGACCGCCATGGTCTTCGTCGACCCGGCGGGCAGGGCCGGCAACGATGGGAGCGCGGTCGAGCACCAGGTGGAAGGCGTGCTCGAGGGAGAGATCCTCCAGGAGATGCGCGGAGGAGGCGGTTTCGGTTACGATCCGCTATTCTTGGTGATCGGCCAGGGACGTACCCTGGCCGAGATGGCCATCGAAGAGAAGAACCGCATTTCCCATCGCGCCCGCGCGGCGGCGGCGATGCACTCCTTCCTGAAGGAGTATCTGGCGGGAGAGCGCAGCTCGGGGCGAAGCGGTTCCTCCTGAGTCGATGATGGTCTTCCGTGAAGAAGGGGTCGGGGCGTAGCGCAGCCTGGTAGCGCACCTGCTTTGGGAGCAGGGGGTCGCTGGTTCGAATCCAGTCGCCCCG
>JAOZPE010000076.1 GCA_029932915.1 Candidatus Krumholzibacteriia bacterium
AGCGCCGGATCCTGTTCACGGCGGGCATCCTGATCGTGTACCGCCTGGGTGGACACATCCCCACTCCGGGGATCGACAGTACGGCTCTGCGTGGGTTCTTCCAGGCCCAGGCGGGCGGTCTGCTCGGCTTGTACGACATGTTCGCGGGCGGCAACTTCTCCAAGGCGACCATCTTCGCCCTGGGGATCATGCCCTATATCTCCGCGAGCATCATCCTGCAGCTTCTGCAGGCCGTGGTGCCGTACTTCGAGCGCCTGGCCAAGGAGGGCGACGAGGGCCGCAAGAAGATCACCCAGTACACGCGCTACGGCACGGTGTTGCTGGCTCTGATCCAGGCCGTCGGGATCAGTATCTTCCTGCAGTCGTTGCGGGGCATCGCCGGCGAGCCGGTGGTTCCGCATCCGGGAATGCTCTTCCAGATCGTGACCGTGAGCACCCTGGTCACCGGTACCGTCTTCGTGATGTGGCTGGGCGAGCAGATCACCGATCGGGGGATCGGGAACGGAATCTCCCTGATCATCACCATCGGCATCATCGCGCGTTACCCCTCGCAGATCCTGCGGACCATCCAGCAGCTCAAGCTGGGGGAGATGAGCTACTTCAAGCTCATCATCCTGCTGGTGTTCATGGTCCTGGTGATCGCGGCGATCATCCTGATCACCCAGGGGCAGCGCCGGATCCCTGTACAGTACGCCAAGAAGATGGTCGGAAGGAAGATGTACGGAGGAGCCCAGACCCATGTGCCCCTGAAGGTGAATACCGCGGGCGTGATCCCGATCATCTTCGCCCAGTCCATCATCATGTTGCCGGCCACCCTGGCGAACTATTTCCCCAACAATGCGGCGATGATCTCCATTGCGGGGATCTTCGCGCCGGGCGCGCCGGTCTACATCCTCATCTATTCGATCATCATCATCTTCTTCTCGTACTTCTATACCGCCGTGGTGCTCAATCCGGTCGACCTGGCGGACAACATGAAGAAGTACGGGGGCTTCATTCCGGGGATCCGCCCGGGGAAGCGTACCGCGGAGTACATCGACCGGGTGTTGACGAGAGTGACCCTGCCGGGAGCCATCTTCCTGGCGGCGATCGCAGTGTTGCCGGATATTCTCATCCGCCAGGCCAACGTGCCGTTCTACTTCGGTGGTACGGGACTGCTGATCGTGGTGGGCGTCACCCTCGATACCCTGCAGCAGATCGAGAGCCATCTCCTCATGCGGCACTACGATGGCTTCATGAAGAGGGGCAAGCTGCGGGGCCGGAGATAGGAAGCCCGGGACGTGGCGATGGGCGTCATCCTCATGGGGCCTCCCGGGTCGGGGAAGGGAACACAGGCCGCCCGTATCTGCGCTGAGCGCGGATGGGTCCATGTCGCCACCGGCGACATGCTGCGGGCGGCGATGGAAGAAGGCAGTCCGACCGGACTCAAGGTGAAGTCGGTGGTGGAGAACGGGGATCTGGTCGGAGACGAATTGATGCTCGAGCTGGTGGCCGAGCGCCTCGGCCGGGACGACTGCCGGAAGGGCTTCGTGCTCGACGGCTTTCCCCGGACGGTACGGCAAGCCGAGGGCCTGCTCGAATTGCTGCCGGAGATCGGTGGCAAGAGCATCGACAAGGTGATCCTGCTGCGTCTGCCCGATGAGGTGATCATCGAGCGCTTGCTGGGACGCGGCCGGACGGATGATTCGGAGGAGACGGTCCGGCACCGGCTGGACGTCTTCCGTAGTCAGACCGAACCCGTCGTGGAGTACCTGCAATCCCAGGGAATGAGGGTGAGCGAGGTCGATGCGGTGGGCTCGATCGAGGAAATCAGCGAACGGATCGGTCGTGTCCTGGACGCAGTCGATTAACCTGAAGAGTTCCAGGGAAATCGAACTCATGGCCGACGCAGGTCGGAAGCTCGCGGAAGTATTTCTGCGGCTCAGGGACGGTGAAGTCGCACCGGGCGTGAGGACCATCGATCTCGATCGCAAGATCGAGAGCTGGATCAAGGGGATGGGATGCGTCCCGTCGTTCAAGGGATACCACGGGTTCCCTGCCTCGGCCTGCATCTCGATCAACGAGGAGGTCGTCCACGGGATCCCGGGCAACCGGAGGATCGAGGAGGGCGACATCGTTGGAATCGACATCGGCTTGATCATCCCCGAGGGATGGCACTCCGACAGTGCGGAGACCTTCCTGGTGGGTGAGGTCGACAGCGAGGTGCAAGAGCTCTGCCGGACGACCCAGGCGGGTCTTCAGGCGGGGATCGAAGCCGCCGTCGCGGGCAACCGGATCGCCGATATCGGCCGGGCAGTCGAAGCGAAGGCCCGGGAGAAGGGGTTTGGAGTGGTCGAACAACTCGTCGGACATGGCATCGGGACTTCCCTGCACGAGGATCCCCAGGTGCCCAACTTCGAGTCGATGACCATGCCGAATCCCAAGCTCGAAGTGGGAATGGTGATCGCGATTGAGCCCATGTTCAATCTCGGCACCAAGGAGATCATCACGCTTCCCGACGAGTGGACTGTTGTCACCGCCGACGGGAAGCCGTCGGCTCACTATGAGCACACGGTGGCCATCACTGCCGATGGCCCGAGGATTTTGACGGCCCGCTGAGGCGGGTTGGCCGAAGGAAGCGGAGAGGCCCATGGCCAAAGAGGAATCGATCTCCGTCGAAGGAACCGTGGTGGAGGCATTGCCCAACGCCATGTTCCGCGTCGAGCTTGAGAACAAGCATGTCGTTCTGGCCCATGTATCGGGAAAGATGCGCATGCATTTCATCCGGATCCTTCCGGGGGACAAGGTCACGGTGGAGCTCTCTCCCTATGACCTGACCCGTGGACGGATCGTGTACCGCTACAAGTAAGTGAGGGATGCCATGAAGGTGCGCGCGTCCGTCAAGAAAATCTGTGACAAGTGCAAGATCATCCGCCGCAACGGAACGGTGAGGGTGATCTGCGAGAATCGCCGCCATATCCAGCGGCAGGGCTGAGTCCCGGATTCTCAGAATGTTGTTGCACCGCTGAAGACGGTGCGCCGAAAGGAGCCATCAGGTGGCACGTATCGCCGGAGTCGATATCCCCAACGAGAAGCGGATCGTGACCTCGTTGACCTATATCTTCGGAATCGGACCCACGCGGGCGCGGAAGATCTGCGAGACCTGCGAGGTCGATCCCGAGGTGAAGACCAAGGATCTGACGGAGGAGCAGAGCAAGCTCATCCGCAACCTCATCGAGAAGGACTACCAGGTGGAGGGAGCCCTCCGCGCGGAGATCTCGATGAACATCCAGCGGCTCAAGGATATCGGTTGCTATCGCGGCTTGCGTCACCGCCGGAATCTCCCGGTGCGCGGCCAGAACACCAAGAACAACGCCCGCACGCGCAAGGGACCGAAGTCCCGCCCGGGCGGCAAGAAGAAGTAGCGGTACGCCGCTGAACGTCCACCTCTTGCAGGTGGAGCTCACCAGGAGGAAGCGTGGCTGCCAAGAAGGGCAAGAGCAGGAAGATCAAGAAGAAGGTCGACGCATTTGGGGTGGCCCATGTGAAGTCGAGCTTCAACAACACGATCATCACCATCACCGACACCTCGGGCAACGTGATTGCCTGGAACAGTGGCGGGAAGGTGGGAAACAAGGGTTCGCGCAAGAGCACCGCCTATGCGGCGCAGATGGCGGCCCGGCAGTGCGCCGACGAGGTGCAGCAGATGGGCATGAAGAAGATCGAGATCTGGGTGAAGGGTCCCGGAAGCGGCCGTGAGGCGGCCATCCGCAGCCTGAAGTCCTCGGGTCTCGAAGTGGCCCGGATCAAGGATGTGACCGCGGTGCCCCACAACGGTACCCGACAGCCCCGCCGTCGCCGGTAACGGGCAGCGGAAGAACGATATTCCCAATGCCGCGCCAGCGGGCGCGGCCGGAGGTAGTACGGACAGATGGCACGGTATCTCGACCCGAAGTGCAAACTTTGCCGCCGCGAGGGCATGCAGCTCTTCCTCAAGGGTGAGCGTTGTTTCAGTGGCAAGTGCGCGATGGAAAAGCGCCCCTACGGTCCCGGCGAACACGGACGCCGCCGTCAGAGCAAGCCCTCCGAATACAAGCTCCAGCTTCGTGAGAAGCAGAAGGTGCGGTCGATCTACGGCGTCCTGGAGCGGCAGTTCCGCAAGACCTTCGCCGAGGCCACGCGCCGCAAGGGTGAGACGGGCGGCAATCTCTTCCAGATTCTCGAGCACCGTCTCGACAACCTGGTCTACCGCATGGGTCTGGCTCCGAGCCGCAACGCGGCCCGTCAGTTGGTGAACCACAACCACGTGCTCGTCGACGGCAAACGGGTGAATGTCGCCAGCGCGCAGGTGAAGGTGGGGCAGACGATCTCCATTCGGCAGAAGAGCCGCAACATGCCGGTGATCAACGACTCGATCAAGGCCGCTCAGCGGCGGACGCCGCTGCCCTTCGTGGAGCTCGACGCGGCGAACTACAGCGGGCGGTTGATACGCGAGGCGACCAAGGGAGACCTGCCCATCCCCGTCCAGGACAACCTGATCATCGAGCTCTACTCGAAGGTCTGATCAGAAGCGGAATCGAACGTCGACAATCCCATGGCCTACGAAGGAAGAGGGATCCGAGAATGAAGTGGAAGAATCTCCTGATGCCCACGGGCATCGATCGCGAGCAGAGCAAGCTGGAGGGGAACCGGGCGCAGCTCGTGATCCAGCCCCTCGAGCGCGGCTTCGGACTGACCCTCGGCAACGCGTTCCGCCGTACCCTGTTGGCCGCCATCCAGGGCGCCGCCATCACTGCGGTGAAGATCGAAGGCGTTCGGCACGAGCTGAGCATCATCCCCGGAGTGATCGAGGACGTCACCGACATCCTCCTGAACTTCAAGCAGGTGGTCTTCAACTACGAGAAGGATGAACCCTGTTGGATGAGCCTCGAGGCCAACGAGGAGGGCATCGTCACCGCGGGGATGATCCAGACTCCGGCCAAGGTCTCCATCGTCAATCCCGATCAACACATCTGCACCCTCGCCGAGGGCGGATCCTTCAAGGCCCAGATCTATGTCGACTATGGGCGGGGTTACGTCGACCGTGAGGAGACCGAGGTTCCCGACGAGTCGATCGGGGTGATGAAGCTCGATGCGAGTTTCTCGCCGATCACCCGCGTGGCCTATCGCGTGGAGGATACGCGCGTGGGACAGCGGACCGACTACGACCGCCTCATCCTCGACATCGAGACCGACGGCAGCGTGAGCCCGGAGGACGCACTGGCCTTTGCCGCCAAGATCCTCAAGGACCACATGCAGCTCTTCATCAACTTCGACGAGGAGCCCATCGATCAGCCCGAGGACAAGATCGACGAGGACACCGAGAAGCTCGTGGAGCTGTTGAAGCGCAGCGTGGACGAGCTCGAACTCTCGGTCCGTTCGGCGAACTGCCTGAAAGCGGGCCACATCAACACCATCTGCGATCTCGTGACCAAGTCCGAGAGCGAGATGTTGAAGTTCCGCAACTTCGGCCGGAAGAGTCTCAACGAGATCGGCGAGATCCTCGAGGGAATGGGACTTCGATTCGGCATGACCTTCGACGACGAGGTCCTTCGCCTGGTGAAGGGGACCTCCGAGACGGCTTCGGCCGCCTCTTCGTGACCAACAGCTTGAGGAAGATCACGCATGCGACACAACGTTGACGGGCGTAAACTGGGCCGGACCGCCGCCCACCGGAAAGCCCTCTACCGGAACCTGGTGATCGCCTTGATCACACACGAGAGGATCCGGACCACGACGCCCAAGGCCAAGGAGGCCCGGCGTCTGGCCGAGCGGATGATCACCTTCGCCAAGCGCGGAGATCTGCATGCGCGCCGGCACGTGGCCAGCATCCTCGGGGACAAGAACGCGGTCCGCAAGCTCTTCGACGAGCTGGGTCCCCGCTATGCCGATCGCCAGGGCGGCTACACCCGTGTGCTGAAGCTCTCGGGTCTGCGCAAGGGCGACGCGGCGGAGATGGCCATGCTCGAGTTCGTCCGTGACGGCGACCGCCCGAAGAAGAAGCGCTCTGCGCGGAAGGCTTCCAGCAAGCCTCAGGCGAAGACCTCCAGGAAGAAGAAGGAGAGCGCGGCGGCGCCGGTCGAGGAGCAGCCGGTCGAGGTGGAGGAGACCACCCAGCAGGCCGCGGCC
>JAOZPE010000077.1 GCA_029932915.1 Candidatus Krumholzibacteriia bacterium
CGAGAAGCGCAAGCATGCTACCCATAGCCATCAACAAGCCCCACTTCATGGGCTTGCGACCGCGGCGCTCGAAGGCTGGAACGTTCCAGGACCACCACTTCGAACGCCCCACGACGGGCTCACGGATGCGGCGCCAATCGGCGCGCACCAGGGCCACGCACACCAGAATCCAGCCAATCAGGTTGACAAGCTGGAGAATGAAGGTCACGGCGGTCATGGATCGCTCCTTTGCGAAGAAGGGAATGACGTGGCTTTCTCCTGAAGCATCCTCGATATCTTGTTCAAAGTGAACTCAATCCCCTCCGAAGATGCCGTCCAACCAATCGTTGACCTGATCGAAGACGAAGATGAAAGTACACGCGGCACTGAGGAATCCTCCAGGAATACATGCAACCCAGCAAGGGACAAAAACCAGCGCAGAACAGCATAGAGCAGCTACACTGGCCCATCCACACATGTCCCTCACCCCGGGATCATCCCCATATCCTGCCAGTTGGCCCAAGGCAGACTCGATGCTGTCCGGAGAGCGCTGCAACAGCCGCCCGGCAGCTCCGAGAAGCCATTGCTGGAATTCGGAATCGTGGACGAGCGAGGACAACATCTGGGCGCTGCTCTCATAGCCCGGAAGGGACGAAGCCCCATACCGCTCTGCGAGTTGCTCGACCCCTTGATCGGCGCTCGGAAGCAATTCGCTCGAGTCCATGGCGGTGACGGTTCTTGCGTACGGGATTCCATCGATCATGTACTCGGCCGTCGACATCGAACCGTCATCACTCAAGGTGTAGGTCGATGTCAATTCCTCGTCGGGGCCACGGAACCGCGTCCGGCTCATCGTACCGTCCAGGCTCAACTCCAGGGTCAAGGTGAGCCACGAATCGCCGCCCGGTAGAGAGATCGCATACAGGTAGCCGAACCATCCTGGCTCGACTTCAGCCCTTCCCAGACGGATGGTTCGCACATCGGGGATTTCATCGCCCTGGAAACGACAGCTCAGGACGAGTTCCCTCGTCTCCTTCTCGGCACTCAAGCCAAGGATGTCCACCACACCGAAATCATCCAGGACGAAGGAGGCCTTCACGGGATCGGTCAGTCTAATGGGCGTGTCCTTGGAATCAAGGGAAACATCGTCGGCAGCCGTTGCCACCGGATCTGGCGAATCCGATCCCGAACCTGTACATCCGGCGAGATTACCCAGGGCAAAAAACAGGATCAGATAGACGGAAAAGGTTGTTTTCAAAGTCTTGTGAATCTTCATGACATCACACTCCCAAACAGGGGTTTCCTATCTGTGGACACGGAGTCGGATCTGGTCGCCGGTCACCTTCGGTGAGTGGAGTCCTGGTGCGAGAGCTTGTGGCCACAGCTTTCTGGGCGAGATCGACCGTGCCGGGAGGCGTCTTTCTCATGAGTCAATCATGGACAGTGCATGGCTGATGCCAATTGTTCCAGGCTTTCCTGAAGCTGTAACTCGTTGATGCAACAGAAGTTGATGTCTGCACGCGTCTAGACGCCGGGATGAATCGAGATGAAGCAGTGTCCGGTGATCCGGGCACCGGACACTGTGATGGCGGGGCAACCACAAGCGCGACGATCAGGGGAAGATCGATCCGCGCAAGGCAATGAGTACGACCCAGGTGATCAATTCCATCCACAGGCCCCATTTCATGGGCTTGCGACCGCGGCGATCGAAGATCGGAGAGTTCCAGGGCCACTTCGCGCGCTCCACGATGGGCTCGCGCACACGACGCCAGTCGGCCCTCACAAGGGCCGCGATCACCAGAATCCAGCCAATCAGGTTGGCAAGCTGGAGAATGAAGGTCACGACGGTCATGGATCGCTCCTTTGTGAAGGGAACCGGGATCAGGTGACGATCCAGTCGAGCAGGACCGCGATCATCACCGCCAGGCCCAGATCACCAAGGCGCCGGATCACCGGCTCACCCGGGGTCTGGGGCAACGGTGTCCACGCCTGGATCAGGGGAAGATCGATCCGCGCAAGGCCAACAGCGCGGCCCAGGTGGTCATCTGGAGCCAGAGGCCCCACTTCATGGGCTTGCGGCCGCGGCGCTCGAAGGCTGGAACATTCCAGGGCCACTTCGCACGCCCCACGACAGGCTCGCGGATGCGACGCCAATCGGCCATCACAAGGGCTGCGCATATCAGTACCGCCCCCACCAGGTTGACAAGCCGGAGAATGAAGGTCACGACGGTCATGGATCGCTCCTTTGTGAAGGGAACGGAGATCAGGTGACGATCCAGTCGAGCAGGATCCTACCCTAAGACATTGTATCGAGACATTGCATCGGAGATGCCAGGAAAAATCAGTTTCTACAATCCTGCATGTCATTGAAACAAAAGCAACTGGGCAATTGAGACAGAGCGCACCCGCTCCGCTGGGGTGTCCGGCGATCCGGACATCGGACAGATCAGGAGGTGGGCCTTGCCCCCGCGGTGAGGAACGTCCTATACTGCGCGTGGTTCCGTGAGGAACCCCAATCCGACGCCCGGTGGGACCCACGTGGAAGTCTGGTGCAAATCCAGCGCGGCCCCGCCACTGTGACCGGCGACGAACGATGCACGACGCCACTGGGAGCGATCCCGGGAAGGCGCAGCGTTCGGTCCGAGCCGGAAGCCAGGAGACCGACCCCGGGCGTTTCCATCCGTACCTTCGAGGGGGAGGGACGGTGGCGTTCGTGCGTCGGGCCGGCGGCGCTCTCCCATGGTGGAGAGTGCGGGCCCCCTTCCTTCTGACCGTCACGCTGTGTGCTGTGCTCTTCGGGGAAGCGGACGCGGTGGCATGTGCGGCACAGGCCGAGGGCGCGATCGCGCGCAATGAAACGAAGCGGACCGATGCCCCCAACGCGCGAGGACCCGTGGTGGAGGCCACCGGCCGCACGGCCGAAGCGGACAGCCTTGCCCACTCCCCCATCGATTCCACCTTGATCCTGCTGCCCGCAGGAAGCCGGGACTCCACCCAGGTCTACCTGGCTCCGACGATGGAGGTGCGCGCGCGGCGGAGGCGGCGGCAGGAGATCCTCGACCGCCAGGGCGCCTTCTCCTCGGTCATCGCCCGTTCGAGCTGGGCGGACGGGCTGGAGAGCGCGGCTTCCGTCCTGTCCGACGCGGTCGGGGTGACGGTGAAGGAAGCCGGGGGCATCGGCTCGTACAGCAGCGTGAGCATCCGTGGTTCGAGCGCGGCGCAGGTGCCGGTCTATCTGGACGGCGCGCTGCTGTCCGACCCGGCCGGGGGCGAGACGAACCTCGCGGACATCCCCCTGCAGTCGCTCGAGCGCATCGAGGTGTACCGCGGCGCGGCGCCGCTGGTGCTGGGCGGCGCCGGACTGGGCGGGGCCATCCATCTGACCACCTCCAGCGGCAGCGAAGCGGTGTGGACCCGCGCGTCGGCCGGCAGCTACCGCAGCTTCAGCTTCGAGGGCGGCGGCTCCGGTGCGTTGGGCCGTGGGTGGATCCTGCTGGGCCGGGGAAAGATGCTGACCAGCGACGGCGACTGGGACTGGGACTTCGACAACCGCACCCCCTACAACCCCGACGACGACTTCCGCGCCGCCCGCGTGAACAACGACATCCAGGGCGGCGGCGGACTGATCGACCTGTCGCACGAAGGGCGGGGCTGGACCATCGAGTTCAGCGAGCTGCTCGACGGGCGCGAGTACGGCCTGCCCGGCCGCGACCTGCAGGCCCACGATGCGAGGGGTCGTACCTTCACCCATCACCTGCGCGCGCAGATCCGCCCCACGCGGCCCCGGACGGGTTGGCTGCGGCGGGTCGAGCTGTACCACCGCTACGACCGTCAGGGATTCAGCGACCGCGAGGGCGAGCTCTCGCTGGTGCGCGACGACCGCGACGACGGCACCCACAGCGTCGGGCTGCAGGCCGTGGGCGCCTTGCAAGAAGGCGGGGCCGACGCGTGGCGTCTGGAGGCGCGCTGGGCGCGGCTGCAGAGCGTGCGCCACTGGCCACAGGAGGAGAAGGGTGCGCCGCAGACCCGCGTGAACCTGGCCGCCGCCCTGCAACCGCAACTGCGCTTCTTCGAGGACCGCCTGGCCATCGGCCCGGGAGTGCGGGTGGAGGTGTTCGGCGACCGCTTCCACGGGGTGCCGCCCTTCGGCAACCTCGAGCTGCCCGACGGTCCGCTGGAGAAGGGCACCACCTGGGCGCACACCTACCAGTTGAGCGCGCGGTATCTGTTGGCCGATGTGGTGGTGCTGAAGGGGAACCTCGGCGAGTATGAGCGGGTGCCGACCTTGATCGAGCGCTTCGGCAACCGCGGTTCGGTCATCGGTAATCCCGATCTCTTGCCCGAGCGCGGAACGAACCGCGACGTGGGCGTGGTGGTGGGCGGCGGAGCCAACGGGCGAAGATTGATGCTGAGCCTCTTCCACAACGACAGCTCGCGGCTGATCACCTTCGTGCGCAACAGCCAGAGGACGGCGACCGCGCAGAACCTGGGCGCAGCCCAGGTGAAGGGACTGGAGCTGGAACTGGACACCGGTGCGGTGGGTCCGCTGCACGCGGCCTTCGCCGGCACCTGGATGCACACCGAGGACCGCAGCGACAACGTGACCTTCCAGGGACAACCGCTGCCCGGCCGGCCCGGCTATGAAGTGACCGCCAAGCTCGACGGCGGACACGGCAGGTGGCGGCTGGGCTACGAGCTGACCGCGATGGGTGACAACACCCTCGACCGGCACGGGCTGGAGACCATTCCCTCGCGCCTGCTGCACAAGGTGTGGGCGCGCGTGGAGTTGTCCGGCGTGGGGCTGCCCGGGGTGGTCGTCGATGCGCGGGTGGAGAACCTCGCCGACGACGAGCAGATCTACGACCTCTACGGCTGGCCGCTGCCCGGCCGGCAGTTCTTCATAACCTTGAGAATGGGAGCGCAAGATGAGTAGTGAGATGCGAGGGAAAATGGTGACGTGGGTTCTGGTGGTGATGCTTTTCGCCGCGGCGGCGTCCGGGGCCTTCGCCCAGGATCTCTTCTGCACGACGACCACCTACGAGACGACGGGCTCGTGCTCGACCATGCAGCTCGATTCGCCGTGGACCGTGAACAAGGACCTCTACACCATCCACAGCGACGCGGTGGCCCGCCGCTGGGGCGACACCATCTTCGTGGTCAATCGCTACCTGGCCGACAACATCCTCGTTCTCGACGCAGCCAGCGGCTACGCGGTGGTCGACCAGTACTCGACCGGCCTGAACTCGAATCCGTATGACCTGGAGGTGGTGCGCGACGGCAAGGCCTACATCCCCCGCTATGAGGAGACCACGCTGTGGGTGGTCGAGCCCCTGCACGGGACGCTGCTGGCGACCGTCGATCTGTCGCAGTTCGCTGACGCCGACGGCATCCCCGAGATGTCCCAGGTGACCGCGGTCGGCGACTTCGCCTTCGTGTCGCTGCAGCGCCTCGACCGCAATTCCACCTACATGCCCCCGGCCGGCGGTTCGTGCCTGGCGGTGATCGACACCCGGACCGACACGGTGGTCGACGCCGATCCCTCGTCCCCGGGCATCGATCCCATCCTCCTGCCGGCGGAGAACCCCAGCGGCGACCTGTGGTACGACCGGCACCTGAACCGTCTGCTGGTGGTGTGCAGCGGGAATTTCCTGGTGGCCGACGGCGGCCTGGCGGTGGTGAACCCCTTCACCCGCCAGAGCGAGGGCTTCGTGGCCACGGAAGCGCAGTTGGGCGGCGACCTCCAGGCAGCGCGGCTGGCCTCGAGCAGCCTGGGCTGGGCCATCGTGAGCGACGCCTCCTTCCGCACCCTGCTGGTGCGCTTCGACGTGACCAGCGGCACGGTGATCGACACTGTGCTCACCCCGGCCGGCTTCGACCTGAGCGACCTGGAGATCTCCGACACGGGCAAGGTGTACGTGGCCGACCGCACCGCTCAGGCCCCGGGCGTGCGGGA
>JAOZPE010000078.1 GCA_029932915.1 Candidatus Krumholzibacteriia bacterium
CGGGCCCTATGCGCGTGGATCTTGACGCCTGACCTGCGCAGGAGCCGTGGGCAGCCGAAGGAATCTGTGAAAAGAATCACGAAAAGGGTTGACAACCCTGGCGATTTGACTAAATTACCAAATAGGAGGCGTCGTGGAACGGTTGGACTCCAGCACGCGGGCACGCTACGAACACCGGGCCAAGGTGTTCAAGGCGCTGGGCCACCCCACGAGATTGTTCATCGTGGAGCAGCTGGCCAAGGGTGAGCTCTGCGTATGCGAGCTCAAGAAGATGATCGACGCCGACCTGTCCACCATCTCCAAGCACCTGTCGGTGCTCAAGAACGCCGGGCTCGTGACGGATGACAAGCGGGGCTCCAACGTCTACTACCACCTGCGCATTTCACCGGACGGCAGTCTCTTCGCGTGCATGGACGAGGCGGCCGCCGCGCTGGCGAGCGCCTTTGGAGGCCCCGATGCGTGACAAGGTGTTTTTTTTGCGCGGGACTGTGGCGAATTTGCCAAGTCCCCAAGAATGTTTGAAGGGACGTGCAAAGGAGGTTCGCCATGCCATGGTTCGCCGGAGCGCCGAGAGAACAGATCAACTGGGGTCCGACGATCGACCCCGACAAATGTGTTTCTTGCGGCATGTGCATGAACTGTGGGAAGAAGGTCTTCGAATGGGTCGATGGAAAGCCCAGGGTCGTCCGCTACTATGACTGCGTCGTCGGGTGCTCCACCTGCGGGAACCTCTGTCTTTCCAACGCTATCACCTTCCCGGATCTCGAGGAGGTGCGGTGTTTCTACAAGGAACACAAGGTGTGGTCGGCGGTCAAGAAAGCCCTGATCGCCGAGGGCAAGATCCCCAAGGGACGCATGCCGAAGCACGAGCAGGCGCCCGATGAAGAGGCCTGCTGACCGAGTGAGCAGGAAGGAGGTGGATACCGTGCAACCGGCACCAAGAGGGCTGTCACAGACCATCGAGCAGCGGCTTGGACTTTCCTGGAAACCGGTGGGCGTGCGTCTGCACCGGGAGCCGCCCGGCAGCGTACCGGACGGGTGGGAATCCCTGTCGGGCATACGGTACTGCCAGGCCGTGACGTTCGCCCGGCGCGGTCGCCGGGTGCGGTTTGAGCCGGGCGGCATCTCCTGTCCGGCCGCCGCCTCGGCCTTCGGCTTCCGGGGCCTGCCGGCGGGTCTCGCCTCGGGCCAGGGCCTGGTCGGTTTCGGGATTGTCGGCGAGCCCGCAGCCGGCAGGACCATGTTCGAAGGGATGGTCCGGCTCGAGCAGGGCACCCTCGCGGCCATCGACCTGGCGCCCCTGGAGGCCTTCGACAAGCTTCCGGACGTGGTGTTGGTCGAGGACCGGGTCGAACGCCTCATGTGGTTCCTCCTGGCCCACGTCAACCTCAACGGTGGCCGGCGGTTGGCGGCCGATACGGCGGTGCTCCAGGCCACCTGCGTGGACGTCACGCTGGTCCCATACACCCAGGGCCGGCTCAACTTCTCCTTTGGCTGTTACGGATGCCGCGAGGCCACCGACATCGAGCCCGGCGAGGCCGTCGTCGGCTTCCCGGGCGCCATGGTGCCCGCTCTCGCCGCTGACATCGAACGCCTGGCGGAACGCGCCGTCCCCCGCTCCCGCGCCAAGCGGCCCTACGCCGCACTGGCCGGCGCCGACGAATCCGAAAGCCCATTCGGAGGTGATGCGTGCACATAGGACAGCGGACCCGCTGGGCCATCGTATCCACTCTGGCGGTCGCACTCTCCCTCTCCACGACGACAAGCGCCCAGAGCCTGAGCGGGGCGATCGATGTGGGGCACGCGGGGCAGAGATCGAGCGGCAACGCGTCGAGTTTCCGGACGCAGACGGATCTGAAGGCGGGCCGTCATCAGTACCGTGGAGTAAGTGGAGTAAGATGAGAGCGATGAGAAGGAATGAGCTCAAGGGAGCCGGAGCCCATCGCCGGCGTCCAGGCCGCCGGCCGGTCGCAGCGGTGCTTCTCGCGGCCACGCTGGTCCTCGTCGGCTGCGCCGGCAGCAGGGCCGTGCGTCCGGTCACGCCACAGGTCACCTACCGCTGGATCCAACGCTCGATTCCCGTCTCGGACGAGCCCAGTGCCGGAACCCTCCAGGTCCTGCGCCGGCACGGACTCGGCGAGCGCTGGCGATCCGAACCCGCAGGAGCGGTTGCCGTCCTGGACCGTTTGGACCATCCCACCCGGGCCACCCGCTACGCGGCACTGGAGCTTTCCTTCTATGCCCTGCGACGGTTGACGGCGGCTTCCCCATCGGCAGGAACCGCCGTGGCTCTGGAGGTGGCCGCAAGATCGTGGCAACTCCTCTTCCAACGGACGCCAACAGACCCGCCCCTCGGATTCGACCGCTATGCCCCCTGGGCTTTGATGATGTACGACAACGCGGTCGCCCGCCTGGTCGAGGGGCTTCGCCACGCCCCGGGAGAGTTGGAGAACGCGGCGATCCGTCTTCCCATGACCGGCCGGAAGGTGATGCTTCGTCTCGATGGTGGAGGCTGGTCCTTCAACCTCTTCCCCGACCTCCAAGCGGTGGACCGTCTGAGGGTTGAGCGCTTCCAGGACCGCTTCACACGCTATGGCCTCGGTGCACCGCTGGTGGGTTTCATACCTCGGGGAGCCCCCCTGCCGGGATCCCGGCTCTTCCCTCCCAAGGGCCTGGCGGTCCCCGTCACGGCGATCCTCCGTTTCAGCGAACCCGCCGTCAAGGGCACCACGGAAAATATGCAGGCACAACTCAGGCTGGTCGATCCACGAACCGTCGAGCAGGTCGAGATCGCCGGCATCGATGTGCCCGTGGCGGCCGATTTCACCGCTCCGCTTGCCGTATTGGCCGATCGTGGGGAGAAAGACATCCCGAAGCTGGGTTTGGAAGGGATGTTTTCTCCGGGATCCGGCGAACCCCTGGAGCACCTGATCCTCATGGAGCCGTACGATCCGGGAAAGGTCCCCGTCGTCATGGTGCACGGTCTATGCTCCAACCCCTCCATCTGGCTGCCGCTGACGAACGAAATCTTCGGTGATCGGGAGCTCCGTGCCCGTTACCAGGTCTGGTACTTCATGTACCCCAGCGGCGAGCCGTTCCTCTGGAGCGCGGCGAGGTTCCGCTACTCCCTGGATCAGGTTCGCCACACGTTGGAGCCGGCCGGGAGGGATCGGATCATCGATGCGATGGAGCTGATCGGCCACAGCATGGGAGGGCTCCTGGTCAAGACAGCCGCCACCGACAGCGGCGAGACCCTCTGGAACGCCGTCTTCACGGTCCCACCCCGGCAGGTCCAGCTTCCTCCCAAGGAGCTGGCTGCCCTTGAGAACGCCCTCTTCTTCAAACCCAAACCGTACGTTCGGCGCATCATTTTCATGTCGACACCCCAGCACGGAGCGCGCCTGGCCGAGACTCTCGTGGGGAAAATCGGTTCCGCGCTGATTCACCTTCCTCGCCCCTTCTCCCACATGCTCGAGATCATCGCGACCAATCAACCCGACGCCGTCACACCGGCCATGCGGAAGATCCTCAGAAGGGGAGGCGCCGACGCCGTCCGGGCGCTCTACCCGGACAATTCCGTAATGGAGACCTTCTCGAGGCTCGCCATCGATCCGACGATTCCATTCCACAGTATCATCGGAAACCGCGGCGACGGGAAGGGCCCCGAGGTCTCCGACGGCGTGGTGAGCCGACACAGCGCCCACCTGGACGGAGCGGCCTCCGAGGCCATCGTCCCCTGCGATCACCACTCCACCGAATGCCGCCCAGCAATATCTGAAGTCTTGCGGATACTCCGGCTTCCACTTCCGTCCTCCCGATGAGCCCCCAAGCCTCTGGACCTACCCCTCCTTGGTGGACCCATGGCGCTCTCGTCGTCGTCGAGCCAGTGGTAGGATGATTCTTGAATGAAATCGACATCATCATTGAGGGGACCCGGAGCAAGGGCGGTCGGAGAAGAAATCCCAGGAATTCCTCGTAAACCGCTGCTCCGACTTCGTCGCTTGCATCGAAGAGGTTTGAGATACCGTCCCCCAACCGCTGGAGGTCGCTGGTTTATTGTCCTGGCCGGGCTGCTGGTGGTCGGCTGTCTCGAGGCCAGGGCCGCGTCCATCAGCGGCAGAGTCGTCGATGAGACTGGAGCAAGCCCGACCTTCGCTATGGTGGTCGCCTTTCGCGCCGACGACTGGAGCGAGCTCACGTCGGATTCCACCACGGACGGCAGCTATTCATTGGTGGTACCCGACGGCGAGGACGTTCTCCTCTTCGCCATACCATCCTCCGGGCGGGAGGTGGGCGGCTACACCGTCCACGAGTACACGCTGGGCCTGTCCGTGGTGCGGGCGCCGGTGGACCAGGTCGTCCAGGACATCGAGGTGTTGCGTTGCCACGAGTTCATCCTGGAGGGTCGGCACGGCAACGGCGATCTCCTACTGAGTTCGGACCTCCCACAGGGCAGTTTCCTGGTGGACCCGGCGGGGGAGGCGACGGATGAGTTCTTCTTCACCGTGGACCGCGGCACGCCGTCGACGGCCATTCCCTCGTTCTGTGTACCTTTGGGCGCCGCCAGAAGCTTGATTCTCCGGCGGGAGCTCGACGGCGCCGGCAGGCTTGACTTACCTGTGGACCGAAGCGGTCGCCTCTTCCACGGGGTGTCCCAGGCTTCCGAGGTCATCGACCTCAACGAGGAAACGGCGACCTCCCAGCTGGCCCGGCTGGACCGCCTTCTGACGTCCCTTCAAGACCACGGCTATCATGTACCGACGGAGCTTTCCGCAAGAGCCGCCGATATCGGTGTCGCCATTGCTGCCGCGGCGGGCCTGGAGAATGGGGAGAGGGCGGCCGCCTACGACGCCGCGGCCGCCGATGCCATCATGGTCCTGGAGGACGTCACCTTGTGGAGGACGGAGCAGGACGCGGAGGTCTACCGGAAAGGGGATCTCATCATTCGTGTGGAGAGCAGCGACGGACGGCCCATGGCTGGTGTGCCGGTCAGCTACAGGCAGACCTCCCATGACTTCATGTTCGGGATCTTCGAGCCGCTGGCCATTGCCGGGACCGCGGCCTACGAGCGGCTTCAGCAGGCGCATCTCAACACGGTCACGGCCGGCTTCTACTGGGTCGACATCGAGCCCGCCCAGGGGGACATTCGATGGGACTATATCGACCACGACATCGGTGTTCGCGACCTGGCCGAGGCGGGCTGGCGTATCAAGGGTCACCCCTTGACCTGGCTTTTCGATTTGGCCATGCCCAGCTTCCTCGAGGGGTTGGACGCAACTGCTCTCACCGCGATCTCGGTGGACCATGTTACGGAGATCGTGGAGCGGTACCGGGATGTCGTCGGCGTGTGGGACGTCAACAACGAGGCGTCGGGGTACGGCGCCTCCGGAGGTCTGACCCGGGAAGAGATGGACGCCTACCTGGTCGCCGTGTTCGAAGCCGCCCGTGCGGCCGACCCGACCGCCACGCTGATTCTGAACAACGCCTTCGACCGCTTTGGGCGCGAGCGCCGGCAGGAACGCTTTGAGGGGCGAGAGGAGATCTTCACGTTGTCGGTCAGGGCCTTTGTCAGGCGCGCGCTGGAGACCGGTGTCGATCTGGATGTCGTCGGCCAGCAGATGTACAACGGCGGCGCGATCACCCTCTGGGCCCAGTGGGGCCTCGGCCCGGTCGTGGGGGTTCCCTCC
>JAOZPE010000002.1:0-119023 GCA_029932915.1 Candidatus Krumholzibacteriia bacterium
GGGATTCAGCGAGGAGTTCTACGAGAAGGTCTCCGGCGCGCACCTGCAGCCGGTGTTGCGCAGCATCCGCCAGGTGCACCGCAGCGGAACCCACCTGGAGCTGGTCAACCTGGTGGTGCCCACCCTCAACGATTCGGACAGCATGATGCGCGGGCTCATCCGCTGGGTGCTCGACGAGCTGGGACCGGACGTGCCGGTGCACTTCACCCGCTTCCATCCGGACTACCAGTTGGTGAACCTGCCGCCGACGCCCATCGAGACCCTCGAGCGGGCCTGGAACATGGCCCGCGACGAGGGCATGCACTACCCCTACGTGGGCAACGTCCCCGGCCATCCGGGCAACAGCACCTACTGTCCCCACTGCGGCAGGATCGTCATCGAGCGCCGGGGCTTCTTCGTGGTGGACATGCACCTGAAGGACGGCAAGTGCGCCTACTGCGGAACCCCCATCGCCGGAGTGTGGTCATGATGCGCAAGCTGCTCATGGCGGCGGCGGTTCTCCTGGTGATCGCCGCGATGGTGGCCGTGCTCCGCCGGGGTGCCTCCGAAGGCGGCGGCGACGCGCTCATCCATGCCCGCGATGCCCTGGAGCAGGCCCGCGCCACACTCGACGTGCGTCCGGCCGCCGCAGCGCAGAAGGTGCGCCCGCCAGCGGTCGCCGGCTCCTTCTATCCGAGGGACGCCGGGGCGCTGCGCGCCGCCGTGGAAGCCTACCTGCAGGACGCCCGCCCGCCGCGCCAGGACGCGCCCTTGGCGCTGGTCGCGCCCCACGCCGGCTACGTCTTCTCCGGACAGATCGCCGCCGACAGTTGGAACCAGGTCCGAGACGCGCACCCCGATGTGATCGTCATCCTGGGAACGAACCACACCCAGCCGGCCTTCGAGGGTGTCTCGGTCTACGACGGTGTGGCCTACCGCACGCCCCTGGGCGAGGCCCGGCTCGACCGCAAGCTCATCGAGCGGCTGCGGGCAAGCGATTCCATCTTCACCTTCAAGGAGAAGGTCCACGAGCGCGAGCACTCGGTCGAGGTCCAGGTGCCCTTCGCACAGGTTTTGTTTCCCGGTGTCCCCCTGGTGTGCGCGGTGGTGGGCAAACCCGAGGTGGAGCTCTGCCGCCGCGCCGGTCACGCCCTGGCCACGGTGTTGAAGGATCGCCACCCGCTGATCGTGGCCAGCAGCGACCTGTCGCACTATCCCGACCGGCAGACGGCGATCGAGGCCGACCGCTTCACCCTCGAAAGGCTCGTCCGCCTCGACCCCACTGGCTTTCTCGACGCGGTGCGCCGTCGCGAGCGCAAGGGCGGCCATGGCCTGGTGACCTGTGCCTGCGGCAAGGCGCCCATCATGACCATGATGGTCGCCGTGGAGGAGCTGGGCGCGAAGGATGCCCGGGTGGTCAGCTACGCCAACAGCGGGGAGAGCTCGCTCGGTGAGGCCGAGCGCTGCGTGGGCTACGGCGCGGTCGCCGTGTGGCCGGGGGCGGCGCGCGCCGACGCCACCGTCCTGCGCGGCCTCGCCGAGGTGGCCTCGGGACCGCCGGCCTGGGATGATTCGGCGCCCCGGTGGAAGGAGATTCCCCGCTCCCAGAACGAGGAAAGCGACGCACCGCTGGCGCCGCAGGCGCGCCAGTGGCTGCTGCGCTTTGCGCGCAAGACCCTCCGCCAATACCTGACGACGCAGACCGCGCCCCTGGCCCGTGACCTCCCCCCGCAACTCCTGCGACATCAGGGTGCCTTCGTCACCTTGACCACCAAGGGCCATCGCCTGCGCGGTTGCATCGGACACATCCCGGCTGACAGTCCACTGGCGGTGGTGGTGGGACAGATGGCCATCCAGGCCGCCACGCAGGATCCCCGCTTTCCGCCGGTGCAGGCCGACGAGCTCGATGGCATCGAGATCGAGATCTCCGCTTTGAGCCCGCCGCGCGAGGTGGCCGGTCCCGAAGAGATCGTACTCGGCCGCGACGGCATCATCCTGCGCAAGGGCGGCTACGCCGCAGTCTACCTGCCCCAGGTCGCTCCCGAGCAGGGCTGGAATCTCGAGCAGACCCTCTCGCATCTGTCCCGCAAGGCGGGGCTTCCGTCGGACGGGTGGAAACACGGCGCGCGCTTCGAGACCTTCCAGGCCGAGGTCTTCAGCGAGTGAGAATGCAGCTTCTGATCGTCGGGGCGGTGGCCCTGCTCGCGCAGGTGACACTGTTGCGCGAGCTGAGCGTGGCCTTCTACGGCAGCGAACTCATCGTGGTGCTCGCTCTGGGGGTGTGGTTGTTGGGGAGCGGGACGGGCGCGGTCCTGCCAGCTGGAACAGCGGAACGTTCGCGCCAACGGCTCTTCAGATGCTTTCTCGCTGCGGCAGTGGTGTTGCCTCTCTCGCTCGCCGCCGCCCGGGGTTTGCACCACCTCTTCGGTGGAGTCCCCGGCGCCTATCTCCAGCTTCCCCGTCAGCTTGTGGGCCTTCTGCTGGTCCTGGTGCCGGTGGCCCTGATTGCCGGACGTCTCTTCCGGCTTGCCGCCGTGGCCCACATCCATGGTGGGGGGACGGCGGCGCGTGCCTACGCCTGGGAGAGCATGGGTAGTCTGGCCGGCGGCGTGGCCGCCACTCTTCTGATCTTCCTGGGGCGGTCGAATCTCTTCGCGCTTCTGTTGACGGCGCTGCTCGCCGCTCTCGCCGCTCTGGGGCAGGCGCTCCCCTCGAGGGAAGGCACATCGACCCCGGCGGCTTCTCACCGGGGAGGCCCGGGGAATTCCCGCCTCTTCTCCTCCTTTGCCCGCTTGCGTCTGCCGGTGTTGATCTCCTCGGTGGTGGCGATGGCCCTGGTGGTGGGCATGGGGAGGGCGCCGCGACTCGACCGCGCCCTCACGCGGTGGAACCACCCCTTCCTCGCCGCCACCCGCGATACACCCTACGGCCGCCTCACCCTCGATCGGCGCGCCGGCCAGCTTGCCGTCTTCGTCAACAACGCACTGAGCTACGAAAGCCAGGGAACCGCGGCCGAGGAGTTCGCCCAGCTCGCCGCCTTGCAGGTGGAGGATCTCCGGAAGGTCCTGGTGTTGGGGGGAGGAGCTGAGGGATTGGTGGACGAGCTGGTGAAGTTCCATCCCCGGCGCATCGATCTCGTCGAGTTGGATGCGGCGGGCTTCGCCCTGCGTCTGGCCTTGCTCGGGGGCGACACCGGGTGGTCCGACGCGGCCGATTCACCGGTGACGGTGGTCTTCGGCGATCCGCGCCGCCGACTCAGGAGGCTGGGAGAGTACGATCTCGTTCTGCTGGGCATGCCCCAACCGGAGAGCGGACAGGCGAATCGTTTCTACACCGAGGAGTTCTATCGGGAATGTCGCCGGCACCTGGGGGCCGAGGGGGTCCTGGCCCTGCGTCTTCGCTCGGCCGAGAACCTGTGGACGCCGCTGTTGACCTGGCGCAACGCGAGTGTGGTGAAAGCACTGAAGGAGGTCTTCGGTGAGGTCATCGTCCTGCCCGGCACGGTGAGCGTGGTGGTGGCCGGCGACGAACTTCCCCCGGCGGATGAGGTGGCGCGGCGCTTCGAGCAACGCCGTCCGCCGGCGCGTCTCATGAGCGCGGCCTATATCCACTACCTCTATGGGAACGACCGCCGGCAGCAGATCGTCCGTCTGATCGAGGAGAGCCCAGCGCCGGTGAACACCGACCGCCGCCCGGTGGGTTATGTCTCGTCGCTGTTGCTGTGGCTGTCGCGTTTCGATCCGTCCTTGGCCTTGCGGAAGGTGATCGGGGTGCGGATGCAGGGGACGATCGCGGTCGCCGTGTTCGTTGTGTTGGCATTGCCGCTGCTGCTTCTCGGCCGCTCGGGAAATCGGATCTTCCCGAGGATCGCCCTTGCTGCCACCGCGGGTCTGTCGGCGATGGTGCTCGAAGGGGTGTTGGTATTGGCCTACCAGACCGCGCGTGGCGTGCTCTATCAGGATCTTGGACTGCTGCTGAGTCTGTTCATGGTGGGCTTGGCGATGGGCGCATCGATCGCGGATCGGCGCGCCGAGGGTGAAGAGGACGCGGGCGGAGATGTGTCTTCCCCCACGATCCCTCGCCGGTTCCGCTGGAACGCGTTTTCGATGTCGGTATCTTCCGTCCTCTTGGCGGGGACGTCGATCCTGTCCCTGGCGGTGGCAGGCTTGTTGTGGCTGGACTGGACCGGAAGCCTGATGGTGAGCGCCTTGCTGCTGATGGTGACGGGTTCGTTGACCGGCGCGCTCTTCGCTGTGGCTTCCCGCGGCAGATCCTCGCAGATGCGAAGGAACATCGGAAGACTCTACGGCGCCGACCTCGTCGGCGGATGTGTGGGCGCGGTTCTCACCAGCCTGGTCCTGGCCCCGGTCCTGGGATTGGCCTTCACCGTACTCCTGCTGGCCGCCTTGAACCTGGTATTGGCGGGGTCGCTGCGAGCGTAGCCGCCGGCACCCGGCCTCCCCTCCGCGGGGGGAGCGGCGCCGCCGCGGGGTTTCCACCCGGCGGCGGCGAAGATGGGGAAGGAGCTACTGGGCGAACTGGGCCTTCATCCGTCCGATGGAGGTGCCGTCGGTCGGCGTCACGTCCATGTCGCTGATGTACAGGTCGCGCAGATCGAGCACCGAGCTGGCCGCCACCCAGTACTGGCCCGAACCGTCCGGTCCCGAGCCCGGCCAGGGATCGAGGATCCAGTACTGATCGTCGTTGTAGTCGTCAGGAGTGTCGTTGTCGTCGTAGCCGGCGATGATCTTGGCATGGCCATTGATCTCGGCCACCTCGTCCGGCAGGGGAGGATTGATCGCCGCGGGATAGCCGAAGTGGTCGCACCACAGGATGGGGGTATTGGCGTCGATGTTCTCGATCACCAGGTTGGCGGTGAACGCCGGCCCGTAGTTGATGCCCCATTCGACGGGCGTCATCCCCACCGCCCACTGGAACGCGGCCTGGACTTCCCTTCCTCCGGTCACTCCATCGGACAACATGGCATCGAACATTCCCACTCCGTGGGTCTGGATGACGCCGTCGGCCTGGATCTCACCCTGGGTGAACTTGCCGTGGTCGTAGATGTAGTCCTCCAGGATGAAGTTGCCGGAGCGATGGCGGTACTGCGCGTACATCGAGATCGATGCCGGTGCGCAGTAGTACGAGCAGTGGGGGCAGACGGGCGACGAAATGATCGCATGATTGGCCGGGTGGATGCTGGCGTCCGCCGGTATGCTGGCCATGCACACCATGGTCGTGTCCTTGTGTTGATTCATGTAGGGAACCGGAAGGGTCTTCACCGTTGCCGACGCCGGCAGCGCGAGGATGAGCAGGAGCAAGACCATCGCAACCCGCTCCAACGAGCGCAACATGGCATCTGGTCCTTTCTGTGGAGAGGAAAATGGGACAATGGGCTGATTCCGCCGGACCAGGGCGGAGAGAGCATGATCAGGATCATCCTAGCATAAAGGGAGATCAAGAGGTGGATATCTTACGAATCGTCATCGCCGGGGGCCGGCTCAGTGCAGATGCCCCTCTCCCCATGTCTTTTCGCCGGCGGTGACCGCCAACGGAAGGACGTTCTCCGGCGGGGGCAGAGGGCAGGTGGCGTAGGGCGTGAACACGCAGGGCGGGTCGTAGGCCAGGTTGAAGTCGACGACGATGGTCCCGTCGGGCCGGGGAGGGTCGATGTCCAGGAAACGGCCGCCCCCGTAGGTCTCCTCGCCGTTGGTGGTGTCGCCGAAGATCAAGGAGAGCTGCTCGCCGCTGCCGGGATCTCCGGTGGCGTACAGGTGGATCGTCTGGCCTTCGTGGGTGAAGACGATCTCTCCATACAGCGGTTCCTCTGAGAGTTGTCCGAGGACGTTGGGGATCTCGAGGCTGCGCGGCCGCTCGTAGGCGACCCAACGGGCCGTGATACGCCAGGAGGGATCGACCGGGAAGCGTTCGATGCCGTGGAAGCTCGCCCGCAGGGGGTTGTCGTTGTCCTTGGCGCGGACGAAGAAGCGGTCGCCCCGCTGGATGACGTAGAAGCCGAAGGCTCCGTGGCGCACGATGGTCGGGTGGCCCGAGGTGTCCGGAGCGAGTTCGACGGGCCCGTCGAGATCACGTCCATCGAGGGTGAAGGTGACCTCCTCGGCCGGGGTGAAGTGGAAGGTCTCGCCCTTGCGGTCCACCACGCCCAGGTGGGCGGGGAACTTCTTCTCCAGGACCATGTCGTTGTCCGGCGCCGAGCCCATCGTGTTGTCCCCCTCGTGCAGGGGGAAGAGTCCGACCAGGGTGAGCCAGCTGTCCGGTTGCCGGAGGCGCTCGACGCGCTTGCGGTGCCAGGCCTCGACCGAGGCGCGCCAGTCCGCCAGCTCGCTCGGGTCCATCGAAGCGGTGGCAACGGTGGTGGCCGCCGTGGTCTTCGAGGTGGAGGCCTTCACCGAAGCGCCGCTTCCAGCCGGTGGCTCGCCGTCTTCTTCCGGTGGAAGGATGACCGCCGGCACTTCCTTCTTCCTCACCAGTTCGTTCAGGGCGCGCAATCGGGTGGCGTAGACCGCGTCGAGCCTGGACAGCTCGATTCCGATGCGCTGCATCAGCTCGCGCCGCACCGCGCGCATCTGGTCGGTGGGCTCGAAATCGCCGGTCGCGGCTGCTCCGGCCAGGGCGGCCAGCTTGTTGTTGAGCCGGATGGGGAAGTTCAACGGATCCTGCGGACTGCGGTTGCGGGTCTGGTACAGGGCCTTCTCGATGGAAGTGAGGGTGTCGCTGAGGGCCTTGGCCGCCTCGATGATCTCCTCGTCGCCGTCCTGCTTCTGCAGGCGCTCGGCCAGGTCGTCGGCTTGCCGCCGCACTTCCCGCAGACGCAGGATGGCCCGGTGGGTGCGGCTGAGTTCGTCGCGCACCTCCAGCAGGAAGTCGAACTGTTCCTTCAGTTGGGTGAAGCTGGCCGAACTACGCGGGTCGGCGAGCACCTCGAAGTCGACCTCCATCGAGTCGTCGCCGGCCACCAGACGCGCCCGGTACTTTCCGGGCAGCGCGCGCGGACCACGGGTCATTCCGTCCCACAGGATCATGCCCTCGACGGTGAGCGCGTCGGGATAGCGCAGGTCCCACCGCAGCTGCTGCAGGGGCGGCTCCAGCGGCAGGCGGTCCTTCTTCTCCTTGGCCCCGGCGGTGAAGGTACGGATGACGGTGCCGTCCTCCTGGAGGATCCGCAGGGCGAAGGCCGACGAGTCGGGCTCGTCGGGCAGATGGTAGCGCAACAGCACCCCTTCGGGCAGATCCTCGCCGTGCCAACTGGAGATGGGCCAGCGCCCCCGGCCCGTCAGCCGGTAGCTCGGCCGTGGAGTGAACAGCCAGGTGTCCGCTTTGCAGACCTGTTCGTTCCACTGCCGCAGGACGGACAGGTCGTCGAGCACCCAGAAGGAACGGCCCTGGGTGGCCACCACCAGGTCGTCGTCCTTCACCGCCAGATCGGTGATGGGCACCACCGGCAGGTTCAACTGCAGGGTCTGCCACGAGTCGCCGTCGTCGAAGCTGATGTACAGGCCCATCTCGGTGCCGCAGTACAGGAGACCCTCGCGGACGGGATCGGCCCGCAGCACGCGGGTGAAGTGATCGGGGGCGATGCCCTTGTCGATGCGCTTCCAGCTTTTCCCCCAGTTCCGGCTGCGCAGCAGGTAGGGATGGAAGTCGTCGCTCTTGTAGCGGGTGGCGGCCAGGTAGACCCCGCCGGGGTGGAAGGGGTCGGCCTCGATGCAGTTGATCTGGGCCCACTCGCCCAGGAGCTTGCGCGGCGGGGTCACGTCCTGCCAGCTCGCGCCGCCGTCGCGGGTGAGGTGCACCAGGCCGTCGTCGCTGCCGCACCAGATGGCGCCTTCCTCGAAGACGTCCTCGGCCACGGAGAAGATGGTGGCGTAGTACTCCACTCCGGTGTTGTCCTTGGTGATCGGCCCGCCCGAGGGTTTGAGGGTCGTCGGGTCGGCGCGGGTGAGATCGCCGGAGATGGGCTGCCAGCTCTGGCCCTCGTTGCGGCTGGTGAAGAGGATGTTGCCCGCCGCGTACAGCAGATGCGGATCGTGCCGGCTGAAGAGGATGGGGAAGTTCCACTGGAAGCGGGGGTTCATGTCCTCGGCCCCGTGTCCCAGGGGATCGTCCGGCCACACGTTCACCACCCGGGTCTGACCCGTGCGATGGTCGTAGCGGGTGAGCAGGCCGCCGTAGCTTCCCCCGTAGACGATCTCCTCGTCGAGCGGATCGGGCGCCAGCCAGCCGCTCTCGCCGCCGGCGGAGGGTTCCCAGTCGAAGATGGTGATCGAGCCGGTGCCGGTGCGGTGCAGGATGCGCACCGTCGTGTTGTCCTGCTGGGCGCCCAGGATGCGGTAGGGGAAATGGTTGTCGGTGGTGACCCGGTAGAACTGCGCGGTGGGCTGGTTGTAGTAGGTGGTCCAGTTGTTGCCGCCGTCGTAGCTGACCTGGGCGCCGCCGTCGTCGGCGACGATCATCCGGCGCGGATCCTCCGGGGCGATCCACAGGTCGTGGTGGTCGCCGTGGGGAGTGCGGATGCGCTCGAAGCTTCGGCCTCCGTCCTTCGAGCGCCACAGACCGACGTTCACCACGTACACCTTGTCCGCGTCGGCCGGGTCGGCGTAGATGCGCGTGTAGTACCACGCCCTCTGGCGCAGGGTGCGTTCGCTGTTCACCCGCGTCCAGCTCTCGCCCTGATCGTCGCTGCGGAAGACCCCGCCCTCTTCGGCCTCGATGATCGCCCACACGCGATCGGGATCGGCGGCGGACACCGCGATGCCGCTGATGCCGATCTCTCCGGCGGGAAGGCCCGGGCGATGGGTGATCTCCTCCCAACTGTCGCCTCCGTCGCGGCTCATCCAGATGCTGCTTCCCTCGCCGCCGCTCTCCAGGCTGTAGGGGGTGCGCCGCACCCTCCAGAAGCTCGCGTAGAGGATGCGGGGATTGGTCGGATCCATCGCCAGGTCGACCGCTCCGACCTCGTCGTTCACGTAGAGGATCCGCTCCCAGTTCTCTCCGCCGTCAAGGCTGCGGTAGATGCCCCGCTGCTCGTTGGGGCCGTACAGGTGTCCCAGCACCGCCGCGTACACCCGATCGGGATCGCGCGGGTGGACACGGATGCGCGGGATGTGCCGGGAGTCCTCCAGTCCCACGTGCGTCCAGTTGCGGCCGGCGTCGGTCGACTTCCACACCCCGTCGCCATGGGAGACGTTGCCCCGGACGGTGACCTCGCCGCCACCGGCGTAGACCACGTTCGCATCGCCGGCGCAGACGGCGACCGCACCGATGGAGCCCCCGAAGAAGCCGTCGGAGACGGGCTTCCACGATTGCCCCCCGTCGACGGATTTCCACACCCCGCCGCCGGTCGCGCCGAAGTACCAGACGAGGGGATCGCCCGCCACGCCGCACACCGCCGCGCTGCGTCCGCCCCGGTAGGGGCCGATGCCGCGGAAGCGGAGTCCTTCGAGCCGGCTCTCGTCGAAGGAGGGCGAAGCAGCCGAGGCCACATTCACCGTTGTGCCAAGAGAGAAAGCGATCAGAAGCAGGAGAGCGGTGAGGAGGAAGGAGCTGCGCGATACGGTCATGGACGACTCCCAGGGACGGGTTCGTGGGGGCGGAAGCGCCGATGTGTGGGGCTTGACGGAGAATCCATTACGGGAAGAAGCATCGAGAATGTTGCCGCAGTGTACCGTTTCCGGGCCAGGGCGTCGAGAAGGGGGAGGGGGCGGCGCAGGGAGGATGCGGGGAAGGTGCGGGAGAAGGTGGGATGGGTGGAAGGCTTGGGATCTTTCGTTTCGTGCTAGAGTTGAAGGGAAAGGGCAAGGACGAGCGAAGCTTCCTTGCCGTGGATCTTTCGCCGGCCCGGCTCGGGCGGTGGACGTCCTTCGACCGGAGAGCAGCCGATGACCACGCCCTTGCAGAGATGGCGCCGGCATCGCGTGGACTATCGTCTGCCGGCTGCATTGGCCCTGGTCCTGGTGGTCCTGATCGGCTCGATGCTGCCCGAACTGTGGGATCTGTTCGGTCGCTCTGCGATCTCCACCTCCGTGGGCGAGAGCCCTCCGCCGCCACCTCTCTTCTCCCGGGACGAGGGTCTCCAGATCGTCGACGTGGAGATCCTCGGTCCGCCGCCGGCCGAGCGCACCGAGGCCCGGGCGTTTCGTATCGTGCCGGCCCCCAAGAGCGCTTCGACGGCCGAGGAGGAAGCGGAGCCACAGCATCGGGCCTCAGCGGACACGAGGGAATTCGCCTGGGACCCGACCCAGAGCTACCGCCCGGGCTCGGAGCTGCTGGCTCCGGCTCCGAAGACTCCCGGATCGGCACTTTCCCGCACCCCCAGGCGCCTGGACTACCTGCTGTCGCTGGACGGGGTGGTTTCGATGGACCTGGCCGATACCAGTCAGACCGCCCGCGGGCACCTCAATTTCGTTCTTCTCCAGCGGAGGATGTTCCTGGAGAATGCTCCTCGCTGGGCCTATGAGAAGGCCGTCGAACGCTACAAGCGCATGCTCGAGCAGATGGCGATGGACAATCCCCTGCGGGGACCACAGTAGGGGCGAGGGGACCGCAACAGGGGAATAGGGTCCACAGTCGGGGCAAAGGGTCCTCAGTCGAGGCAGGAGGGGCACTGCAGGGGCTGCGGCCAAGCTTTGCGTGCCAAGCCGGGTCTTTCCTGCTACCCTTTGCCCACCGGCAACCCATCGATCAGGAGGATGGTTTCGATGAAGCGTGTTTTGATGGTATCGCTCGTTCTCGCCGCGTTCGCCCTTTCCGCCTGTGGTGGGATGACGGTGCACACCGACTGGGACGAGAACGCCGATTTCACTTCGTACAAGACCTTTGCCTGGATGTCTCCCCCGGCCGGGGAGACCCATGCCAGCGAGCTGGTGATGAATCGCATCCGTGACTCGGTCATCGCCGAGATGAAGGCCAAGGGCTACGTGGAGGACGAGGAGAACCCGGACATCTACGTGACCTCCATCGTCATCATCGAGCAGAAGACCGATGTCTCGACGACATCCTACGGCTATGGATACGGTTACGGCTACTGGGGCGGCTATGGGCCGCAGAGCGTCGATGTCTACCAGTACCACGAGGGCACGATCCTCCTGGACGTGGTCGACGCGAAGAAGAACCAGTTGGTGTGGCGAGGATCGGGAAGCAAGGTGGTCGACCAGAGTTCCGGACGGCCGGACAAGATCCGCGACGCGGTCATCAATATCCTCAGCCGTTTCCCGCCCCAGTAGGCGCGCACCGGCTGGACGAGCAGACCTTCGAAGTGAGATCGTGAAGAAGGCGGATCCTGTGATCCGCCTTCTTTCGCTTCCTTCCCGCTCGCGGTGCTTCTTCTCGGTCCCTGACGCTTCGTCTCAGCTCACAGCCGGTGGGGTGCGGATGACCATCAGACGCAGTTCGGTCATCTCCTCCATCGCGAAGCGCAGGCCTTCCCGCCCCAGGCCCGAGTTCTTCACCCCGCCGTAGGGCATGTGGTCGACCCGCCAACTGGGGATGTCCCCGATCACCACGCCTCCCACCTCGAGTTCGTCCCAGGCCTTCTGGGCCCGGTACAGATCGCGGGTGAAGACACCGGCCTGGAGCCCGTAGCTCGAGTCGTTCACCTCGGCCAGAGCCTCGTCGAAGTCGGAGAAACGGGAGAGGATTGCCACCGGCCCGAAGGCCTCCCGCGCGTAGATGCGGTCGTCCCGCCGCACGCCTTCCAGCAGGGTGGCGGGCAGCATGGCTCCCTCGCGTTTGCCGCCGCACAGGACGGTGGCGCCGTGCTCGACCGCCTCGTCGATCCACTCCTCCACCCGCCGGGCCTCCTTCTCCGAGATCATCGGACCGATGAAGGTGGCCTCGTCCTTGGGATCGCCCATGGGCAGCGCCGACGCCCGTTCGACCAGGCGGCGCTTGAACTCCTCGTAGATCGACTCGTGGATGATGATGCGCTGGACGCTGATGCAGCTCTGGCCGGACTGGTAGAAGGCCCCGATGATCACCCTCTCGAGTGCGTCGTCCAGATCGGTGTCCTCGTCGATGATGCAGGCCGCGTTGCCCCCGAGCTCGAGCAGCACCTTCTTCCTTCCCGCCCGGGCCTTCAGCTCCCAGCCCGAGGCGGGCGAGCCGGTGAAGCTCAGCAGCTTCAGGCGGTCGTCGGTGGTGAAGAGATCGGCGCCTTCGCGGCTGCACGGAAGGATGCTGAACGCGCCCTCGGGCAGGTCGGTCTCGGCGAGGATCTCACCGAGGATCAGCGCTCCGACCGGCGTGCGGCTCGATGGCTTCAGCACGAAGGGGCAGCCGACCGCCAGGGCCGGGGCCACCTTGTGGGCCACCAGGTTCAGGGGGAAGTTGAAGGGGGAGATGAGACTGACCGGTCCGATGGGCACGCGCTTGTACATGCCGCGGTAGCCGCGGGCGCGGGCGGAGATCTCCAGTTCCATGACCTCGCCGCCCAGACGCGGCACCTCCTCGGCCGCGTAGCGGAAGGTGTCGATGAGCCGCTGCACCTCGCCCCGGCTGTCGCGGATGGGTTTACCCGCCTCGATGCACAGGGCCTGGGCCAGCTCCTCCGCTCGTTCCTCCAGGCGGTGCACGCAGTGGTAGAGCACGCTCTGGCGCTGGTAGGCGGGAAGCCGGCGCATGGCCTCCGCGGCCTCCGCGGCCGCCTCGATTCCGTGCTCGATGGCCTCCTGGTCGGCGCGGGCCACGTAGGTGGCCACCTCGCCGGTGTACTTGTCCAGGACCGGCAGATCGCGGTTGGCCGCCACCGGCCGGTTCGCCAGGTAGTAGGGATAGCTCTCTTGCAACATGGTCACCTCGATTCCAGGGATGCTTCGGGCCGGCGATCGTCATCCTCACCGGCGGCCGGACGCACCCGCCTCAAGACGGGCAGGATCAACATGGTATTGCTCAGGAAACGGCCCCCCAGATAGGCCACCGCGGCGCAGGTCGCCCCCGGCCAGTCGGTGAGGGCGATGGCCGCCCACAGCAGCAGGGCGATGCCGCTGAGTTCGAGGGCGGTGGCCCAGGTGATGGGGTCGGTATGGCGGCCGCTCACCAGGATGGCCCTCTCGACCGCGAGCAGCACGGAAAGGGCGGGCAGCAGCGAGAGGATCCGCGTCGGGGTGAGCGCGAAGCGCACCAGATCGGGGTGCAGGCCGCTGACGGTGGAGAACCAGAAACGCGAGAGCGGGGTGAAGGCGATCAGCGCCATCCCCGCGCTGACGGCCAGGGCCAGGCCGGCGGCGAAGCTCATCAGCGGCCGCATCCTCTTCCAGGCCGGATCCATCAGGGCGATGACCACGTCGTGGTAGGCCAAAGCCGGCGAGCGGAAGATGAAGGACAGCGAATTCACCACCGGCAGGACAGCCAGCGACTCCAGACTGTAGGGGGCGTGTCCCATGAACAGGGTGACCACTGGATAGGCCGCCAGGGAAATGGTGGAGGTCATGGCCAGAGGCACGTAGAAGCGGCCGATGCCGCGGTAGCTGAGGGTACGTTCGGAGCTGGCCGGCTCCATGAGGTCACGCATCGCCGTGCGGGCCATCCAGCGGCTCGCCAACGCTTCCATGCACACGCCGGCACTCAGCGCGCCCGCTCCCACCCAGGCTCCGGCCAGGCCGGTGCCGCGATAGAGCAACAGGCCGGTCACCGCCATCGTCGACAGGCGCACCACGGTGCCGTAGGCCACCCTGCGGGTCATGCCGCTGCGGATGAGCAGACCCTGGTACAGACGGCGGTAGCCGATGGCTCCGGGCCAGGGCAGCAGGATCCACAGGGAGATGTGGGTGAGACGCTCGACCTCCGGCGGCAGCTTCATCACATCGTGGGCCACCCAGCCGAAGAGGGGGGTCGCCAACAGGATCACCTGGAAGGCGGTGATGACGAAGTTCAAGGCGTAGGTGAAGCGGCGCAGGCGGCGGAAGTTCGGGCCGTCCTCGGCCAGCGCGGTCGCCGCGCTCATGATCATGATCACCGGCGACTCGATGATGATGGCGAAGGCGAAGGCCACTCCATAGGCGGCCAGGTTGAACTTCGGTTCGCTCAGGCGGGCGATGATCGCGGCCAGGAAGGGGCCCTCGACCGCCATCATCAGCCAGGTGGCGGCCAGCGGCAGCCAGAACACCAGGATGCGGCGTCGGCTGAGGGCTTCTTCGAAGGCTTCTCTTGGCATGGTGCAGCGATGATAGCCCCTGACGGGGAGAAGGCAACGTGCGTGGGGCCGATTCGGCCGCCGTCGGCCCTTGCGGAGCGTGTGGCCCTTTTCTAAGCTCCTGCCCGAGCCCGGTTTCCACTGGCCCGCCATCGGCGGCGGGGGGAGTCCATCCATTCGAAGAGGTGCTCGATCATGGCAACATCCTCCACCGGGCGTGAGACCCGCGAATTCCGCGCCGACCTGCGCCAACTGCTCGATCTCATCACCCATTCGCTCTACAGCAACCGCGAGATCTTCCTGCGCGAGCTCATCTCCAATGCCAGCGATGCCCTGGACAAGCTGCGTTTCGAGGCCCTGACCCACCCCGAACTGCGCGAGGACGGCGACGAGCTTCAGATCCGCCTGTTGCCGGACAAGGAGGCGGGCACCCTGACCGTCTCGGACAACGGCATCGGCATGAGCCGCGAGGGCATCGCCGACGATCTGGGTACCATCGCCCGCAGCGGCACGGCCGCGTTCCTGGAGGCCCTGAAGCAGAGCGATGACGCCCAGCGGCCCGAACTCATCGGACAGTTCGGCGTGGGCTTCTATTCGGCCTTCATGGTGGCCGAGGAGATCACCGTCCGCTCGCGCCGCGCCGGCGAGAAGGAAGGCGTGCAGTGGGTCAGCCGCGGTCAGGGGGAGTTCTCCCTGGAGACCATCGAGAAGGAGAAGACTGGCACCGACGTCATCCTGAAGCTGCGCGAGGATGCCCTCGAATTCCTCGAGCCCTATCGTCTGCGCGAGCTCGTCCGCAAGTACAGCGACTTCATCGAGCACCCCATCGTGATGGCCACCGAGAAGGAGGTCGACGGCGAGAAGAAGGTGGAGGACGAGGTGCTCAACAGCCGCAAGGCGATCTGGCTGCGCTCGCCGAGCGAGGTGTCCAAGGAGGACTACGCCGAGTTCTACAAGCAGATCGCGCGCGACTTCAAGGATCCGCTGGAGACCATCCACTTCAGCGCCGAGGGGGTCATCGAGTTCAAGGCCCTGCTCTACATTCCCGAAGCCCCGCCCTGGGAGCAGCTCTTCGGTGAGAACAAGAATGGCCTGCACCTGTACATCCAGCGTGTCTTCATCATGGACGACTGCCAGGATCTGCTGCCCGAGTATCTGCGCTTCGTCCGCGGCGTCGTCGACAGCTCGGACCTGCCCCTGAACGTCTCGCGCGAGTTGCTGCAGGAGAATCCCCTGGCGGCGAAGATCCGCAAGAACCTCACCGGCAAGGTCCTCAAGACCCTCGCCGATATGAAGAAGAACGACCGGCCGCGCTACGAGCGCTTCTTCAAGCGCATGGGAGCGGTGCTCAAGGAAGGCATCGCCCGCGACTTCGAGCGGCGCGACGAGCTGGCCGAGCTGCTCCTCTTCGAGAGCACGGCGACCAAGGCGGGCGAGTACACCACCCTGGAGGACTACGTGTCCCGCATGCCCGCCGATCAGGAGGCCATCTGGTATCTCATCGGCGAGGAGAGGGCGGTGCTGGAGAACGCTCCCTTCGTGGAGGCCTTCCGCTCGAAGGGCCAGGAGGTCCTCCTGCTCACCGATCCCATCGACGAATTCCTCGTCCATTCGCTTCCCAGCTACAAGGACAAGCCCCTGCGGGCCGTCGACCGGGAGAAGGTGGAGGAAGAGGAGATCCCCGAGCTCATCGAGGAGAGCTATCGCCCCCTGCTGGACCGTCTGAAGGAGTTGCTCGATGAGGAGGTCTCCGAGGTGCGGCTGAGCACCCGCCTGCGTGAGAGCGCTTCGTGTCTGGTCAGCCCCGAAGGCGCGCTGGGCTCGCACATGGAGAGGTTGATGCAGCGTCTGGGCCGGGAGGACGAGTTGCCCGTGACCAAGCGCATCCTCGAGCTGAATCCCGAGCACCCGGCGGTGCAGTCGCTGCGGGCGATCCACGAGCGCGACGGAAAGGACCCGCGGGTGGAGAGCTTCGGCCGCCTTTTGCTGGACGAGGCGATGCTGACCGAGGGCTCCCGGCCGAAGGATCCGGTCGCTCTCGCACGGCGCATCAACGATCTGCTGGTGGCGGCATCCGAAACCACCTCATCCTCGAGCGCTTCGAAGAGTCCGGCGGGCTCGATGGGAACGAGGGGTTCGAAGAAGCCGAAGACTTCAGAGAGCTCGAAGAAATCGAAGGCTCCAAAGGCGTCCGAGGAGAAGGAATAGGCGATCAGGGCCGCAGCAGGACCGAAGAGCGGACGCGGTGTTCGCCGCCGCCGTCGGCCACGAGCCAGTAGACGCCGGCGGCCACCGTCCGGCCGCGTTCGTCCCGGCCGTTCCAGCGCAGGACGTGCCGGCCGGCGGTGAAGACCGTCGGCGGATACGAGCGCACCAGCCGTCCGCGCGCGTCGAACCAGCGCAGACGCACTTGCCGTTCACTGGACAGTTCGAGTGCCATCCACAGTTCCCCGGGCGCTCCGCGCACCGGACTCAGCGAGAAGCGCGGACCCGTCGGAGCGGGCGTTCCCACCACCTCGCTGGACAGTTCGAAGTAGGAGCAATTGGGCGCCAGAGGGGAGACGTCGCCGTCGTCCTCGCGGGCGATGACGCGCCACCAGTAGCGACTTCCCGCCTGCAGACCCTCGACCACGAGCGAGGTGTCCGGCCCGGCCTCGTAGCTCCAGGCGTTCGAGAAGGCTTCATCCTGTGCCAGCTCCAGGCGGTACTGCAGCTTGTCCCCATCGTAGTTGGGAGCGCTGTGCCAGAGGAAGCGCAGGCCGCTCGATCCGATGACCCGACCCGCTTCGGGATAGATGAGCTGGACCGGCCCCGGGGGATCGTCCACCAGATCCTCCCACACCTGGGCACTGCCCAGGAGGATCGTGCGGGCGGCCAGGCTGTCGGCCGGGTTGTCGTAGTGGCGGAAGTGGACGCTGTTGAACCAGACTTCCTTCAGGGCGTCGACGTTGGCCCTCGCCCGCTCGGCCACGGGAATGTGGGGCGTTCCCACCACCACCCGGATCGGTGAACTCACCAGGTGCAGGCTGTCCGGCAGGCTGTACCAGAAGTCGCCATCGGCGACGGCCTCCACCAGCAGCGCATCGTCCACCGGCAGGTCGATCGGCCCTTCCCAGTTGAAGTCGTTGAGCTGGGAAGGGTCGATGGGCAGCTCGATCCGCCGCCCGCTGGCTCCCAGGAGGGTGACCCTGCGCAAGGGGGTCCAACTGGCCAGGTGCAGATGCAGGGTCGCCTCGCCCGGTGCAGTCAACAGGATCTCGCCCATCTTCGCCTCGTTCAGGCGATAGTCGAGCAGGATCGGACCGCTGGTGGCATAGCTGCGGCCACTGGCCACCGCTCTTCTCCACTGACGGTCGAGCAGGGAGTGGGCCGCGGGGGCGGGTCGGTTGATGTGGGCGTAGGTGCGCAGGGATCCGACCGGGCGGAGCCACTGCCGGCTGAGGACGGCATCGGTCTCACCCAGGCTGGCCCAGTGTGCGCCCACTTCGAGCCCGTCCAGCAGGGGCTGGGGGTTCCAGCGCTCCGGATAGAAGTTGCTGCCGCTGCCGGTGGCGACGCCGTGGAGGCAGCCGGCCACGGCCAACGATGGCAATTCGCGGGCTTCGCCGGTCTCCGGCCAGTGGAAGGCGCCGACGGTGGTGCCGCCGGTGTGGGGGTGCGCCTGGAAGACCAGCGGAGGGCTGGCGTCCAGCAGCACCTTCTGCAGCAGGGGCCAGGCCGACAGGCCGGGGCCGTTGGCCCAGGGATTCCCGTCGACGGTGACGAGCTCCTTGGCCCCGAGCACCACCACGTGGCCCCACCAGCCGCTGCGGAACTCCTCGCCCCACAGCACCAGCACATCCTTCTGATCGATCCCATCGACCACACCGCTGGGGGTCTTGGCCCGGTTCTCCAGCAGGTAGAGCAGGTCGAGGGCCTCGGCGCGCCCGGCCCGCCCGGCCACACCCACGTCGGCCGGATAGTGATCGGGAAGATTCTCCTCGCCCTGATGGCTCAGATGGACGTGCGGATCGGCGCCGATCCAACCCCATTGGCGTGGCTCGATCCACTTCTCCACCGGGAGGGTCCACGTGCCGCCATCCTCGCCGAGGGAGATGGCGTATTCACGGGGGATGACCGTGGGGCCGCCGGCGGTGCGCACGAGATAGTCGCCGGCAGGCAGATCGAGTTCGATCCGGTCTTCGACGTAGATGTAGGGCTCGAGGCGTTCGTCGAGATGGGAGCGCAGGAGGGAGTCGGGCTCGGCGAAGAGCGGGCCCTCATCGCCGATGATGGACAGCCTCGTGGCGGCGGCTTCCCGGGTCTGGGCGTCCTGGATCTCCAGGACGAGCCTCGCCGCCGCGGCCGGCGTGGTGAACACGGCCGTCAGGACCAGGAATCCAGCAAGACGTAGAGCAAAGATGTTCGATCGCATGGAGCTTCACCTGGAGCCGGGCCGGCCCCCAGTATGCCACAGTTCAGGGGGTGGAATCCACCGGGGCGCTCTCCCGGAGAAGGGCGATCACCGCCCGGCGGAGCGATTCCAGGCTCTTGGCATCCAGGGTCCCGAAGCGGACCCGGTGCGGGTTCGATTCCGAACCGTGCCACCATCGCTGCGGGGGGGTCGAGAAGAAGGGGCGCAGCAGGTGCCGTATCTGTTCTCCGGACAACTCGTTGCGCTGCTTCCAGATCTCCAGCCACTCGATCGACTGTTGCGCGTCCCGCAGCGCCTTCACCCTCAGATCGACGGCGACCAGGGTGGAGCCCGCAGGGGAGGTGCCGGCCGGCAGGCGCGGATCCGGCCAGGTGGCCAGCAGGGCGGTGCCCGGCGCATCGGGCGGATCGTAGTCGACCCACGCATCGGCTGGCGCCAGGCTCTGCCACACCAGGGCTCCCCGGGCCTGGTCCATCCAGGCCCCCAGCACCCAGGCCGCGGTCTCCGCCGGCGGTGCGTTCTCGTTGGCCGCGGCCGAGTAGACCTCCCAGCGCAGATGGAGGTCCCTCTGGAGAGCACGGCACCGCCGGGCCTGGGCTTCGTCCAGTTCGCCGCCGGTGTAGACGATGCGGGCCGCTGTTCCCAGGGCCCCGCGCAGCCACTCGGGCCGGGAGATGTCGGCGCGGGTGAGCCATTGCCGCTTCTTTCCCCGCGGGAGACGGCGGTCGAAGAACTCCAGGTAGAAACGCAGCGCGGCCCAGTCGGGCCAGTAGAGGGGCTCATCGGTGTTCCACCAGGTGGAATGCCCGTAGAGGACGCGGTCGCGCATCTTCGAATTCAGGAAGAAATGCAGCTCGGTGCCTCTCCATCCCTTCGTCTCGAAGTGATCGAGGAAGTCCTCTTCGGCCCGGCCCAGGCGCGCCAGATAGCTCGGGGCCAGGGCCTCTTCCAGGGGAGGGGCCGTCTCGTGGTGCGCCCACATGAGACGGAAGGGATCGCCCTTCTGCGGCCAGGGTCCCCGGTAGGCGTAGTTGGCCGGGGTCAAGCGGGTGGGCCAGCCTTCGCGCAGGGGAAGGTACAGGACCTCCAGGGGACGCCGGTCCCTGGCGAAGGCGCTTCCATCGAGCAAGGGTCCAAGCAGCGCGTCGTAGGCCGTCCAGTCCAGGGTGAAGGCGGTCGAGTCGTCATCTGCGCTCTTCGCTTCTCCTTCGACGACCGATGGCGCGGCCACCCAGGGGGTGAAGACGCAGCGGTTGGCGCGGGCCAGGCGGAAGTGCTGCAGGGCTTCCCGGCGCAGGTGATAGGCGTTCAACTCGATGCGGAAGGTGGGTGCACGCGGGAGGGTGAATCCGGTCACCTCGACCTGCACCGGCAGGAGATGCCGTCCACCGGGATGCAGTTCGACCACCACCTCGCCGCGATAGAGCCCGGGCGGAAGATGCCGGTCCAGGGCGAGTTCGACGAGGAACGCCCGGTTGTCCGGGGAACCGAGCTCAGGCTCCTCGCCTCGCCAGGGCACCTCGTCTCCGTCCAGGGGCAACAGGTAGGAGGGCTGCCAGGGGCCGTTTCCACGGTGGAAGTACCACACCCGATAGAAGGACCAGTGGGAACGGCGCAGCGTGTCCCGGGCGGCCGAGCTGAGCTCGTCGCCGACGATGCGCAGGCTCGCCGGAACGCGGTCGGCCAGGTTCCCGTGGCGTCCCTGGGATTGGACGATCAGCTGGAAGGACACCGTCTCGCCCCGCCCGCCCACGAGGTGGACCATCCGGCCGTCCCAGATTGCGTTGGCGTCCCACGGGTTGACCGCCCCGTTCTCTGCGAGGTCGAGTCGGCCGGTGGTCAGCGGATCGAGCTGGGCCAGTGCCGGCAGTGCCCACAGACGGGGCGGTTTGCGATGCTGGGCCTGGGGGTGGAAGGGGGAAGGAGACGGCAGGGGGGGGAGCGTATCCAGCGCCGCCGACGCGAGGAAGCTCGCTTCGGAGGCCGCCGAGATCTGTCCAGTGGCGCTGAATGCCTCGATGCCCAGGTGATGCCGCCCGGGAGCGAGTCCTTCCAGGTGGAAGACGGTGGTGTCGCGGCCGGCCGTGGGGGAAGGCACGCGCCAGGCCGGCAGCGGCTCGCCATCCAGCCGGAGCCGCCAGGCGAAACAGCGTGGGTCGCGCACGATGCGCACCACGGCGGCGCCGCCGGCCAGGGACGCGCGCTCCGGTGCGGGCTCCACGGTGAACACCGGAGGCTCGGGCGGCTCCGTGTCCGCCGCCTCCTGGAGTTCGAGTTCGAGCCAGGGGTGGTTCGACCAGGCCTGGCGGCTGTGGAAGTAGTAGTTGCGGTTGGCCGGTGAGCCGCCCTCCATCAGGGCCAGACCGTCACTGCGTTCGCAGAGAATGGCCTGGATCATCGAGGGTGGGATGTCCACGGCGATCCAGTCGTTCTCCTCGCCCCGGACCTGGACGACGGTGTTCCGGCTGAAGCCTTCACCCATGATCACGTCGCAGAAGGCCGAGCCCTCCCAGGCCCATGGTCGTCGGCTCGAGGCGTCGGCCCAGCGCCAACAGGCGCCGTCGCGTCCGGAGTAGGCGCGGGTGGCCTCTCCCTCGACCCACGTGGAGCTGACGGTGGAGACGCGCAGCCAATGGGGTGCAGGTGGATGTCTCAAGCGCAGATGCAGACGGGCCCGGCGGATCCGGTGTCCACGGGCCGCGTGGACGTCGAAGCGCAGAGCCGCCATCTCCTCCACCGACTTCAATTTGAAGACGGGACTGCCGCCTGCGCTCGATTCGCTCTCCTGAGGGGTGGCGTGGGAGATCCACACGTCGGCGACGGCGGGCAGGTGGAGGATCACCGGCGATGGGCGGTCCGGAGCGCTCGCACCGGGGACGCCCTCCCGCGAGACGTCTTCGTCCGGAGAACCCCTGTCCACGGCGCTTGCGGGCGGGAACGGTCGCTTCGTGGCGTCCGGATCCGGGCCCTTCCCATCGACGACGGCGAGGATGACGCCGGCCACGGCGGCCACGGAGACCAGAGCAAGGAAGGACTTCGTCTTCATCGATGGAGTCGGGGCCGGGGTCTTCACTGGGAACCCGTGAGGGGACGGCCGGGTGCATTGCACCACCTTCGGCCGCCGGGCGCAAGCGGGCGCTCGCGATCCGCACGGTCGGCGGGCGTCGATCCGCAGGAAAGTGGGGAAGCTGCGCCCACGATCTCCTCTTCCTTGCCTCGGCCCCGGGAAGGCTCCACGATGGGCCTGGGCTCCTTCCACCGGGAGGAGGGCACCGGGTGCCTTCCATCGGAAGGAAGACGCCGTGATGGACCGTGATCCCTTTCGCTGGGAGGTGGCGCTTGAACTGTCGAGTCTTCCGTCTGCGCACGCCGCAACATGAATGGGTGTTGGAGACGGGGGGTCGTCATCTGCACCTGAGCCGCTACCTGGCCGAACACGATCTCCCTCGCGATCTGTTGGCTCTCTGCGCCATGGGTTTCTTCGAGAACGAGGAGTTGGAGCGGCGGCTCCGGGAGGACCGGTGGGAAGAGCGTCCTCTTCCGGTGGACGAGGAGATCGACCTGCCCCTGCAGAGGGAGCGGGTGGGCAAGATTCTCGCCCTGGGCAAGAACTTCTCGGCCCACGCGGCGGAATTCGGCGAGGAGGTTCCCGCCGAGCCGCTGTTCTTCAACAAGCTGCCCGAGCTGCTCGTGCCCACGGCGTCGACGGTGACCGTTCCGTCCTGGTACGACGGCCGGGTCGATCACGAGGCCGAAGTGGCGGTGGTCATCGGAGCGCAGGGCCGCGATCTCACGCTCGAAGAGGCGGAGCGGATGGTGGCCGGCTACACGGTGGCCAACGACCTGACCGCGCGCAGCCTGCAACAGGCCGACCGCCAAAAGGGCTTTCCGTGGCTGCGGGGCAAGAATCTGGACGGCTTCTGTCCGCTGGGGCCGTGCTTCGTACCGCGCGAATGTCTCGACGTCTCCGACCTGCGGGTCCGCGCCACGGTGAACGGGCAGCTGCGCCAGGATGCCACCACCGCCGACTGGGTGGTGGATGTCCCCCATGCCCTGGCCTATCTCTCCCGGCACCTCACCCTTCGCTCCGGCGACATCGTGCTCATGGGCACGCCCGAGGGCGTGGGTCCACTGGACGACGGTGACGAGGTGATCTGTGAGGTCGAAGGCATCGGCGCCCTGCGCACCACGATCGCACGTCCCTGAGCCGGACCGGGCACTTCGGAGTAGAGTGACCGGGCGGGATCGGCGAACCCGGAGCAGAGAGGCCGGCTTCCCATTGCGGGACTGCTGCCTTACCAGCCGTAGAGCGCTTCGACCTCGGTGATGCGTTCCCGCACCGCACGCTTGAGCTCGTCGGGGCCGAGGATCTTCACCATCGCTCCGAAGCGCAGTACCCAGCTCACCGTCTCGGGCATGGACACGGCGGAGAAGTCCAGGCGCACCGAGCCGTCCTTGCGGCGCCGCAGCTTCTGGTCGGGACTCCAGATGCGCTCGGCCACGTAGTCGGCGGCCCACCCCTTCAGTTCGACGGAGACCTTGAAGACGTTTCCCTGGATGAGGCCGAAGTGCCGGTTCAGGCTCTTCTCGAAGTCATAGTTGCGCGGGGGCCGGAACGGCGTGTCGGTGAGGGCGGCGCGGCGGAAACGCTGCAGCGCGAGCAGGGGATCGTAGCCCGGATCGCGGAAGGGGCGGCCGGGCATCTTGGCGTAACGCGCGTGCACGTAGATGGTCTCGTTCCAGGCGAAGATCTTCAGGGGCTTGATGCGGAAGGTCTTGGCGCGCTGGTCTCCCGGCTTGCGGTAGCTGACCTCGCACACCTTGTGCCTTTTCATCCCGTCCATGAGTGTGGCAAGGATCTCCTGCTGGGGGGTGTAGTCGATCACTCCCGCGCGGAAGATGCCGAAACGCTGGGTGTCCAGTTCGGCTTCGTCGATCAGCAGTTGCGAACTCTTCTCGACGGCCCGGCTGAGTTCGGCGAAATGACGCTGCCCCAGCAGGTGCTCGGTGAAGGCGCGGCACATGAGCAGGGTCTCCAGCTCGTCACGGCTGAGCATGGCCGCCGGGTGGGGACTCAGGGCACGGCGGATGCGGTAGTAGCTGCGGTTGCCCCGTTTCTCGTGCTCGATCCGGGTCTGATAGCTGTGGGTGATGTCGTCGATCAGGCGCAGGACGGTCTGTTTCGAACAGCCCAGCTCACGGCTGAGCTGGGTGAGCGAACACCATTCACCGGTGAAGACGAGACGGGCGAACAGCGAGACGAGCTTCTCGCCGTAGCTCAGATCGGGGGAGAGTTTGCTGGGCATGACGGATCCGCCTGGAGGATGACGAGGCTCATGAGACGAGGGACGACGGGTGCGCCGGGCTGGTGTGGCCTCACCGTGCCTCCCCCGACTTCGTTCTCTGATTATGGGCCCAAGGGGTCGGCAGGGGAAAGGGATGAAGAAGGAGGGTGGATCGGAAGCCGGTGAAATGTGTCCTATCGTTCCGTACTCTGGAACGCCCATGGGGCATGGTAGCACTGCCGGAGCCGAATTGGTCCACTGCTGACTCCGGCCGAAACCTCGGGTCCCTCTCCCGGCGCACGGGAGCCAAGGCCGCCAGTAGACGCATGACACATCGATGTGGTGGTCTCGCGCCGGGAGGGGCCGGGGTTGGATCGGCAGCGGGGTTCGGGTCTTCCAGGGCCGCCTCGCCGACCCCCGGCCGCGCGCCTGGCCCCATCTCCCGGATCCTCGGGCGATTTCCCGTGAAGACAGCCGAAGAGGGCCTCAGTCGTCCTTGCCGGGGCACTGTTCCCCGATCCAGTCACCGATCAGATTCAATGCCTTCGGGGCGATGGTCTCCTCGATCTGCGAGTACTCGCTGGGATGACCCGTCTTGCAGGTCTGGAAGAGATGGTTGAGTCCCGGAAGCTCCACGGTCCGGTAGTGCGTGTTGCCTCCGGCTGCGAGCGCGCGGGCGATGGCATCGAGGTTCTCCTTGGGCGGGACCTGCAGATCCTTCTCCCCGTTGATCGCCAGGACCGGACAGCGCAGCTTCTCCAGCGTGGGCCGCGGGTCGTAGCCCAGGAAGTAGCGGAACCACGGGGAGAGCAGGCTCGAGATCTGCGCGTCGATGTAGGCCTGCGGATCGCCTAGCTGGGCACGCTCGCTCTCGCTCAGCGCATCGATGGATTCCCTCATGATGCCGCGCAGCCTTCGGGCGGCGGCCGTGCTGTCCGGAGTCGATTCGACCACGTCCAGCAGACGTTTCTCGAGTTCCCGGTTGCGGGCGATCTCCTCGGGCGCGGTGCCGTCGGCGCGGGCGATGGCCGCGCTCTGCAGGAGCAGGAGCTCGCGACCGGGAAGGCCCGGCCCGGCCATCAGCACGAGGAACGCCACGTCGTGTGAACGCACGGCGGCCATCGGCGCGATGATCCCGCCCTCGCTGTGGCCGACGAGGCCGATGCACCGTGGGTCGATCTCCTTGCGCTGTTTCAGGTATTCGACTCCGGCGAGGACGTCGCCGGCGAAATCCTCACTGGTCGAGGCGGCCGTGTTGCCGGTCGAGCCGCCCACACCGCGGTCGTCCACCCGCAGGACGGCGATGCCCCGTCGGGTCAGGGCGTCGGCCAGCACCAGGAAGGGCCGGTGGCCGAAGACCGCCTCGTTTCGGTCCTCCGCTCCCGATCCGGAGATGAGGATGACCGCGGGGAACGGGCCGTCGTCTCGGGGAAGGGTCAGGGTGCCGGCCAGGCTCACGCCCGCATCGGCGTTCTCGTAACGGATTTCCTCCTCGATGTAGGGATAGGGCTTCTCGGGCTCCTGGGGACGTTGCAGGGAGCTCGCTTCGCTCGACCGCTCCAGCTTCAGCGGAAGCGAGAGCCCGTTCTGCGACCACTTCCCGTCGATGCTCGAGAGATGGTCGTCGATGATGCCCTCGTAGCCGCCGCCGACCACCTCGACCTGCAGGCGCAAGGTATCGCCGCTGACGGTCACCGCGCTCACGGGGATTCCCATGGCCCCCTGGTCGGGGCTGTCCAGGGTGGCGGTGAGGGAACCGCTCTCGTCGAGGGTGAGGTGGAGCACCAGCCGCAACTTCGCTCCGGGGACGGAGAGGAAACCCTGCCACGAACCGGCGAGGGAGTCGGCCGGGACGCTTCGTCCCACCGACGCCGCCGGCGGTCCGCTTCGCCCGGAACTCGCCGCCGTCACCGGCAGGACCAGGAGAAGGCAGATCGAGAGTGTGATGAGCAGTCCAGTGAGGTTTCCGTTCGTCTTGTCCATGGTGATCTCTCCTGTCGGCTTGCGGCTCGCTGAACTCTTCTTCCTTCCCTGCCCCTTCGTCAAGCCGCTTCCTTCTGGTCCCAGGACGCAAGAAAGGCCCGGCGGGTTCCGCCGGGCCTTCCATTCTCCAGGGATCGTCCCGCCTTCGTGCGGGGTCGATCTTCCCCGTCTCGGGGGCTCACCAGGTGGGATCTACTCCAGGACGTAGATGTTCTTCTTCTCGCAGATCTCCTTGAGCTGCTTGGGCCACACGGTGACGCTCACCTCACCCAGGTGCGCCTTGCGCAGCAGGTACATGTAGGTGCGTGACTGGCCGATGCCGCCGCCGATGGACAGGGGGATCTCGTCGTTGAGGATGGCCTGGTGGTAGGGAAGTTCGAGGTCCTTCTCCAGGCCGGCCATCTTCATCTGGGTCACCAGGGTGTCCTTGGTCACGCGCACGCCCATCGAGGTGAGTTCATGACGGCGCTTGGTCACCGGGTTCCACACCAGGATGTCCCCGTTGATGCCGTGCATGGTCTTGCCGTTCTTGGTGATGGTCTCGGTCACCCAGTCGTCGTAGTCGGCGGCGCGCATCTCGTGCGGATAGCCGTCTTCCAGGGGCCAGCCGATGCCGATGATGAAGACCGCGGGATACTTCTTCAGGATCTCCGTCTCCCGCTGCTTGCGCGGCAGATCGGGGAACATGTCGAGGATCTCCTCGGCGTGGAGGAAGGTCAGCTCCTCGGGGAAGTCGGGGAAGCCGTCGGCGAGTTGCGGATACATCTCCTGGGCCAGCTTGCCCGCCCCGTGCAGGACCTTCCAGATGCGCTGGACCGTGTCCTTGAGGTAGTCGAGGGTGCGGTCCTTCTCGGTGATGACCCGCTCCCAGTCCCACTGGTCGACGTAGGCGCTGTGGTCGTGATCGAGGAAGTAGTCCTTGCGCACCGCGCGCATGTCGGTGAGCACGCCCTCGCCCACCTTGCAGCCGAATTCCTTCAGTGCCATCCTCTTCCACTTGGTCGCGGCCTGCACCACCTGGGCGGTGATGGGCTTGTCCAGTCCGAGGCCACAGGGAAATTCGACTGGCGTGCGCGACCCGTCGCGGTCGAGCATGTCATTGACGCCGCTTTCCTTGTCGACGATGAGCGGCACCTGCACCATCTGCAGATTCAGTTCCCTGGCCAGGCCGTCCTCGATGTGCTTCTTCACCGCGTACAGGGCCTTCATGGTCTCCATGGGAGTGAGCAGGCTCTTGTAGTCGGTGGGGAGGATCTTCTCCACTTCCTCGTAGGTCGAGATTCCGGGACCGGCCAGATCCGCTTTCTTGTCCGCCATACCGAAACTTCCTTTCCGGGAGCTCCGGGCTCCCATCACCCGTGGTCGGGGGGCCTTCCCCCTCGAAGGGAGTGCCGAAAACACCCGTCGAAGATGGTACCAGACCGCGGTGGGGAAAAGGACGAATCCTCCAGCACCGAAGGAGTCCCTCCCGGGCCGAAGCCCTCTTCTGGCGCGCTTGTCCCGGCGGACCCCGGCGGTCGCCAGGACGAGGGGGAGAGAGGTTCACGAGCCCGGTTCCAGCTCCAGGAGACGGCAGGGGCCATAGACCTCGAAACGGTTGACCAGGATGCTCCTGGCCGACCAGCTCACACCTCCGGCGTAGGACGCGGCCGTCCAACCCGTCAGGGGCTGGTAGGCGTCCAGGTGGCCCGAGCGGTCGATCCGGAAGAGGAGGGGCAGATACCAGCTCTGGCTCCAGAAATGGTCGTCTCCCCAACTCAGGCCGTGCATCTCCGGCAGATCGAAGGCGACGGAATCGATCACCGAGCCTTCTGGGGACAGTTCATCGAGGCATCGGCGTGCGCGGTCGAGGCTCCACAGGTGCCCTTCGCGCCAGGCGAGGCCGCCGGCGGCATGATCCAGGCGGATCCGTTCGACCAGCGTGCCGTCATCGGCGAAGACGACGATGTCCGAGACGCTGCCACCGCCGGTCTGGATCGGATAGGTGCCATGGAAGCAGCTGTCTCCGTAGGCCAGTGAACCGGAGGTCCAGTGGACACCCTCATAGATGTAGACCGGCACGGTTGCGGTGACGGCCCAGGTCGAATCCAGGACCACATAGTCATTGAAGATGGAACTGAGCCAGACCTTGTCCTCCACCTGGACCAGGGAGAGGACATCGACCGGTGGCTCCATCGCTCGAGTCTCCTGGAGATCCAGCAGGGGAACCGGGGTCGCCGAGAAGGGGATCCTCAGGCCACAGGCCAGCGACGTGAGGACCGCTGTCAATGTACCGTCGTCGTGGACCGTGCCCGTCAATTGCAGATCGACGCCCGAGGCGGGATCGATACCATTGCCAAGGCTCAGCTTCCCCGAGTCGAGACGCCCACTGAGGGGAGAAAACGAGAGATTCTCGATCGTATCGGGTTGAATGAGGAGGCTTCCTTCGGTCTCACCGTCCATCGCCTGCAGATCCAGGAGCATGGAAGCGGTGGATGCCGTCCTGACATCGGTCAAGACACCCTTGAACAGGTATCGCCCCGAGTCACCCTCCTCGGGAGCTGACGAGGTCGGACCCTCTTCCTTCCCGCACGCGCTCAGAAGGATTCCCGCCGCGACGAGGAGGATCCATACGGCCCCGCCGCGGCGGAAGCGAAAGGCCTGGGTAGTGGTGTCGAAGAAGATATGCCTCACTGGGCCCTTCACCTCTTTCTGGTCAATGAGAGCAGCAGATCCCGCAGTTCGGCCGTCGGGCCGGTGGTGCACCCGGTGATCTTCACCCAGAACAGATCGTTCTGCTGGAGCAGGCGGAGTTCCTCGATCGGGCCCGCGGTGGCCTCGCAGCCGGCGTCGCTTCGCTTGAAGATCTCCACCATCGAGCCGTCCAGGGCAAGACTCTTCACCTGCTCGACCACGGATGCGGCGAGGGTGTCGACGGTGGTGATGACCGAGGGATCGCCCAGGGGGTTCACCCGAAGCTCTCCCTTCCAGAGCACCTGGATGAAGCCGAGGGAGTCGGCGCCGTCGGTGAGGGTGACGGGCCGCTGCAGCAGTGCGACCCCGGATTCGACGAGGTCGAGCCCGGGGTCGGTCGGCGGGGGAGGCGGCGGTCCACTCGTGTCCTCGCTGGAACACGCGGCCAGCAGGAGAAGCACGAGAAGCAGAACCCCGGCTGGGGTGGACTTGGACATCGCGTTTCCTCTTTCGGGTCTACCCGAAAGTATACGGGAATTCCCGGCGATCGAGTAGTGTGGGCGCCTCAGACCTCGAATTCCTTGAAGATCTTGGCCAGCGCGTTGCAGACCGGGCAGCGGTCGGGCACCTCGTCGCCGACGACGGTGTAGCCGCAGATGGGACACACGAAGACCTTCACCTCGGAGATGTCCTCACCGGCATCGACGGCCTTCTTGGCCATGGCATAGAGCTCGCTGTGGATCTTCTCCGCCTCCAGCGCGTAGTCCATGCTCTGGACCGCTTTCTTCTCGCCCTGAAGTTCGGCCACCGCCTTGTAGGCCGGGTACATCTCGTCGATCTCGAAGTCTTCGCCCTTCTTCGATTCCACGAGGTTCTCGGTCGTGTCGCCGATCCCGTCGAGGGCCTTGAGATGGTTGGTGGCGTGGACGAGTTCCGCGTAGGCGATGGCGCGGTAGAGGTTGGCGATACGGACCTTGCCCTCCTTCTCGGCCACGTCCGCGAACGCCATGTACTTCATGTGCGCCTGGCTCTCTCCGGCGAAGGCCGCCTTCAGGAATTCCTCGGTCATCGGATGCATGTTCGGTCCTTTCCATGGGTCCCGGTTGGGGTCCCAATGAACAATGATTTCTCGTCAGCCCCGCCAAGAGGGCAGAATCTCCTCGACCTGGGGAAGGAAGGCTCCTTCCTCCACCAGTTGCGAGATGGCTTCGATGTCGGGCGCGAAGTAGCGGTCGCTCTCGTAGAACGGCACCCGCTTGCGAATGAGCGAGGTGACTTCGCGCAGCTGGGGGGAAGTCTCATGTGGCCGGTGGAAGTCGATGCCCTGACATGCCGCCAACAGTTCGATCGCAACGACCCTGGCGGTGTTGGCGGCCATGCGTGACAAACGACGCGCCCCATGCGCCGCCATGCTCACGTGATCCTCCTGGTTGGCCGAAGTCGGAACGCTGTCCACCGAAGCCGGATGTGAGAGCTGGCGGTTCTCGCTCACCAACGAGGCGGCGGTCACGTGGGCGATCATGAAGCCCGAGTTCACCCCGCTGTCCTCGACGAGGAAGGCCGGCAGGCCGCTCATCTTCGGATCGGTCAACAGGGCGATCCGCCGCTCGCTGATCGAGGCCATCTCCACCAGGGGCAGGGCGAGCACATCGGCGGCGAAGGCCACCGGCTCGGCGTGGAAGTTGCCCCCGCTGATCACCTCGCCGGTGTCCGGGAAGACCAGTGGATTGTCGGTGACCGCGTTGGCCTCGATCACCAGACGCTCGGCCGCGAAGCCGATGGCATCCAGGCAGGCGCCCATCACCTGGGGCTGGCAGCGAAGGCTGTAGGGATCCTGCACCCGGTCGCAGTCGCGATGGCTGGCGAGGATGTCCGAACCCTCCACCAGTCTCAGGTAGAGTCTCGCCACTGCGATCTGGCCGGGCTGTCCCCGCAGCTCCTGGATGCGCGGATCGAAGGGGGCGAGGCTGGCCTTGGCCGCATCGATGCTCAGGGCACCGGCCACGATGGCCGCGGCCAGGTCGTTCTCCGCGGCGAAGAGGCCGCGCAGGGCCAGCGCGGTGGAGACCTGGGTGCCGTTGATCAAGGCCAGGCCCTCCTTCGGTGCCAACTCCATCGGAGCGAGGCCTGCCTCGGCGAGTCCCTCGGCCGCCGGCAGCTGGCGGCCCTGCCGGCGCAGGTGGCCTTCACCCAGGAGGGTGGCGGCCAGGTGGGCCAGCGGCGCCAGATCGCCCGATGCGCCGACCGAACCCTGCGAGGGAACCACCGGCAGCCAACCGGAGTTCAGCAGGGTGAGCAGCGCTTCGATCACCTTCCATCGCACACCGCTGTGGCCGCGGGCCAGGCTGGCGATCTTCAGGGCCAGCACCAGCCGGACGGTCGCATCGTCCAGGGCTTCGCCCACACCGCAACTGTGCGAGAGCAGGAGATTGCGCTGGAGCAGGGAGAGCTGGTCGGAGGGGATGCGGGTCTGGGCCAACAGGCCGAAGCCGGTGTTCACCCCGTAGGCGGTGCGCTCCTCCGAGAGGATGCGCTCGACCACTTCGCGTCCCTGCTCGACCGCTTCGCGGGCCCCATCCTCCAGTTCCACCGGGGGCGAGAGCTCGACGATACGGCGCAGCTCGGCCAGGTTCATCCGGCCCGGCCGCAGCACCACCTCCGGCGTGGAGGAATTCGTCTTCATGCGGTCTCCACCGGCCCGGTGGCGGTGTGGGGATGGCCCCTGTCCCGCAGGGAGTCATCGGCAGCGGTCCGGCGGCGTTCGTATTCGCCGAAGAGTTCGGCCAGCAGACGCGGCACCAGTCTCATCCGCTCGGGGGTCTCCACGTAGGCCACGCGCAACTGGGTGCGGCCGGGGTTCTCCTGTCCCGGTTCGACGTTGTAGAAGCCGGCCATCGGCGCGGTCAACAAGGTCATCCTGCGGCCGTCGATGTCGACTCCGCCTTCACTTGCGCAGAAGAGAACGAAGTCCATGGCGTCGAAGCCCGGCGCCGCGATCCGTCGCAGATCGACCACTGAGTAGAGCGCAGCGTCCGGACGGGACACGATGACCCCGGGAAGCCGTTGCTTCAACTCTTCGGTGAACGCGCTGAGCATCTCGCGGTAGTAGTCGCGCTGGTGCTGGAACCACCGTTGAAGCCGCTCGTGGCTCTGATGGGCCAGAGCGCCGAAGATCCATTGCCCGATGTGATTGGCGCACAGGCTGGCGGTGTTCTCCGCCACCGCGCGCTGGTGGAATTCCTCGTTGTCGGTGATGAGCGCGCCGATGCGCAGCCCGCAGGCGTTCCATACCTTGCTCGAGCTCTCGATGCTGATGCGCCGGCCGGTGATTCCGGGGACCTCGCTCTCATCCAGAAGCCAGATGCTGATGCTCTCCTCTCCGCGGTAGAAGAGTTCGCGGTAGGCCTCGTCGCTGATGATCCAGATGTCGTGCTTCACACACAGCCGGGCCAGTTCCACGAGCTGCTCGCGGCGGTAGAGTTGACCGGTCGGGTTGTCGTAGGGGATGACCACCATGCCGCCGGGTTTCTCCCGGACGATGACCTCCTCGATCTCCTCCGGCGAGGGAAGCTGGAAGTGGCCGTCCTCGTCGAGCCGGCGGGTGATGGACACCGTGCGGCGTCCCAGGCGCTCGGCGAAGGCCTTGTAGTTGGTGTAGGCGGCATCGATCAGCAGGAGCGGGCGCTCGTCGCTGCCGGCCGGGCCGCAGACGCCCAGGATGACCAGCTCCATCGCCTGGCTGCCCCCGTCGGTGATCTGGGGATGCAGTCCGGCGGTGGAGCAACCGCTGGCCGCGAGGATGTTCAGGAACGCGGCGTTCGTCTCCTCCAACCCGACCGTCGGAGTGTAGCGCACCACACCATCGCGGAAGGGGCTGTCAGCGGCGGTGAGATTCCCCATCCTCTCACGCAGGGCTTCATGCATGGGCAACGAGACGTTGCCGATGGCGACGTTCACTGCTTCGCAGGCATCCTCACGTTCGGCGAAACGGATGCCGGCGATGCGGATGGCCGAGGCCTGACGCTTCTGGAAGTGGGGGGACAGCATGGGCATGATCCGCTCCTGGGATGAAGGAGGTTCCCTGTCTGGAAGGGAAACGGCCGAGGCGGTTGCGGTCAGGAAAGCGCGACGAAGATGCCCTGCGGAAAGACATCTCATGCGCCGGGAAAAGATAATGCCGGTCCATGCCGGTCTCAAGGTCTGGATGTCTCCACCGCATCGAAGGCGGGTCTGCCGCGGTCCGGCGCCGGGGAGGGCGGATGGAGGATCGGCAATGGGCGACTTCAGTTGAGGACGGGTAATCCCCAGCGATCGCGGAGGATCCAGACCAGGGCGGCCTGTGTCTTGGCGAAATCGAAAGCCAGGGGATGGAAACCCCAGATGAAGTCCTCACTCCCCTGACGGGGTTTCGTCGACGAGTAGGTGGTGATGGCCAGCCCGATGGGGACCTGGTCGAGAACGCTGCGCTCATATCCCAGTGGTCGGCATTCGGTGGCCGGATCATCGATGAAGGGTTCACCCGTTCGGGGATCGATCTCGTCCCGGGCCGCCCGCAGTGCAAACATCGTCTTCTGACAGGGCCGGAGGGAGATGGTCACCGGTCGGCAGGAGACATTGCGGTTGTAGAACTCCTCGTAGTCGAACTTGTACAGCGGGTTGTTCTCGAGCCGGTCCTTCGATGGAGGAAGATCCTCGAGGACTCCCGATGAGCTGGGGTAGGAACGGCGGAACGCCTCGGGAACGACGGCGGTGATGAGCCGATCGCACTGGGCGGTGCGTTTGGGAACCTGTTGTTCACACGCAACCGCTCCCATGGCGGGACGGATGACGTCCATGGCCTCCAGGCACCATGCATTCATGGGCCAGTCGTAGTAGGACACGTCGTCCTGGGAATAGATGACGGGATAGCTCGATATCGGGTCGGCGATGGCCCCATGCATGACGTACGGCCCGGTCATCAGGACGTTTCCCGTCTTCTTCATGTAGAGCTGCATCCAATTGTAGGTGGGGCGATCGAGGGGAAAGATCCGTGCCCGCAGCGCGGAATCCGTCTTTCCTCCCTTGGTGAACCAGATGATGCTCTTGTACATGCTGATGGTCTCGAAGGTACAACGTTCGGGTTCGGTGTTGACCTTCAGGATGTCCACTTTCGCGTTCCAGTCCTCGACCCTACCTTCCAGATGGGCGGTCCAGGTGGACAGCCACATTCTCTGCAAGGCCAACTGGCTCGAAGTGTTCTGCCAGCCCCAGTCGTCGATCAGCAGAAGATTCCTCTGTTGTCGAGGACGGGGAATCGGGACCACGCTGAGATTGTACGTGCCGCGGGTGATGGCCCCGGAGTTGTCGCGTACCTGCACGACGAAGACGTGATCGCCACCTCGAAACGAGCGGCGTTCGATGGACCGCCATTGGAGCCCCCAACCCACGGACCAGCCCGGGTCGTCCTCGTCGTTGACGTCCTGAACGTCCCAGCCGTAGCGATAGGATTGGATGATTCCGCCATAGCGCGCAGCGTCCGCCGACCACTGGAACTCGATGGGTTGCTCGGCGATGACCCTGCTGGAGACGACAGCGTGCTGGCTGACGAAGGTCCGGCTTCCCAGATAGTGATCGGTGACGGTCAGGGAAGGGTACTTGCCCGAAGTGGTGCGCATGTGGCGTACGTTCACGTTCCAGTCGAAGGTCGGGGTCACCGCGCCGGAGCGGTCGCGGGCCTGGACGGCGAAAAGCAGACGGCGGTCGATGTCGAAGAGGGGGAGGGTCACGATCCTGCCGCTGTCGTTGGGGGCGTCGTAGGCGATCCATCGACTCCACGCCTCGTCGGGCAAGAGCGCGATGGGATTCAACTCCGTATAGTCGGGCTGATTGAGGCATTCGTTGTCATCGAGATGGATCAGCTCGTCCAGTGGAGGGGGAAGTTCGCCGAGATCCAACAGGACATACCGCACGGCATCGGGTCGACCCAGCGGATCGTCTGGATCGTTGACGGTCCAACCGAAGGTGAGCTTCCGGGTGGAGGACAGACAGGTCGTGGTGCTCGCCCGTGTCGGGTAGTCGATGACGACCTTCGGCGCGATGGTCGTTGCGGTGAAGCTCTCGTGGGCCGGACTGGGATCGCGGGCGCCTTGATCATCGATGGCTCGGACGAAGAAGGTATGGGTCTGCCACCATCGGTAGGTGCCGTCCGATTGGTCGGGATCGTCGACGTCGTCGGGGAAGGAATCGAGGTCGGCGGAGACCACGAAGGTGGAATCGTAGGCGGTCGTCCGATTCCATGGCAGAGCGAGGGTGTCCTCGCGGTCGACGATTCCGTCGGGACCGTTGTCACTGATGCGCCACTCGAACGCCTCCACCGTTCCGTCGGGGTCGCTGCCCGCCCAGAAGAAGCTCACCTGGAAGGAGGCCGCATCCAGGTTGGGCGGGGCGATGGAAATGGACGTGTCCGGCGGGAGATTGGCGGCGGTGTCACCCTCGATTCCTTCACTCCAGCCACATCCCGCCAGCGACGATCCGAGGGCCAGCGCCAGGATCCAGGCATCCGGGATCGCCTGTGCGAGACCGGAGAGGAAACCTCTGGGGAGGACTCCCGTAGTTCGAGGGTGATCGCGGTGGGGAGTCATGGTCCGGTGTCCGCTGCCTTTGAGGTCGGTCTCGTCCGTACGAGTGGATACGGCCGGACCGCTCAGGGGAATCTGGCCCGAAGGGCTGGACTTCATCACTGGAGAATACGATCTTGAAGGCCGAAGAAACAGGCCTCGTCCGAAATCTCCGGTCTTTTTCAGCAGATGGGCCCCAGGGGTGTTTCAAGGGTACTCTCCCATGTCCAAGGCATCCAGGATCGGGCCGATCGCCGGCCTGTGGATCCTGTGCGCATGGATGGCGCTGTCGGCGCCTCGGGCCGAGGCGCTTCCTCCCTCTGGAGACACCGAGAACGCTCCACGATGGGACAAGAACGCCCACGGTGTCTTCGTCCTCGATGGTTCCTTCGTACACAACATCGGTGAACTCCAGTTGAACGTCACCAACTGGGGACTCATCGGGAGCCTTCCCGGTTCCCGAGCCAGCTACAGCGATGCTCCTTCGGCCATGTGGCCCGCCGGCAGCGGGGTCGACTACCTCTACGGAGCGGGTCTCTGGGTGGGGGCCGTCATCAACGGGGTGCCCCTGGTGAGTACGGGGTATCCGCAGACGGAACTGCTTCCGTCGAACCGCACCCTGGACACGATCTACCGGATGGTGGAAGGAGAACCGCACGGACTGCGTTATCCCAACGGCGACGGAGACGACGACGGTGACGGAAGCGTCGACGAGGATCCGAAGGACGGTCGCGACAACGACTCCGACGGCCAGATCGATGAGGACTATGCGGCCATCGGCGACCAGCATTTCCGCTGTGTGATGCGCGACGACACGCCTCTGTCCGTGGCCAAGTATCCCGACCACGAGCCCATGGGCCTGTCCATCACGCAGGAGACCCATCAGTGGACACGCAATGAACTCGAGGATGTCGTCTTGCTCGACTACACCATCGAGAACGTCGGATCACGGATGCTCGAGGACGTATGGGTGGGGCTCTATGTCGATGCCGACATCGGGCCGCGCGAGGGACGGGACGCGACCAGCTTCGACGACATGATCGGATTCCTTCCCCGATACCGGGAGGATGGGAGCCTCCGTATCGTCTCCACCGAGGACAAGGGCAATGCCTGGTTCAACATGGCCTACATGTACGATTGCGATGGAGACGATCACCTGTCCGAGGGCTACATCGGCATCCTGTTCATCAGTTTCGATTCGGACATCGGGTTGCAGGGCCGTGGTTCTCCGACCACCACCTACATCTCGAACTTCCAGTGGTTCACGGGGCTTCGCTCGTTCGACGAGGGAGGAGAACCGACCAACGACCAGCAGCGCTATACGGCCCTGAGCCGGGGAGTGATCCAGGCCGTGCCGGAGGCGAAGGACTGCAGGATGGCGAACGACTACCGCTTCCTGGTCAGCGCTCCAGTGGGTTGGCTGCCTCCCCGCGCCAGGTTGAGGGCGCAGATGGCCGTCGTGATGGGCTCGAGCCTGGAAGACCTGCAGCGCAATGCGGCCGAGGTGATGACGGCCTATTTCGGGCAGTGGTTCGATCGGGACGACGATCCGAGCACCGGGATCCGTGGCCGCGAGCGCTATGCATGCGAGACCGATGCCGGCGATCCGCCTCCTCCGCCCGCCGCCAATCCCTTGTTCCAGAGGCCGGTGGACTGTCCCAATCCGAAGTTCTGGTTCCAGCCCAACATCAAGCAGTCGATGCTGAACTACGAGGGTTGTATCTGGATCAACGGCGACTGCCAATTCGAGGAGATGAGGGGACCGGGGCTCGATTGTTACAGCACCAAGCTCGATTCGGACCGCTACATCGGTTGCACTGGAGTCTTCGGCCGCGAATACAATGTCCTGTGGTACGTCGGTTCCCGGCCCCCACCTCCGCCCAGGATGCGGATCTGGCCGGCGCATGAGCGGGTCCACATCTTCTGGGACAACTCCAGCGAGAATTCCCTGGACACGGTGTTCCACCGACCACAGTTCGAGGGCTACCGCCTGTGGCGCGCCTCGGGTTGGAAGCGGCCGGCGGGCAGTTCGATCCAGACCGGGCCGAACTCGGATCTGTGGTCGGCCATCGGTGAGTTCGACGTGGTCGATTCCTTCCAGTACAAGAGGGAACTGCCGGCGGGTGGGGTGCACGTCGAGTGGCGTCCACTGGGTCGGAACACCGGCTTCGAACCGATCGCCTACACCCCGAAGGTCTTGCGGCCGGACTCATGGGAGGCTTCCTACCACCGGGATCTGCGCGTCTTGCTCGATCAGATCTTCATCGAGCAGAGCTGGGTCGGGCCGCAGACCTCCATCCGCTATTCCGATGTCCAGGGAGTCACCGATCTGGGGCGCCTCTATCCCCGGCTGCGGCGCTGGGAAGGCAGCTACGACCACCTGGACACCTTGCAGGCCTACCACTTCGGTACCCGCTGGTATGAGTTCGTCGATCGCGGTCTGCACGATGGATTCCACTACTTCCACGCGGTGAGCACGACCTCACGGATGCTGGCCCGCCGCGACGGCAAGATCGTGGTGGTGGGCATGGGGCAAGAAGGCGTGCCCCAGAACAACTTCGAGGCGACGATGCCCATCTCCCAGGCCCAGACCCCCGAGGAGCGCCGCGACGAAGGGCCACAGATCTACGTGGTGCCCAATCCGGCGACCCGCGTCCGGCTCGAGGAATTCTCTTCGCTGCATCCCAACGCCACCGACCCGACCGGACTGCACGTGGAGTTCAAGAACCTGCCCCGTGCGCCGGTGGTGGTGAACATCTACACCCTGGCCGGTGATCTGGTGATCTCCATTCCGCACGATGGCACCGACGGTGACGGGTCGCTCATCTGGAATCTGGTGAGCCGGAACGGTCAGCAGGTGGTCAGCGGCATCTACCTCTACTCGGTGGAATCGTCCGACTCCAGGTTCTCCACCTTCGTGGGAAGATTCGTACTGGTGCTCTAGCCGGCGTCCGGAGTCCTTCGAGGGACACGATCTCGAATCGACGTTTCCCTCGGGCTGGCAGAAGGCTCTTCGTGAGGCGGCAAGAGCGGGGTGAGCAGCCGCAGGCGGTGGGCGGCGCTGAGCGGCCGCTGGTGGAAGGCCGGCTCCTCGAACGCGGCGTGGATCATCGCGCGCCGGAAGCCCACATCGGGAAGGGAGTTCCACGAGGCGATCTCCGCGGGCGATCCCTCCCGGCCGAGCACCGTCGGGTAGAGCATGGCGATGTACCCGTTCCACCGCTCGGCGTACCCGCCGGCATCCGTTCTCCGGCGGTCTTCGAACCATCGCGCCGCGATCTCCCTTCCCCTGAGCACACAAGCTGTCTCATCCGGTGGCAGCCCGTCCCTCCTTCTGCGTGAGCGCTCGAAGTCGGCCGCGACGCGGGCGTGCAACTCGAGGTCCCATTTCCGGCTGAAGCGCTGCAACTCCTCGGCTGAAGCGCGTCCCTGCAGGATCACCTCGAAGAGCGCACGGGCGTAGGACGGCACGTCTCCACCGGCGTCGCGGTAGAAGGAATCGCTGACACAGCGCTGCTCCAGCCGGGCCTCCTCGGCGAAGAGTTCGTCGAGGTGGGCGTGGAAGACGTAGCCGGGGCCAGCCCGCAGATGCGCGGTGAGCCGTTCGGGCAGGAGCTGGGTGGTGACGGTGGCCAGCAGCGCCATGCTCAAGGCCACCGCGGGCAGGCTGGGATGCCGCCGGTACACCCATGCCCACACCAGCATGGCCACGAAGGTGGCTGGCATCAAGGTCGGGTTGGGCCAGTGGACCAGGGCGAAGAGGCCGGCGGGAACCAGCACCATGCAAACGGGTGAGGCCTGCAGTGTCCGGAGCCGGCTTACCGGAAAGACCAGGACGAATAGAAGCTGCACGAAGGCGTACACCGGATAGCCGAGCAGGGACCACAGGATCCGCCGTCCCGGGATCGGCTGGGGATGCAGCAGGAAGAGGGCCAGCGCCGGGGCGGCCAGGACGAGGGTGGCCGGCCCCAGCGAGCGCCACGCCGCGCGGAAGGTCCGGGCCGAACCCCACACCGCCGGCCATCCCGGATCGCGTCGCAGGAGGAACGCGATGGCGCCGATCGCCGCCGCCGCGAAGGCCAGGTGGACCGGCTGCCGGCGGCCCGAGGGAAACCAGATCCACACCGCCAGAAACAGCAGCGGCAGGATCAGGGTCTCCAGTGCGGCGAGCCGAGCCGCACGGGAACGCAGGAGCCATCGTCCCCGGCGCAGGATGAGGATCGTGAAGGCCGACAGCGAGAGGACGCCCAGGACGGCCCAGGCGGTGGCGGAGAGTGGTAGGGGGGTGGCGTACCGCAGATCGACCCGGTGATAGCGCAGAGCCACCCCCAGGAGGAGGGCGAGCCAACTCGTGAGCAGCGGCAGCCAGGCCATGGGTCCTCGAGAGTGCTCCGGTGAAGGGATTCGGAAACGGGAAAGCGCCGGCAAGGAGTGCCGTTCCGAGAAGAAGGTCCCGCCGCCTCTGCGCCGGGACCTCCCGGGTTCGATGTGGTGGCGATGGGGCCCCCTTTCCTCGGGGTTTCCCCGTGCGCACATCGTGCGATGGAAGGTCCCCTAAGGGGTCGCCACCTCCATCAAGCCACTGAAGTCGTTACAGCCCACTGGATCACCTCCTTCGCGGCGCTTGCCGATCGGCGGGCCCCTTCCCGCCCGGTCCGCGGGCCGCCGTCTGCCCGCCTGGGACCGCCGCGCACGGGGCGCGGTCTCCAGCCGCATCTTCCTCCGCCGGTGGAGGCTTTGTCAACCAGCCCCAGGGAATGGGGCCGCAAGTCTGCTTCGGACATTGCGTTGGGCGCGGTTTCGGGTACTTTTTGTCCGGACCCGGAGATCTCCGGAGGCGCTCGCCGCCCCTGGGAGGCTTCTCCTGCCGGAGACCCCGCTCAACGTGTATCGGAACGGAGATTCCATGATCACCTCGACCTCGACTCGCCCCGCCTACAAAGTGAAGGACCTCCAGTTGGCCGCGGCCGGACGCAAGGAGATGGAACTGGCCCAGCACGAGATGCCCGGTCTGATGGCCGTCCGCAAGCGCTATGCGAAGGAGAAGCCGCTGGCCGGGGCGAGGATCATGGGCAGCTTGCACATGACCGTCCAGACCGCCGTGCTCATCGAGACCCTCGTCGAGCTCGGAGCCGATGTGCGGTGGGTGAGCTGCAACATCTTCTCCACCCAGGACCAGGCGGCCGCCGCTGCGGTCGTCGGTCCCGACGGCACGGTCGACGATCCCCAAGGGGTTCCGGTCTTCGCGTGGAAGGGCGAGACGCTGGAGGAGTACTGGTGGTGCACCAGCGAGGCCCTGATGTGGCCTGACGGCGGCGGTCCCGATCTCATCGTCGACGACGGCGGGGACGCCACCCTGATGGTGGTCAAGGGCGCGCAGTTCGAGCGCGAGGGCCGCATCCCCGAGTTCGATCCGGAGAATGACAGCAAGGAGTGGGGTGCCTTCCTGAAGACCCTGCAGGAGAGCGCGAAGAACCATCCCTCCCGTTGGATCGAGGTCGAGAAGAACATCAAGGGCGTCAGCGAGGAGACCACCACCGGCGTGAACCGTCTGTACCAGATGGCCCGCGACGGCCGGCTCCCCTTCCCCGCGATGAACGTCAACGACTCGGTCACCAAGAGCAAGTTCGACAACGTCTACGGCTGTCGGCACAGCCTGCCCGACGGACTCATGCGGGCGACCGACGTGATGTTGGGAGGGAAGGTCGCCCTCGTCGCCGGCTACGGCGAGGTGGGCAAGGGCAGCGCCCAGGCCCTGCGCGGCCAGGGTTGCCGCGTGATCATCGCCGAGATCGATCCCATCTGCGCGCTGCAGGCGGTGATGGAAGGCTACGAGGTGAAGACCGTCGACGAGGTGGTCGAGTACGCGGACATCTTCATCACCACCACCGGCAACCGGGACATCATCACCGCTGAGCACATGAGCCGCATGAAGGACAAGGCCATCGTCGGCAACATCGGCCACTTCGACAACGAGATCGACATCGCCGGCCTCGAGAGGATGGAGGGCGTCGAGCGGGTGAACATCAAGCCGCAGTACGACGAGTGGATCTTCCCCGACGGCCACAGCATCCTCATGCTGGCCGAGGGCCGTCTGTTGAACCTCGGCTGTGCCACCGGCCATCCCAGCTTCGTCATGTCCGCCTCGTTCACCAACCAGGTGCTGGCCCAGATCGAGCTGTGGAAGAACCGGGGCAAGCTGAAGAACGAGGTGCGGGTGCTGCCCAAGAAGCTCGACGAGGAAGTGGCCCGCCTGCACCTGGACCATCTCGGGGTGAAGCTGACCAAGCTCACTCCCGAGCAGGCCGAGTACCTTGGGGTGCCGGTGGACGGACCCTACAAGCCCGATCACTACCGCTATTGACCGCACTGTTGCCGCTACCATCCGCAGATCCCACTCTGCGGACGGCTCTTCCCTCATCCCCCTGCTTTCGGGCGGGGGGATCTCTCATCTTGCGATCCATCGGCTCGGTCCAGACGGAAGCGGCGGAAGGCCAGGGCCAGCGGTTGACCGGCCGGCCCGCCGGTTCGTTCGAAGTGGAAGCGGACGAGGTGGTGGGTGCCCTCTTTCAACGGCAGTTCCATCTCCTGCCAGGTCCAGGGCGGATCGCCGGTGGTGAAGGGGCCGAAGTCGACTCCGTCCACGGTGGCCGACCAGGTCTGTGGTGAAGGAGAGGACTCGGCCACCGTGACCTCGAAGCGCAGGGCCCTGGCCGCAGTGTCCGAATCGATCTCCAGGCTCGCCTGGTGTCCCTGGGCCCAGCGGCCCCAATCCTCCCGTGGATTCCAGCCTGCACCGAACCAGAACGGACCGTCCATGAGGTGGTAGACGGACAGCACGGCTCCGACCCTGAGGGTGTCGCTGCGTACCTTCCGGAGCGTCGAATCGGCGTCGACGGTCGCTGCCATCCGGCGCATCCACTCGTTCCAGCCGCGTTCACCGGACCGGAGCAGGGGGCTGTCGTCGAGCAGCGAGATCACCACGATCTGGCTGCTTCCACCACCGGCCCACCACTGCCGGAGCTCGTCTTCCCGTTCCTGGAGCTGCGTCGCCGGAGGGCTGTGGTCCGGCGAGAAGGCCGGAGGTGGGGTCTCGATCATCACCGACGAGCTCGTGTGGGCCCTCCGCTGGAGGAGCCGGACCCATCCGGCGCTGAAGCCGTCGAAGGTTCCCAGGATCAGCGTGGGGGGAGTCTCACGGAGCTGATCCTCGACGAGATGGGAGAGACCGGCCAGCGAAGCCTGGATGGGGGGATACTCCTTCTCCACGAGTCTGCGGCCGTCGTCCCACCGCAGACCCGCTGCGATCACCACGGCGAGGGTCATCACCGGGAGGAGACGGCGGAAACCCACCACACGTTCCAGGACTTCCGCTCCGATACCGGCGGCCAGGAAGAGCGCAACCGCCGGCGCGCTGAGATTGCGGTCGAGGAGATAGGGATGCAGCGCCAACGCCGCGATGGAGGACAGGACATAGGCTCCGGCCGCCCAGGTGATGGCACTGCGGCGGAACGATGCCAGAGCGGCAAGGAGCACGACCGGGGCGGCCACGAGCGGACCGGCCGAGAAACGATGGGCGAAGAGTTGCGCGTACCACGCCAGATGCTGCCACGGGGAAAGTCCGGCCGCATTCGAACGGTTCCTCGCGAACGCGGCGAACATCGAGAACCCCTGCCTCTGGAGAGCGAGGAACAGCAGGAACAGGGCTGCCACGGCCACGGCCCCTCCCAGCGAGAAGAACAGATTGCGGCGGCCGGGACGGCTGAGGGCGGCCACCGGAAGAGCCACCAACAAGGGCAGGCCCACGTTGTATTTCGTCAGGAGGGTCGACAGGGCCAACAGAGCGGACAGGACGTACCATCGCAACGATTCTTCCCTCACCGCCCGTTCGATGGCGAGCAGGCTTGCCACCAGCAGCAGGATCGCCAGGGGTTCGACCATGAGGGTCGGAGCGAGGCCCATGAGCAGCGGGGCGCCCAGGAAGAGCGCCGCTGACAGAGGATTCCTTCGGGCCAGCAGGATGACGGTGGCGAGATGGATGAACAGCCCCAGGATCAACCACGAGAGGGGCGACGAACCGAAGACGGCGAACCAGCTTCCTGTGACCACCGAGTGGAAGGGAGGATAGAGATCGGCGGTGAAGAGCTCCGCGGCGATCCTCACCGGCGAGCCCGAGCGCAGCGCATCGGCGAAATCCACCGCTCCCAGCTCGTGGTGGGACATGTCCCACAGGAGCGGCGTGTCCGCACTCCAGTGCCAGGGTGCCAGCCCCACGTAGAGGAGCACCGCTGCCATTGTCAGCAACAGGACCCACGGAAGCCGCCTCTTCGAGAGGCGTGTCGGAGAGACGGAGATCATCTTCCGTCCTCCACTTCCGCTCAGGATTGCATCAGCGAGAAACGACACATCTCGTTGCGGTCGACACTCTCCAGGCGCAGGTAGTAGAGCCCGTTGGGCAAGGTCTCGCCCTCGCCGTCACGTGCATTCCATCGCACTTCGTGGCGCCCGGCACGCAGCACCTTGACCGGCTTCAGCGGAAGATCGTCGTCCTTGGGCTCGAGCAGCTTCAGGACCAGCTCGTGGACCCCCGGTTCCATGGTGGCGTGCAGCAACTCGCCGCGGAACTTCTTCTGATCGTCGTAGATGCTCACCGTCACCGTCTGCGTCCGGGGAAGGACGAAGCGGAAGGTGATGCGCTTCTTCTGGATCTCCGGGAAGCGGTAGACCGGCGTGGTACCGTCGACCGCGCTGGCGACGTTTCCCTTGAAGAAGACCCAGGTGGTGTCGTTGGCGCTCGTCCAGCTCCACTGGGTATCGAAGTAGCCGCCGACGGTCTCGACCCGGTCGGGCTCGCCCTTCAGCAGTTTCACCTGTTCGGCGGTCAAGCCCGGGGTGAGGCGGCCGTAGTAGATGGCCTGGTACTGCTCGGCGGGCAGGGCCGGATGGGCCTGCAGATACTCGAGCCGGTCGCTGCGCCTCGCTCCGTCGGGCATGTTCTCCAGAGGCGGCAGTGAGCTTCCACAGGCTCCCAGGAGCAGAAGGAGGACCACGGTGCTGATCCACAGGATGGCGTTTCTCCAGAAGGCCGCCGTTCCCTTCCATGCGCGGCGGATCGCTTCGGGGGGAAGGATGGAGAGCAGAAGCGTCGAGCTCGAAGGGCGGGGGGCGGTCATGATCATCCTCCTGAGGGGTCCATCGATCCGGGCGCAGTGGAGTCTCGCACCATGGGGCCGCGCGCTCAAGCCTCCGGCGCGTCTTCCTTCTTCCGCAGCATCATGGAGGCAGCATCACGGAGCGGCCGCTGCGGCTGGGTGCTCAGTCTTCCGGTGCGTCTTGCCGATGCTGCATCTCCTGGAAGACGCGGCCGTCGTCCAGACGAACGGCGGTGAGCTGGCCTCCCCACACGCAGGCGCTGTCCAGGCACCATACGTCGTCCCGCAGCATCAGCCCGAGCATGGCCCAGTGGCCGAAGATCACCCGGTGGCTGCGCCAGCGCGCATCGGCCGCCTCGAACCAGGGGAGGGCGCCGGGGGGAATCTCGTCCTTGCCCTTCACGAAGCCCTCGACCATCTCCCCCCGCTGGTCGATCAGACGCAGCAGGGTGGCACCGTGGAGGAAGAGAACCTCCTCCGGCGGAAGGGAATCGTCCGCCGGATCGGCACTGCCCGCCCTGCGGCCGAGCCGCCACGATGCCTCCAGCAGTGCGCGGGCTCCGTCTCCCTGCAAGCGCCGCTGACAGCGGGCGGCCAGTTCCTGCGCCTCGGAAATGCTCCACTGCGGCAACAGACCGGCGTGGACCAGGGCGAAGTGCTCGTGGACGAGGAGGAGGGGCCGCCGGCGGACCCATTCGAGCAGTTCCGCTCCGTCGGGCGCATCGAGGATCGCTCGGATGCTCTCGCGCCGTTTCACGTCCTGCAGCCTGAGACCGTCGGCGAGGAGATGGATCTCATGGTTGCCCAACACCCACTCGATGTGGTCTTCCCCCTGGCGGGCCCATCGCAGCACTTCCCGGCCGAAGCGTCCGCGGCCCACCAGGTCACCGGTGAGCAGCAGGCGGTCGCGCGAGGGCGCGAAGCCGATGCGCTGGAGCAGACCCTGCAGGGTGTGCCAGCAACCGTGGATGTCGCCGATCGCGTAGGTGGCCATGGGCGGCAGCTTGGGCTCTCCGGGGCCGGCGATCAAGGGTGGATCCACCGGCGTGCGGGCAAGGAAGGCCTTGGGTTTTTCGGGGGATTCATTAGGATGTGGACGGAGTTGTCCGGCCGCTGCGGGGAAGCAAGGTTTCCTGCCGGCACCGTTTCGTTCGGGTTCTCGCTCCTGCGGAGCGAGGCGCGCGTTCTCCAGGAGGCTGTCCATGCGTCGCATCGTCCCCCTTGTCGCCCTGTCGTCCCTTCTCCTGGGTGGGGTCCTGCTGGCCGGCTGCGGCAGCAAGAACGAGGATACCCACGCCACCGCCGATCAGAGTCAGGAGACTTCGGCGAAGGAGAATCCCACCCCCTTGCCTCCGGTGAGCGGGAACGAGGAACTGCCCGCCGGCCATCCGCCGATCGAAGGCATGGCACCCACCGGGGAGGAATTGGATTCTCCCACCGTCATCGCCGGCGTCTCCTACACGGTCCCGGCCGAGTGGGTGGACGTGGGTCCGTCGGGGATGCGGAAGGCACAGTTCCAGATGCCCCCGCAGGGAAGCGACACGGCAGCGGCCGAGATGGCGGTCTTCTATTTCGGAGCGAGCAACGGCGGTGGAGTCGAAGCCAATATCGAACGGTGGGTCGCCCAGATGAGCCAGCCGGACGGAAGCAGTTCGGCTGACCATGCCACGCGCGAGGATCTGGTGGTGGACGGAATGCCCGTTCACATCGTCACCGTCGACGGCACCTACCTTTCGGGGAACATGGGCGGCAACCCCAGCCCTCCCCGGGAGGGATACCGTATGGTGGGCGCCATCGTCGAGGGGCCGCAGGGCAGCGTCTTCTTCAAGCTTGTCGGTCCGGAGGAGACGGCCAAGGCCATGGAAGCGGGTCTGCGTGATCTGGTGAAGAGCTTCAAGAAGGTCGACTGAACGCTTCGATTGCAGACTTCCGACCCTGCTGGACCTTGGATGGAGGCCCATTGATGAAATCCGTATTCCGGCCGGTGTTTCTCCTTCTGGCCGTCGTGTTCCTGTGTTCCACCGCCGCCCATGCCCAGGTCTCCTCTCCCGCGGCGGAGGAGACTTCCGCCACCCTCGATGAACAGACCCCAGCTGCGGCGAACACCACCGGCCTGCGCAGGCGGATCGACGACGATGTGGCCGCCCTGCACCGCTACGAGAAGCAGTTGGTGCATGCGAGCGGGGAGGACAGCCTCGTGCTGCGCCGTCAGATCGCGAAGCATCAGCTGTCGGTGGTGGAGACCCTCCATCAGCTCGTCGACTTCCTGGTCAAGTCCGAGAAGAAGAACCCCCAGCCCGAGTTGCGCCGGGATGTGGAGCGTACCTTCACCAGGGTGACGCCGCTTCTTCGGCCCTATGTGGATACCCTGCGCCGGGAGATCGACGAGCTGCGCGCCCGTCGCCCGTCCACTCCGGTGAAGGATCGTCTCCAGCTCGAGGATGAGATCGAGAGTCGAACCGAGTTCCTCGACAAGGTCTACCGCCTCTACAGCGAGCATCTGCTCAAGGGCCAGGCCCTCGGACTGGACATGTCCGAGGAGATCCGCCGTTTCAAGGAGTCGCTCCAGACCAGGGCCGACGAACTCTCCGGCCGTCTCGACCTCGCCATCGCCCGTGGAAACGAACTGAGCCTCCGTCACAAGGCCGATCCGTCGAACTCGGATACGCCGATCCTGATCATCGCGACCAAGAGGAGTGCCGACACCAATATAGAGAGCCTGCAGAACACCATCGATCTGATGGAGAAGTGGAAGCTGCCCAACAAGGTCTACCGGACCCAGCTGGTGGCGACGACCCACGACATCAGTTCGGGGATCTTCAATGTGAACGTGGCGGGCAATCTGTTCAGCCGGTGGATGAAGAGCATCACCACCTGGTTCTCGCACAATGGGGCGAAGATCGCGGTCAAGATCCTGCTGTTCGCGATCATCCTCCTCGCCTCCCGGATGCTCGCGCAAGTGGTCCGAAGGGGCCTCGACCGCGCTCTGCGATCGTCGAAGGTGAGGATCACCGAACTGCTGCGGCGGATGATCGTCAACACCACCTACAACATCCTGATGCTCATCGGAACCCTGATCGCGCTGGCGCAGTTCGGGATCAGCCTGGGGCCGATCATGGCCGGCCTGGGTGTGGCCGGCTTCATCATCGGTTTCGCGCTGCAGGATACCCTGGCGAACTTCGCATCGGGCATGATGATCCTGTTCTACCGGCCGTATGATGTCGGAGACGTGGTGGAGATCGCCGGCGTCTTCGGCAAGGTCGACAAGATGAGCCTTGTGTCGACGAGCATCCTCACCTTCGACCATCAGACCATGGTCGTGCCCAACAACAAGATCTGGGGCGACGTCATCAAGAACGTGACCGATCAGAAGATCCGCCGTGTCGACCTCGTCTTCGGGATCTCCTACAGTGATGACATCGAGAAGGCGGAGAAGGTGCTGGCGGAGATCCTGCAGCAGCACGAGAAGGTCCTGGACAATCCCGCGCCCATGGTGCGCCTGCACGAACTCAACGACTCGTCGGTCGACTTCGTGGTCCGGCCCTGGGTGAAGACCGATGACTACTGGGATGTCTACTGGGACATCACCCGCGCGGTGAAGCTGCGCTTCGACGAGGAGGGGATCTCCATCCCCTTCCCCCAGCAGGACGTGCACCTGTACGGAGAACCCCCTACAGACCCGGGAGATCGTTCATGAACACCGTCTTCGTCAACGGCGTGCAATACGAGTACGCCACCCGCTGGCAGAGATTCCTCGGTCAGTTCCTGGACGGCCTCATCTATACCGCCATCGTCTTCATTCCGGCGATGATCCTGGGCGCGTTCCTGCGCGAGAACCTCGTGGTGGTCATCGCCATGCTTCCCGCGCTGTGGTACCTCCTTTTCCAGGACGGCATGCCCGGAGGACAGAGTCTGGGCAAGAAGGGGGTCGACACCCGGGTCATCGACGCCAGGACCGGGCGGCCCTGCAGCTATGGCCAGTCCTTCCTCCGCAATCTGTCGTTGATCGTGCTCAGTTGGATCGACTGGATCTTCATCTTCGGCGAGAAGCACCAGCGTCTGGGCGACAAGCTCGCGGGCACGGTGGTGGTGAAGGCCTGAACCGGTGGGGCCGCGGGCCTTCATCAGCTGTTCGGGCCGTCACCATCCGTCGATCCTCAACCCTGCCGGGAGGCGATTCCGATGAGCCGGAGCACCCGCGCCATCCGTATCGAGAAACTCGGTCCACCGGAGGTCCTGGTGGAGCGCGAAGTTCCCCTGGCCGATCCCGGTCCGGGCCAACTGCAGTTGCGGGTGGAGGCCGCCGGAGTGAACTTCGCCGATCTGATCATGCGCCTGGGCATGTACCGGACCGTCCCACCGCGTCCCTTCGCCCCGGGCTTCGAGGTGGCCGGAGTCATCGAGCGCCTCGGCCCGGGCACCGAGGATCGCTGGAAGGTGGGCACGCCGGTGGTGGCCCTGATGCGCTACGGCGGCTACTCCCGCGAGGTCATCGTCGAGGCGGCCAATACCTTCCCCCGTCTGTCCCAGTGGGATGCGATCACTGCCGCGGCCATCCCGGTGGTCTTCCTCACCGCCTGGGCCGCCCTCTTCGAGGGAGCCCACGCCCGCTCCGGGCAGACCGCTCTGGTGACCAACGCCGGGGGTGGGGTGGGGACGGCAGCAGTGCAGTTGGCGGTGGCCGAGGGTCTGCGCGTCTACGGCACGGCGGGAACGCCGGTCAAGCGCAGCTTCGTGGTCGACGAACTGGGTGCTGTCGACTGTTTCGATTCACGCGGCGACTGGTATACACCCATGAAGGATGCCGTCGGCGAGCGCGGTCTGGACATCGCGCTGGACTCGATGGGTGGAGATGACACCAAGCGTCTGGCCTCGCTCCTGGCGCCGCTGGGACATCTGGCCTTCTACGGAATGAGCAACGCGATCACCTCGAAGTGGTGGCACTGGCCGAAGGCCGCCTGGACCTGGCTGCGCATGCCCCGTTTTCATCCCATGTCGCTCATGGAGCCGTGCATCGGCGTCTCCGGGGTGCATCTGTTGCACCTGGCCTCGCGGGAGGACCGGCTGCGCGAGGCCTTCAACCAGATCCTTCAGCGCTTCGCCGAGGGGAAGCTGCGCGCGGTGGTCGATTCCACCTTCCCGTTGACCGCGGCCGGTGCCGCCGCGGCGCATCGCCGCTTGCACGATCGTCAAAACCTGGGCAAGGTGGTCCTGGTGCGGGAGGATTGACCCGGTCCTTTCGAGGCCGAAGTGCATTTCATCCCGATTCCGGCGCTCGCACGAGTGCAAAGGAGGCGACAATGCCCATGAGCAGGAAACTGGGAGCTGAGTTCATCGGCACCTTCTGGCTGGTACTGGGCGGATGTGGCAGCGCGGTTCTCGCGGCGGCCTTCCCCCAGTTGGGAATCGGATTCGCCGGGGTGGCCCTGGCCTTCGGCCTGACCGTCCTGACCATGGTGTACGCCGTCGGCCCCATCTCGGGCGCCCACCTCAACCCGGCCGTCTCGGTGGGGTTGTGGGCGGGTGGACGTTTCCCGGGCCGGGAGCTGCTGCCCTATGTGGTGGTGCAGGTGGTCGGTGCCATCGCGGCCGCCGCGGTTCTCTATGTGATCGCAACGGGCAAGGCAGGCTTCGAACTGGGTGGCTTCGCGGCCAACGGATACGGTGCACACTCTCCGGGCGGCTATTCGCTGAGAGCCGCGCTGGTGACCGAGATCGTCATGACCTTCATGTTCCTCGTCATCATCCTGGGAGCCACGCATCGGCGCGCGCCGGCAGGTTTCGCCGGTATCGCCATCGGTCTGGGGCTGACCCTGATCCACCTCATCAGCATTCCGGTGACCAACACCTCGGTGAACCCGGCTCGCAGCACCGGCCAGGCCATCTTCGTCGGAGACTGGGCGCTGTCGCAGTTGTGGCTGTTCTGGCTCGCGCCCATCGTCGGCGCGGTGATCGCCGGAATCGTCTTCCGGTGGTTGGAGAGCGAGTAGGATCGTCGAAGTGTCTCCAGGCAGGATGGGATCATGAGCGATGAGCGTTTCCGGCCCGGGGAGGATGCCTCCTCCCCGGACGAGCCCCTCTTCTCCGAGGAACTTCTCCGGCGGCGGGAGGAACTGCGCCGGCGCTTCCGGGACAGGATCGAAGCGACGCCGGCCCTGTCCGACGACGATCCCATCGGCAGCGGGCCGCCGAACCGCCACGGAATGCCCCGTCTTCCGGTGGGGCAGACGGAGACCGCCAAGTGGCCGGTGCTCGATCTGGGCGTGCAGCCGGAGATCCCGCTGGAGCGCTGGGAACTCGTGGTCGACGGGGCCTGCCGCAATCCCCTGAAGCTGGGCTGGGAAGACTTCCTGCGCATCGGCGCGGTCGAGGACACCAGCGATTTCCACTGCGTGACTTCCTGGTCGAAGATGGATTTGAGGTGGAAGGGGGTGCGGGTGGTCGACGTGCTCGCCCTGGCCGAGGTGGAGACGGAGGCCACACACCTGCTCTGCCACGCCTACGATCGCTACACCACGAACGTGCCCCTGGAAGAGGCGATCAAGGACGATGTACTGCTGGTCTTCGAGGTCGACGGCCAACCCCTGCCGCGCGAGCACGGCGGTCCGGTGCGGATGATCACTCCCCAGCTCTACGCCTGGAAGGGCGCGAAGTGGATCCGCCGGATCGAGCTGTTGACCGAGGACCATCCCGGATTCTGGGAGCGGCGGGGCTACTCGAACACCGCCCATCCCTGGCGCAACGACCGCTACTCCACCGGTGAGGACGAGTTCGGATTCTAGCCGAGGATCCTCTCGTCAAGGGGCGCCGAGACCCTGGCCGAGATGCTCCGCCGAGGCCGCGTGACCACGGCGCTCACCCTCAAAGGTTCAGCGACAGACCAAGCATGAGCTTCAGGCGACGGTAGTCGACGTGGACCCTGGAGTCGACGACCTCGTTCTCGTCGCCGCCGGGCACGAACAATTGGATGGAGTTCGCCCCGAAGGAATACCCGGCGCCGAGGGTGATCCGGGTGCTCTTGATACCGATCTCCACGCCTCCGGTGATCTGGTAGATGTTCCAGTCGGCGAAGGTGATATCGCCCTCGCCGGAGGGTACGGCGGCGGAGTAGTCGGTTGCGAAGGAGCCGTAGGAATAGATCGTATTGGAGAGAGGGACCTCGATTCCCAGGCCCCAATTGATCACCGAGCGAAGCTCCTGGACCTTCACCGGGGCGATCTCCTCGCCTCCGGTCTGGGGTGAGTAGGGGGCGAGCTGGACCACGTCATACTGTTCGACGGCGTCGAACCACTCCACCGAGAAATGCAGGGTGCCGCGGTGTCCGCTCCAGGAACCGCCCAGTCCCACCGACCACGGGTTGTGGAAGTGGGCGTCGAGACCATCCTGATAACTGGAGCTGAGAAGAGGATCGACCGACGCCTCACCCGAAGAGGGGCTCTGCGCGTCGGCCCTCTGCCGGAAGTAGCTTCCCTGGCCGAAGAGATCCAATCCCGGGGTCATCAGCGTCAGGCCCAGGGAATAGGAAGCGCGTTGGTAGCTCACTCCCAGCTTCACCAGCAGCCTCGCATTCCAGTAGTCGAGATCCTCCAGGCCAGTGACCAGGGCGACCGAGCCGTCGGCCGGATCCACCACCGCCGCGTCCAGATCGCTGCGGTTGCGCTGGCTGTGGACGGCTCCGTAGAGGGTGGCTCCCAGTCCCACGTGCGGGTTCAGGGGCATGGCCCAGGTGATCCCTCCCCAGTATTCGGAGAGGTTCTGCTGGAGGCGGCCTTCCCCGGACTTGACCAGGGCGTCCGGATCGTCGGTGGGCATGGGGTCGACACGACGTCCCTTGATCTCGAAGGAGCTGCGGTGCCGGGTGAGGATGGAATACGCGAGGTGGTCGTTCCCCAGCCAGGAGAAGGGGATCTCACCGGCGAGGAAATCGGGAGCTTCACCCACGCGGTCACTGGTGAGATCGATCTGCTCGTCCGAGAGCGAGGGCATCTTCATGGAGACGTACTGGAAGACCTTGGTCGCGAGCAGGAAGTTCGTGTCCTTCAGCAGACCGAGGGCCCCGGGGTTGTAGTAGACCGCGCTGAGGTCCTTCACGCTTCCGATGACCACGCCTCCCAGCAGATTCGCCTGCGTCCCGAACTGTTCGTCCCAGTATTGGGCGTCCTGGGCCCCGGCTCGGCCGGCCGAGAGCAGCAGCGCAGCGGTGAGAAGGTGTCGTAGCAGGTACCTGGACTTCATCGTTCCCTCGTATTCTCTATGGTGAACCACTGGAGTGCCGTCGACAGGGCCTTCTCCGCCGAGAGCATCGGCTGGAACAGCGCTCCGTCGAGCGAACGGCTGACGGTGGGAGGGGTGACACCCCGGGCCCGGGCCACGTCCTTGAGCCGGCGGTGACGGCGGGCCAGGGCGATGGTCTCCCGCTGCCGGGGCTTCCATCTCTCGCGCACGGCGCCCATCAGGTGCAGCAGACCGTCGAGGATCGCTTCCTGTGCCCGAGGGAACCCGCGGGCGCAGGCCCATGCCTCCTTGCGGGCAGCCGCCTGCAGCGCCTCGTGGGCGCGGAGGAAGGCCGGCCCGTGCATGTGATGCACGCGGCCGCGCAGGGGTGTCGTGAGTTCTCCCCAACCCAGCCCGAAGCGCAGCGGCACGCCGGGCAACTCGGCCTCGAGGGCGGCGATGAGTCGGGGCAGGGCGGAGGGCTCGCGCAACAGGGCCTGGAAGGTCAGCCCGGAGACGAGATCGAGGGGCGTGCGGAGGATCCGGCGGTGCAGGCGGGAGACCTCGTCGAGGGCCCGCTCCAGCCGCTGGAAGGAGCCGGTCGAATCGGGGCCCGTCTCGGGGCCAAGGCGGATTCCCTCCACGAGCAGGTAGTGTTCATGATCCACACTAGTCATGAATCAAATGCTATTATCATACAAACAAAGATATTCAAGAGAAAATAGCATCATAAAGCATAATAATAGCAATAAGATGGAAAATGGTTGTTTCAAACAAAACCCTCTGCGTCTCTTTTCCGGTGGCCGACGAGCGCCCCTTTCGCCCGCTGCGCTCTTCTTCTATCGTGGAGCGCGCAAGGGCGGGATTCCTTCTCCTGCCCTCCTTCTCCCATCGAGAGGTCGACGATGTTCACCTGGCTGGAGGGACATTGGGAACTGGTGGTCTTCCCCCTGGTCGGGGCGGCCATCGGTGCCGTCACGAACGACGTGGCCATCCGCATGTTGTTCCGGCCCTACCGCGCCTGGCACCTGGGAAGCTGGAGGGTGCCCTTCACGCCCGGTCTCATTCCCGCCCAGCGGGCGGTCATCGCCCGCAACATCGCCGAGACCTTCGAGGAGAATCTCCTGTCCACGCGCGAGGTCCACGAATTCCTCAGCGGCGAGATGGTCCGTGAGAAGGTCGCAGCCAAGGTCGCCGAGATGCTCGACGGCCTCGGGCCTCTGGCTCCCTTGGTTCGAGGCTTCGAAGGGATGATCACTGACCATCTCTTGAAGGGTCTGGAGGAGATGGCCGAAGAGGCGGTGAGCGAGGGCTCGGGTTTCGACGTGGCCCGCCGCATCGAGGATCGCATCAACGCCATGGACGTCGCCGAACTCGAGCGCTTGATCCTGGGTTTCTCGCGCCGCCAGTTCCGGCACATCACCTTCTTCGGCGGCGTCCTGGGCTTCTGGATCGGCCTCTTGCAGGCGGCGATGAGCCTGGCCGTGCGCGGCGCCTTCTGAGCTGCCGCCCCTCGGGCATCACGTCCCATCCGCCGGAGCCTCGAGGGCGCTGCTTGCTCGTCCACCCGCAGCTCAGGCGTCGCGTCCCAGGCCGACCTGCCGGAGCATCGCGCGTGGTCCGCGCCGGAAGAGCGAACTCAGCAGCATCAGGGCGAAGAGCGCCATCCCCAGCTTCTGCCACCAGTGGATGCTCTCGCCGGCGCGGTCCAGGGGGGGCAAGCTCGCGGCCAGACCGGGAATGAGATTGACGATCCAACCCATGACGATCGCCCCGGCGGGGACGGTGAGCAGGACGATCCAGGCCGCCCTTCCGCGGTGGACGCCCTTGACCGCGCCGAAGGTGGTCACGTTCGTCGCCGGACCGGTGAGCAGGAAGGCCAGCACCGCACCGACGGTGGCTCCCTTGGCCAGCAGCACGGCGGCCACCGGAGTGGCTCCGGACGCGCAGATGTAGAAGGGGGTGGCCAGTGCTGCGAAGAGGGGAACCTGGACCATGGCGGGGATGATCGTGAGCAGGCCGTCCACCAGGAGGGGTTCCATCAGGCCGCCGACGAGGATGCCCGCCAGCACCCAGGGTCCCAGATCGTCGAAGAGTTCGTGCATGCCGAAGGCCAGCGCCCGCCGCAGATCGTTGGGCGGTGGTGGCGTGAACGCCTTCTGGGCCGCATCGCTCCGCGACGCCGGAGACACCTTCCCCGCCACCAAACCGGCGAGCAGGGCGGCGAGGAAGGCCGCCCCCAGCCGCACTGCGGTGATGCGCACCCCCAGCAGGGGCAGGGAGATCAGCAGCGAATCGAGACCGAGTTCGGGGGTGGCCACCAGGAAGGCCGTCGCCGCCGCGGCGGGAACGCCCTGGGCGTGGAGGCTGCGGTACAGCGGGACCACGCCGCACGAACAGATGGGAAGGGGGAGCCCGAAGAGGATGCCCTTCAGGGCGCTGCTCAGTTCGGTCCTTCCCTTGAGCAGACGAGAGAGGGAACGCGCGGGCACCATGGTCAGCAGTCCGGCGGCCACGAAGCCCACGACCACGGCCAGCGAGCTCTCCACGAAGAGATAGCCCATGTTCCGGAATCCCCGCTGCAGGACCGGGGGAACCGCGTTGGGCAGGAGGAAGAAGATGGCCAGCGCCAACACCGCACCCGCGCCTCCCCACGAGGGATGGGCCCGCCCGTCGCTGTGTGCGGCGTGGTGCCGGTGATCCATGACCACGTGCAGGAGTCCGCCGGCCAGGAGCGAGAAGATCACTCCGGAGCCCACGCCGGTGCTCAAGGGCAGCAGGAAGGAACTCAGGGAGCTGCCGAGGAAGGTGGCGCCGGCGATGGCGGCGAGGATGGCGATGGCCACCCTCTTGCCCAGTTGGGGCTTCACCGACCACCAGATGAGCAGTCCCACCGGCACGCGGTGCAAGAGGATGGCCACCGGCAGGCTCCAGTGTTCTTCGCCCGCTGCGTGTACGATGTGCTCGTTGGCGGCCAGGGCGGCGCCGTCGAGCGAGGCGTGCAGGATGAGACCGGCGATGGCCAACCACAGTACCGAGGTCGACTCGCCTCCCTCGCGCCGATGCAGTTTCTTCTCCGTGTACAGGGGAAGGAAGGCGCCCACCAGGGCCACCGGGATGCACCAGGCTCCGATGCTCTCGCGCGCGGAGGGCAGCAGGTGCAGCAGCGCCAGCCCACTGACCATGATGAGGATGAAACCGTCGAGGAAGTCGTGGAGCTGTGCCCGACGCTGGAGGAGCCCTGCCATCAGGGGACCCAGGACGAGGGCCACCGCGGCCAGGATCAATGCGGTGTGTGGGTTCATCGCAGGTCGCTCACGAGCGTGCCGCCGTTTTCCGGGAGATGCCCACCAAGATAGCGCATGGGCCGAGCTTCGACCACGGGTGTGCACAATCCGGTGACGATGCTACATTTGGTGCGGTTCGCCCACGGGGGCGACGGCAACAGGTCCAGACGATGACAGACCCCGGCGATGGCAACGGACCCGGACGACGAGCCCCGGCGATGGCAACGGACCCAGATGACGACGGGCCCCGGCAAGGACGACGGGCCCAGGCGATGGTACCGAGTCCAGAGGAGATCTGTGATGCGCCGCTTCCTTCGTTTCCTGCTTCCACTGGTGGCCGTGGGTGTCCTTCTCGCGCCGTTTTCCCTTCGCGCCGCTGACGATCTGGACGCGGTCACAGGGGACGACGGCATCTACGCGGTGTTGCAGACCGATATGGGCACCATCGTCTGCCGTTTGCTGTGGCGCGACGTGCCCTTGACGGTGGCCAATTTCGTCGGTCTGGCCGAGGGAACGCGTTCCTTCCTCGACGGAGAGACGGGCGAGACGGTCGAGCGTCCCTTCTACGAGGACCTCCTCTTCCACCGGGTGATCCAGGGCTTCATGATCCAGACCGGCGATCCCACGGGCAAGGGGGACGGCGGTCCGGGTTACCGTTTCAACAACGAGATCGATCCGGAGTTGAAACACGACCGTCCCGGTACCATGTCGATGGCGAACATGGGACCGGGGACCAACGGCAGCCAGTTCTTCATCACCGAACGGGCGGCCCCCTGGCTGGACGGCAAGAATCCGGTCTTCGGCCGCGTCGTGTCGGGCATGGACGTGGTCGAGGCGATCTCCGCCGTTCCCACCGACAAGGATCGGCCCGTCGAGCCGGTGCATCTGCAGAGCGTGAAGATCATCCGGAGGGGAAGGGATGCCCGGCACTTCGACGCCGAGGCCACCTTCGCCCGCATGAAGGACCTCAGTGAGGAGCAGCTCACGGAACTCCGCAGCGAGCGCTTCATGGCCAGGATGGAGAAACTCGAGAAGAAATCACACCGGGCGAAGGACGGGAGCCGCTATGTCGTCGTCCGCAAGGGCAAGGGAGACAAACCCCGTCCGGGCGAGGCCATCCAGGTGCACTATGTGTGCTATCTGCCCGACGGCAAGGTCGTCGAGACCACCCGGCGTTCTCCCCGTCCGCTGACGCTCACTGCCGGTGAGCCCCGCCGGGGTCTCGACTGGGAGCGGCAATACCTTCAGATGAAGCCCCATGAATTGCGCTGGGTCTTCCTTCCTCCCGAACTCGCCTTCGGCCATCGGGGTATCCCCGGAGTGGTCCCCCCCGACTCACCCCTGGTGTTGCAACTCGAACTGGTCGGGGTGTCGAAGGGCGAAGACTGACGATCTTCGAAAGTGCGATCCTTGCGAAAAACCTTGCCCCTGGGGCTGCTTTGCGTTTATTTGCCGCTGCTGGTTAGCACGGGTCGCACAGGGACCCCTCATCGACGCGGCGCCGAGCGCCGCGAGTGGGACCTCCCCAGGACTCGTTGTCGATCGTGAAACGCCGGCGCGGACCGGTACATCGTTTGGCAATTCAACCCAAGGAGGCCCATCGTGGCCAAGAAGAAGACCACAGCCAAGAAGAAGGCTGCCCCCAAGCGGAAGGCCGCTCCCAAGCGCAAGGCTGTCGCCCGGAAGAAGACCACCAAGCGCGCGAAGAAGAACGCCATGGAGATGTTGCTCGTCGGCAGCAAGACCAAGGCTGCATTGAAGGGCCATGGAGTGAACGTCGGCGGCGACGCCATCGAGGGTCTCAACGGTGTGATCCACTGGTACATCGAGCAGGCGGTCAAGCGTGCGAAGGCCAACAAGCGCAAGACCGTGCGTGCCCACGATTTCGTGGTGATGTAGATCCACCACCGATCGCCGTGGAAGGAAGGGCGCCCCGCGTGCGCGTGTTCCTTCCCGCCGATTCAAGGGGCCGTCCCGTTCGGGGCGGCCCCTTTCACGTCGGCTGGGCTCAAGCTCTCCCTTGCCCGCATGGTCGAATGATCCTACGCTCGTCGTCCCCTTCGGACGGTCTCGTGCCTCAGGCCGTCTCGACAGGCAGGATCTTCGTTCCCAGAAGGAGAGCGCGTTGTGAAGCGGCGTCCATCGGTGTCACACATCCCCTGCGTTCTTGCGTTCCTCTTGTTGACCACGTTCTTCACCGTCCAAGGTTCATGGGCTGGAGACAGCGAGGGCCTTCCCGATTACTGGGGTGAGTCCACCTGGCTCACCTCGGCACCGGGGGTCTCCGACGATCTGGCCGCGGGTCTGTTCAATCCCGCAGCGTATTCCGTCGTCCAGGACGCCGGTTTCTACCTGGGCTGGCGCAACAACCGCGAGCTGGGTCTGTACCAACAGGGAAGGGCCTTCACGGGCGAGTCGAACGACTTCACCGGCATCCTGTCGTTGCACAACCTGAGCTTCTCCTACCAACGCTTCGACCTGAAGGATGACTTTCGGGCCACCCTTCCCGGGGCGGGCGACCTGGCCAGCGGCGCCACCGATGAATACTCGCTGAGCTTGTCCTCAGGAGACCGCAGTCATTCCAGCGGGCTGGCCTACACGTGGTCCGGCGGCGACCGGACCTTCCTTCCCCGGCACAAACGACTCACCATGGGTATCCTCGAAAGGGGAAGCCATCTGTCGTTGGGGATGGCGGGGAACTGGGACCTGGAGAACGGCGATCTGCAGGGGCAGGCCGACCTGGGCGTGCGGCCCTGGGGAAACCGCGTCACCTTCTACGGCGAGATCGAGGCCACGGCCGGCCGCAGCCTCGCCGGCGGCTACGGTGTTGAAGGCCATCTCTTCCGCGGACTGCGTCTGTCCGCGCGTTACCGCGACGGCGGCCGCCTGTCCGTGGGTCTTGCCCTGTCCTTCGGTCCGACGCGCCTGATCGGCGCAGGTCACGGGGACGGCGACGGGTCCAACCAGGAGAGCTACGCGCTGCAGGTCGGCGGCCAGAGGGAACCGGCCCTGTTGCCTTCCCTGGACGAGATCGGAGGCAGCCGGCGCAAGATGGAGTGGAACGGTCCGATGCCGTATCGCCGTTACCGTCTCTTCGACGAGCGCCGGACCTTCCTGTCCGCCCTCACGTCGATCGCCCGGGCGAGTGAATCGCCCGCGGTCCATACCCTCGTGCTCAACCTCTCGGGCATGCGGGTCCGCGGCGAACAACTCTGGGAGCTGCGCCAGCAACTCGAGGCGGCCCAGGAGCGGGGCAAGCGGGTGGTGATCTACGCCGACCGCCTCGGCCTGTTCTCGACCATGCTGGCCACCGTGGCCGACGATCTGTGGCTCGATCCGCAGGGCAATCTCGATCTGCGCGGCATCTCGTGGGGGAAGACCTACTACCGGCGGGCCCTGGACAAGCTGGGTCTGGGTGTGGAGGAGTGGCGCTTCTTCAAGTACAAGTCGGCCTACGAGGTGCTCTCGCGCACCCACCAGAGCGAGGCCGACCGGGAGCAGCGTCAGCTTCTCATCGACGACTACTACGAGGAGGCCCGGGCTGCGATCGCCGCTTCCCGCGGCCTCAGCCCGGAGGCCTTCGACACGATCGTCGACACCCGAGGCTACGTCACGCCGGCCGAGGCCCTCGAACTCGGACTGGTCGATCACCTGGGGAGCTTCGACGACGCGATGAAGGCGGCGAAGAAGGCCGAAGCGGCCGCCCGGGAACCCGGGCCGGACGGCGCAGTGGACACGGTACTGGGCGATCCGGTGTGGGGTGGTCTGCGCTGGGGGGAGCCCGATGAGATCGCTGTCCTGTATGCCATCGGGGAGTGCTCGATGGACAGTGGCATCGACGCCCGGCGCCTGAGCAAGGAGATCGAGAAGGCCCGAAAGAACCGCAAGGTGAAAGCGGTGGTCCTGAGGGTCGATTCCCCCGGGGGCGACCCGCTGGCCAGCGACCTGGTGGCTCGTCAGCTGCTGGAGACGATGAAGGTCAAGCCGGTGATCATCTCCCAGGGCAACGTGGCGGCCTCCGGAGGCTACTGGATCAGCATGTACTCCCATGCGCTGGTGGCCTCGCCCATCACCCTGACCGGCAGCATCGGGGTGATCGGCGGCTGGATCTGGGACGAGGGCTTCGGGGACAGAATCGGTTTCGACTACAGCCAGGTGAAGCGCGGCCGGCACGCGGACATGGGCGGAGGCATCCAGCTTCCCTTCCTCGGGGCCACCCTGCCTGCACGTCCTCTCGACGACGACGAGCACGCCCGGATGGAGAAGGTCATCCGCGGCATGTATGCCGACTTCGTGTCGCAGGTGGCCCGGGGCCGCAAGATGAGTGAGACGGCCGTCGACTCGATCGCCCAGGGACGGGTGTGGAGCGGACGGCGGGGCAAGGAGATCGGACTGGTCGACGAACTGGGAGGCCTGTGGCGGGCCATCGAACTCGCCAAGGAGAAGGCGGGGATTCCGGCCGGCGAAGGGGTGAAGCTGGTGGAGGGTCCGTCCCTGGGTTGGATCAATCCGGAGTTGTTCAAGCTCTCGTTCGGCTTCGGCGGCGGCGCAAGCGAATTCGATCCTCTCTCCGGCGACCTACGGCAGCCCTTCAGCGGCTGGATGGGTCTGTCATCGGAGGAATTCGAGTACCTGCGGGCGGTCTTCGGTCACCCGGGCCGGCCGGTGTTGCGCACTCCGCCCGTGCAGATCCACGAGGGCTCGCAGGGCGAGTAGGCGAAGGCGCCGGCTTCACTGCCGGCGCCCGAGGATCCGCAGCAGGGCCAGGAAGAGGTTGATGAAATCCAGGTAGAGCTGCAGGGCGCCGTAGACCGCCAGCTTGCTCCCCGCCCGTCCGCTGGCCTGTCCGGACTCGTGGATCCTCATCAAGCGCTGCGTGTCGTAGGCGGTCAGACCGGTGAACAGGAGGACGGCGATGTAGGAGATGGCCATCGTGAGGCCGTCACTGTGCATGAAGAAGTTCACCACCGAGGCCAGGATGATGCCGATCAGTCCCATGAAGAGGTACGAACCCCACGAGGACAGGTCCTTCTTCGTGGTCATCCCGTAGAAGCTCACCGCTCCGAAGGTTCCCGCGGTGATCAGGAAGACCGAGGCGATGCTGGTGTGGGTGTAGATGAGGAACAGGGTGGAGAAGGTCACCCCGGTCAGCGCCGAATAGAGCAGGAAGAGCGATGCGGCCGCGGTGAAGGAGAGACGTTGGAAGGCCGCCGACAGGGCGATCACCGCTCCCAGTTGCAGGCCGATGAGCAGCAGGAAGCGTCCCTGTCCACCCACCAGGGCCTTCATCAGTTCCGGATTGGCCACCAGTGCCCAGGCCACGAGCGCAGTGACGGCCAGACCACTGGTCATCCACCCGTAGACCTGGGTCAGGAAGGAAGTGCGGGCCTCCGTGCTCGCCACGGGCAGTTCGCTGTAACCTTCGCCGGTCTGCATTCGGGGAAACCGATTCATCTTCACTCCTCCATGGACTTCGCCGTGTTCCACGAGAGAGGCCGGTTTCCTGGGAAACCGGCCTCGTCACATCATTTCCTGGACGAAGGCCGGTCGGCCTCGCTCACCAGCTACTTGATGTGGTGGCTCAGGTAGTCGTGCATGCCTTCCGGTGTGGCTTGCATCGTCTCCTGACCTTCGTCCCAATCGGCGGGGCAGACCTCGCCCTCGTGTTCGGTGACGTACTTGAAGGCCTTGAGCAGGCGCATGGCCTCCTTGGCACTGCGGCCCACCGAGAGGTGGTTGGTGGTCTCCTGCATGACGGTGCCGTCGGGGCTGATGAGGAACAGGCCGCGCAGGGCCACGCCCGCGTCCTCCAGCAGGACTCCGTAATCCGACGCCGTGCTCTTGGTGATGTCGCCCAGGAGGGGATAGTTCAGGCTGCCGCCCAGACCACCGTCTTCGGCCTTGGTGTCGACCCATGCCTTGTGTACGAACTTGCTGTCGATGGAGATCCCGAAGACCTCACATCCTTCCTTGCGGAACTCGTCGGCCATCTTGCTGAACGCCAATACCTCGGTCGGACAGACGAAGGTGAAGTCGAGGGGGTAGAAGAGCAGGTAGACCCACTTGCCCTTGTAGTCGCTGAGCTTGAAGGTCTCGAAGTTGCCATTGTAGTAGCCCTCGAGGGTGAAATCCGGGGCCTGCTTGCCGACCATGGACATGGACGTTTCCTCCTGTACGCTGTCGATCGAGTGCGTTGATTGATTGCGGCAGGGTAAGGACGATCCAGATCTCTCGCAAGCAGACACCGCTGTTCTCGATGAATGGTCAAAAAGGTCTGAATCACCCGTTTACCCACTTGTCGACGGTTCCAGAGCAATAGCGCTTGAACTCACCGGCCGGGAAAAGCACTATCGACGGGCATTGCCGTGGGGGTGTTGGTCGTCCCAAGGCAACCCACGGCGCTCGATCCAAGTCTGACAAGCCGGGATGGAAAGATGGAAACTGCTCTCGCCGTCCACCGTCTTCACTTCGCCTTCACCATCACCTACCACTACCTCTTTCCCCAGCTCACCATGGGGCTCGCGCTGTTGATCTTCATCATGAAGACCGCGGCTCTGCGGACGGGGAAGGAAGAGTGGAATGCCGCAGCCCGTTTCTGGACCCGCCTCTTCGCCATCAACTTCGCCGTGGGTGTGGTCACCGGGATTCCCATGGAGTTCCAGTTCGGCACCAACTGGTCGCGCTTCTCCGAGTACGCCGGAGGGGTCATCGGACAGAGCCTGGCCATGGAAGGTGTCTTCGCCTTCTTCCTCGAGTCGAGCTTCCTGGGAATGCTGCTCTTCGGAGAGAAGAAGCTGGGTCCCAAGGGCCACTGGATCGCCTCGATGCTGGTGTTCATCGGATCGTGGCTGTCTGGCTTCTTCATCGTGGTCACCGACGCCTGGATGCAGCATCCGCAGGGCTACGAGATGCTGGCCGATGGCGGCGTGGCGCTCACCAGCCTGCGCGAGTTCCTGCTGAATCCGTGGGGGCTGTGGCAGTACCTGCACACGATGATGGGCACCACGGTGACCGCCTCGATCTTCGTCACCGCCACCGGGGCCTTCTACCTGCTGCAGGGCCGCGACCAGGAGGACGCCAAGCGCTTCGTACGGCTGGGCGTCATCGTGGGCCTGATCGCTTCCTTCGCGCTGCTCTTTCCCACCGGCGACATGCAGGGGCGCATGGTCGCCAAGCATCAGCCGGTGACCATGGCGGCCATGGAGGGCCTGTTCGAGACCCAGGAGGCCGCACCCATCGTGCTCATCGGCCAGCCCGATGTGGAGAACCGCCGTCTGGACAACGCCATCGAGATTCCGGGCATGTTGAGCCTTTTGACCACGAACCGCCTGCGGGGGGAAGTGGCCGGACTCGACGCCTTCCCCGAGGAGGACTGGCCCGACCAGATCCCGCTTCTGTACTACGCCTACCACGTCATGGTGGGTCTGGGGACGATCTTCATCGCCGTCCTGCTCGTCGCCGCCTTCCTGCTGTGGAAGAAGAAGCTCTTCGAACTCCGCCCGATGCTGTGGCTCTTGTTGCTGCTCTTCCCTCTTCCCTACATCACCAACACCGCCGGATGGATGACGGCGGAGATCGGCCGTCAGCCGTGGCTCGTCTACGGCCTCCTGCGGACCAGTGCCGGGAGCAGTGACACCGTCTCGGCCGGGAACGGCATGTTCACGCTGATCGGCTTCATGGGGATGTACACCTTGCTCACGTTTCTCTTCATTCTGCTGATGTGGCGGGAGATCCATCGCGGTCCCTCGGCCCATGCCCAGCATTGATCGGGGGTCGGCCATGCAAACGATCTGGTTCTGTTTCGTTGCCTTCATGATCGTCATGTACGCGCTGCTCGACGGTTTCGACCTGGGCGCGGGCATTCTCCACCGCTACGTCGCGCGCAGCGATGACGAGCGTCGTCAGGTCCTCCGTTCCATCGGGCCGGTATGGGACGGCAACGAGGTGTGGCTGCTGGCGGCCGGGGGCACCCTGTACTTCGCATTCCCCCTGCTGTACGCCAGCGCCTTCAGCGGCTTCTACCTGCCGTTGAACATGGTGTTGTGGATGCTCATGGGACGCGGCATCGCCATCGAGCTGCGCTCGCATCTGGAGGGTCCGGTCTGGCGTCCTCTGATGGACAGCATCTTCATGATCAGTTCCGCCCTGTTGGCGGTGTTCTTCGGGGCCGCGCTGGGGAACGTGGTCCGCGGCGTGCCCCTGAACGAACAGGGGCGCTTCTTTGCTCCGATGTGGATGGGAGGGGGGCATGAGGTCGGCGTCCTCGACTTCTACACGGTGACCGCGGGGGTGACCGTCCTGGGTGCGCTCGCCCTGCACGGCGGCACCTGGCTCAACCTGAAGACCACCGGAGCCATGCAGGAGCGGGCCCGGCGGGCCATCGCGGTGCTCACCCCCATCCAGATGGTCCTGACCGTCCTGGTGAGCATCTACACCTTCGTCGTCCAACCGGTGATCCTGCAGCACATGACTTCCCAGCCGCTGCGCTGGGTCTTCCCCCTGCTGGCGGTGGCGGGTCTGGTGATGCTCGTGATCTTCCCCCGGCAGGGAAGGGAGAGGGCGGCGTTCTACGCCTCGTGCGCCTACCTGGCAGGGATGCTCGGGGCCCTGGTGGCCGGCGTCTATCCGCTGGTCTTGCCGGCTTTGGGCGACATCTCCCGCAGCCTGGACATCTACAACGCCTCGGCCCCGGTCTCGGGGCTGCGCATCGGGCTCATGTGGTGGATCCCGGGCATGATCATCGTCCTGGCCTACTCGAGCTGGGTGTACCGGGTCCACGCGGGGAAGGTCCCGGCCGAAGGCGGACCCTACTGAGCGACGGCCAGAGGGGGCGGCGGATGGCTCGGTGGGGTGCCCGCCGTCTCGCTGCCGACGCTTGGTTCAAGGGCCGGCGAAGGATCTTCGCCGGCCCTCGTCGTGCCGGGAAGGGTGGAGGCAAGCGCCTCGGAAGGGAACGCTTCAGTACACCCGCAGCTCGCCCACCTCGGCCTGGACCGCCTGCAGGATCGCGCCGCTTCTGACCTCGGCCGCCATGGTGTTGTGATCGTGGAAGAGGGGCCGGTCCTCGTCCAGGTGGGGCACCTTGGCGCGGATGGCTGCGTGGGCGGCCCGGGTTCCCCGCCCGAACTTCCAGTCGCGGAAGTCGAGGGCCTGGGCGGCGGCCAGCAGCTCGATGCCCAGCACCCCGTTGGCGTTCTCGAGGATCTGGCGGGTCTTCAGCGCCGTGTTCATGCCCATGCTCACGAAGTCCTCCTGGTCGGCGGCGGCGGGGATGCTCTGGGTGCTCGCCGGAGTGGAGAGGATGCGCTGCTCGACGATGAGCATGTCGGCGGTGTACTGGCTGAGCATGAGCCCGCTGAACATGCCGGCGCCCTTGGTGAGGAAGGCGGGCAGGCCGACCGACAGGTTGGGATTCAACAGGCGGTTGAGCCGCCGCTCGCTCAGCACGCACACCATGGCCACGCTCGCCCCGAGCATGTCCGTGGGCAGCGAGACCGGGGTTCCCTGGAAGTTGGCCCCGGTGAGGACGGTGTCCTCGTCGGGCAGGAAGATGGGGTTGTCACCGACGCCGTTCAGCTCGATCTCGATCTGCTCGCGCGCCCAGCGCAGGGCGTCGCGGGCGGCTCCGATCACCTGCGGAGTGCTGCGCATGCTGTAGGCGTCCTGCACCTTCACCTCGATGCGGCCCTCGACGGTGAGATCGCTGCCCTCGATGATCTTCATCAGGTTCTCGGCCGAGGCGATCGCTCCGCGGAATCCCCGCAGCTCGTGCAGGCGGCGGTCGTAGGGTTTCAGGTTCGCCCCCAACGCCTCCAGGCTCATCGCGGCGGCGATCTCGGCCTGGCGCAGCCAGGCCTCGGTGTCGTGCACGACCAGGGCGGAGATGGCGGTCAACAGGTTCGAGCCGTTGATCGAGGCCAGACCGTCGCGCGCCTGCAATCCGGGGGGCTCGATACCGGCGCGCTCGAGCGCCTCGCGGGTGGGCATGCGCTCACCCTGGTAGAACGACTCGCCTTCGCCCATCAGCGAGAGGGCGATCTGGCTCATCGGCGCCAGGTCACCGCAGGCGCCGACACTTCCCTTCTCGCTGACCACCGGGGTGACGCCCTTGTTCAGCATCTCCACGTAGGTCTGGGGGATGATCGCCCGGCAGCCGGAGTTCCCGTGGGCGTGGACGTTGATCCGGCCGAGCATCGCGGCACGGACGTGCTCGATGGGAGCCGGATCGCCGATCCCGGCCGAGTGGTTGTAGACCAGGTAGCGTTGGAAGCGTTCGACCTGTTCGGGCTCGAGCGCGACGCTGGCCAGCTCGCCGATGCCCGTGTTGACTCCGTACATGACCTCGCCCTGGTCGATCTTCTTCTCGAGCAGATTGCGGCACTTCTGGATTCTCGCCACCGCGTCGGGGTGCAGCTCGACCTTCTCGCCGTGGCGGGCGACGGCCACGAGCTTCTCGATGCTCAGATCGGATCCAGTGATGATGACGGTCATGATGTCTCCGGAAGGAAAGAGGAACGATCCTGCCTCGCCGCGGCGGCCGACGACGGGCCTGCCCCATGCCGCCTGCGATGCCCCGAGCCTAGTCAGTCGGGCTCCGCTGGACAAGTGCGCGTCTTCGGGGAGCATGGTATGATGAAAGCAGTCCCCCGACCCTTTCCCCTTCTGAGTTGAAAGGATTCCCCCATGCACAAGCTGGTGCTGCTTCGGCACGGCCAGAGCACCTGGAACCTCGAGAACCGGTTCACGGGCTGGACCGATGTCGACCTGACCGAGCAGGGAGTCGATGAAGCGATCCGTTCGGGCCGTCTGTTGCTCGAAGAGGGCTACGATTTCGACGTGATCTACACCTCCGTTCTCAAACGGGCGATCCGGACGATGTGGCTGGTGATGGATGAGATGGACCGCATGTGGCTGCCCGTGGTCCGTCACTGGAGGCTCAACGAACGCCACTACGGGGCCCTGCAGGGCCTGAACAAGGCCGAGACGGCGGAGAAGATGGGCCAGGAACAGGTCATGATCTGGCGGCGCAGCTATGCCACACCGCCGCCGCCGCTCGATCCCAGCGATGAACGTTGGCCGGGGCACGACCCGCGCTATGCCTCACTGGCGCCCGAGGACATCCCCCGCACCGAGAGCCTCGAGCTGACGGTGAAACGCTTCCTGCCGCTGTGGACCGAGCAGATCGCCCCGGTGGTGAAGTCCGGCCAGCGCGTTCTCATCGTGGCCCACGGCAACAGTTTGCGTGCCCTGGTCAAGTTCCTCGACGACATCTCCGAGGAGGAGATCGTCGGACTCAACATCCCCACCGGCGTTCCCCTGGTCTACGAGCTCGATGACCAGCTCCAACCCATCCGGCACTACTACCTGGGCGATCCCGACGAAATCGCGCGCGCGGCCCAGGCGGTGGCCGATCAGGCCAAGAAGAAGCCCTAGGAGCCTGTGGGAACCCGGCTACCGGGGCCGATGTATCTTGATGAAGAGAGCCGCCGCTGGCGGAATGCCGGCGGCGGCCGGCTGTGCGGGAGCACAATGGCCCTTGCCAGTCGCCGGGCCTATCGACCATCTTGTGCCGGACACCTGGCCACCTTTCGATCCGGAGGACTTTCTTCATGTCATCCCCGAGAACCCTTCGCTGGACCCTGTCGCTGGCGTTCCTCTTCTTCTTCGTCCACACCTCGGCCGCAGTGGCCCAGACGAGTTGGGCCGTGGCCCAGCGTTCGGACGAAGCCCTGACCCGATTCGTGGGCAAGCTGCTGCCGCACGCGGACAAGGTCCCCGGCGCCGACGATGCCGGAGCGGTCATCCTCTACAAGCAGCACTTCCTCAAGAGCCTGGAGAAGAACTACCAGGTCTGCACCAACATGGTGTTCCTGGTGAAGAACCCCGCGCAGGTGGGTGAGGACCTCACCAGGCCGTACATGGACGGCGATGGGCACTACCCCGAGCGCAACGCCTTCATCCTGCGCGATGGGAAGTTCCTCCGCTACGACGAGTCGAAGGCGGAGGTCGTCGTCGCCACCGACGACATCCACCGCGACCGCATCCTCTTCGACCTGGCTCCCCTGAAGAAGGGTGACGTGGTGGGCTGGTCGGTCGTCGAGTCCCACGAGGGAATGGTGGAACCGTGGATGGGACCGGCTGCCGATCGCTATCCGGTGGTCTACGTGAGTGTCCGCATCCTCAACGACGGCTCGTCGAATTTCGCCCTGGAGGGCAATGCCTTCCCCGAGAAGGCGGTGTCGATCAAGACCGAGGGTCTGGTGAACGACCGGCCCGAGCAGTGGAAGGCGCGCAGTGGTGAACTGGCCGCGATCGAGAACCTTCCCGCTACCGAGCCCTTCCCCGTATCGACCCCCGTCTTCGCCATCGCCCTGACCGAGCGGCACGCGGACGATCCCAACGGTTACCGCGGATGGGTTCCCATGGAGGGATGGGCCACCGTGGCCGCCCAGCTCAGCGGAGCCCGGGAGCAGATCCTCAAGGACGCCGGTTCGCTGGACATCCAGGCTTCGGCCCTGACCACCGGTCTGGACGACGATGCCGCCAAGGAGAAGGCGGTGTGCGAATACGTACGGGATCAGATCAAGCTGCTCGACGGCGATGAATACGACCGCACCGGCATGCGGACCCTCAAGGAGGTCATGGCGGCCAAGGAGGCGACCCTCTTCGAGAAGGACGCGCTCATGATCGCCCTGCTCGACGCCGTCGGTATCGATGCCCAGTTCGCCGCGGTGCGGCCCCAGTCGTGGGGTCCCCTCGACCAGGTGAGCAAGACCTTCATTGCCTTCGGGGAGATGGCGGTGCGCTGTGGCGGCGACGAACCACGCTGGTACGATCCGGCGGTGGAGGGGCTCGAAGCGGGAACCCTTCCCGCCGATTGGGGCAAGGCTGAGGTTCTCAGTCCCAAGACGGGTCTCCTGGAGGAAGTGCGGGCCTACCGCAAGAAGGTCGCGACCGAGAGCTACGCCAAGTCGGGCAAGGTCGATCCGCGCCGCCTGATGGAGGAAGCCGAGGCCCATGCGAAGGCACAGGGCTGGTACCGCATCGAGACTCTCAGCGCCCCCTAGATGTCCTGCGGCCGGGGGAGCGGCAGGACCGCTTCCCCGGCCTTCTGCGGGCCGTATTCCCCACCCTGGCCGCCCGGCCCCGGCCGTGGCATACTGAGGCCGCCGCCGGATCCTCCCGGACGGTTGGATGCGATCAGGTCGCCGGGGGCTCTTCCGTTGAACTTTCGCCGAGAGGTAACGCTCATGTTTCGTCGAATCTCCATGGGTCTATTCCTGGGTCTGGTCCTGGGGACCGCCCTTTCCCTGATTTCCGTCCCTGCGAGGGCGGCCAATGACTCCGGCAAGGAGAACTGGGCCATCGCCCAGCGATCACCGAAGCAGATCGTCTCCTTCGTCGATAGGGTCCTGAAGGCCGAGAAGGACGTGCCTGGTGGGGAATCGGCGTCGGTGGTGGTGCTCTACAACCAGGTCATGGCCGACATCGACATCAGCTCGACGAAGCTGTGCCGGAACCTGATCCTGCTGGTGCAGGATCCGTCGAAGCTTCCGGAGCGGGCGTTGCATCCCTATACCACCGCCGAGAGCGAGATCACCGCCATGGGGGCGTTCCGCTACCGCGATGGGAAGCTCTATCAGTTGGCCGGCCGCCAGCTCGACAGCACCCCGCCCGATCCGCCCCGGCGCGGCCAGGCCCGTTTCTCCTGGCCCGACATCCAGACCGGCGATGTCATCGGCTGGTCGGTGGTCTCCTCCTATCCCGATCCGATCTACGCCCGGGTGCTTCCGGCGGTCACCCAGGTTCCGGTGGTGCGCTCGAATCTCCGGGTGGTCACCACCGGATATGACGCCTACAAGATCGTGGGCCGCAACGGCGACGACCACGACTACAAGCTCGTCGTCAGCCGCAAGACCAACGGTCTGCCCTCGGACCTGTCGGCGAGCATGAACTACCTGCCGGGCTATCCCGAACTGCCACTGTCCCCGCCCTATGGAGCGGATGTCCCGGTCTTCGAGGTCGTGCATGTGGGACGCTATACCACCCTGCCCGGAGTGGGCCGGGGTTGGATCCCGACCACCGGCTGGCGGCGGGTGGCCCGTCACTTCGCGATGATCGAGGAGGAAGCGGGGGTGGCCTCCACCGAGGTGGACAGCCTGGCCCATGCGCTCACCGACGGTGTGGAGACCGACGTGGAGAAGGAGGCGGCCATCTTCGACTTCGTCCAGAACAAGGTGGAGTCGGCCCGTGGTCCCCAGTACGACCGCTTCTCCCAGCGGAAGGCCTCCCTGGTGGCGAAATCGATGCTGGCCAGCGACATGGAGAAGATCCTGCTCATGGAGAGCCTGCTCCAGGCGGTCCAGCTGGACGGGCGGATCGCGGGCGTGCGCCGCGAGGCCTATGGTCCCCTGGAGGACGATCTGCCCGGCTATCAGAACTTCACCGATTTCGCCGTGCGCTGCGGCGAGGACAGCCCCCGCTGGTACGTGCCCTACGCTCCGGACGCCGCCCCGCGGCAGATGCCGCCTTCCTGGGGCCGCTGCACCGTGCTCAGTCCGGTGGCGGGCGTCATGCAGAAGGCCTTCGAGTTCAACATGAAGGTGCAGGACAAGATGGGCGAGGCTCTCGAAGAGGATTCGATGGCCTTGGCCAATACCGACGCGCTCATCGAGAAGGTGGATGCGGCGGCGGACAAGGAGACCTGGTACCGCCTGGAGACGGTGGGCGGGAACTAGCCCCGGTCCAGGGATTCGAAGAGATCGTGGAGGAGCTGGCCGTATTCGGTCAGCTCCTTCGTCGTTCTTCCCCCCTGCTCGAGGCGTTGCAGAAGGGCCTGGTAGGCTTCTTCGAGACGCTCCTGTCCTGTCTTCTCCCGCTCTTCTGCTTCCCGGTTTCTTTCCCCGCCCTTCTTCCCCGGTTCCTCCTCGGGCGGACCGAAGGTCTCCAACGCCCGGTGGACCTCCTCGTGCAGGGTCCGCAGCAAGGAGGGCTCGGCGCCCATCGCCACCATCTCCTTGTACTGGCGGTAGAGGCGGGCGCGCTGCAGGAAGAGCTCGCGGCGGCCGGCCTGCTCGAGCGACTGTTCGGTGGTCAGCGGCAGGAAGGGGAAGGTGCGGCGCAGGGCGGCCGCGAAGAGTCCGTCGACGCGGCCGATGATCTTCTTTCCGCGGTGGTCGAAGAGGTCGGTGTCGCCGAGACCGCAACTGGGCGAGCGGCTCTTGAGCACGTAGCCATCCAGGTCCTCCACTCCCAGCTCGGACAGCTTGCCGGCGGCCCACTGCTGGAAGCGGGGAGTGTGATCGACCCGGCTGTCGACGCCCTTCATCCTCGGCATGGCCGGTGCTCCCTCCAGTTGCACCGGCTCGCGGGGGACGTCCATCCCCATCTCCACCTCCGGACACACCCCCACCCAGTGGAGAGGCCGGCCGTCGTCAGCTCGGCTGCGATGGCCGACCACCCACGGGTCGTGGCGGTCATTGCCGTCGTAGCGCACTCTCTCGCCGAGGAGACAGCGGCTCACGCCCAGCCGGAGAGCTCGTGGGTCCAGCGAATCGACCACCGTCAGCTCAAGCCCTCGCGGCGGCGGATGAGATTCAGGGCGCTGCCCGCCTTGAACCACTCGATCTGCTCGGCGGTGAGCGAGTGGCGGGCGGGGAAGCGATCCTCGCTGCCGTCGGCGTGCTTGAGCACGACGGTGACCTCACTGCCCGGCGCCAGCTCTCTGAGGCCGAGGATGCTCACCCGGTCATCCTCCTGGACCTTGTCGTAGTCGGCCGGGTCGACGAAGGTCAGCGGCAGGACGCCCTGCTTCTTCAGGTTCGTCTCGTGGATGCGGGCGAAGGAGCGCACCAGTACCGCCTTGGCTCCGAGGTGGCGGGGCTCCATGGCGGCATGCTCGCGTGAGCTGCCCTCTCCGTAGTTCTCGTCGCCGACGGCGATCCAGCCCTTGCCGGCCGCCTTGTAGGCGCGGGCCACCTTGGAGAAGGCGTCGATGCTGCCGTCGAGCTGGTTCTTGCCCCTTCCCACCTCGTCGCGGAAGGCATTGACCGCGCCGATGAAGAGGTTGTCGCTGATGTTGTCGAGATGACCGCGGAAACGCAGCCACGGCCCGGCCGGCGAGATGTGGTCGGTGGTGCACTTGCCCTTGGCCTTGAGCAGGACGAAGAGATCCTCGAAGTCCTTGCCGTCCCAGGGCTCGAAGGGAGTGAGCAGTTGCAGGCGTTCGCTGTCGGGGGCGACCTTCACCTCGACCTCGCCGCTGTCTTCGACGGGGGGGAGGAAATAGGAGGTGTCCCCGGGGTCGAAGCCGCGGCGGGGCAGCTCATCGCCGAAGGGCGGCTCGAGTTTGAAGGTGCTTCCATCTTCGGCGGTGAGGGTGTCGGTCAGCGGGTTGAAGTCGAGGCGCCCGGCCAGGGCCAGGGCGGTGACGATCTCCGGGCTGCCGATGAAGGCGTGGGTCTCGGGATTGCCGTCGTTGCGCTTGCGGAAGTTGCGGTTGTAGGAGGTGACGATGCTGTTGGGCTGGCCCTGGGGCACGTCGTCACGCTGCCACTGCCCGATGCAGGGTCCGCAGGCATTGGCCAGCACCACGCCGCCGATCCCGGTGAGGGTCTCCAACTGGCCGTCGCGTTCGATGGTGGCCCGCACCTGCTCGCTGCCCGGGGTGATGAGGAACTGCGTGTGGGCCTTCAGCCCCTTCTCCAGGGCCTGCCGGGCCAGGTTCGCCGAGCGGTCGATGTCCTCGTAGCTCGAGTTCGTGCACGAGCCGATCAAAGCGGCCGACAGCTCCATGGGGTAGCCACTCTCGCGGGCGTCGGCGGCCATCTTCGAGATGGGATGGGCCAGGTCGGGGGTGTGGGGTCCCACCAGGTGCGGTTCGAGGGTGGACAGGTCGATCTCGACGATCTCGTCGTAGTAGTCCTCCGGATGGGCCAGCACCTCCGGATCGGCGGTGAGCTCGGCCGCGTGCTCGCGGGCCAGCCTGGCGACCTCGCCGCGCTCGGTGGCCTCCAGATAGGCCGCCATGCGCTCGTCGAAGGGGAAGAGGCTGGTGGTCGCCCCCAGCTCGGCTCCCATGTTGCAGATCGTGGCCTTGCCGGTGCACGAGATGCTGCGGGTGCCCTCGCCGAAGTACTCGACGATCTTGCCCGTGCCGCCCTTGACCGTGAGCAATCCGGCCAGCTTGAGGATGACGTCCTTGGGTGCGGTCCAACCGTTCAGTGAACCGGTGAGCTTGACCCCGATGAGCCGGGGCCACAGCACCTGCCAGGGCATGCCCACCATGGCGTCGACCGCATCGGCCCCGCCCACGCCGACCGCGATCATGCCCAGACCGCCCGCGTTGGGGGTGTGGCTGTCCGTCCCGATCATCATCATGCCCGGGGCGGCGTAGTTCTCCAGCACCACCTGGTGGATGATGCCGGCACCCGGCTTCCAGAAGCCGATGCCGTACTTCCTGGACGCGGTGCGCAGGAACTCGTAGACCTCGCCGTTCTCCTCCTCGGCGGTCCGCAGATCCTCGGCCGCGCCGGTGTGGGCCCGGATGAGGTGGTCACAGTGGACCGTGCTGGGGGTGGCCACCTTCTTCTTGCCCGCGGAGATGAACTGCAGCAGGGCCATCTGGGCGGTGGCGTCCTGCATGGCGACGCGGTCGGGACGCAGATCGACCACGCTGGAACCGCGGGTGGGGGCCTGGCTGCGGTCCACCAGATGGCTGAAGAGGATCTTCTCGGCCAAGGTCAGCGGGTGTCCGAGGACCTTGCGGCCCTCCTCGTGGCGGTCGGCGAATCCCCGATAGGCCGTCTCGATGGCCTGCAACCAGTTCTTGTCCATGACGCGATCCCTTCTCAGAGGTGGCGGAGGGCCTCGGCCGGGCGTTCCTTCCGGCGCGCGAGCATCCGGGGCTGGAGGCCGAGGCGGGTTCCGGCGGCAAATATAGAAGCTGCTGCGCTTTCGACCAGTAAGGTATGGTACCGCAGGAGTCCCCGAAGGAGGAGACGATACGACGATGACGCATCGCGCACGCTGGTTCGCGTTGATCCCGGCGCTCACCGCGCTGGTTCTCACTGGTCCCGTTCGCCCCTGTCCGGCCCAGATCGTCAACACCCTCCGGGGCTTCTCCGACGAGGAACCGGGCTTCGACGGCGAGCTGAGCCTGTACATGGACCTGGCCCAGGGGAACACCGAATACCAGGAGTTCAGTGGCTCGTTGACCTTCCAGTGGAAGGGCCGGCGGCAGCGGGTGCGAGTGCTGAGCTCGGGACGCTGGAAGACCGCCCGCGGGGAGGACGTGGCCAACGCCAGCAGCGGTCACCTGCGCCACAACTGGTGGTTCGCCCACCGGTGGGGGACCATCGTCTTCGTGCAGAACCAGCACGACCGCTTCCAGCGCCTGAAGAGCCGTTTCCTGTTGGGTGGCGGCCTGCGCTGGGATCTGCATCGCTCGCGCGCCTTCGACGCCTTCGTCGGCATGACCACCATGCTGGAGAACGAGCGGCTCGAGGGCGACGGCCGCTCGGAGCCCCGGCGCCAGCGCATGTCCTCGTTCCTGTCCCTCCTCTTCGATCTCAACGATCACGCCACCTTCGACATGGTGGCCTTCTACCAACCCCGGTGGGCCGATTTCTCCGACTTCCGCTCGTCCCTGCAGGCCCGGTTGAAGACCGATGTGGTGGCCCAGCTCTACTTCGAGCTGAACTTCTCGCACCGCTACGATTCCCGACCACCGGAGGGGGTCAAACGGGACGATTGGACCCTGCGGACGGGTCTGGGGATGAAGTTCTGAGGGTCGAGCCGACGCGAAGGCCAAGGGTGAGCACCCGCGCGGCCATGAAGACGCTCAGCGACAACCACAACAGGTGGACGTCCTGGCGGCGCCAGGCCAGCGCGGCGAAGGGGAGGAATCCCACGGTCGCGGCCACCAGCATCGCCCGGCTCAGGACGCGGCCCCGGACCAGACCGATGAAGTAGCCGTCGAGCGCGTAGGCCAGCGATCCCATTCCCAGCACGGGGAAGAGCCAGCCCGACAGCCGGGTCGTCCACTCCAGGACCTCGGCGTGGTTGGTGAGCAGCCCGAAGAGGACGCCGCCGAAGAGATGGAAGGCCAGGGCGACCGTGAGACCGATGAGCAGGCTCCAACCCAGGGACATCCGCAGCAGACGCCGCAGGCTGTGGCGGTCGCCGGCGCCGTCGAAGATCCCGGCCAGGCTCTCGGTGGCGAAGGCGATGCCGTCGATGAAGAAGGCGGCCAGGGTCACCACCTGCTTCACCACCGCGGTGGCCGCCAGCAGCACCGCCCCGAGCATCGAGGCGAGATTCATGAAGACGGCGAAGACCGAGATCAAGGCCAGGGTACGCACGAGGATGTCTCGGTTGAAGGTGATCGCCGCCCTCAGCAGCCGGCCCCGCACCGCTCGTCCGGCGAGATCGGCCAGGGGCAGGTTCCGAAGCTGGGGGAGGGCCAGGCCCGCCGCGACGGCCAGCATGAGGTACTGGCTGAGGGCGGTGGCCGCACCGGCCCCGGCGGCGGCCAGCTTCCAGTGGACGATGAAGAGGTAGTCCAGCAGTACGTTGGCTCCGTTGCCCACCAGCGACATCGCCAGCACCCGGCTTCCCTGCTCGCGTCCGAGGAACCAGCCCAGCAGCACGAAGTTCACCAGGCTCGCCGGAGCGCCCCAGATCCGCGCGCGGAAGTAGGCGCTGCCCGCCGCCTCCACGTCCGGGCTGCCCTGCAGGGCCCAGAATCCGAACTTCATCAGGGGCCGGCTCAGGATCAACAGGGCCGCGCCGATGGCCACGGCGACCAGGACCCCGTGCAGCATCACCACCACCGCGTCGTCGCTGCGGTCCCGGCCGACGGCCTGGGCCGTCAGTCCGGTGGTGCCCATGCGCAGGAATCCGAAGGTCCAGTAGAGGTAGTCGAAGAGGACGGCTCCCAGGGCCACCCCGGCCAGGTAGCGGATCTCGCTGAGGTGGCCCAGCAGGGCGGTGTCGACGAGCCCGGCCAGGGGAACCATGAGGTTGGCCAGGATGTTGAAGGCGGCCAGACGCCAGAGGCGGCGCCCCAGCGGGTCCGGAGGCGTTGCGGCGGCCGGAGGGGAGGAAGCCGCGTCTCCTTCTTGCTCGCGCCGGGTCATCGCCGGGTCACTGCACCTCGATCACGGGTTGGGTCTTCTTGCGGCCTCCGTACTGGAACTGGAAACCGTGTTCGTTCCGGTCGGTGAGCACCATCAACTCGAGGAACCACGCCTCCTGGCAGGTGGGCAGGGTGGCCTCGATCCGCGCCCGCCAGGGTTCGATGCTCGCTCTCATGGCCTGGGGCAGACCGTCCTCGAAGGGAATGCGGTCGTCTCCGATCGGGCCGTGGTCGAGTGCGTCGTCCAGGGCGGCGAGCCATTCCTGCTGGGCGACGTCGAGCTCGTCGAGGGCCCGCAGCGCCCGGCGTGCGTTCTCCAGTTGGTGGATGAAGCCCTTGCGCAGTTCACTGCGGGCTTCGGACAGCTTCACCATCTCGAGCGAATCGGGCTGCGCCTGGCGGCACCGCGGGGGATTCCATTGGAGATCGCAGATCGCCGTGACCGTGGTGAGGAAGAGGTATTCGCCGGGACCCATTTCCTCCACCAGCAGGAGGGAGTCGCGCGCCGCGAGGAAGGAGGCGGCCACCCGGGCCACGCCCATTCCTCCCTTGGCCATCTTCAGGCCGATCTTCAGCTTCTCCAGTCCCTTGGCCTCGTCGAGGCGGCGTTCCTGGTCAGCGAGGTGCTCGAGTGCATGGAGGAAGGCGGTCCCGTCGTCGGGAAGGTTCTCGCGTACCCTGAGGTAGCTCTCCAGGCGTTCGGCCCTCAGGCGTCCGTCCAGGGGCGGGACGTAGTCGTCGATCCCACCGTAGAGCTGCACCAGCTCCTTGCGCTGTTTCTCCAGCGAATCCACCGGCAACTGGTGCTTCAGCGAACGCACGAGCAGCCAGGACGACACCAGTCCGATCAACAGGACCAGGGCGACGAGAACTCCACATCCGATCATGAACTTGCGCACGGGACCACCTCCGGTTGGCTGGGCTCGTCGAGGGTGACATGCTCCGGCGCTTTCGCCAAGAGCAGGCTACCGGGCGACCCGCGGTTTCTCATACCGCGCCCCCGGTTGCACCGTCTCCACGTAGCCGCTGTCCCACAGGCTCTGGAAGAATGCCTCCAGCCGGGCGGCCAGGGCCTTGTCCTCCATGACCAGGCCGACGTTGCGGGAGGTGTGGAAATAGCTCTTCTCCCAGTTGGACGTGCCCACCCAGGCCCTCGCTCCGTCCACGACCAGGTACTTGGCGTGGATCACCCGGGCGAAGGGGACGAATCCGCCCGACCAGGGAGGAATCGTGGCCAGCTTCACCGTGATGTGCTCGAGGCACTGCAGGCTCTGCAGCCCACGGATGGTGGCACCTCCCTTGGACCAGTCGGCCACGATCATCTCCACCTCGACCCCGCGGGCCGCGGCCGCGCGCAAGGCATCCTCCAGCACGTTCCAGTAGCGGTGGTCGCGGCCGATGGCCTTGTACGACAGCAATTGAACGCGGATGCTTCGTTGGGCACCGTCCAGCAGGGAGACGATCCGGGGCAGATCCCAGTCGCCGGGATCGGGCAGGAAGCCGGTGGGGCTGAAGGCGCAGTGGTAGCCCTCGGGCAGGGGCGTATCGAGCGGAGGGAAGTGGGGGATGGCTTCGCCATGGGCCAGGGCCCAGTCGTAGTCGAAGACACGGGCGAGCTTCCCGGTGAGGGTGGGGTCGTGGATCCGCAGCCCGAGTTCCTGGATGTGGGCCAGCGAGCGCCAGTCGAAGTTCTGGCTGCCCAGGTAGGCTTCACGCCGGTCGATCACGAAGTACTTGGCGTGCAGGACGCCTCCCATGACCGATGCGACATCGAAGAGGGTCACCTCGATTCCCTCATGGGCGTCGAGGCGGTCGAGGGTCTCCGGGTAGGTGCGGTAGAACTTCTTCTCGGCCAGGAATCGCACCCGTACCCCGCGTTCGGCGGCGGCCTCGATGGCCTCGATCACCGCCTCGAGCCTTCCGGCCACCTCGGGGTGGGCCGTCCGCAGGCTGTCCGGCGCATTGGAGACGTAGAATTCGGCGAAGTCGAGGGTCCTGGTGGCCCCGGCGATCATCTCCAGCCACACCGCCGGTGCGTCGGCGATGTCCGGATGGTCGAGGGTGGTCTCCACCGGCCAGCTCTCGACGAGTTCGACCGGGGAAGGATCGCCGGCCATGACGGCCTGCCCCGCGGCGCCGCCGGCCTGTGCCGCAACCGCCGGCCAGGCGATGGCGGCGAGGCTGCCGATGAGGCCCAGGAGGAAGGGTCGTGCCGCAGCGCCGCCGAGACGGGGGATCCAATCACAGCCGCACACCATTGGGCACCTCCAGCAGGGGGAAGGGTTCGGGGGGGACGCCGATGCAAGCCACACTAGCAGGTGCCCGCAGACGCGGGAAGGAGAAGGCGCCGTCCCCTCCGGTGCGGGTACGGGTCCGCCGGACGGAGGCCACGTTCGAGACCGCGGCCGGGTGGAAGGCACCGTCGCCGGCCCGCATCGGCGGTTGCCCTGGGACGGGGCCTTCTCTACACTTCTTCTCCGCCGCTACGGTGGCGTCCGGCCCCTTGGGCCGCTGCCTCGCCCGATGCGCCCGAGTGGCTGCCCTTCAACCCCGGAAAGGTCGATCGCCATGTCCCTGCGAAGCGTCGCCATCGGATGCGATCACGGTGGCTTTCCCCTGAAGCACACGGTCATGGAAACGGTGGAGGCCCTGGGCCTGAAGCCCATCGACTGCGGCACCGACAGCGAGGCGTCGGTCGACTACCCCGACTACGCCTCGGCGGTGGCCCGCAAGATCATCGAAGGCGAAGCCCAACGCGGCATCGTCATCTGCGGCAGCGGGGTGGGCGCCTGCGTGGCGGTCAACAAGGTGGCCGGGATCCGCGCCGGTCTGTGCCACGATTGCTACTCGGCGCACCAGGGGGTCGAGCATGACGACATGAACGTCCTGTGCCTGGGCGCCCGCATCGTGGGGGCCAACCTGGCCGACGAGCTGGTGCGCGCGTTCCTCGAGGCCGAGTTCACCGGCGAGGAGCGCCACGAGCGGCGCAAGGCCAAGGTCCTGGAGATGGAGAGGACGCAGAAACCCCTGTGAGCCGGGCTGCATCCGGCTTCGGCCGCCCCAATATCTTCTTCGAGGAGTCATCGCATGAGTGAGAATCCGCTACGCCGTCTCCATGAATTCGGTCAGTCCTTCTGGTGGGATTCGCTGGGCCGCGCGTTTCTGCGCGACGGAACCATCGCCCGCCTGCGCGACGAGGACGACATGCGGGGCATCACCAGCAATCCCAGCATCTTCCAGGCGGCGCTGTCCGGTGACGACTACGATGACGAGATCGCCCGTCTGGCGAAGAAGGGCTTCGACCACGAAGAGATCTTCTGGGAACTGGCGGTGCAGGACATCCGCGAGGCCTGCGATCTGCTCGCGGGGGTCTACGAGCGCAGCGGCGGGGCGGACGGCTTCGTCAGCCTCGAGGTCGATCCGCGTCTGGCCTACGACATGGAGACGACGGTGAAGGAGGTCGACCGGCTCTGGGAATGGGTGGACCGGCCCAACCTCATGGTGAAGGTACCGGCGACGGCCGAGGGGATGGAGGCCATCCGCCGCTCGCTCGAGAAGGGCCGCAACATCAACGTCACCCTGTTGTTCGGCCGCGGCGCCTACCGCCAGGTGATGGAGGCCTACCTGCAGGCTCTCGAGGCGCGGCTCGAGCAGGGGCTTCCGTTGGAGAGGGTGGCCTCGGTGGCCTCTTTCTTCGTGAGCCGTCTGGACACCCTCGTCGACAGCCGGCTGGAGGAAGTGGGAAGTGAGCGGGCACTCGCTCTGCGGGGCAAGGCCGCCGTGGCCAACGCCAAGCTGGCCTACCAGGATTTCCTGGAGGTCTTCGACGGGCCCCGGTGGGAGGCCCTGAAGGCGGCCGGGGCGAGGGTCCAGCGTCCCCTGTGGGCATCGACCAGCACGAAGAATCCGGCCTATCCCGACACCCTGTACGTCGATCCCCTGATCGGCCGCGACACGGTGAACACCCTCCCCACGGTCACTGTCGAGGCCTACCGCGATCACGGCGATCCGGCTCCGGACCGGGTTCTCCAGGACGTCGAGGCATCTTCACGCGATCTTCACGGGATCGAGGAGCTGGGAGTGTCCATACTGGACGCGACCGATCAACTGCTTCGCGAGGGCGTCGAGAAGTTCGAGAAGAGCTTCGACGAACTGCTCGCCGCCCTGAAGAAGAAAGTGGAGGCCGTGCGTTGACGATTCCCTTCTTCGTCCCGGCAGGCGGTACCGCTCCTGCCGCTTCGATGGGTGACGCCGTCGCTGCCGTGACCGTGCCCGGTCCGGCGGTGGCCGGGATGGAATGAACGCCGCCGAAGGGGCGATCCAGGAGGGTTCGCCGCTGGAGCCGGCGGGAGGAAGCCGTTGGGTCGGTGTGGGCCGGCTCGCCGCTCTCGCTCTGGTCCTCTACGCCTTCCTCTTCTCCATCGAGCTGCTGGGCGGAACCTTCAAGCTGCTGGGGAAGGACTTCGCCGTCCGGCTGATCGAGACCACCGGCAATCCCTTCACCGGCCTGCTCATCGGGATCCTCGCAACCAGCCTGGTGCAGAGCAGCAGTACGGTCACCTCCATCGTGGTGGGCCTGGTGGCCGGAGGAGGGCTGACCGTTCCCGGCGCCATCCCCATCGTCATGGGCGCCAACATCGGCACCAGCGTCACCAACACCATCGTCTCGTTGGGCCACATGGCGCGTCCCCAGGAGTTCCAGCGGGCCTTCGCCGGGGCCACTGTCCACGACTTCTTCAACCTGCTCGCAGTGATCATCTTCCTTCCTTTGGAGATGAGCTTCCACATCATCGAGCGCTCGGCGCGTCTGGCCGAGGGGATTCTCATCGGGCAGGGCGGTGTGAACTTCCACTCGCCGCTCAAGCTCATCGTCAAACCGGCGGTCGAGGCGGTGCGCGACCTCACCCTGCGTCTGGCCGGCAGTGACGGAGTGGCCGCCGCCGTGCTCATCGTGGTGTCCCTGGGCCTGCTCTTCCTGAGTCTGCACTTCCTGGTGAAACTGATGCGCAGCCTCATCCTCGGCCGCGTCGAACTCTTGATGCACCGCTACGTGTTCCGCCACGCCTGGGCCGGGTTGCTGGCGGGCATGATCATCACCGTGCTCGTGCAGAGCAGCAGCGTCACCACCAGCCTCGCCGTGCCATTGTTGGCCGCCGGTTTCGTGACCGTCGAGCAGATCTTCCCCGTCGTACTCGGGGCCAATGTCGGAACGACGGTGACCGCGATCCTGGCCAGCCTGGTTACCGGGGTGGGGGCCGCCCTGGTGGTGGCATTGGCGCATTTGTTCTTCAATGTGTATGGAATAGCGGTGCTCTATCCCCTGCGGGGTCTTCCCATCGGCGCCGCCAAACTGCTCGGCCGGCTGACCCTGCGCTCGCGGCTCTACGCGGTGGGCTACGTATTGCTGGTCTTCTTCCTCATTCCCCTGGCCTTGATCTTCCTGACGCGCTAGGAGACGGACATGTTCAAAGCCCTGCTCAATGCACTCAAAGCCAAGAACCACCTGGGCCAGGCATTGGACCTGACGTATGAGTGCCTGGAGAAAGCGGAGACCCTGACCCGCGCCGCGCTGGACGACCTGCTGGACGGCCGCAAACCCGAGCTCGACATCTACGCGCTCGACCGGGAGATCAACCGCGGAGAGATGCAGGTGCGCCGCCTGGTCTTCGAGTACCAACTGCTCAACGGCAACGCCGACATCACCCCGGGTCTGATCATCACATCCACCATCATCGACGTCGAACGCATCGGCGACTACGCGAAGAACATCTACGAACTCTCTGAGCGCTATCCGCATCCCTTCGTGGGGAACGAGTACTTCGACACCGTGCGAGAGATCGCCCTGGAGGTGATGGGGATGTTTCCCCGCACCGCCGAAGCCTTCCGCGAGGGGGACATCGAGATCGCCGAGTCGGTGATGCGTCAGCACACCTCGTTCAGCCGGCGTCTCGATTCGGTCATCGACGGCCTGGTGGAGGATCCGCAGGTCAGCGCCAAGGACGCGGTGATGGCCGCCCTGGGCTCGCGCTATACGAAGAGGATCAGCGCCCACCTGTCCAACCTCGCCAGCAGCGTGGTCAATCCCTTCGACCGTATCGGTTTCCGGCCGGGGACGAAGGACCCCGAGGACGCCGACCGCTGATCCCCTCGTGGGCTGCCGCCGTGGACCGCGCGGCCGTCCGCGCGGCAAGCCACGCAGCCATCCGCCATGGATCCCGCGGTGCAGCCTACATGCAGTCCACGGTTGACCTCTCCGGCGGGTCTGGACGATTGTTCTGCGATCGATCACCTCCGGATCTCCAGTTGCCAAGAGGGGTTGCCATGCGCATCACGATCGCACTCGTGTCGATCTTCGTCCTCGCTGTCTCGTTCACCGTAGCGGCGCAGGCCTGTACCAACTTCGTCGCCTCCAGTGGCGCGACTGTCGACGGGTCGGTGATCGTCACCTACACCTGCGACGGGGAATTCCATCCCCATCTGAAGATCATCCCGGCCGCCGACCACCAGGAGGGCGAGTTCTTCGAGATCAAGAACTGGTCGGGCAAGGTGCTGGGGAAGGTGGCGCAGCCGGCGCACACCTACGGGGTGGTGAACCTGATGAACGACCATCAGGTGGTGATCGCCGAGACCACCACCGGCGGACGCGAGGAGTTGATCAACCCCGATGGCCTGTTGCACTACTGGAACCTCATGCGGCTGGTCCTGCAACGGGCGGCGACGTCCCGTGAGGCGGTCGAAGTGATGGGACGCCTGGTCGACGCGTACGGCTATCGCAGCAGCGGCGAATCCTTCTACATCGGCGATCCCCACGAGGCGTGGGTGGTGGAGATGGTGGGTCCGGGGAAGAACCCGCCGGAGGACGGTCCGGGGGCCTATTGGGTTGCCCTGCGCCTGCCCGACGGCTACGTGTGCGCCCATGCCAACCTCGGGCGCATCGACACCTTTCCCACCGACGATCCGGACAATTGCCTGTACTCACCGGGGATGGAGGCGTTCGCGGCGAAGATGGGCTGGTACGACCCCCAGGCCGGCGAGCCCTTCAGCTGGCGCAAGGCCTTCCATCCGACCACCCCGGAGCAACTGCGCTACACCGCCACCCGGGTGTGGAGCCTCTTCCGGCGCTGCGCGCCCTCGCGCTCGTGGCCCAGTGACTACCATCGGGGTGTCGACGGAGCCGAGCCTCTTCCGCTGTGGATCAAGCCCGATCACAAGCTCGGTGTGCACGATGTCTTCCAGTTGATGCGCGACCACTACGAGGGCACGCCCTACGACATGACCCAGGGGGTGGACGCCGGACCCTACGGCAGTCCCGACCGCTGGCGGCCCATGGGTTTCACCGTCGACGGCGTGCACTACACCTGGGAGCGTCCCATCTCCACCCAGCAAACCGGCTTCTCCATGGTCACCCAGTCGCGCGCGTGGTTGCCCGATGCCGTGGGCGGCCTCACCTGGTACGGCGTCGACGACACCTTCTTCACCTGCTACATCCCGCTGTATTGCGGCATCGAGGAGGTGCCCGAATCCTTCGCGCAGGGAAGTCTCGACCGCTTCTCGTGGGATTCGGCCTGGTGGGTGTTCAACTTCGTCTCCAACTGGGCGCAACTGAAGTACTCGCAGATGATCGGCGACATCCAGGCGGTGCAATCCCATCTGGAGGGCGATTTTCTCGCCCTGCAGCCGGCGGTGGAGCAGACCGCCGTCGCCCTGGCGAAGGACGACCCGGCCCTGATGAGGCGTTACCTCACCGACTACTCGGTGAGCCACGGTGAGGAAGTGGTGCGCAAGTGGCGCCAGTTGGGGGAGCATCTCCTGACGAAGTACAACGACGGCTACGTCAAGGACGAGGATGGGCACATCCGGGAGAAGGGCTATCCCGAGAGCTGGCTGCGCGAGGTGCTGAAGCTGCGGCCCGACGCCTTCCGCCTGCCGCAGCAGAGCGCACCGGAGGAGCCCAAGGACTACTGAGCCCTCGCCTCAGGCCACGTTCTCCCGGTGGCGGGAGTCCTTGGTTCCCACCGAGCCGTCTCCCTTCAGGGCGAGCATGCGGTCGAGTGCCGTCCGCGCTCCTTCGGCGATCTCGACGGGCACGTGGATGGGGTTGACCTGGCGGCCCTCCACCAGCTCCTCGAGGGTGTACAGCAGGTGCGGGGGATCGATGCGGGTCATGGTGGGGCAGATGCTTCGGGTCTTGGAGAGCCCCTGGATGTCCTGTTCGGGGTGCTCGTGGGCCAGACGGTCGACCAGGTGGTATTCGGTGCCGATGGCCCACTTCGTTCCCGCCGGTGCGGCCTCGACCTGCCGGATGATGTATTCGGTGCTGCCCACGAGGTCGGCGGCCTGGACCACCTCGAAATTGCACTCGGGGTGGACGATGACGCGGCGCTCGGGATCGTCCCGGCGCAGGCGCTCGACGTCGTCGATCCGGAAGATCTGGTGGACGCTGCACAGGCCCTTCCACAGGATCACCCGGGCGTTGCGGTAGGCTTCATCGGGCGCACCGCCCTTCACCTGTGGATCCCACAGGGGCATCTGCTCGAGGGGAATGCCCATGGCATGTCCGGTGTTGCGGCCCAGGTGCTGGTCGGGGAAGAAGAAGACCCGTTTGCTCCGCTCGAATGCCCACTCGAGCACTTCACGTGCGTTCGACGAGGTGCACACCACGCCGCCGTGGCGGCCGCAGAAGTCCTTGATGGCCGCGGTCGAGTTCATGTAGGTGATGGGAACCATCTCGTCGATCCCCATCTCGGTGAGTCGCTTCCACGCTTCCTCGACGTCATCGAGCTCGGCCATGTCGGCCATCGAGCATCCCGCGCCCATGTCCGGCAGCAGCACGGTCTGCTCGTCGCTGGTGAGGATGTCCGCGCTCTCGGCCATGAAGTGCACGCCGCAGAACACCACGGTGTGGGCCTGTTCCTGCCGGGCCGCGATCTGGGCGAGCTTGAACGAGTCACCGGTGAAGTCGGCATGGCGGATGACCTCGTCGGCCTGGTAGTGATGGCCCAGCAACACCACCTCACGGCCCAATTTGCGGCGAGCCTCGGCGATGCGCCTCTGGATCTCGTCCGGCGGCAGGGATGTGATGGTCTCGGGGAGTGGAGTGAAGGTCGGGTTCATGGCCACAGCTCTCCTGGACGCGCGCGTCCGGCTCAGAAGGGAAGGAAGAATCCCTTTTCCCTCAGGTGGAAGAAATCGACGTCCTTGAAGCGGTAGAGTTCGGCGGGACGCCCGGGCCCCTCGGCCCGCTTGGCTCCCACCGCTTCCACCAGATCGAGGAGCTTGAGCCGCCGGCGGAAGTTCCGCTTGTCCAGCTCACGATCGAGGATGATCTCGTAGGTCTTCTGCAGCTCCTGCAGGGTGAAGGTCTCCGGCATGAGCTGGAAACCCAGGGTGGTGTATTCCAACTTGGTGCGGACACGCTGCAGCGCAACCTGCAGCATGTCCAGATGGTCGAAGGCCATCGTGGGCAGCTGCTTCACCCAGAACCAATGGGCCTCGGCCTCGAGACGATGCGGGGTCAGGGGGCAGCGGTCGGCCGCCACCAGGGCGAAGTAGGCCACGCTCACCACCCGGCCGCGGGTGTCGCGATCGGGCGCGCCGAAGGTGTAGAGCTGCTCGAGGTAGACGTCGCCTGCCCCGGTGGCCTCCTCCAGCTCACGCCGGGCCGCCGATTCCAGGCTCTCGGTCGGGTGGACGAAGCCGCCGGGCAGGGCCCACTGTCCGGCGAAGGGCTCGTCCAGGCGCTTCACCAGCACCACCTGGAGCCTTCCCTCCAGCACGGTGAGGATCACCGTGTCCACCGTCACCGGAAGGGGGGGCAGGCGGTCGGCCCCGGGCGCCGGTGTGGGCATGTCCGGATGGGTCTGGTTCATGGCTCCTCCTAGATAGTGTCTCAGTGACACTTATGCAAGGAGACAGAGCAGACAGAGAAGAAGAAAGGAGCAGGGGGTGGGGCCGGGCACGGTTGGGGGCTCGGGCCGGTGCGCCGGGCTCTCGGCCCGCGCCGGTGCGCCGGGCTCTGGGCTCTGCCCGTTCAGTGGCGGAGGAAATAGGGGACGTTGCCGATGAGGGAGAGCACGACCGCCGCCACCGAGACGAAGGCCAGGGCGAAGGCGAGGATCGTCAATCCGAGGCCTTCCCTGCGCTCCGCCCGCAAGACGAAGAGACGGGCGACGAGATAGCCCACCGCCAGTCCGCCCAGATGGGCGAGGTTGTTGGTCCGGGATCCCATGAAGCCCAGCAGCAGCAGGAGCCCGGCCCACATGAGGGCCTGGCGGGTGACGGCCTCGCCGAAATGGCCTCCCCGGCTGCGCCCGTACACGATGCTGGCGGCCAGCAGCCCGAAGATGCCCCCGGAGGCGCCGACGGTGGGCGCTCCGCCCAGGAGGTTGGAGGCCAGGAAACCTCCGACCGCGGCGGCCATGAAGATGACGAAGGTGCGTGCCCGTCCGAAGCCGTCCTCGACCATGGGACCGATGCTGCGGATCCACAGCAGGTTGAAGCCGATGTGCAGCAGCCCGCCGTGCAGGAAGGTCGCCGAGAACATGGTGTACCAGTGGCCGTCCGAGAGGCTTCCCCCGTAGGTCATGCCCAGCATGAAGAGGGCGCGCCCGGAGGGGGCGAGCAGTCCGAAGAGCCCGTGCCCTGCCGACAGCGCGCTGCGCGGATCCAGGGCGAGGGCGATCAGATAGAGAAGGATGGAGTACCAGGTGATGAACCAGGTGGGATCGAAGAGGGCGGCGGCCCGCTGGAAGAGGCCGGCGTAGCCGAACATCCCCGGGCGCCACTGTCCACAGTAGGGGCAGCGGGGCTCATCGACGTCGATGAGCTTGCCGCAGGAGGGGCAGATGATCGAACCCTGGGTCTGCCGCACGGCGTTCAAACCACGGCCTCGACCGCGGTGACCTCGGGGATGAAGTGCCGCAGCCGGGCCTCGATTCCCTGCTTGAGGGTCAGGGTGGCGCTGGGGCAACCATCGCATGCGCCCTGCATGCGGAGGTAGACGACGCCGTCGCGGTAGTCGATGAAGGCCACGTCGCCGCCGTCCAGGGCCACCGCGGGACGGATCTGGTCGTCCAGGATCTCCTTGATCCGGTCGACGATCTCACCCTTGCCCTCCAGGCGGGCCTGCTCCTGCGGCGGGACGGCGGCTTCGCCCGAGCGCATGAATTCCCGCAGGGCCTCCGAGACGAGCGGAATGATCCCTTCCCATCGTTCATGGGTATCGGCGGTGACCGTCACCAGGTTCTGGCTGATGAACACCCCGTCGACGTGGTCGATGTCGAAGATCCGTCGGGCCAGGGGCGAGACGAGCGCGTCCTGGGGATCGCGGTAGTCGACGCTTCCGGTGGCCAGCAGGGTGCGTTCGGTCACGAACTTCATGCTGCGCGGATTGGGTGTCGCCTGCACGTGGATGGGAATCTGCACTTCGTCGTTCATCCTGGTCCTCTGAAGCGGTGTCGCATGGCCCCGTGGGAGCATCCCTCGAGGCCGGGGCCGTTCTCGTTTGCGGCCGGCGCGTGTCCGGCCGCGCCGGGGGCTCTCGTTCGAGGGCCGGGTGTGTCCGCCGACGCCGGTTCGTTCCCGCACACCGGCGTCCACCCGCCCCGGCTCCCCATGGTAAACTCAGCCGCTCGATCCTGCCTCCTCCGATCGGGGCCAGTCCCACACCCCGGGGATCGGCCGGCCGCAGTCGGGGCACCGGCCCCCCTCGATCCGGTTCCGCCGGACGTGGAAACCGGCTCTCTCCACCAGCAGGGCGCCGCAATCGGGACACCACGTGGACTCGCGCTCGTCGGCCCCTCCGTGCAGGTTGCCCAGGTAGACGAAACGGAGGCCCGCCTCCTTGGCGATCTCCCAGCCCCGTAGGAGGGTGGAGGTGGGGGTGCCCCCGCGATCGTTCATCCGGTACTGCGGATAGAAGGCGGTCAGGTGCCAGGGCATGTCCCGGTCGAGGGTGGCCAGGAAGGTGGCCATCTCCTTCAGCTCCTCTTCGTCGTCGTTGAAGCCGGGCACGACGAGGGTGACCACCTCCACCCAGAAGCCGCGCTTCTTCAGCTCGTGCAGCGCGTCGAGAACGGCCTGCAGCGTGCCTCCGAGCTCACGGTAGTGGCGATCGCGGAAGCTCTTCAGGTCGACCTTGAACAGATCGAGGCGGGGACGGAGGAAATCGAGGACTTCCGGGGTGGCGTTGCCGTTGCTGACGAAACCGGTGGCCATGCCCCGGCGATGCGCCTCGTCGAAGATGGCCGCGGCCCATTCGGCGGTGATCAAGGGCTCGTTGTAGGTGCTGACGACCAGACGGCTGCCCTGCCGAGTGGCCAGATCGACGATGTCCTCGGCGGTGCAGGTCTCGATGGGCGCCACCGCCCGGGGATCGCGCAGCGCCTGCGAGGTGATCCAATTCTGGCAGTACGAGCAGTGCAGATCACAGCCGAGCATGCCGAAGCTCAGGGCCTCTTCTCCGGGCAGGACGTGGTAGAAGGGCTTCTTCTCGACGGGATCGAGCGCCACCCCGTTGACGTAGCCGAAGGGCACCCTCAGCTCTCCGTCCTGGACGAAACGCACCTGGCAGACACCCCGCCGACCCTCGGCGATCCGGCAGCGGTGCGCGCAGGCCAGACACTGCAGGCGCCCGTCGTCGAGCGTGTGGACCAGGGCCTCGGCGGCGGGTCGGGTGTGCTCGGCGAGAACGGTGGCCAGGGTGGTCGTCTTCGGCATGGCCCATCACCTCGTTCCTATTCAAGCGCCGGCGGGCGAAGGGTGCAAGCGTGCAGGCTTTGCCCGCGGCCGCGATCGAGAGTACACTGGCACTTCTTCCCGCCGGTGACCAGGCGGATGCCGTTCTCGTTGGAGATGTCCCCCGCAGTGGAGGATGAGGATGAGTGAGAGGAACCCCGCTTCCGCGTACGAGGAGCGTCGCTCGCGACAGACGGACTCGGCCGAGAGAGGCCGCCCGATCGCGCTGGTGGCCGTAGGAGGACATGCCTTCATGGAGCCCGGAGGAAAGGGTACCATCGAAGAGCACGAACGCAGCGCGAACCGCCTCTGCGACAAGCTGATGACCTTGATCGAGCGCGGCTACGAGCTGGTCATCACCCACGGCAACGGTCCCCAGGTGGGCAGCCTGCTCCTGCAACAGGAAGCCGCCCAGCCCGAGGTGCCGGCGATGCCGCTCGATGTCCTGGTGGCCCAGACCGAGGGCAGCCTGGGCTACATCCTCCAGCAGGCACTGCTCAACCATCTGCGCCGGCGGGACATCAGCCGTTACGTGGTGACGGTGGTCACCCAGGTCCTGGTGAACGAGCACGACGAGGCCTTCAGCAAACCCACCAAGCCCATCGGCCCCTTCCTGAGCAAGGAGGAGGCCCAGCGCCGGGCCCGCGAGCTGGGCTGGACGGTGGTCGACGACGCCGGGCGCGGATGGCGGCGCGTGGTTCCCTCCCCGCATCCGATCAAGGTCATCCAACGGCACATGATCCGTGACGCCGCCCGGCAGGGGCACATCGTGCTGGCCTGTGGTGGTGGCGGCGTTCCCATCATCGAGGACAGCGAGACCGGAGCCTACCGGGGCCTGGAAGCGGTCATCGACAAGGATCTCACCTCGAGCGTGCTGGCCAGCCAGATCGACGCCGACCTGTTCATCATCCTCACGGCCGTTCCCCAGGTGTACATGGGCTTCGGGACGCCCGAGCAGAGGGCCTTGGGCGCGGTCACCCTGCAGGAGATCGAGCGGCTGCGCGAAGAGGGACACTTCCCGGCGGGCAGCATGGGTCCGAAGATCGACGCCATCATCGATTTCCTCAAGCAGGGTGGGGTGCGGGGGCTCATCACCGATCCGGCCAGTCTGTCCGATGCCCTGGAGGGCCGCGCCGGAACCCATTTCGTCGGCCGAATCTGAAGTTCGCGGCCGGAAGGAGCTGGTCCATGTCCGCGCCCCCCGTCGCGATGACCATCGCCGGAAGTGACGGCAGCGGCGGCGCCGGCATCGCGGCCGACCTGAAGACCTTCGCCGCGCTGGGAGTCTACGGGGTCTACGCCCTGACCGCGGTGACCGCACAGAACACCCGGCGGGTGCTCCAGGTCGAAGCGGTGTCGGTGGAGATGGTGCGCGCACAGATCGAAGCCGTGCGGGAGGACTTCGAGGTGGCCGCGGTGAAGACGGGCATGCTCATGGGTTCCGCCGTCGCGGCCGAGGTGGCTTCCCTGTTGAACACCCTTTCCCCCCGTTGGCTGGTTGTGGATCCGGTCGCCATCGCTGGAAGTGACGGCAGCGCACTCTTCGTGGGCGACGCGCGCCGGACGCTGATCGAACACTTCTTTCCCCTGAGACCCGTGCTCACGCCCAACCTGCCCGAGGCCGAGGTCCTGCTGGGAGAATCGATCGGAGCGGCCACGGAGGAACGGATCGATGCGGCCCGGCGGATCGCGGGAATGGGGCCGCAGGCGGTACTGCTCAAGGGTGGCCACATGGAGGGGAAGTGGGCCGAGGACGTGCTGGTCACCGAACGGCAGAGCTGGATCTTCACCGCCGAACGGCTCGCCGGCGGTGGAGGACACGGAACCGGGTGCACGCTGGCGGCGGCCCTGACCGCCCTGCTCGCCCGAGGCCGTTCCCTCCCCGCGGCTGCCGTCCAGGCCAAGGAATACCTGAGCGCGGCGCTGCGGGAAGCGCCCGAGCTGGGCGCCGGACCCTCTCCCCTGAACCACTTCCACGCCTTCCATCCCCGCGAGGAGGAGAAGGGGTTCGAAGGGGAGGGGATGGAGTAGCGGCGAGGCGGCCGGCGAAGGACGGGCCAGCTACCCGGGCGGAGGATCGAAGCAGGACGGCGCCCGTCCGGTGGGGTGTGGGGCGAAGAGGCGGCGAAGTCCCGGACCGTCCCTGTTCGCATCGTCGATCTGCTATGCTTATTGTTCCAATGACGGACCGGCCGACTCGGTGAGACGGCCCGGTAGGCTCCCCCTTCTCCAGGGAAAGGAAGACTTCGCATGCCTCCCCGTACCCGGCTTGTGGGGCGGATGACTCCGCCCACGTTGATCTCGTCCATCTGTCTGCTCCTCATCCTGCTCGTGGCCGTCTCCCCCGCTGATGCGCTCCGCGTGAACAGTTGGAACGTCCTGAACGTCTCGGCCAGCAACGCCTCCTCCAGGGTGGACGACATGCGCGTGGTCCTGCAGCAGATCCAGCCCGATCTGCTGGTGGCGCAGGAGCTGATCGGGGAAGCCGGCGCCCAGTACTTCTTCGACAACGTGCTGGAGGTCATCGAGCCGGGGCAGTGGGCCATGGCTCCCTTCGTGGACAGCTATGACACCGACAACGCCTGCTATTACCGGACCAGCGTGCTGGACTACCTGAGCATGATCACCCTGGACACCGCACTGCGGGACATCAACGGGTGGGTGTTCCGACTGGACGGCTACAGCAGTTCGGGAGCGGAGTTCCGGGTGTACTCGCTGCATCTGAAGGCGAGCAGCGGCTCGAGCAACGAGCAGAAGCGGCTCGCCGAAGCCGCCATTCTACGGGATCACCTCAATTCGCTTCCGGCGGGGACGCATTTCCTCGTGGGCGGCGACTACAACCTCTACGGGGCCAGCGAGCCGGCCTGGGCCGAGCTGACCGGCAGCCAGAGTGACAACGACGGCCGTTGTTTCGACCCGATCAACCGGGTGGGCGAGTGGCACAACAACTCGAGCTACGCCGACGTCCATTCCCAGTCGCCGCGCCTGGACGACCTCGGTGACGGGGGCAGCACGGGCGGTCTCGACGACCGCTTCGACTTCATCCTGGCCAACGATGACATGCTCGACGGCAGTGCCATCGCCTACATCAGCGGCAGCTACACCACCTACGGACAGGATGGCAACCACTTCAACGAGAACATCACCGACAGTCCGACCATCCCCGAGGGAGCCACCATCGCCAACGCGCTGTTGCACGCCTCCGATCATCTGCCGCTGTATCTCGATCTGCAGGTGCCGGCCCGCTTGCAGATCGCCGGTAACCTCGAGTTCGGGCGCGTGCTCGAGGGAAGCACGGCCCAGAGGAGCCTGGTGGCGGAGAATCCCGCCGTGGCCCCGGCCGACGATCTCGACTACACGGTGAGCGCCAGTGCGGGCTTCACCGCCCCCAGCTCCACCTCGCCGGTGGCGCCGGGCGGCTACGCGGTGGTGACCATCACCGCCGACACCTCCACTCCGGCCGAACTCGACGGCCAGGTGACCTTCACCACCAACGCCGTCGACGATTTGACGAAGCAGGTCGCGGCGGCGGCGACGGTGCTGAGGGCCGCCGCTCCGTCGGTGCGCTCCGACGCGGTGGTCCTGAGCGAGGCGGCCGACTTCGGCAGCCATCTCGAAGGTGCGTTCGACGACATCTTCGTCGACGCCTGCAACTACGGCTTCGACAGTCTGCAGGCCCTGTTGAACGTCTACGACTGGTCGATCACCGGAGGCGACGCCGGCCGCTTCAGCGTGGTCGATTTCTCCGCGGTGGACGTCGGTGCCACCCCGGCCTCCTTCCAGCTCCACTTCGACGACACGGGCGCAGCGGGAGGGGCCACCTACGTGGCGACCCTGTACCTGAAGACCCGGGACGAACAGGGGGTTCTGGGAGCGTCCACGCGCAGCGATCTCGTCTTCGACCTCACAGCCACGGTCGAGGACACCGGGACCGCGGTGCCCGACCTTCCCGGCGTGACCCGCCTTGTGGGCAATCATCCGAATCCCTTCAATCCCCGCACCACCGTGGCCTTCGACCTGGCCCGCGCCGGGCACGTGCGCCTGGAGATCTACGATGTCCGGGGACGCCGGGTGGCGGTCCTGGTCGACGAGGCACGTCCTGCCGGTTCCTATTCGGTCGACTGGAACGGCGTGGACGGGACGGGACGGCCGGTGGCCAGCGGTGTCTACTTCCAGCATCTGGTGGCCGACGGGACCGATCAGACCCGTTCGATGACCCTGGTGCGTTGACCCACCGCGCAAGGCAGATCCGCCGGACCGAAGCGGTCCGGCGGATCGAGCTGTCCCTGGCCCCGGGGCCCCACATCTGCTAGCTTGCCCCTTGCTCACGGGCCCGCGGTGCGCGGGACGGTGGCCACCGGTCCGGGGGAAGACCTCATCCTCGAATCGAGGGATCGAGTACCGCGTCGCCGCCGGCGATGCATGACCCTCACCCATATGCCTGCCCCGATGGGGGGAGGGAAGAGGCAAAGCAAGGTGAACTGGCGCACTGCACGGCTCTGGGGCTTCTCGACCGGGCCATCGCTGGTGGCGGCTCTGGTGGGGATGGCCATGATGACGGGCTCGGCTTCCATCGCCCGCCCCGTTTCCCCGCTTCCAACTTCCTCTTCGTCCCTGGAAGAGGGTTTCAAGCCCTTCGCATGGTCTCGCGACGCCCGGCTGGTGGGTTGGTTGTCCGCCGAGGAGGGCCTGCTCATCCTCACCCGTCTGGACGCATACCGCCAATTCCACCGGGTGGAGATGGCTGGAGGCATGCGCCGTCAACTCAGTTTCTACGAGGGCTCGGTCGCCGAGGCCGACGTGGTCGCCTCGGCGGGCCGGGCGGCGGCGGCATTCACGATGGAGAGCGATCCCTCTCGGCTGCTGCTCTTCGACCTGCGCACCGGCGCGACGCGTTCCCTTCTTCAGGAGGATGGGCGCCTGGACAGCCCCCGTTTCAGCCACAATGGCAAGAGGCTGGCGGTCGGGTGGGTGTCGCCGGACGCTTCGCAGGCCCGTCTCGTGTTGCTCGAACCCTTCGCCGAGGCCGAGGCGAAGACGGTCCTGGAGGGCCCGGGGCGCTGGGTTCCGCTGGACTGGTCCGCCGATGACCGGCGCTTGCTGGCCTTGCACCATGTCGCACCCGGGGAGGATGAGCTGTGGCTGATCGACGTGTCCTCGGGCACTGGCCGGCGTCTGCTGGAGGAAACGGGCCCGGCCGAACTGGGGCCCGCGTGCTTCGGTGGCAAGGGCAAGGGAATCGTCTTCGTCAGTGACCAGTGGAGGGGCATCTGCGAACTCGCCACCCTCGATCTCGACAGCGGGGAAGTGCTCCGCCGCAGCAATTCGATCCGCTGGGACGTCGAGGAGCTGGCACTGTCGCCGGACGGGAAGCTCCTGGCCTTCTCGGTCAACGAGAACGGGGCGAGCCGGCTGTATCTTCTGCGGATGGATCGCACCTCCACTCCCCACTCCGTCGATCTCCCCACCGGTGTGGTGGGACGCCTGGCCTTCCAACCCCTGCGAGGGGGCGCCTATCGCCTGGCCCTGGAGCTGACCACTCCCATCTCCCCCTGGGACATCTACGTGCTAGAGGGTGTCCAGGGACGGCCCCGGCTGGTTCGCTGGACCGAGAGCGAGGTGGGTGGACTCGACCCGGAGCGTTTCGTCCGGCCAAGCCTGATCCATTATCGGACCTTCGACCGGGGTCCGAGCGGGGGAACGCGGGAGATCGCCGTTCTCTACTACCGGCCCCTCGGGGCGGGTGCCCATCCGGTCGTCATCGATCTCGGCCGGGCCTCCTCCAGCCAGAACCGCCTGGGCTTCGACCCTCGCCTGCAGTTCTGGGTGACCCGGCTGGGGCTGGCCGTGCTCACCCCCAACCTGCGGGGTTCGACCGGCTACGGGCGGGAATTCGCCCATCTGGCCGACGGCGAACACGAGGGGGACGTGATCCGGGATCTTCTCGCCCTGGTGGATTGGGTCGAGGAGAGGCCTGAGCTGGACGCCTCCCGGATCGGGATCTTCGGAGAGGGTCGGGCCGTGAAGGTGGTCCTGTCCGCTCTGGCCACCTCCGGGGGCCGCCTGGGAGCCGGCGCGGTGATCGCCGGTGCCGGTGGACTGGGCAATGGGTGGGAAGGCATCGAGACCCCTCTGCTCATCGTCCAGGACCCGAAGTCCGCATCTCCCTCGGGGGAGGCCGCCGGTGGGGTGATGGAAGGGACGGCCGGGGGCCGGATCTCCTGGTTCACGCCCGACGGGCAAGGGGACCAGGGAAGGAGGAGCCAGGTTGCGCGGCTGGAGGCCCGGCTGGCCGAGTTCTGGCTGACACAGCTCATACGCAGGAGCACCCCCTGAGACTTCTCCCATTTGCCTGAATACGGTTCGTTGCCTAGACTAGCGCTTTGATCCCGCACACACGTGGGAGGTTTGCTCGTGGATGTTGAAGGATCCCAATCGTCGGAATCGCAGCTGAAGCAGATTCTCAATTCGGAGAAGCTGCGCTATGTGATGCAGAGTTCGCCGTTCACCGTGGCGGCGGGCAGCCCCGTGCGCGAGGCCATCGAGGGCATTCGCACGCACCCCAACAACTATGCCCTGGTGCTTTCGGGCAAGACCCTCGCCGGCATCTTCACCGAGCGCGATTATCTCGTGAAGCTCGCCGGGATGGATGTCTCCCTGGATCGCCCCGTCGACGAGTTCATGTCGAAGGAGCCCAAGAGTCTTTCTCCGGATCACACCGTCGCCGATGCCTTGAGGTTGATCGTGGAAGGCGGGTACCGGCACGTTCCCGTGGTGGACAACGGTGAGGTCACGGGCGTCATCTCCGCCTTGGACATCGTCAAGTACATCGCGGAACTGTACCCCACCGAAGTCTACAATCTTCCTCCGAGACTCCACCAGATCATGAACCGGGCCGAGGGCGGTTGATTTCTCGACCGCTCACCTTACACCAACCTGAACATCGAGGACCCAAGAGTCATGTCAGAGCACAAGGTTGCAGAGCTGGACAGCGTAACCATTCGCTTCGCCGGAGACTCCGGCGACGGCATGCAGCTCACCGGATCGCGTTTCACCGATACGGCTGCGCTCGTCGGCAACGACATCGCAACCTTTCCCGATTATCCTGCGGAGATCCGCGCCCCAGCGGGTTCGTTGGCCGGTGTGTCCGGATTCCAGATCCAATTCAGTTCGCACGACATCCACACCCCTGGTGACCGTCCGGACGTCCTGGTGGCGATGAATCCGGCGGCGCTGAAGGTGAACCTCAAGGATCTGCCCGAGGGCGGCATCCTGGTGGTGAACGAGAACTCCTTCACCAAGGGCAATCTCCGCCTCGCCCACTACGAGAGCAATCCTCTCGAAGACGGGTCGCTCTCGGGTTACCGGCTCATCCGCGTTCCGATGACCGATCTCACGGTGAAGGCGGTGGAGGAGACCGGCGTGCAGCGGAAGCTGGCCGAGCGCTGCAAGAACTTCTTCGCGCTGGGCGTGGTGTTCTTCCTCTTCGAGCGTCCCCTGGACACGACGATCAAGTGGATCGAGGACAAGTTCGGAGGCAAGCCCGAGATCGCCCAGGCCAACATCCTGGCCCTGAAGGCGGGTTTCAACTTCGCCGACACCATCGAGGTCTTCCAGACCATCTACGAGGTGAAGAAGGCGAAGCTGCCCGCGGGTACCTACCGCAGCCTGAACGGCAACGAGGCCATGGCCCTCGGCGTGATCGCCGCCGGCGTGAAGGCCGGACGGCCGATCTTCTACGGTTCGTATCCGATCACCCCGGCCAGTGACATCCTGCACGAGCTGGCCCGTCACAAGGACTTCGGAGTGAAGACCTTCCAGGCCGAGGACGAGATCGCAGCCGTCGGCGCATCGATCGGCGCGTCCTATGGTGGCGCATTGGCCGTCACCGGGACCAGCGGTCCGGGTGTCGCGCTCAAGACCGAGGCGCTCGGCCTGGCGGTGATGACCGAGCTGCCCCTGCTGATCATCAACGTCCAGCGCGGCGGCCCTTCGACCGGCCTGCCGACCAAGACCGAACAGGCCGATCTCTTCCAGGCGGTGCTGGGTCGCAACGGCGAGAGCCCCATCCCGGTCCTGGCCGCGGCCACTCCCGGCGACTGCTTCTATGTGGCGATCGAGGGCATGCGCCTGGCGGTGAAGTACATGACCCCGGTCCTGGTGCTGTCCGACGGCTATCTGGCCAACGGAGCGGAGCCCTGGCGCGTCCCCGATCTCTCCGAGTTGCCCGAGATCGAGGTGAAGTACGCCGAGCCGAGGGACGACGGCGAGGAGTTCAAGCCCTACGACCGTGATCCGGAGACCCTCATCCGTCCCTGGGCCATTCCGGGAACGCGGGGTCTGGAGCATCACATCGGGGGTCTGGAGAAGGACAAGCTCACCGGCAACGTGAGCTACGATCCGGACAACCACGAGTACATGGTGAAGTTGCGCGCGCGCAAGGTCGCGGGCATGGTGCGGGACATTCCCGACCTGGAGGTGAGCGGTCCCCAGGAGGGCGAGCTTCTCATCCTCGGCTGGGGCTCGACCGCCGGCGCCATCATCAGCGCCAGCGAGCGTCTGCGGGCCCAGAAGATTCCCGTTGCCAATGCCCATCTGCGCTACCTGAACCCCTTCCCGGCGAATCTCGGGGAGGTCCTGGGGCGCTATGAGAAGGTGCTGGTGCCGGAGATGAATCTGGGACAGCTGCGCAAACTTCTGCAGGCCGAATTCCTCAGGCCGATCCTGGGCCTGAACAAGGTGAAGGGACAGCCCTTCAAGGTCGAAGAGATCATGGACCAGGCCAGGGCCATTCTCGAGCAGCGCACGGTCGCGGGATGACCCTGAAAGGAAGACAACGATGAATACCGCTACGGCAACTCCCACGAAGCTCACCCGGAAGGACTTCGCCAGCGATCAGGAAGTGCGCTGGTGTCCGGGGTGCGGGAACTATTCCATTCTGAGCCAGGTCCAGAAGGTCATGCCCGAACTGGGGTATCCCAAGGAGGACATCGTCTTCATCAGCGGGATCGGCTGCTCGAGCCGCTTCCCCTATTACATGGCCACCTATGGATTCCATGGGATCCATGGGCGCGCCATCACCCTGGCCACTGGCCTGAAGATCGCCAATCCGAACCTGAGCGTGTGGGTGATCACCGGTGACGGGGACGGGCTCTCCATCGGAGGCAACCATTTCCTCCATGGATTGCGCCGCAACCTCGACATCAACATCATCCTCTTCAACAACCGTATCTACGGTTTGACGAAGGGGCAGTACTCTCCCACCTCGGAGTTCGGCAAGCGCACCAAGTCGAGTCCGCAGGGCACGATCGAACACCCCATCCGCCCGGTGCGGGCCGCCATCGCGGCCGAGGCCACCTGGGTGGGCCGTTCGGTCGACGCCGATGCGAAGCACCTGGCCAAGATGCTGAAGCTGATGGCCCGGCACGACGGGGTGTCCTTCCTCGAGGTCTTCCAGAATTGCATCATCTTCAACGACAAGGCCTTCGAGGCCTTCGCGGCGAAGAAAGTGCGCGACGAGCGGATGATCTATCTCGAGGACGGCGAGCCCCTGCGCTTCGGAAAGGACCGCGAGTGGGGACTCACCCTCGACGGTCTGACCCCGCACAAGGTCAGGATCGGAGAGAACGGGGTGACCGAGGACGACATCCTCGTGTACGACGCGAAGAATCCGTCCATGGCCTACCTGCTCGCGAACCTCGAGTATCCCGAGTTCCCCGTGCCCGTGGGCGTCTTCCTCGACGTTCAGCGCGATATCTACGAACAGAGCCTCCAGGCGCAGATCGACGAGGCGAAATCCAAGCCCGGCGCCGGAGACATCAACGCCTTGCTGGCCGGACCGAACACCTGGACGGTCGATTGAGGAGACAACATGGAATGCCCCTTATGTGGACACGAGAATCTGGCGGGAGCCGACACCTGTGAGGTCTGCGGAAGCGACCTTGCATCGGCCGACGTCGAAAAGTTCCGCGAACGCCTGAGAAGGGGCGTTCTCGGCGATACGCTCGAGTCGCTGGACACGGTGAAGCCGCAGACCGTCGACTCGAATCAGACGGTGGCCGATGCGCTGCCGCTGATGCGCGAAGATCTGCGGGGCAGTGTGATGGTGATCGACGAAGGCAAGATCGTCGGCATCTTCACCGAACGCGACCTCATCCGCCGCGTACCCCATGACAAGGATCCCTCCGAGGTGAAGATCTCCGAGGTGATGACGCCTCAGCCCTTCACCTATTCGCCCAAGGACAGCATCGCCTACGCGCTGAACGGCATGACCGCGTGGGGAAACCGCCATCTGCCCATCGCGGACGAGGACAACCAGCTCATCGGCTTCGTCTCGGTGCGCAAGGTCCTCGGTCACATCCAGGGCCGGTGTGCGAAGGGCGAGTGCTGATCGCTCGCCTGTACCGGGTGAGCCCGATTCGCGATCGAGCCGGCTCCGCCCCCCATGGGGCGGGGCCGTTTTCTTGACGACAAAGCCCCGCCCGATACCGGGCGGGGCTGATGGTCTCCCCTTCGTTCCACTCGGCGTGAGCCGTTCCGCTCGGCCTATTCCGCGTCCATGTGGGGATAGCGGAAGTCGTGCGGCGGGATGAAGGTCTCCTTGACCGTCCGCGGCGAGACCCAGCGGATCAGGTTCAGGATGCTTCCGGCCTTGTCGTTGGTGCCGCTGGCGCGGCCGCCGCCGAAGGGCTGCTGCCCGACCACCGCTCCGGTGGGCTTGTCGTTGATGTAGAAGTTGCCCGCCGTGAAGCGCAGCCTCTCGCTCATCTTCACGATCACCTCACGGTCCTGGGCGAAGATCGCCCCGGTCAGCGCGTAGGGCGACCCCTCGTCGCAGAGGGTGAGGGTCTCGTCGAGGCGGTCGTCCTCGTAGCGGTAGATGGTCAGCACCGGACCGAAGATCTCCTCGCGCATGGTGCGGAAGGAGGGATCCTTGGCCACGATCACCGTCGGCTCGATGAACCAGCCCTTCGAGTCGTCGTAGCCGCCGCCGCAGAGGATCTCGGCATCCTTGCTGCTCTTCGCCTCGTCGATGTACTCGGTGATGGTCTCGAAGGCCGCCTGGTCGATGACCGCGCACATGAAGTTGCGGAAGTCCAGGGGCGTTCCCATCTGGATCTGCCCGACCTGCTCGACCAGCTTCTCGGTGAACTCGTCCCACAGCGAGGCGGGGATGAAGGCGCGGCTGGCCGCCGAACACTTCTGGCCCTGGTACTCGAAGGCGCCGCGCACGCAGGCGGTCACCAGGGCATCCAGATCCGCGCTGGCGTGGGCGAAGATGAAGTCCTTGCCGCCGGTCTCGCCGACGATGCGCGGATAGCTGCGGTACTTCTGGATGTTCGCGCCCACCTGCTTCCACATGCGCTGGAAGGTCGAGGTGCTGCCGGTGAAGTGGATACCGGCCAGCTCGGGGCTGTTGATGACCGGATCGCCGACGGCGGCCCCGCTGCCCGGAACGAAGTTGATGACGCCCTTGGGCAGGCCCGCCTCCTCCAGCAACTGCAGGATGAACCACGCGCTGTAGACGGCGCTCGAAGCGGGCTTCCACAGCACCGTGTTGCCCATCAGGGCCGGGCTGCTGGGGAGGTTGCCGGCGATGCTGGTGAAGTTGAACGGAGTCACCGCGAAGACGAAACCCTCGAGCGGACGGTGCTCGACGTAGTTCCACATGCCCGGCTGGCTGTCCGGCTGCTCGCTGTACACCTGCTCCATGTAGAAGGCGTTGAAGCGGAAGAAGTCGATGAGCTCGCAAGCCGAGTCGATCTCCGCCTGGAAGACGTTCTTGCTCTGGGCGAGCATCGTGGCCGCGTTGAGGGTGTCCCTCCAGGGACCGGCCAGCAGATCGGCCGCCTTCAGGAAGATGGCCGCCCGCGATTCCCAGCTCATCGAACTCCACTGGGCGTGGGCTTCCTTCGCCGCCGCGATGGCGCGCTCGATCTCCTCGGGGCCGGCCTTGTGGTAGCGGCCGAGCAGGTGGGAGTGATCGTGGGGGGTACGGCACTCACCCATCTTGCCCGTCTTGATCCTCTCGCCCCCGATCACGACGGGGATCTCGATCTCCTCGGCCATGAGTTCCGCCAGCTTCTTCTTGATGCTCTCCCTCTCGGGACTGCCCGGCTCGTACATGCGCACCGGCTCGTTCGAGGGAAAGGGCACGTTCAGGATGCTGTTGGCCATGATCGTCTCCTCTTCAGTTGGCGGTCGGATGACCCGTGCCGCCCGGCAAGGACTCTGGTTCGACGCTTCCACCCCGCACCGGTCCCGATCGGACGGTACCGGGCGGAACCGCCCGCAAGCTAGTCAATTCCGATGAGGAATCCCAAGAGCAGGGTCAGGTCCGGCGCCCGGTCGTCGAAGCCGAAGCCCAGGGCGGCCCGCAGGTGGTTCTCGCTGGTCAACCCGTAATCGAGACCGAGGCTGAACATGCCCCAGTCGCTCGCGCTGCGCCAGTCGAGCTCGGCCAGTACGTTGAAGTCTTTGGCGAAGGGGTAGATGCCTCCGCCGCCCAGGTGCAGACCGGTATCGCGGTCCTCGCCGTGCTCGACGCTCTCCAGACCCAGATTGGCCAGCAGCACCAGCCCGAAGCGAAGGCGGTAGCGCAGGGCTCCGAACAGATCGACGTTGAAGTTCCCGGCGCCCACCTCATCGGCGCCCAACGGCAGGTCGACCCATGCGCCGGCGCCGATCTGGGGATTGGTGGGACGGAACTGGTAACGGGCGTAGCCGCGCAGGTCGGACAGGCCGGTCTGCGAATCGTGTCCGGGGGCGTCCCAGTCCAGGTGATCGACGGTCCACCGCGCCCCGGCCTCGAAGTGCGGAGCGGCCTCGAAGGCCGCCTGGGCGCCGAGCTTCCAGCCGTCGACGCTTCCGTAGTCACTGAGGGTGAAGACGGGTTCGAGACCGATGCCCTCGATGACGGCCGAGTCCTCCATCCAGGTCTGGAAGGGGCGGACACCGTCCTCGTTGCCGGTGGCCGTGGCCGGGTGCATGGTGGCCTGCGAATTCGTGGTGCCCCCGCCCTGGGTGGCCGGGGACGGCTCGGCGCTGGATTCGCTCTGGGGAGGCTCGGTGGCGGAAGGGCCGGCGAGAGCGGCCACCGGGGCGAGCAGCAGGGCGGCAGTGAAGAACACCGTGGTGATCCATCGGAATGGGAGTGAGGACATGGCTGAACTCCTTTGCGTCGATCGGTGGTCGACTCTTCCCGAGGGGCGTCGGGTGAGCCGGCAGGAGGCTACGCCAAGGAAGGTCCCCCTGCAAGACGGGAAGGGTGGCCTCTTCGCTCGCCGCACTTGCCCTGCCAGCACAAAGGGGACACAGTGGAAATCGACCTCCAGCCGCCAGTTGGTGTCCGATGGCTGCCTTCGTGAAGATCCATTCATCCTTGAGGATCCCCCGCCGCGAACTGAAGCTGCGCGCCTCGCACAGCGGGGGCCCCGGCGGCCAGCACGTCAACACCAGCGACACGCGGGTCGAACTGGTCTTCGACGTGGCGCACAGTCCCAGCCTGGGTCCGAATCAACGGCAACGCCTGCTGGAGGTGTTGGCCCGGCGTCTGGACCGCCACGGGCGGCTCCATCTGTTCTCTTCGCGTTTCCGCAGCCAGTCGGCGAACCGCGAGGACGTGATCGAGCGTTTCGCCGCCTTGCTGCGCGAAGCGCTGCGGCGCACTCGGCCGCGCAAGCCCACCCGGCCGACGGCCGCTTCCCGCCGCCGTCGCCGTGAGGAGAAGGAGCGGCGTTCCCGCAGGAAGCGGGACCGCCGTCCCGTCGATCCCCGGGAGGAGTGAGGGCGAGCGGTCCCGCCGGGCCGGCGGTTCGGCGGGAGGCACGGCCCTACCGCCGATGCGGCCTCGCCCGGGCGGCGGTGATCGGCGCCGAAGGGCGGAGAAGGGCGTCGGAAAGGGCGGAAACGGCCAGCAGACAATCTTTGCTGCCGCCTCCGGCGCTGCGGTGTTAGATTGGGGAGGAGGACCCAACCGGCCCGTTCCTCCCTCGGGGGAACTTCCCGCGTCGGGGTCCGTAGAAGGAACGGGTCTTCTGCCGGTGATCCCCATCTCCTCCAGGAGTGCGAACGGATGGCCCGAACCATCTCGATCGTTCCCAAAGCGGGCTCGAGTTCCACCGACGGGCAGGCCGTCGACTATTCCGCCCATCCTCTTCTCGATCCCACCTTCTTCGAGCGCGAGCCCGACGCCCTGCGTCACTATGTTCGCCTGATGCGGGAGAACCTGCGCAACCCCTGGCGTTACCAGGATCTGCTCAACCGCCTCCTGCATCCGATGTACGAGAAACATCCCCTGGAGGTGAACGAGCGGATCATCGCCTCGTATCTGAGTGATGCCAGTGCGTACGTGGCCCAGCTCGTCCTGCTGCTCCCGCCGGAGGAGCGCGATGCCTACCGCTGCGACGAGGAGATCGAGGCCACCAACGACATCCGCCGTCTGACCGAGCTGCTGTTCCGCGAACGCGACCCGCGACGGACCTTCGAGGCCCGCCGCAAGCTGTACCTGACCAAACTGCTCATCCAGATCGACCACACCCGGCGCATCCAGGAGGGTCCCCGGCACAAGCGCTTCCTGCTGTCACTGCTCGACCGTGGGCTGTGGGCCTACGTGCGGGAGACCCGTGAGGTGGAGGTGAGCTACGTCATCGACGAGGACGGCGTACACCTGGAGGAGGCGCGAGGGCGGCAGGAGGGTTACCACTGGTTCCGCTTCAAGACCCGGCGGGTGGTGCGCGATCTTCCCGGCGGACCCTACGACCTGCCCATCTACCACGTCTCGGCCCGCTTCAAGCTCGACGGCGCGCCGGTGGCGGGAATGCGGCAGGCGGATCGCCGTTCCCCCGACCTTCCCCGTCTCGAACGCATCCGTTCGGCCTCGGTGTTGTCGAAGATGCTGCGCAAGCGCATCAACGATCCGGTGGCCATCACCGACATCCTCGGCCTGCGCTTCATCGTCGAGACCGAACGCGAGGTGCTGCGCCTGGTCGATCTGCTGCACCACGTGCTCGGCGGACCGCTGGCCTTCCGCAATCAGGTCGATCTCTTCCGTTTCCCCGAACAGCATACCCGGATGAACCGCTTCAGCAGCCGCGCGTTCCGGGTGTTCAAGGAGGACGTGGACATTCTCTATGCTCCCACCCAGGGAGAGGCGGTGCGCCCGTACATCTTCCCCGTCGAGTTGCAGATCTTCACCGTGGAGAGCTACCTGCGCACGATCCACCGTCCCGACGCGGCCAGCCACCGCAGCTACAAGAGGCGTCAGTTCATCGAGGGGGTCTTCCCCTATCTCTTCCCCCAGGAGATCTATGGCCGCCCCGGGGCGGGGCGCTCCAGCGACGACACCGAACGGAAGGACCGGCAACCGGCCTAGTCCGCTGCGGCCCGTCTCCGGCACGGTCGAGTCCCCCGGCTGCGCCATTCCCGCCGGCCGGCGCCGGGCTCGTCGCACCTCTTTGTTGAAGTCGAGCGGGTGGGGTGGGCTCAGCGCGCCCGCAGTTTGCGCGGTACGCGGGTCTTGGCCGCGATGAAGTGGACGTTGGAGAGCTTCAGCCCCATCGCGATGAGCCGGATCTCCTCCATCTCCTCCACGCTGACGATGCCGTCACCCGCGGCCACCGCGAAGAGCACGTCGAGGAACGAGGCGCGTTCGCTCTCGCTGGTGAGGGCGAAGAATTCCCGCAGGGTGTGATGCAGGTCGAAGACCCCGGCCGAGCGGATGATCATCACGTCGGTGACCGCCCGGGCCGTTGCCTCGTCCAGGCGCCAGCCGTCCCGCAAGGCCGCCACCATCGTCTCCCGTTCCCCCTCGTCCACCTTGCGGTCGAGTTCGGCGATGTGGGCCATCAGCGCTCCGGCCAGGCACAGCCGATGGAGTTCGACCTCATCGAAGGTCGGAGGGGTGTCGGACGCATGCAGACGCTCGTCCACCTCGTCGACGATCGCCTGCTGCAGCTCGCGGGCGCGGCGGGTCGGATCCTCCTCGCTGTGGTCGCGCCGGGCCCGGCGTCTCAGGGGATCGAGGAAGAACGCCCTCAGACCTTCCCACATTCCGGACGGGTGGTGGTCGATGCCCTCGCGGATCTGTTCGAGCGCCGCCTGCTCCTTCCGCCCCAGCGCTCCGTCCTCCCCGGACAGGCGGTCGAGGGCCTCCAGGACGAGCTGGCGGTCCTCTTCGTCGCCGATGCTCCGCTGCAGCGATTCGATGAGGCGTTCGCGTTCGTCCGCGCCGACGGGGATGTCCGCCCTGCGTTCGAGCTCCTCCCAGTCCTCCGGCCGCAGACCGGGCAGGCCGAAGAGGAGGTCCTTGAGGGCCTCCAGTTCCCGTTGCTCGAGGCGTCCGTCGGCCCACGCCGCGGCGATCAGGCAGTGTCCCAGGTTTACCACCACGCGTCTTTGCGTCATGCTCTCTCCCGCTTTCCCCGGCGAGCCTCCTCGCCGGCAGGGGGCAGCAGCATAGCGCGACCCCGCCGCCGGGAAAAGGGCACAGGGAAGGGAAGGCGGCCCGGTGATGCCACCGGTGACGCAGGAGATGGGGTGCGCACTCCGGCGAGCGCCGGAGAGGAGCAGCGGTGGCGAATGGAGGGGAGCTTTCGATGAAGAGGCGGGCGCAGACGATCGTGCTGGTGGTGGCACTGGTGGTGGGCGTCGCCGTCTCGATGGTCGCCCACCGCCTGGTGCGGCCTGCGGAGGATGGGTGGCCGGGGGGAGGCGCGGGCGCCGAGCGGGTGATCCTCTTCGCTCCGAACCTGATCGAGGCGGCCTGGGCCCTGGGTCATGGCCGTCAGGTGGTGGCGGTCACCGACTACTGTGTGTGGCCGCCCGAGGCGGCGGCCCTGCCCCGCGTGGGAGGGGCGGTCGATCCCAACCTGGAACGCATCGTCGGCCTGCGGCCCTCCCTGCTGGTGGTCCAGGGGGAGAACCGCGTCCTTCCGCGCCTGGGAAGGCAGATGGGGATTCCGGTGGTCCGGGTGGACATGGACCGCGATCTCTCCTCGATCTTCCGGGGGTTGGCACGTCTCGATTCGCTGCTCGGTGACCGGGTACGACCCGGGGCAGCGGTCCTGATCACCCGCATCCGGTCGCGACTCGACGCGCTTCGCGAGAGGACTGCCGAAGGTCCACATCCTCGGGTACTCTTGTCCCTGGGGCACGACCCCTCCGGTCTGGGTGGCTTGTGGACGGTGGGTGCGGGGAGTTTCCTCAGCGAGTTGCTCGAGATCGCCGGGGGACGGCCCTACGAGGACAGCGCCCAGGCCGGCTACCGGCCGCTCGGTGTCGAACGGGTGCTGGCCGATCCTCCCGATGTGGTGCTGGAGTTGCGTCCCTCCGAGCAACTCGATGCGCAGGAGGAGGCGTCCATCCGTGCGGTCTGGCGCCGGGCTGGGGTGACGGCACCGGTGGAGTTCGTCTGTTTCGACGGCCTGCTCATCCCCGGTCCGCGGATCGACCGCAGCGCCCGGGCTCTGCACGAGGCGCTGACGCGCGCGCGGGAAGGCCGGGCCCAGGAGGAAGCGGCGTCCGCACGGCGCGGCTCCGCTCGTTCGACCGATGAGGAAGGAGAGAGGTGAAGAGGTGGGTCTGAACGTACACGAACTGGGCTTCGCCTATCCGACGGGCCCGCCGGTCCTGAAGGATCTCTCGTTGGAGGTGGACCGCGGCGAGTTCGTGGCCCTGCTGGGCCCCAACGGCAGCGGGAAGAGCACCCTTCTGCGCCTGGCCGCCGGACTCCTGCGTCCCCGGCAGGGCCGTGTCGAATGGGACGGGATCTCCCTGGACCGCATGCCCCGTCTCCAGCGCGCCCGCCGCATCTCCTTCCTGCCGCAGCAGGTCGGCAGCATCTACGAACACAGTGTGCGCGAGACGGTCGAGCTCGGACGCCACCCTCATCTGGGGGTCTTCGGAAGCCTGGGGGAGGAGGATCGACGGGCGGTCGAGGAGGCCATGCGGCGGACCGAGGTGGAGGATCTCTCCGGGCGCAATCTCGGACGCCTCAGCGGGGGCGAACGCCGTCGGGTCTTCCTCGCCGCGGCCCTGGCCCAGGGCGGCGAACTCCTGCTCCTGGATGAGCCCACCGCGGCCCTCGACCTGCACCATCAGGTGCAGTTCATGTCCACGCTGCGCGAACTCGCCGGCGAGGGCCGCGCGGTGTTGTGCGCCACCCACGATCTCAACCTGGCCGCCGCCTTCGCCTCGCGGATCTTCCTGCTGCACGCGGGCCGCAGGGCGGCCGAAGGCAGCCCTGCCGATGTGTTGCGGGCCGACCGTCTGCGCGAGGTCTACGGAGAGGGCATCTGGGTGGGGCCGCATCCGATGGGGGGAACGATCGCGGTGCTGCCGCGTCCCTTGCCCACGGACGGCAGCGGTGGGGGGGAAGACGCATGAGACGCCGGTGGATGCTCGCCCTGCTCGTCCTGTTCTGCGCCGTGGTGCTGGTGGGGGCGCCCTTCGTGGGGAGTGAACCCATCTCGGTGAAGGGTGCGGTGAGGGATCTTCTGGCGGGGGCGGCCACCCCCCGGGCGCGTATCCTCGCCCTGCGGCTGCCGCGCATCGTCCTGGGTCTGGTGGCCGGAGGAAGCCTGGCGGTGGCGGGTGCGGCCTTCCAGACCCTGCTGCGCAATGCCCTGGCCACTCCCTACACCCTCGGCGTCTCCTTCGCCGGGGCGCTGGGAGCCTTCCTCGCGCTCAGCGTGCCCGCTCTGTCCTTCACCGCGGCCGGGATCTCCTCGGTCACCCTCCTGGCCTTCCTCTTCGCCGCCCTCGACGTGAGCGCACTGTATCTGATGGCGCGGCGTGGCCGGGGTCTGCGGACGAACGAACTGCTCCTGGCCGGGGTGACCCTCAACTACTTCGCCGGCGCGGCCATCCTGCTGCTGCGCTTCTTCAGCGATCCCTTCCGGCTGAGGGCGATGGATCACTGGATGATGGGTGGCCTGGCGGTGGCGGGGTGGAGTGCCCTGGTGCCCTTGCCCGCCATCCTCCTTCCCGCGCTGGCTCTGCTCTTCCTGCAGGCCCCAACCCTCGACCAGCTCTCCTTCGGCGAGGAGATGGCCGGCAGCCGGGGGGTCGATGTCGATCTGGCCCAGAAGCTGATCCTGCTGGGCGCCTCGGCCGCCACCGCCGCAGTGGTGGCCGTCACCGGACCCATCGGCTTCGTCGGTCTGCTCGCTCCCCACGCTGCGCGGCGGATGCTCGGGGTGGCCCATCGCACGCTCCTGCCCGCCTCCTTCCTCCTGGGAGGGGGATTCCTGGTGCTGGCCGACGCCCTCACCCGCGTCATCGGCGGATGGACGCAGGGAGCGGAACTGCCGGTGGGGGTCTTCACTGCGCTGGTCGGCGCGCCTCTGTTCCTGATCCTTCTCCTGCGTTCGCGCCGCCCCTGACCCTCTTGCCACAGGCGCCGGGCTCGAGGGCCTTCCCCTTTTCGAGCCGCCGTGAGCTGCACGCTTTCGCAGTGGGCCGACAAGGGCTAGACTGGCCCCATGGTCAAACTCAACCGTATCTACACCCGCACCGGCGACGACGGGACCACCGGTCTGGTCGGGGGCAGCCGCCGCTCCAAGAGCGATCCCCGGGTGGTGGCCTATGGCACCGTCGACGAACTCAACGCCTTCATCGGCATGTGCGTGGGGGTGTGCGGGGACGACGAGGCGATGGCTTCCCTGCTGAGGGAGATCCAGCACGATCTCTTCGACCTCGGCGCCGACCTGGCGACCCCTTTCGCATCTTCCCCTTCCCCGGAATCGGCCACGCCGGAACCAGCCGAGGCGGATTCGGCGCTGCGCATCGTCCCCTCCCAGGTGCAGCATCTGGAGGCCGCCATCGACGAGCGCAACCGCCACCTGCAGCCCCTGAACAGCTTCGTCCTGCCCGGCGGTTCGGAGGCCGCCCGTTGGCTGCACCTGGCGCGGGCGGTGTGCCGGCGGGCCGAGCGCGATTGCGTGGCCCTGGCCGAGCGCGAAGCGATCAATCCGGTGGCCATCGAGTATCTCAATCGTCTCAGTGATCTTCTCTTCGTATGCGCGCGGGAAGCCAACGACCACGGCCATGACGACGTGCTGTGGGAACCCGGTCACGGCCGCCGCTGAGGTGTCTTCCATGGAACATCCGGTTCCGTTCGTGGACTTGCAGTCTCTCTTGCGGCGGCAGATGGGGGAACTGCGCGAGGCGCTCGACGAGGTCCTCCAGTCGGGACGCTTCATCGGCGGCCCCAAGGTGGATGAACTGGAGCAGGCGCTCGCCGATCTGGTGGGCGTGCCCCACGCGGTGGCCTGCGCATCGGGGACGGTGGCCGAACATCTGCTGCTGATGGCGGCGGGCATCGGACCCGGCGACGAGGTACTCGTCCCCGATTTCACCTTCGCCGCCACCGTCGAGGCGGTGCTCCTGGTGGGAGCGACACCGGTCTTCGTGGACATCGAGGCGGAGACCTTCTCCATGGATCTCGCCGCCGCCCAGCGGGCCATGAGCGACAAGGTGAAGGCCGTCGTCCCGGTGAGCCTCTTCGGACATCCCGCCCATCTGGCCGCGTTCGAGGCGTGGTGCGAAAACGAGGGCATCCTCATGCTGGAGGACGCCTGTCAGAGCATGGGAGCCAGCGAGGGAGGACGGCGCAGCGGAAGTTTCGGGAATGCAGCCTTCACCTCCTTCTACCCGGCCAAGCCCCTGGGCGGGCTCGGTGACGGAGGCATGGTGTTCACCCGTGACGGCGAGTTGGCCGAGCGGGTGCGGCGCCTGCGGCACCACGGGGAGACGGGTCATCATCTGCATGGGGAGATGGGCACGAACGCGCGCTTGAACGCATTGCAGTGCGCTGCCCTTCTGGTTCGCCTGCGATCGTTCCCGCAGGAATTGCAGTGGCGGCAGGAGGCGGCAGAGCGCTACGAGGCGGCGCTGGGTGGGCACTTCGTCACCCCCAAGGTGAGGGAGGGCGCTGCGTCGAGCTGGGCCCAGTACACCCTGCGTCTTCCCGACGCGCAGCAGCGCGACGCCTTCCGCGATTCCCTCCAGCAGCGCGGCGTGCCCACCGTGGTGCACTACCCGCGGCCGCTCCACACCCAGCCCGGTCTGCAGGGCCGCTCGTACCGTCTGACGCCGACTCCGGTGAGCGAGCGCGTGTGTGGGGAAGTGGTGTCCCTGCCCATCTCCGCCGACATCCAGGGGAGCGACCAACGGCGGGTGATCGAGGCCGCGCTGGAATGGGCGGGCTCGGCGTAGGGCCCGGTGCAGGAGACGATCCGGCGAGGGCGCCGCGCCACCGGATCGGGAAAGGAAGAGCGACCGCCATGGACCGCCTTCGACATCGCTTCGGGTACGGGCGGTGGTACGACACCGCAAGCCCACCGGCCGTCTGGCCGTGTTCCCGCCGGCCGGGGCCACGGTGGAGGGGATGGCTCGTGCTCGTGGTGGCGGCGATGGTGGCGGGCCTTGCTGGGCCAGTCGGACCGGCTTCGGCGTGGGCCGGTGCGGGCGGATCCTCCAGCGGAGAGGAAACCCTTCCCGAACGCCCGACTCCGGTGGAGAGGCTGGTGGACGAGGCACGGCATCTGGCCGCCGACAGCCCGCGGGTCGAGTTGGAGGAGATGGGACGCACCGCCGAGGGCGACCCGCTCCTGCTGTTGAGCATCACCGCCGAGGCGAACCGTCCACGCCTGGCCTCCCGCCCCGCTCGCATGGAGACGATCATCGACCCGCGTCGCCCGCGCGGCGAGCGCGACGCGGCCATCGAGGCATCGCTGGCCGCGGTGTGGGTGGTGGGCAGTGTGCACGGGGACGAGGCGAGTGGTTCGGACGCTGCGCTTCTGCTGGCGCGTCATCTGGCCAGCGATGGGAGCGAGCGGACGAGGGAGATCCTCTCGCGTTCGGTGGTGCTCATCGAACTGTGCGCCAATCCCTCCGGACGCCGCCGTTTCCTGCAGCACCTGCGTTCGTTCACCTTCTCCGCCCCGGACGCCGATCCCGAGGCGGTCGAGCACCGGCAGATGTGGCCGGGCGGCCGCACGAACCACTGGTTCTTCGATCTGAACCGTGACTGGGCGCTGTTGACCCAGCAGGAGACGCGGGCGCGGGTGGCGGCCTGGTTGCGGTGGCGTCCGCAGGTGGTGATCGACCTGCACGAGATGGGGTCGCGTTCGAGCTACTTCTTTCCTCCTTCGGCTGAGCCGATGAATCCCCTTCTGCCCTCCTCGCTGGGCACGTGGCTGGAGGACTTCGGACGGGCCAATGCCCGGGCCTTCGATCGCGAGGGCCTGGACTACTACGTCGGCGAGGACTTCGATCTGTTCTATCCGGGCTACGGCGATTCCTGGCCCAGCCTGAACGGCGCGGTGGGCATGACCTACGAACAGGGAACCAGCCGCGGGATCGAGATGCGCACGCCCACCGGGGTGAGACGGTACGAGGACGCGGTGCGCGGGCACTTCACCGCCGCGCTGGCCACCTGCCGCCATGCCGCCGCCCGCGGTCCCGAACTGCTTCGCTACCAGGCCGCCTTCTTCGACCAGGCGATGGAGGAGGCAGGCCGCCGCGACGAGCGCGAGTACCTCATCGACGGAGCGGTCCACCCGGCGGAGGCCCGACGGCTGGCCACTCTGCTGGCGGCGCAAGGCATCGAGGTGTGGCGGATCGAGAAGCCGCTTCGGGTGAAGGTCAGCGAGGAGGATGGCGGCGGGGCACGGGAGCACCGCTTCTCTCCCGGCAGCTTCCGCATTCCCCTGCGGCAACCCGCCTATCCCCTCCTGGAGAGTCTGCTCCGGCGCGAACTGCCGATCGACGAGGACTTCCTCGAGGAAGAACGGACGCGGCGCGACGAGGGCCTGCCGCTGCGCTTCTACGACGTGACCTCCTGGAGTCTGGCCCTCTCCCACGGTCTGACGCTGTACCGCTCGCGGCGGGAGCTGTCGGGTCTCGGCCGGCGCCTGGAAGAGGCGGGCAGCTTCGCCGTGTCTGCCGCGGAGCCGCTCGTGTCCGGCTCCGGCACGGCGCCGGGCCTCGAAGTCGGTGCGGCGGCCGCCGTGGACACCGCCGCGGCACACGCGGCCTACGGCTACCTCATTCCCTACCGGGACAGTGCCTGCCCAGCCGCACTGGCCTTCCTGTGGAAGAAGGGGGTCCGGGTGCACACCGCCCGGGAGACCTTCCACCAGGGAGGGATCGACTATCCCGCCGGGAGCCTGGTGGTGAAGCGCCGGGCCCAGGACGAGGATCTTCCCCTCGATGCGGTGATGGCCGAGGCCGCCGCGCGCACCGGCGCCCGGGTGCATCCCACCGGCGGAGCGTGGACCGACGAGGGACCTTCGCTGGGGAGCAACCGGGTCGTCCTGTTGAAGCCGCCCCGGGTGGCGGTTGCGGTCGGACCGCCGCTGAACCCCAGCAGTGTGGGCGCCGTGTTGTGGCTGCTGCGCGAGGAGACCGGGCTGGAGGCGACGGCGGTTCCCTTCGAACGGCTCGGACGGATGCACCTGAGGGAGTGGGACGTCATCGTCCTCGCGGACATGCGGGCGGGCGATCGCCGCTTGCCCGAGCATCTGCGCCAGTGGGTCGAGTTGGGGGGGACGCTGGTGGCCGAGGCCGGGGCGGTCAAGATGCTCACCGGCGTGGAGGACTGGTTGCATGCCTCGCTGGTGGAGGATCTCGGCGGCGGCGAGGAGGATGCCCAGGGAGACAGCCTGTCCGCGAAGGGATCTTCTCCTTCGGCCTCCGAGCCACAGAATCGCCGCTCCATGCGGGAACCGGGGATGCGCCCCGAGCGTACGCCGGGAGCCATCTTGCGACTGGAGCTTGCAAAGCACCATTTCCTGAACTTCTCGGCGGGACCCGACGCCCATGCCCTGGTGCTGAGCGATCGTCTGCTCCAGGCCGGCGACGGTGACGTGGTGGCCGCCTCCTACGACGCCTTTTCGCCGCGGGTGGCTGGTTTCGTCTGGCCGGAGATGGAGGAGGCCCTGGCGGGAAGGGCCTGGTCGCTGAGCGAGTCCCATGGGCAGGGGAAAGTGGTGCTTTTCGCCGAGGAGACGGCATTTCGGGGGTCGTGGCCCGTCACCGAGCGGATGCTCCTGAACGCGGTCCTGTGGGGGCCGAGTCTGGGGCGGTGAGCCTCGTCCAAGGGCCGGATACCCCCTCGTTTCGACCCTCCTGACCCCTTTAGGTAGAACTACCCCATTCTCGCCAAGGCGTTGCGCTGGGCGCGGGAATGGTTTCAATTGACGGCGGAGCGGGAGCGCTCCTCGGGGAAACCGCCCCCGGCCGCAGCGCGGAAACGGCGGGACCAGTTTCAACGACCACGTGCGGGTCGGACCGGTCACAGCGTTTGGGGATGGATGCCGACACACGGGCGCCGTCGGATCATCCCGTAGGAATCCCTCGCAGGGCGTGGCGAGGATTCTATTTCGCGCTGGGACGGCTGTGAGCGCCTCATGGGGTACTGGGACCAATCCCCATGGCCAAAGGTCTCAAAGCTTGGGTTCGACCCGCACCCCCTTGCCTCTCTGCTCGACTCATCCGGAATCGGCTCCCGCCGGTAGCACAGCAGCAGCATGGACGGGTGGAGAGGCAACATCTCCTGTGTGGAGATCGACGAGGCGGGCCAGGGCCCGCCTCGTTTTTTTTGTTCGGTGCCTCCACGAAGGGGTTCCTCCGCCTCGGTCTCGGCCTCGATGCGGCGCTGGAACTCCGGGCACCTTCGGCCGAAGCTTCCTGTCCACTCCGGGCTTTGCCCTCCTCCAGGGCGCGGTCTATGCTGCTGTCTCTCCGGATGGGTCTGCGCCCATGGTGGGATCCCCCAGGGGCAGGCGGTCTTTCCCGTGCCCCTTCCCTGTCGCATGTCTTCTTCGAGGAGCTGTTCGCCGTGGAATTCGTGAGCATCGCCGACGATGTCGTCCTGGGCCGTGACGTGAAGATCTACCGCTTCGTGAATCTCTATGGTTGCCGCATCGGCGACGAGACCCGCATCGGCACCTTCGTGGAGGTCCAGAAGGGAGTGGTGATCGGCAAACGTTGCAAGATCAGCAGCCACACCTTCATCTGCGAGGGGGTCAGCATCGGCGACGGCTGTTTCATCGGACACGGCGTGATCTTCATCAACGACATGCATCCGCGCGCGGTCACCGAGGACGGGCAGCCGGAGAGTGAAGACGACTGGGCCGACCGTTTCGTGAGCACCGAGATCGCCGCAAGGGTTTCCATCGGCTCGGGCGCCATCATCATGGGCGGCGTGCAGGTGGGCGAGGGCGCGGTGATCGGAGCCGGTGCGGTGGTGACCAAGGATGTTCCAGCCGGCGCGGTGGTCACCGGGGTTCCGGCCCGCGTGGTTCGGCACCAATCTTGAAGGTCTTTCTCTCCAGGTGGTCCCGTCGCGGTGACGGGCGCCTGGAGAGAGCATGCGCGTCGGATTCATCGTCACCCTCTGTGAACAGCTCGAACGCTTCGAGCCCATCCTCCGGCGGACGCCCGGGGCGCGCTTCCTCGTGCCGGCGGGCCGCTGGCCCTCCCCCCATCACGACTCGCGGCAGAGGATCCTCCAGTGCCTGTACCGGCGCGGACTGCCACCGGTGACCGAGGCCGGCGGGGACTTCGATCTCGTCGTCACCGCGGGGGAGTCGCCGGCGTCCTCGATCGAAGCGTGGTTGCGGCCGGGGGGGACGCTGGTCCAGTGGCGCGATCCCTGTCATCCTTCGTTCTCTCCGACGGCGTCGTCGTTGGTGCTGGCCTCCGGGCCCGCGCTGCTTCCCCCGGACGGGGACCTCCCATCGGCCGTGGTGGGCGACCCCCTGCTGGACACCGCCCTGGAGGCGGGGGCCGCAGTGCGCGCCCGGCGTGCCCTGGGGCTGAGCGTCCCCGCCGAACGTCCCCTGGTGCTGGTGCATGCGGAGGCGGGAAGCAGGGCGGTACACGCGCTCGCCGACGCCCTTGCCTCGCTTCGCCTGGACTTCGATGTGGTGGTGACAGCCTCCACCGAGGCCCGTCTCGCCCGTTCCGATCCCCTTCCCCGCGCCCTCAGCGGCCCGGGTGTGTCGCGGCCCGGCGAGGACATCCCCCGCGCCGAACTGTTGGCCGCGGCCGATCTGGTGCTGGCCGAGGGGGGAGGCCTGTTGGTGGAGGCGGCTGCCCTGGGCAAGCCCGCCTGGGGTCTGGGGGCGTGGAACCTTCCCGCGCGGCGCAGCGGTGGGGTGGTGGATCCCGTGCAGGAGGCGCTGCGGCGGTGGCAGTGGGTGGACGACGCCGGTGAGCTGCGCGCACTCGTCTCCCGCTGCGACGAGGCGAGGAGGGAGTGGGCGGAATGGATCCGTCCGGTGGCCCAGTCGCTGGTCGGAGTGGCCGACGGAGGATCGACGCGCCGCTTCGTTTCTTCCCTGAGAGTATTGGGACCGCCCGACTTTCCTCTGCCGTCCTCGCGTGTCCGATCGCGATGAGCTTCGTGGATCCGGTTCGGGTGGACTTCGCGTGTCCGGTCGTGGTGGGTTTCGTGTGTCCGGTCCGGGTGGGCTTCGCGTCCTCAGTCGTGGTGGAGGGTGATCGCCTGGGGCGCGAGCATCGGTGCGCCGGCCAGGCGGGCTGAACCCCGCTGCCGCGGCACCGGCGGATCCCACGGGGCCAGGATCATTCCCAGGGTATCGACACAGAGCTGGGCGTGGGGGGAGCGTGTGGTCTCCTCGACCAGGATGAAACCGGCGCAACCGTCGGCGGCGAAGTCGGCCAGCTCCTCGAGTTGCGAGAGTTCGGGCATCACCGATTCGACCATCGTCTCGAGCAGCCCGCCCCGAAGCAGAAGGGGACGGTGGTGGTTCGCGGCGATCGTCAGGGCGCGCTCGACGTGGTGGCGGGCCATTTCGTGTCCGACGCTTCCAACGAGTTCTCCGTAGGGCACGATCAGCGCGTCCGACGCGGTGACCAGCTTTGCCAGCGAGGTGTCGTCCAGTCCTTCCAGCCCGTGCGGGGCACAGGCGATGCGGGTGGCGGGCTCGAGCAGCTCGCGCACCCGGGACACTTCCTCGACCCGGCCGACTCCACGCAGACCGACCCACTCGAACTGTTCGGCGGCGGCGAAGATGGCCAGCTCGCTGGTGGTCAGCAGCGTGGTGCGGTCCGAATCGTCGGGACCGGGCAGGTCGAGCAGGGTGGGACGGCCGTGACGGGCGCGCAAGCGGCAGATCTGTTGAAGACTCGCCCGGGAGGCATCGATGCGGACCAGGTCGACGCCCTTCAGCGGAGGCGTGCCGTCGGCGACGGTGGCCAGGATCTTCGGTTTGGCCGAGGGCGAAGGGACCGAGGGCCGGCCGAAGGCCATGTGATGGGGTCCATCGGTTGCTGCGGCGGGCCGCTTTGCCATGGTTCTGCTCGCCTCCTGAGCCGGATGGGAAGGAACCGGCCCGGGATCGCAGCCTTCCGCGAGGCGGGAAGGTGTGGGGAGGACCCCGGGCGTCCCTGCACGGAGCAAGGGCGGTGCCGCCGCCATGGCCGGTGTCGGTGGAGGGGATTCAGCGGTGGGCCGGGCCCGGGAACGGGCGCAAACGCGCCGGGGGCGTCATCGGCGCCGCGGCGTGGGAAGAGGGCACGAGGATATGAGGTCTGGAAGTGGACGAAGCGCGTCCACCGCCTGGCCGGGATGGGGCCAGCTCAGGTGGACTTCCTTCTGGGGCCCATGCAGATCGCCAGCGCGGCGCCCAGCAGGAAGTACAGGACGAACTCGACCTCGTCGTCGGTCTGGTACACCTGGAACAGCCCGGCCACGGTGATCGCACCCTGGACGACCACCGCGGTCACCGCGATCCAGGTCAGCGGTCCCATGCTGCGACGGACGCGCCAGAAGTACGTCACCGTCACCACGAGAAGGGCCAGGGCCGCGGCGATGCCCACCAGGCCCGCGTTCACCCCGTGCATGAGCAGGTCGTTGTGCGCGTGGGCCATGGTGTCGTAGAAGCCCGGCACCCCGTGGTGCTCCATCATCCTCTGGAAGTTGCCGGGGCCGAAGCCCAGCCAGGGACGGGCGGCGATCCCGTGCAGCGAGGACAGCCAGAGCCGATGGCGCGTCGCCTCCGCCCCGGTCTCCAGCGCGGCCCGGAAGCGGAGGATGAAGGAGGGAGTGGCCAGGGCGATGGCCAGAGCAGCGGCCAGGGAGGCCAGGGCCGCCCAGCGCCGGCGGCCGGGCAGGGCCTGGCTGAGGATGACGATGCCCACGAAGGCTCCGATCTGGGCGCTGCGCGCGTACGACCACAGCAGGGCGGCGGCCAGGGGCAGGGCCGCCAGCCACGGGATCCAGGATCTCCGTCCGGAGGACTCGCGGGTGGTCCCCAGCATGGCCCAGGTGAGCGCCACCAGGAGAAGCAGCATCACCTGCCCGCCATAGGTCAGGTGATGACCGAAGAATCCCACCGCCATGGGATGGCCGTCGGCCAGGGGAGCGGGACGGTGCCGGAAGGGATCCAGTCCGCTGAAGTGCTGCCAGATGGCGTAGATCGCCACCACGGCGCCCACGCCCACGAGGATCTTCATCGCGCGCTCGAGATGCCGCTGGACTCCATGGGCAGCCACAGGGACGGCGAGCAGCAGCAGCTTCAGCCAGTTCTCCCCGAGGAACTTCCTCCAGTTCGAGGGATAGGGGGAGGCCAGGGTGGTGGCCAGCAGGTAGGCCAGCAGGTAGGCGGCCACCGCGAGCACGATGCTGCGGGGCAGGAGCCGACGCAGGGCGGGCTCGGCGGCGAAGCGCACGGCCGCGATGAGGAGGATCAGACCGGCCGCGATGGCTCCCAGTGCCTCGGAGAAGGGGGCGGTGGCCGCGAAGAGGTAGAGGGGGGCGGTCAGGAGGATGTCTCGGCGTGGGGACATGGCAGCGCTAGGAGCGGTCCTCGAGTTCACCCTCGAGCCAGGCGCAGAGGATATGGCCGGCGAGGATGTGGGCTTCCTGGATACGGGCGGTGTCGTCGCTGGGAACCTTCAGGAGGTGATCGCACAGCTTCTCCTCTTCCATGCGTCCTCCGCTCGCCCCGGTCATGCCCAGGGTGATCAAGCCCATGCGGCGGGCGACCCGCAGCGCTTCGACGACGTTGGCGCTGTTGCCGCTGGTGGAGATGCCCAGGGCGATGTCGCGGGGACGCGCCCGGCCCTCGAGTTGACGGGCGAAGATCCGCTCGAAGCCGTAGTCGTTGCCGATGGCAGTCAGCGCACTGGAGTTGACGGTGAGGGCTTCCGCCGACAGGGGGGGACGTTCCTTCTCGAAGCGCCCGCTCAACTCGGCCGCGATGTGCTGGGCGTCGGCCGCGCTGCCTCCATTGCCGAAGGCGAGCAAGGCACCCCCGTGACGGAGGGCCTCGGCCACTGCCCGGGCCATGGCCGCGATCACCTCCGCCTGCTCGAGCAGCGCTTCCTTGACGTCGATGCTCGACTGGATGTTGCGGCGGACGAAGGAGACATCAAGCGGGGGACGGGGCACGGCACGACCTCGGTGGCTGGAGGAGCCTCGATGGTAGGGGCAGCCGGGGCGGGGGGCAAGGCCCGCCGGAGGCTCGAATCGGGAGGCAGGTTCGGCATCGGCTCGAGGGATGGATCGCCTGCTGCGGGCGCCCGCGCTTGCCGGATGCGCAGATGTGGGGGAAGATCGACCGATGGCGCAACGATTGAGAGCGAAGGACTTCGCCGACTGGTCTTCCTACTACCGCGAATACCAGCGGCGGCTCACCGTCGAGTACCTGCTTCCCCGCCTGCGGAAGTGGGGAAGCTGGCCACCGCGGCCGCGGATCCTCGATGTGGGTTGTGGAGATGGTGGGGCCGCGCTGGCCCTGGCCCAGGCCGGCGCCGAGGTGGACGGGATCGACATCCGTCCGCATCTGGTGGCCGCCGCGACCGAGCGGGCACGTGAACTCGGCCTGTCGCTGCGTCTGGATACCGCCGACATCACCGACGGGTCCACCCTCGAGGATTTCCCCGGGCCCTACGATCTCGTCCTCTTCCGCGACGTGCTCGAACACATCCCCGCCCGTGAGGCGGCCCTGCGCAACGCCGCTGAACGCCTGGCTCCGGACGGGGCGATCGTGGTGGTCTTCCCCCCCTACCTTTCCGCCTATGGCGGACACCAGCAGATCCTCCACCCGCGGCGGATCCTCGGAATGGCCCCGGCCCGCTTGCCCTGGGCGCACTGCCTTCCCCGTGGTCTCTTCCACCGCCTGGCCCGCCGTGGCGACGGCCGGGACGACCCGCAGTGGGAGGAGATCGAGACCATCGCTTCGGCGCGGCTCACCCTGTCGGCCCTGGAGGCGTCCCTGCGCCGGGTGGGCCTGCGGGTGAAGCGGCGCGAGGACTTCCTCCTGCGCCCGAGTTTTCGTCTGCGTTGGGGTCTGCCGGTCGTCGGGGCGGGTTGGGTGGCGGCGATCCCGGGCCTGCGGGAGATCGCGGTCACCGCGAGCTATCAGCTCCTGGAGGATACTGGA
>JAOZPE010000002.1:119123-136527 GCA_029932915.1 Candidatus Krumholzibacteriia bacterium
GCACCGGCTCTCAGCGCACGTAGCCCAGACTGCGCAGGCGGGCGCGGGCCGCATCGGAGAGTTCGGGGTGGGATCCCTGCAGGCCGGTATGGATGTGTTCGGCCCAGTCCAGGAGGATGCGTTCGTCCTCCACCCACGCGCTCCTGCTTGCGCTTCCCAGGCGGAGGGTCGTCTGCTCGTGTGGCGCGCGATGGTCCCCCAACAGATCGTGCCGTTCGGCCGCATCATGTGCGAGGTCGAAGGCTTCGTAGACCAGCTCGCCCGACGGCGCCCGGCCGACGATCAGCTTGCGGGTGGGCCGTCGCAGGCAGAACCACAGGGTGTCGGCCGGGACCATCGAGTGCGAGAGCGAGTAGCCGGAGTCTCGATTCATCGGCTCGTCGATCGCCGGCAGACCGAAGCGCTCGCGCAGGTACCGGCCCAGCACCTCCATTCCCGCCGGGCGATGGGCCCTGCGAGTCAGCTCGGACATGGTGAAGGGTCGGTCTGTCGTTTGCGCGGCGGCTGTCTCCGGGTCGCATTCGCGCCACCAGGCGGTCAGTTGCAGTTCGTCGTCGTAGAGGTAGGCGCCGTGATCGAAGCGGTAGCCGTGGCCGTGGGTGCCGAAACTCTCTCCGTGGTCGGTGACCGCGACCACCACCGTCCCGGTGCTGCGTTCGTCGTGGGCGAAGGCCGTGGCGAAGCGGCTCAACTCGCGGTCGACGTCGACGATCTCCGCCGCATAGCGCGCGCGCTTGCGCCAGTAGTCGCGGTCGCCATGGAGCGGGGGTTCGCCGGGTACGGCCACCAGCTCTCCCACCGGCACCGGCGCCGAGCGCGGTTGGTAGGGACCGTGGGCGTCGTAGAAGTGCAGCCACAGGAAGAAGGGCTCGTGGGGATGGCGGCGGAGGAAACGCAGGCCGATGTCGACGACCTCGTGGGCACGGCGCCGGTGGCTGAGGCCGCCGCTCCTTCCCCGCAGATAGCCGAGGCCACGCTGCAGAGCGGTCACCGGCACCAGGCGCCGCAGCGGCTCGGCCGCCCGGAAGCTGTCGTCGTACTCGTCGAAGCCCCGTTGCAGACCGCAGAGTTCGCGGTGCAGCACCGCCGCCGACAGCACCGCTCCGGTCACGTAGCCGCGTGCCTTCAGGCCCTCGGCGAGGGTTTCCACCCCGGGGGCGATCGGCCAGCCGTTGTCCTGGGCGCCGTGCCGCTCCGGAACCAGGGCGGTGAGCAGGCTGCTGTGGGAGGGGCCGGTCAGCGGAATGGGCGCGGTGAGTTGGGTCCAGGCGATGCCCTCGCGCTGCAGACGGCGCAGGAAGCCGTCGGGTGGGAGGTAGCGTTCCGCCGGCGGAAGATGGTCGGCGCGCATCGTGTCCAGGGTGATGAGCAGGAGGGAGGGCGGCCGGTTCTCGTCCGCCGTCGAGGGGGAGGCCACCGGGGCCAGCACGGCTCCGCTGATCGTGGCCGCCGCGGCCAGCGTCCCCCCCACTGCGAGGAAGATCTTCCGCGGCAGGTGTCCCCAGGCGAAGATGGGCACGGCCAGGCTCAACAGGGCCACTCCGCTGGCCACAGCCAGGGTGGGCAGTCGGCCGTCCGGTCCCAGGTGGGGCCGCAGGCTGAGGAAGACCCGCGGGAGGATCCAGACGAAGAGGGTGAGCCCCACCGTCAGGCCATGGACCCGCGGGCGGCTGCCGCGGGCGGCGAGGGCGACGAAACTTCCCACCAGCAGTCCCCAGGCCAGGCCCATCGCCACCGAGGCCGCCCAGCTCATCCACCATTCGCCGATCGACAAGACCGGCGGGTGCACCGGGGGCAGGGCACAGCGCGCCTCGATCGCGCCCGCCAGCGCTCCGGTCACCGCTCCTTCGATGAGGAAGGCGGAGCGGCTACTTGGCGGTCTTGAGTTCATCGAGCTTCTCGAGGATCTGCTCGGCGTGGCGTTTCACGTCGGGCCGCTTCCAGATGTGGAGGATGCGTCCCTTCTCGTCGAGGAGGAAGGTGGTGCGCTTGATGCCGAATCTCTTCTTCCCGTACATGTTCTTCTCGCCCCAGGCCCCGTACTTCTCGGCCACCTTGTGATCGGTGTCGCACAGCAGGGGGAAGGGAAGCCGGTACTTGTCGCGGAAGCGGGCGTGGCTCTCGGGACCATCGGGCGAGATGCCGTAGACCTGGACCTTGCGGCGCCGCAGCGTTGCCCACGCGTCGCGGAACGAGCACGCTTCCTTGGTGCATCCGGAGGTGTTGTCCTTCGGATAGAAGTAGATGACCGCCTTGCGCCCGACGATGTCCTTGTTCAAGGAGACCTTGTTTCCGTCGGTGTCGGGCAGGGTGAAGGCGGGTGCCTTCTTTCCGATGGTTGGTTCCGCCACGGCCGGTTCCTCCCGTGCTTCGTGCAGGTGGCTCTGGGTGGTGGGTGCGATCCCGGAGGGTTCGCAGGGGGATCATAGGACCAAGCCTGGTTGTGGGCAACGCGTCCTTCACCGTCCATGCATCCCACCAGCGGTGTTTCTCCCCCTCGGCGGGCCCGGGCGCCGTCGCTTCGACGGAGCGCTCTCTTGCCGAAGCTGTGGCTCTCCCCTAAGCTGTTCTCCTCATGAAGAATTCCAATCCATCCAGAAACGATCCCTCCGCGTCCGCTTCGCTCGAGCCGGCCATCCGCGTGTTGATGATGCCCCGGGACACCAACGCCCACGGGACCATCTTCGGCGGCATCATCCTCTCCTACATCGACCAGGCCGGAGCCGTGGCCACCTACCAGGTGGGCTGCCGCAAGGTGGTGACGGTGGCCATGGACAAGGTCGAGTTCCATGAGCCGGTCCACGTCGGCGATCTCGTGAGTTTCTACGCGGAGATCGAGACGATCGGGCGCAGCTCCATCACCGCTCTGGTCCGCGTCGTCTCCCAGGAGCGCGAGAGCGGCCGGGACGTCCTGGTCACCGAGGCCGAGGTGACCTACGTGAACGTCGACGAGGAAGGGCATCCGGTGCCGATTCCCCGCCCTCAGGACTAGAGCCAAGCGGAAGGCGCCGCCGTTGGGACGGCGGCTCTGCGTTTCCGGGCAGCAGCTCAGACGGTGACGAAATCCAGCCAGGTGTCGTGCAGGTTGCACACGCTGAGGGCGTAGAGAACGCCCTCGTAGGTGGGCAGCGTGAACACCGACTCGGCCTTCTTGTCGTTTTCCGGATCGAAGAGATGCTCGTCGATGAAGTGGAAGTCCGCATCGAGCAGCACGTGCTTGACGATGTAGTGCCTGGTTCCGCTCATCTTGTGATCGGTGATCACGTGCACGACGACGCCCTCGGCGCTCGATTCGACTTCGATCTGCGGGAGGTGGGAATCGACCTTCTTCTCCCATCGGCCCGGCGCCTTCCGGGTGTGGTACACGCCTCCGGCCATGGGGCAGTCGGGGATCTCGGCCAGGACGCTGCGGGGAAGCAGGAGGGAAGCGCCTGCGCCGACGACTCCCATGCGGATGAACTGGCGACGATCCATGGTTTCTGCTCCTTGTTCTCGAGGCGGTGGACCCGGCAGAGGACCTTCGGCCGCCGTGGTCCCTTCCGATGGAAGCGGCCGCAACCGTAAGGACGAGGTGGATGCCACTGTAGGCCCTCGTGTTTTCTCCCGTCAATCTCCGGGCCGATCTCCTCACTCCGCGTGCAGGCCCACGAGCCGCAGGGCACGGCTGAATTCCCCGGGCAGGGGCGCATGCACCCGCAGGCCCCAATGGGGATCGTCCACCACCAGTTCCACCGCGTGCAGGAGCTGGTGGTCGAGGAAGGCGTCGAGTCCGGCCCGCCGATCGCGCCCGGCGTCGCCGTAACGGGGATCGCCCACCACCGGCAGACCCAGGGCGAGACAGTGGGCGCGGATCTGGTGGGTCCGGCCGGTCAGCGGCTCGGCTTCCAGCAGGGAGACGTCCTCGTTGCCGGCGATGCGGTGGAAGCGGGTGTGGGCGGTGCCGTCCTCGGCCGGCACCACCTTGGGCTCGTGGCGTCGAGCATGGGGCAGCCGGCGCAGGGGGACGGTCGACTCGAAACGCTCGGCCGGAGGGCGCCCCCACACCAGCACCCGGTAGAGCTTGTGGATGCGGGATTCGGACTGGGCCCGACGGAAGCGCTCGAGCGCGGCGGCGGTCAGGCCGATGGCCACCGTGCCGGTGGTGCCGGTGTCGAGGCGGTGCGGCGCGGCGGGCCGCGCGTCTCCCCGCTCGATGGCCTCGGCCCAGCGCCGGTCGGCCCAGGCGAGCAGGCCCGGCCGGCCTCCTTCGCCGTGATCGCAGGTGACGCCGGCCGGCTTGTCCACCACCACCAGACCCTCGCGCTCGTGGAGGATCTCGATGGACGGACCCTGGTAATCCGCCGGGCGCTGGCCGGCCCCATCGCTGCGTTCGCGCGGGGAGGCACCGACCGCTGCAGGTGCAGCGGGGATATCCGCCTCGGACCGGGCGCCCTTGCCGGAGGGAGCGGAATGGTGGGCCACCACGACATCGCCGGCTTTGATGCGGTCGTTCCCGCTTCCCTTGCGGCCATTCAGTTTGACGTCGCCGCGCCGCAGCATCCGCTGGATGTGGGACGGAGGCAGCTCTCCGAGCGGCTCGGCCAGCTTGCGGAGGAGGAAGCGGTCGAGCCGTCTTCCCGCGTCGGCCTCGCCGACGGTCCATTCGAAACGCATGCTTCTCCCTCGCCGGTGATACGCGCGCCTTCACCCGGTGCGGCCTGCACCTTCGTCCGTTGATTCCACGGCCCTCGTCCGGCCCGCTTGACCTCCATGGCCTCCACTGTCCATAATGGGACAAACGCCTGCCGCCCGCGACGGGCATTTTGTCGTCTCGGCGACCGTTCCCCTGTCCCTTCGCGCACCTCTCGTTCCGTTTGGAGGCCCCCGTGCGTCTCGATCCCAAGACGAATCCGTCCTACCTCAAGCTCGACCTGTACTGCAAGGGGGCGCGGATCGACGAGTCGTGTTACGTGGAAGAGGCCGGAGGCCGGCCCATCCTGCGCACCCGCGCCGGTCTGGGCAGCGGTCTGGAGGTGATCCTCCCCGGCGGGATGTGGACCAATGTCCCGGTGACCGAGAAGTTCGCCGAGCGCTCGCCCTATCTCTTCCGCATGGAGAAGGGGGAGCTGATCCTCGAGCGCAACGGTGAGTTCATCTGCCGGCCCCGCCTGGCGCCCAAACCCGAGTGGTACGAACGCAAGACCACCACCGGCCGCACCATGCGTCAGGTGGGCAGTCTGCAGGGAACCTACCTGGGCATCTACCCGGGCAAGGTGTGTGAATACTGGACCCGCGATCCGAAGGTGAACTGCAAGTTCTGCAGCGTGGGCCTCAATCTCGGGCACGACGACGCCGACGAGAAGAACGTCGAGGAAGTGATGCAGGTCGTACGGGCCGCGTTCCTCGAGAGCGGCATCACCTATGTGGACTTCAACACCGGCCACTACGAAGGCGAGACCTACCTCGATCTGCTCGAGCCCTACATCAAGGCCATCAAGAAGGAGACGGGTCTGCTGGTGGGGATCCAGACCCCGCCGCATTCGGATCTCTCACGCTTCGACGACATGAGGAAGCTCGGTGTCAACCGGGTCAGTTTCTGTTTCGAACTGTTCAACCGCGAGCGCTTCATCGAGGTGTGTCCGGGCAAGCACACCCAGTACGGGCTCGACCGCTACCTGGAGGCCATCCAGTACTGTTCGCGCCTGGGCGACCAGAAGAGCTCGCTGCTGGAGCCTTGGGTGACCAACGGCGAGATCATCGCCGGTCTGGAGGATCCCCGCGACAGCATCGCGGCCATCGACTGGATCACCGAGCAGGGAGCGGTTCCCACCGTCTGCGTGTTCCGGCCCCTGGCCGGCACCGACTACTCCGACGTGGACGTGCCCGACACCGAGGAGATGGTCCCCGTCTTCGCCCGCCTCTACGACCGTTGCATGGAGAAGGGACTGCCCATCGGGGTGGCCCCGAACATCCACGTCAGCCTGGTGATGCTGCCGGAGGAATGCGAAGGTCTGAGCGAGCATCCCCGCGCGCACCTGGCCCAGCGCCTGAAACTGAAGGGCATGCACACGGCCTTCTCCGCCGCCTACTACGCGAAGCTGGCGAAGTACAAGCGCCGCCTGCGCAAGAAGGTCCGCTCGGGCGAGGTGAAGGCCTGAGCGCACGCCGGGGTCCTACTCGATGTCGAACTTGACCCCCTGGGCCAGCGGCATGTCGTGGCTGTAGTTGATCGTGCAGGTCTGACGGCGCATGTAGTTCTTCCATGCGTCGCTGCCCGCCTCACGTCCGCCACCGGTGTCCTTCTCGCCGCCGAAGGCCCCGCCGATCTCCGCGCCACTGGTGCCGATGTTGATGTTGGCGATCCCGCAGTCCGATCCGGCCGGGCTGAGGAAGGTCTCCGCCGCGTGCAGGTTCGTGGTGAACATGGCCGAGGACAGTCCCTGGTCCACGTCGTTCTGCATGTGGATGGCTTCCTCGACGGTCTCGAACTCGAAGACGTAGAGGATCGGAGCGAAGGTCTCCTCCTGGGTGATCTTCATCCCATGCTTCGCCTTCACGATGGTGGGCTCGACGAAGAAGCCCTTGCGATCGATCCGCTTGCCACCGGTGAGGATCTCCGCACCCTCGGCCTTGGCCTCTTCCAGCGCGGCCATCATGTCCTCGATGGCGCCTTCGTCGATCATCGGACCCATGAGGGTGTCCGGATCGAGGGGATCGCCGATGGTGATCGACTCGTAGGCCTTGATGAGCCGATCGGTGAACTCCTTGGCGATGCTCTTGTGCAGGAAGATGCGGCGAGTCGAGGTGCAGCGCTGACCGGCGGTGCCGACCGCGCCGAAGACGATGGCGCGCAGGGCCATGTCCTGGTCGGCGTCCTCGGTGACGATGACCGCGTTGTTGCCGCCCAGCTCGAGAAGGGTGCGGCCGAGGCGCTGGGCCACCACCGAACCGATGCGCCGGCCCATGCGGCAGCTCCCGGTCGCGCTGATCAGGGGAATCCTCTTGTCGTTGATCAGGCGTTCGCCCACCGCGGAGCCGCGTCCCACCGCCAGGTTGAACACCCCCTGCACGTCGTTGGCCTTCATCACCCGGTCGCAGATGTGCTGCACCGCGATGGCGCTCAACGGGGTCTTGGACGAGGGCTTCCAGATCATGGTGTCCCCGCAGACGGCGGCGATCATGGCGTTCCACGCCCACACGGCGACGGGGAAGTTGAAGGCGGTGACGATGCCGATGGGGCCCAGTGGATGCCACTGCTCGTACATGCGGTGCTTGGGGCGCTCGCTGTGCATGCTCAGACCGTAGAGCTGACGGGACAGGCCGACCGCGAAGTCGGCGATGTCGATGGCCTCCTGGACCTCGCCCTCGCCCTCACTGAGGATCTTGCCCATCTCGAAGGCGATGAGCTGGCCCAGCGGCCGCTTGTACTTGCGCAGTTCCTCGCCGAGTTGGCGGACGATCTCGCCGCGCTTGGGCGCGGGCACCATGCGCCAGCTCTCGAAGCGCTCTTGAGCAGCCTGGACGATGGTCTCGTAGTCGTTCTCGTCCGCTTGCAGCACCTTGCCCACCGGTTCTTCCTCGGTGGGAGAGACACTGGTGAGTTCCCCGCCGCCGGGGTGCTCGATCCAACCGTTGCCGTAGGCCCCTGAGTTCACGCCGGAGAGGCCGAGTTCCTTGAGAAAATCGCGCATCGAAGGTTTCTCCTCGAATCGAAGACCAGGTGGGCAGGAACAGGGCGGGGCCACTCGATGGAATCCCGCCGCGCGCCAAGATAGCACACGGATGCGCTGGGAAAAAGCGGAGGGGGAAAATGGAGGCTTTCCGGGGCGACGGAAGCGGCCCGGCTCCGGGAGGTGAGCCGGGCCGCGGTGGCAGCACTCACGTGTCACGGCAGCACGCGAATGCCCGGGGAAAGAACTCGGGGCCCCCGGTTCGACGGCGGCGAAGAGCGCGTGGAGCGTCGCCCCCGTTGGGTCTGAGGAGGTACCAGCCGAGTTTCACCCCAAGGAAGCGGGTGCGAAGCTCAGGCTGTTCGCCGAACCTCCGGATCGAGGGCCCCGCACTCCACCCGCCGCGACGGGGGGAGTGGAGGGGCAAGGCCCGCGCCGGCGATGCGCGCTCGGCCTTCCGATCGAGGGGAACAGCAAGCGGCGTGCACACTTGCCGGGCCCGGTCCCCACAGGGTCCCCCGACGGTGGAGGAAGGGTCAGCTCCTCCCGCTGGGGCCGATGAGGGCGATCCGGCCCGAGGGCTTTCTCCCGAGAGCACAGCTTTCCCCTCCACGGGGAGGGAGGCGCTCTGGTGCCCCCTCTCGTGGGCCCCGGCAGGATGGCCGAGGGGAAGCGGTGCCGCCGGAGCCTTCAGTCCGCCCGCCCGGGCCTGTTGCAACATGCACACAGTCGGGCGAAGGGGCTTGAGCCCTGGGTGCCGCGGCGCTAGGTTGCATGTGGTTTCCTCCGCCCGGACAGCTCTCGGTTCGGCCTCGTTCGCCGGGGGGGGTGGTCCTTGCCGGCGAGGTGGGTCCGCCAAGGGGCCAGGAAGGCCCTACGAGCCAACAATGGCGCGTCTACCGGGGGGTTCGGCACGGGGATTGCCCATGAAGAGGGCGACCATGCACGGCAGATTCTCCCTTCCCCGGTCCGGCGCTCGGTGGAAGTGTCGGCGCGCGAACGCTCCATCCGTGGAGTAGGACGAATGACTCCTCATGAGGAGACCTCCAAGGTGACATCGGTGGCCTCGGGCAGGCCGGGGCGCCTGCGTACGATGCAGGCGGTGGTCCTCGACCCGAAACCGCAACTAGCGACCGTCCGGCGTCCGCGCCCCGCCGAGGGCGAGGTCCTCGTGAAGGTGCGCCTGTGTGCGGTCAGCCGCAGCGACCTGGATCTGGTCCGGGGAAGGCGATCGTTCCGGAATCACCCCTACATCCTCGGCCACGAATTCGTCGGTGAGGTGGTCGAGGCCACCACCGAAGGCGGGGCGAGCTGGGTGGGACGCCGCGTCATCGCCTATCTCAACCCGCCCTGCAACCGCTGTCTGCCGTGCCGCGATGGGCGGAGCTGGCTGTGCGAGACCGGCCTTTCCCACGCGATGGGCATGGGCTCGGTCGATGGCGCGATGTCCGAGTGGGTCGCTGTCCCGGAGAGTTCACTGGTGGAGGTTCCCGAGGGAGTGGACGACGAGGAGGCGGTCTTCGCCCATCCCCTGGCCAGTGCCCTGGAGGCGGCCGGCTGGGTGGACGGAGCTCCACCCCAGCGGGTGCTGGTCGTCGGTGACGGCAACATGGGCCTGCTCACGACCCTGGTGCTCCATGCCGCAGGCCACACGGTGAGCGTGCTGGGTCGGCATCCCTCACGGCGCGAACTGCTGTGGCGCAGTGGGATCTCCTTCAGCGGGGTGACCCGCCCCGGAGAGCAGGGAAACGAACTGTCGGGCAGCAAGGTCACTGCCGAGTCGTACAGCCTGGTCGTCGACTGCTCGGGACACCGCTCCGGATTCGAACTGGCGGTCAACGCCGTGCGCCCGCGTGGACGGATCGTCCTGATGAGCCGCTACAGCGAGGACGATGGCTTCGACCTGCGCTTCCTCACCGAGCGTGAGATCGATCTGGTGGGGGTCAAGGGCGGACGACTCGACCGCAGTCTCGACTACCTCCAGCGCAAGCGCATCGACATCCTGCCCCTGGTCGACGCCACCTATCCTCTGCTGGATGGCCTGGCCGCTCTCGAGCGGGCGGCCACCCGAGGCTCCCTGAAGGTGCTCATCCGTCCCTCTGCCCAGGGAGGGGTGGCATGAAGGCGCTGGTGATGGATCGCGAGCTCCAGGTGATGGAGGTTCCCACGCCGGGTCTGCTGGAGGGCCACATGCGCATCCGGGTCCTCCTCGCCCTGGTCAGCGGGCTCGATGTCGATATCGAGGCGGGCCGCCGGCCCTACTCGGGGATACCGGGTACGTCCTTCGTCGGAGTGGTGGAGGACGTGCGCGACCAGGACGATCGCCGCTTCCTGGGCAAACGCGTTCTCGCTCGGCCGATCTACGGCTGCGGGGTATGTGATCACTGCCGGACCGGCTTCGAGGACCGTTGTCGCGACCGGGTGCGTCCGGGGCTGTACGGAGCGCCCGGCGGACACGCCGAGTACGTCAACCTGCCCGCGCGGGCGGTGGTTCCGGTTCCCGACGGCGTCCGGGACGAGGCCGCTGTCCTGGCTCCGCCGGTGGCCGCCATCTACGAGGCCGTCGGACGGGGAGACCTTCCGGGGTGGACCAACGTGCTGGTGATCGGTGACGGCGGAATGGGGATGCTCACCGCGCTGTCGCTGGCCTCGGCCGGTTACACGGTGACCCTGCGGGGCAAGCACGGTGACCGCTTCGACGTCCTGCGGCGTCACGGGATCCACTTCAACCTGGCCACCGAGGACGACGAGCTGCTCGGCGAGCGGCCGGGACGCTTCGGTCCGGCGCTGGCCAGCTACCCCTACGTCTTCGAGGCCACCGGTCATCCCAGCGGTTGGGAAGCGGCGGTGCGCCTGGTGAGCCCGGGGGGAACCGTCTACGAACTCAGCTCCTTCCAGGATCGCGTCCCCCGGCGCCTCACTGCTGTCTTCGACCGGAACATCCGCGTGCTGGGTCTGCGGCAGGGCTCGCTCGAACCGGTGCTGAGCATCTTCCAGGCGGGTCTCTTCGATCCCACCGAGGCGGTCGGTCCCAGCTATCCGCTCGAGGAGGGTCCCCAGGCCTACGAGCACGTGCGCACCCACAAGGACCGCCTGGCGCTGTTGCGCATCTCCCGCGAGGGGGAGTAGCTCCACTCCGTTCGACCGCGCCGTCCATCGGTCCTTCGTTGCCGGGGCGGGTCGGTGTTCCTTCCCCACGCCGGCCCACACGGTTTCCCGGATCAGCGGATGTGGATGGTACCGGTGGCGGTCTCCGCTTCGATGAGAGCCGTGCCCGCGCCCAGCTTCGCCCTCAGGGTGTGCTGGCTCTTCTCTTCGATGGTCGCATCCGTCCGTTCGAGTTCGATCCTCCTGCCGCTGGCGGCGATGGAGGCCGAGGCATTCTCGGGAAGACGCAGATCGATGTCACCGGTGCCCGACTCCAGCGTGAAGTCGCCTGCTCCCATGTGCACCAGGCGCAGTTCGATTCCACCGGTGCCGGTGTCGACATTGGCCCCCTCGGCGCTGAGTCCTTCGAAGATCACACGGCCGCTGCCGGTGTCCACCTGGAGCGCGTCACAGTCCACCCGCTGGCCCTGGACCGACCCGGTGCCGGTGTCCACCGACATCTCGTCACACTGCACGTCCTCGATCCGGACCGATCCGCTGCCGGTGTCGACGTTCAGCTCCTTGGCCTGAAGGTCCTGCAGCACGACCGCTCCGCTTCCGGTGTCGACCGAGAGCTCGTTCCCCTGGAGTCGATGCGCCGACACCGCTCCGCTTCCGGTGTCGACTTCGATTCCACCCTGGACTTCGCCGAGCTCGACCTCTCCACTGCCGGTGTCCACGCTCAGATCACCGTCGAGACGCAGGATCTTCACCGAGGCGCTGCCGGTGTCGATGGTCACCGGGCCCTGGAGATCGCGGGCCTCGACCGATCCGCTGATGAGGTCGAGGTCGAGCTCGCCCCGGGTGTCATGGGCCTCGACCGTTCCGCAGCCCAGGACGATGCGGCAATGGCGGTCGCGGGGGACGAAGATCTTCAGGTCGGCCCAGATCTCCATGCCCTTGCCCTGGCCGCGGACGGTCACTCTCTTTCCCCGCTTGCCGAGCAGACGTCTCAGCAGGCTGTCCTCGCCCAGGTGCTCGGGATCGTAGTGGAATTCACTGGTGAATCCCTTGCCCATGGGCGGGTAGACGTAGTCGTGTGTGCGTTCGGTGGGATAGCGTACGATGAAGCGGCTGGAGGAGGATTCCTCCCCGGTCTCGAAACGCAGCGCGTCGGCCGAAGCGTCGTGGCCGTCGATGGTGGCTTCCACCCGGAAGAGATCGCCGCCGGCGGGGACGATCTCCACCTTTCCGGCGAGGTTGCCCACCAGCAATCGATCGCCCTTCAGCTCGAAGTGGCGCTCGATGGCGGCGTGGGCGAAGGCGGGCAGGAGCAAACCCAGGAGAATTCCCACCAGTGCCGCTGCCGGACGCCGTGGGAGGGTGAGGTGGACCTGAGGGGATCGATGGCGCATGGTCTTCTTCCTCCGGAAGGAGTGCAGTAGAGCCGGGGGCGGGGAGAAGGCTCCGTCGAGGGGGGTTCGCAAGCGCTTCCCTCATCGGCCGGCTCGGTCCGGTGGACCCTGTTGGACAAGACGCACGGACGAGGGGCCGGGTTGCACCGGCCGAGGAGAAGGGCCTTGGCAAACGGAGTTCTCCAGCGAGAAGACGACGCCAGGGTGCAGTGCTGGCGCCTGGTACGCGGCCGGGGCAATGCCCTGGACCCGGAGACCCTGCAGGCCCTGATCGACGCCTTCGAGGAGGCCCGCGACGACCCCCGGCCGGTTATCCTCTGCGCGCGCGGGCGCTCCTTCTGCACGGGCCTCGATCTGCAGGCGGCGGCGACGGCCGACCGGGCGGCGATGGCCCATCTCATGGAACGCTTCCACCGGGCCCTGGCCGCATGTTTCCTCCATCCCCGGCCGGTGGTGGCGGCTCTGGGCGGTCACGCCCTGGCCGGAGGCGCGCTGCTCGCCCTGGCCTGCGACCGCCGGGTCATGGCCGACGGCGACCGCCGCTTCGGCATCCACGGCGTGCACCTGGGCGTGTCCTATCCGCAGGTGGCGGTGGAGATCCTCCGTTACCAGTTGCCCCGGCCCGTGGTCGAAGAGCTGCTCTACGCCGGACGCATCTTCCCGGCCGCGATGGCGCACCAGTGGGGCCTGGTCGACCAGCTCGTTGCGGTCGAGATCGGCGACGAGGGCGAAGCCGTTGCGGAGAAGGTGGAGGAAGCGGCCCGGCGGGAGGCGGTGGCCCTGCAGGCGATGGGTCCGGAGAGCTTCGCCGAGCTGAAGCGTTCGCTGCGGGCGCAGGCCGCACGCCGCCTGTGGCCCTACGATGGGAAGGGGGCCGAAGCCTGGCTCGACCAGTGGTTCCGCCCGTGCACACAGGAGCGGCTGCGGCAGGCCCTCGATGCGCTCGCGCGCGGGCGCGGCGAGAAGCCGGCCGGGGGGATTCTCTGATGAGGCGCCGGCGCCCGGGGGGGGTGTGGAGGAAGGCCGCCACAAGAGGAGGCGCCGGCCCTTGCGTGGCCGATTCCTCCATCGTCGGCTTCGGCGGATGACAAAGGCGCCGCGGTGGCATAGAAGAGAGCGGGGCGAGCGGCGTCCGATGGAGGAGACGAACCAGGATGGGAGAAGAGCGATGATCCGACGCGAGGACCACGGGGACATCCGTATCATCACCATGGAGCGGGGCAAGGGCAACGCGCTCTCGCCTGAGTTCCTGGCCGAGCTGCAGCAGGTACTCGACGAGGAGCGAAAGGCGCTGCCACGCGGTCTGGTCCTGACCGGAAGCGGTGAGTTCTTCTGCAGCGGACTCGACGTGGAGGCGCTCGGGGGTCTCAACCATTCCCAGATCCGCGGCGTGCTGCACCAGTTGTACGGGGTGTGCCGCGACCTCTTCGCCTTCCCCCGTCCGGTGATCGCCGCGGTCAACGGCCACGCCATCGCCGGCGGCGCTCTCTTGGCCCTGGCCTGCGACCAGCGCCTGATGGCCCAGGGTGAGGGCAAGTTCGGTCTGAACGAGAGCCAGCTCGGCCTGTCCGTTCCTCCCAGCCTGGTGGAGATGTGCCGCTACACCCTCAGTCGTCCGCTGCTGGAGAAGCTCATGTACGGCGGGCAGGTCTACCCGGCCTTCAAGGCCTACGACATGGGCGTGCTCGACGAGCTGGTCGAGGGCGAGCAACTGGTGGAGGACAGCGCCGCGGCGGTGCACCACTGGACCAGCTCGGTGTCGGCCTTCGCCGAGATCAAGTCGCGTCTGAAGGCGCCCACCCTGGACGCGATGGCCTCGGCGCACCTGGAGGACGAGTCGTGGGTCACCTGCTGGTTCCGGCCCGACGCACAGCGTCGTCTGAAGGAACTGCGCGAGTCGATGGCGAAGGGGTCCACCGAATCGTGAGCGATTCGATCGGCTGAACGGCTCCATCGGTTCGTGGGCTTCTCTGCCGGCTCATGAGCTTCTCTTCCTCTGCATGAACGCCTCTACCAGCTCATGAAGTACAGGTCGGCCTGCACCGGCTCCATCTCCACCAGGGCCGTGCCCTCCGGATAGAAGTCGATCGGCGCGTCGGTGAGTCCGTGGCGGTGCCACAGCAGGCGCACGTCGAAGTCGAGGTCTTCGCGGGTCTCGAAGGTGATGGCCACCATGTGGTGCGCCGATTCGGCCACGGTGGGGAAGTGGATGTAGCTGCGGTGCAGGTCGCCGGGGATCTTCACGTCCACGTCGTACTGTTCGGCCAGGCTGTCCCAGCCCTGCCTGCGCTGCATCCAGATGCGGATGCGCAGGGGCACGGTCACGTCCTTGGCCTTCGTGCGCCAGCGCACCGCGAAGCCCTCGAGGTCGCGGTCGCCCACGAGCAGGCTCTGTCCCACCTCGAAGTCGTGACGCAGGGCCGGGCTCGCCCCGTTGGCCACGGTCTGCTCGACGTCGGGCAGACGCTGGGGCAGCGGCAACTGCTCAGCGCTCTCCTCCCCGGCCAGGCGCTGGAGGATGCGCAGCTTCACCGTGCCCTGGGCGAGGTTGCCCAGCACGCGGTAGTGCTCGCGCAGGTGGTCCCAGCAGCCCGGAGCGAGCTCGTCGATACGCCGGCCGGTGAAGTCCCACGACAGGCCCAGCAGCACCAGGCGCGGCGCGGCCTCCTGCAGTCGAGCGAGGAGGGCCTCGGGGTGCCGGACGCGCTCGGGCAAGAGCAGGGTCTGGGGCACGGCCGGCGGAGCGCCGAGCAGGAAGTTCAGACCGGGCGAGGCGGGCCACACCAGAATGGGTTCCTCGGGCTGGGAGGGATTGCGGGGAAGCTGGGCGAAGAGCGCGTCGAGGCTGTCGATGGTCTCTCTCGACAGGGCGATGCCCGCGGTCGAGCGCGGCCACTCCTGCAGACCGGGACGGTGGGCATGCACGAGCAGCCAGCCGTCCTCGATGAGCGCGGGGCCCCACAACAGTACCGGCAGAAGGAGGAGCAGGGCGAAGCGGCCGAAAGCCGGCCGATGTCCCCACGTGGCCAGCAGCGGGGGCAGGAAGACGAGCGCACCGAGCCAGGCGGTGTCCACGAAGCGCGCGTCGCCGCGCAGGAGGAGACCCATCCAGGGAGCCAGGGTCATCACCATCAGGGCTTGGGCGGGTCCACCCCAGCGCGCGCGGCGGCGCCAGGCCCAGATACCGACCACCGCCAGCATCAAGAGGCGCAGGCGCCAGCTCCAGGCGTGAAGGATCGCCGCCCCGGGCAGGATGGGATCGAGGGTCTCGCCGGTCTTCAGGAGGGTGAAGGGCGAGGGCGCTGCTTCGGCCGAGACGAGGGTGTGGACCAGACGGGTGGGCGGTACGCGCTCGAGCTGGTCGCCGAGACGGGCGGTCCAGCCCCCGACCACCTGGTCGACGGCGGCGGGCAGGGTGCCCTGGGCCAGGCCCGCGGCCAGGGCCACCAGCAGGGGCAGGGCGACGGCCCCTCGGAAGAGCCAGGACCGGCTAGGGCGGGGCGCGAAGATCACGAGCAGCAGGACCAGGGCGAGGGAGTCCACGCCTCCCAGGGCGCCCAAGCCGGCCAGCAGGCCGGCCAGGACGATCCCGCCTCGCCGCTTCGCCACGACGAGGATCACCGCGGCCACCAGCACCAGGGTGAAGCGGGGAGGGAAGGGGCCCAGGGCCAGCACCCCCAGCGGGGCGAGCCAGGCCCAGCGCCCGGCGCCCAGACGGCGCGTGCCGGCAAGGAGCGCTCCGGCCGCGAGTCCGTCGAAGACGGCCTTCAAGAGGGCCAGACTCGCCGCCCGGGTGCCCGCCACCGCGAAGAAGAGCCGCAGCAGATGGGCGTCCAGAGGGCCCTGCCGGGTGGAGATCTCCCGGTACAGATGGCCGCCGCGCTCCAGGACCCAGGCCGAGAGCAGCCACTGTCCGTCCTCGAGCAGGTCGAGTCCTTGCCGGCGCAGGCCCAGGCTCGCGGCGAAGACCACCAGGGCGGCCGCCGCGGCCAGGAGGATCTCGCGCCTCGCAGATGGCTCTCTTGCCGGAGAAGGCTTCATGTCCGGGGAGGGCTTCATGGCCGGGCCGGCTCCCCGGCGATCTCCCGGTACACCTGCAGGGTGCTCTCGACGGTTCTTCGCACGTCGAAGTGCTCGCGGACCCTTTGGCGTCCGGCCTCTCCGTAGCGCTTGCGCAGATGGGGATCGCGCAGGAGGGCGGCCATGGCCTGGGCCAGGCCCTCGACGTCGCCGACGGGAACGAGCAGGCCCGTTTCCTCGTGGACCACCGCGTCGGGGATGCCGCCGGCGCGGGTGGCCACCACCGCCAGGCCCAGGGCCATCGCATCGAGGATGGCCGTTCCCAGGCCTTCCAGCTTGGAGGAGAGCACGAAGAAGTCGAAGCAGAGCATCTTCTCCAGGATCCCCCGGACAAAACCGGGCAGCAGCACGCGCTCGTCCAGCCCCAGCTCGCTGCGCAGGGCCTCCAGGCGGGGCCGCTCGCTGCCCTCGCCGAGGATCACCAGTTGGGCATCCACCCCCATGCGCCGCAGGCGGGCGAAGGCGCGCAGCAGGGTCACCTGGTCCTTGTGGTCGGCCAGGGCGGCCACGCTGCCCACCAGGGCGCGGCCCTCGGGCAGTCCCAGCTCGGCGCGCCAGGTCTCGTCGGGCGACACTCCCTCGAAACGGCGCAGGTCGACACCGCTGGGGATGCGGCGGATGCGCGTGGCGGGCACGCCGGCCTGGCGCAGCATCCTCTCCACCTGTGAGCTGATGGCCAGGTAGCGGTCGACGCGCCGGCTGAGGTACTTGCGTCTTCCGAGCGCGTCCTGGCCCACCGCGAAGTCCACCCGGCGGGAGACCACCAGGGGGAAGCGTCCGCGCAGGTGCGAGGCCCACAGCGCCAGCGAGTGCGCGTGCGAGGTATGGGCGTGGACGATCGCCCCCTCCCGGCGGGCGCGGCCGCCCAGCCTCCAGGCCGCCAGCGAGCCGAAGCCTCCACGCTGGGCCAGCGCCCAGAAGGGCAGCGAGCGCTCCTGGAGTCGCTCGGCGAAGGCGCTGTCGGGCGGACAAACCACGAGGGAGTCCACCCCCTGCTCGAGCAGGCCCTCGTGCAGGTAGAGCACCTGCTGTTCGCCACCGCGCCAGCTGAGGGCGTCGTCGAGGTGCAGCACACGCAGGGGTCGTTCGCTCATCGGTAGTGGCTTTCTCCTGGAGGGAAGAGGTCCGGGCGCAGCATACGGGCTCAAGGCCCCGGTGGAAAGAAGACGACGG
>JAOZPE010000003.1 GCA_029932915.1 Candidatus Krumholzibacteriia bacterium
GTGTACTTGTTCCGGTAGTCGTAGAAACCCTCGTGGGGACGGATCTCCACCACCGGGGTCGGCTCGCCCCAGACCATGGGCAGGGTCAACTCCCGACCGGGAATGTAGCGCTCGAGCAGCCAGCGGCCAGGCCGGCGAGAGGGATCGTCCCAGATCCGGCGCAGCTCCTCGGCCGAGGGCCTCAGATGGACACCGATGGCCGAGCCCTCGTCCACCGGTTTGAGCACCACATCGGCGCCGAGTTCGGCCGCGGCGGCCACGAGGGCGTCGGCCGTCTCGTCCCCCTCCAGCACCTTCCACTCGGCGGTCGCGATCCCCAGCGAGCGGCAGAGGTGCTTGCTCAGCACCTTGTCCATGCTCAGCGCGCAGGCGCGGGGAGGGCTTCCCACGTAGGGCTTGCCCATCAGTTCCAGCAGGGCCTGGATGCGCCCGTCCTCGCCGAAGCCCCCGTGCAGGGCCACGAAGACCACCTCGACGGTGGTGCAGGCGGCAGTGGTGCAGGCGGCCACCGGATCGACCGGGTCGATCTCGATCACCTCGTGCCCGCGTCCGCGCAGGGCCTCGGCGACGGCCTGGCCCGTGGCCAGGGAGATCTCCCGCTCGGAACTGACGCCTCCCCGCAGTACGGCGACCCTCACTGTCCCTTCCCTTCCACCGATTCCACCAGCACCACCGCGTACGCGGTCATACCCTCGCCGCGTCCCTCCGGCCCGAGTCCCTCGCCCCGGGTGGCCTTGATCGAGATCCTGTCGGCCGAGACCGCCAGGGTCTGGGCCAGGCGCGCGCGCATGGCCGCAAGATGCGGCGCCAGGCGGGGCGCCTCGGCCATCACCGTGCAGTCGAGGTTGACCGGCTCGAAGCCCCGCTCCCGGACCTCCTGGACGATCTCGGCCAGGAATTCCTGGCTGTCGCGGCCGCGGTGGGCCTCGTCGGTGTCGGGGAAGCGCTGGCCCAGATCCCCCAGGGCCAATGCCCCCAGCAGGGCGTCGCAGATGGCGTGGGTGAGCGCATCGGCGTCGCTGTGCCCCAACAGCCCCCGCTGCGAGGCGATCCGGACGCCCCCGAGGATCAGGGGCCGCCCTTCGACCAGCCGGTGCCGGTCGATCCCCTGGCCGATGCGTAGACTCATGATTCCTCCCGCAGGCGTCGCAGGGCCCACTCGAGTTCCCCGGCGCTGGTGATCTTGAGATTGTCCGGCTCCCCCTCGACCAGGCTCACCGGCCGGCCCGACTCGAGCACCACGCTGCCCTCGTCGGGGGCATCGGGGCGACCCGCTTCCCGGAAGGCCCGCCGCAGCAGCTCGAGGGAGAATCCCTGGGGCGTCTGGACCGCGCGCAGGCTCTGCCGGGGAAGGTAGCGCCGCACGTCCTGTCCCCTTCCGTTCCGTCCATCGTCGCCCGGCGCAGGGGAATCGTCCACTTCCAGGATGGCATCCTTCAAGCCGACCACCGGAACCGCCGCCCCGCTCTCCGCCGCGGCGGCCACCACCCGATCGACCAGGGTGGCGCTGGTGAAGGGGCGGGCCGCGTCGTGGATGAGCACGAGTTCGCAGGAGGGGCCGAGCGCGTCCAGACCCGCCTGCGCGCTCAGGTGCCGGGTGGCCCCGCCCTGGACGATCCGCAACTCGACGCCGTCCATCCCGGCCCTCAGTTCGCGCTCGACCTCCTCGATCCGTTCGGGATGGCCGGCCGGCGTCACCACCACCAGGCCCTCGACCGCCGGCCCCTGGAGAAAGGGGGCACAGGCGCGGGCGAGCAGGGTACGGCCGCCGATGCGGGCGAATTGCTTGGCCCGGCCCGCGCGGCGTCCGCTGCCGGCGGCGAGGACGACGGCCCAGACCTGCCCCCCCCGGCTCAAGCGCCCTCCTCCTCGGCGTCCTTCGGCAGCTCGCGCAGGCCGAAGGCGGCGGAGATCGCGGCGGCGAGCGTCCGCACGCCGATCACCTGCAGGCCTTCGATCCGGGGCAGGGACTGGCCGGGCAGGCGCGCCACCACCGCCTTGCGGAAGCCGTGGGCAGCGGCCTCCTTCAGCCGCGGCGTGAGATTCTCGGCCGGGCGCAACTCACCGGTGAGACCGACCTCACCGAGGAAGATCGTCTCGGCCAGGAGGGGGCGGTTGCGCAGGCTCGAGGCCATGGCGCAGGCCAGGGCCAGATCGGCCGCCGGATCGCTCACCTTCAGACCGCCGGCCACCTTCACGAAGATGTCCCGGCCCGAGGTCGACATCCTGCTCTTGCGATCGAGGATGGCGGCCAGCAGGGCGATCCGCCGCCCATCCACGCCGGACACGACCCGGGCGGGGGTGCCGTAGTGCGAAGGCGTCAACAGCGCCTGCACCTCCACCAGGAAGGGCCGCGAACCCGATTGCACCGCGGTGACCGCGCTGCCCGGCTCGTTCACCAGCCGGCCGGCCAGGAACATCGCGCTCACGTCGCGGACCGGCTGCAGGCCCTTCTGCGTCATCTCCATCACCGCCAGCTCGCCGGTGGCGCCGAAGCGGTTCTTGAACGCGCGGATGATGCGGACCACCCCGCGCGGATCGGGTTCGAAGTACAGGACCGCGTCGACCATGTGCTCGAGTACCCGCGGGCCGGCCAGGTCGCCGTCCTTGGTGACGTGGCCCACCAGCGCGACCGCACAGGAGGTGGCCCGGGCGAAGTCGGCCAACAGCCCGCCGCAGAAACGGATCTGCGACACACTGCCGGCGATGCCGTCGAGCTCGCGGCTGTAGACGGCCTGGATGGAATCGACGACGAGGAAGGCCGGAGGATCCCTGTACAGTCCAGGCAGCACCCGCTCCAGACAGGGCTCGTCGACGATGAGGAAGCGGTCGCCGATCTCGCCCAGACGCTGGGCGCGACGGCGCACCTGCGAGGCCGATTCCTCCGCGGAGAGATAGACCGCGCGCTGTCCGGCGGCCGCGAAGTCACGGGTGAGCATGGTCAGCAGGGTCGACTTGCCCACGCCCGGCGCTCCTCCGAGCAGGAAGATGCTGCCGGGCACGATCCCGCCGCCGAGGACGCGATCCAGCTCGGCGGGTTGGACGTGGTAGCGGGGAAGGCGATCGATCTCGACGCCGTTGAGTGCGATGGGTTCGACGGTGTCCTCGGCCGCACCCAGGCTGCGTGTGCTGCGGCCGGAGCCGGAGAGACCGCCCGGCTTCTCCTCGTTGAAGCTGTTCCAGGCTCCGCACTGGGGACAGCGTCCCATCCAGCGGACCTCGGTGTGTCCACATTCGCTGCAGGTGTAGAGGGTTCGTTCTCTGGGCATGCTCTCTCCCGACCCTCGGGTCGCCGGAGGCGGGGGCGGGGCCGGAACCGTTCCGGCCATCGTGGCTGGACCTCAGAAGTCCATGATCGTCAGGTTCAGGTAGCGTTGCGGGTTGCGGCGGATGTCTTCCACCAGCGCCTGCATCTGCCGGATGCTCTCCTTCACGCTCTCGGCCGTCTCGCCGTCGTGGATCAGGACCCCGACCGTTCCCTTCTGCTCGTTGATCGCCGCCAACAGGAGCTGCGCCTCGCGGGAGACCGCATCCAGTCGCGCCAGCAGACTGTCGGCGCGGTCGAGGGTAGCTGGGAATCGGTCAATCGCCTCGCCCAGGGAGTCACCGTGCGCACTCAGCAGGGTGTCCAGATGCCCGGTGAGGGAAGCCAGGTTCCCGGTGGCCGCATCGAGATGGGCACGGTTGTCCTGCAGATACTCGGAGAGCCCGGTGACCGCGCGGGTGGTCGCCTGCAGGGTGGAGGCCAGGCCTCCCTCCCCCTCGATGGCATCCATCGCAAGCTGCAGGCGGTCGAGGAAATCGTTGAAGCGCTGGCCCAGATCGGCCATCTGACCCGCCAATTCGGGCATCGAGTAGTCGTAGCTGCCGACGAAGATCCGGTCTCCCGGGTCGAGGATGCGTTCGCCCATCCCCGGGTCGAGCAGCAGGACACGATCGCCGACCAGTCCGACCGAGGACACCCGGAAGGTGGCGTCCTGACGCAGCGCCACGCGCCGATCGACCTCGCAGACCACCAGCACCCCTTTGTCCTCGAGCTGGATGCTCTGGACATTGCCCATGGGAATCCCTCGCACGTGCACCGGATCTCCCGCGCTGAGTCCGCCCACGGTCTGGAAATGCACGAACAGGGTCTGGCTCTCCCGCCGCATGCGCACTTCCTGCAGGTAGAGGAGTCCCGCGACGAGCACGATCATGGCGACGATCACCACCACCCCCACCTGGATCTCCTGCCGGCTCCGCGACGCGCTGCTCATGTCCGGTATCCCTTCGCTCAGAATGCTTGCAGAGGCCCCTCGCTGCTGCCGTCGATGAACTGGCGCATGGGCCCGTCCGTGGTGGCCTGCGCCTCCTCCTTGGATCCGTCGAAGACGATGCGGCCGTCGTTGAGCAGCGCGAAGCGCTCACCGACGGTCCAGGCGCTGGTCATGTCGTGGGTGACCACCACCGAGGTCACCCCCAGTTCGCGGTCCAGCCGCAGGATGAGGTGGTTGATCGCGTCGGACGATATGGGATCGAGACCCGTGGTGGGTTCATCATACAACAGGTAGTCAGGCCGGGTCACGATCGCCCTGGCGATGCCCGCGCGCTTGCGCATCCCTCCGGAGAGCTCGGCCGGCATCTTGTCGTAGCTGCCGCCCAGGCCGACCTGGGACAGGGCCGAGCGGGCGCGTTCGGTGACCTCGTCCTCTTCCAGGGAGGTGTGCTCGCGCAGGGCCAGGGCCACGTTCTCCCCCACGGTCATCGAATCGAAGAGGGCGCCGCCCTGGAAGACCATGGCGAAGCGGCGGCGCAGGCGGAACAGGCCCCTGCGCGAGAGCCCGGGAACGTCCTCGCCGTCGACGAGGATCGAGCCGCGGTCGGGCTTGAGCAGTCCGACGATGAGCTTGAGCATCACACTCTTGCCCTGTCCGCTCTTGCCCAGGATGACCCTCTGCTCCCCGCGGGCGATCCGCAGGTCGACACCGTCGAGGACCTTCTGCTGTCCGAAGGTCTTGCTCACCTGGCTGATGACGATTCCCGCTTCGCTCATCCGAAGAACACCTGGAAGATGATGGTGGCCAGCAGGTAGTCGGCGACGAGAATCATCAAGGCGCTGCCCACCACCGCCCGCATCGCCGCGTCCCCCACCCCGGCCGCGCCTCCCTCGGTATGGAAACCGCTGACCACACCGCTGATGGCGATGATCGCCCCGAAGACGGCGGCCTTGATGAGTCCACCCCACACGTCGTGGGCGTAGAAGAGCAGTTTGAGACCATCGACGAAGACCTTGGCCGAGATCCCCAGGGTCAGCGAGGAGACCAGGAAGGCGCCCAGGACCGCCACCGCATCGGCCAGGACGGTGAGCACGGGCAACATGGCCACGCAGGCCAAGAAACGGGGCAGGGCCAGGTAACGCACCGGATCGATGGCCAGCATCTCCAGTGCGTCGATCTGTTCGGTGACCTTCATCGTGCCCAGCTCGGCCGCGATGCTCGAGCTCACCCTCGCGCCCACCACCAGGGCGGTGAGCACCGGACCGAGTTCGATGAACACCATCTTGGCCACGACGGTCCCCAGAAGGGTGGCCGGCACATAGGTGGACATCTGGTAGGACGACTGCACCGCGGCGACCGCGCCGGTGAAGATGGAGGTGATCAGGACCAGGGGAATCGACCCGTTCCCCACGATGAACATCTGCCGGAGGATCTCATGGAAACTGCGGGGCAGCTCGGGAAGGGCGCGGACGAGACGGGCCAGCAGGAGGCCGCCCCGCCCGGCCTCGGCCACCGTGCCGAGAACACCGGCCCCAATGCGTCGTACCAGGAACATGGGCGCAGTATAGGCACCTTCGACGTCCAGTGGCAACGACCGCTCACCGGCCAGCACAGGCTCCTTGCGCCACAAGAGCGAGCGAGACGGGGATCTCCGTTACCAGATGTCGGGGCCGTCGTCCTCTTCCGGAGGCGGCGAGGGCCGCGAATCCACACCTTCGGGGGCCGGCGGTGAGGCAGGGGTTCCGGGATCCTCCCGGCCAGGCCGGGGCGGAGCCGCGGACGAGGGACCCGCATCCGAGGCCGGCGACGGCCTTCCCCGCCCCGAGGGCGCCGAAGCCGGCGGAGCGCCCGAAGGAGCCGCGGCCGTGGGACGCGCGCCCGGAGGCGGTTTCTCCCGGGAGAGATTGGAGAAGCGCGTGAAGTGCTTGTCGAAGTGCAGGTTCACCGTCCCGAGGGGACCATTGCGCTGCTTGCCGACGATGAGCTCGGCCAGGTTGGCATACTCCGGTGTGTCCGGTTCGTAGTACTCCTGCCGATAGATGAACGCCACCAGGTCGGCGTCCTGCTCGATGGCGCCGGACTCACGCAGGTCGCTGAGCATGGGCCGGCGGTCGCCGCCGCGGCTCTCGACCGCGCGGGAGAGCTGGGAGAGGGCCACCACGGTGATGGAGAGATCCTTGGCCAGGGCCTTCAGGGCCCGGGAGATCTGGCTGATCTCCTGCTGGCGGTTCTCCATGCGGCCGTGGCTGTTCATCAGTTGCAGGTAGTCGACGATGATCAGTTCGACCTTGTGGTTCTGGACCATGCGCCGTGCCTTCGAACGCAGTTCGAGGACGGTGATGCCGCTGCTGTCGTCGATGTACACCGGCAGACGGGTGAGCTTGCCCAGGGCATCGGTCAGGCGGGGCCAGTCGGTGGGCTTGAGCCGGCCGGTCCGGATGGCATGGTTGTCGAAACCACCGATGGAGGAGATCAGCCGGGTGACCAACTGCTCGGCGGACATCTCCAGGCTGAAGAAGCCCACCGGATGCCCCTTCATCGCCGCGTTGCACGCGATGTTCAGACAGAAGGCGGTCTTGCCCATGCCCGGGCGGCCGGCCAGGATCACCAGATCACCCGGCTGGAAACCTCCGGTGAGCTTGTCCAGGTCGCGGAAACCACTGGGCACGCCCGAAAGGCTCCCTCCCCGCTGGTAGGCCTCCTGGATGTGCTGGAAGGTGAGGTTGGCCAGGTCCTTGAGCGCGCGGTAGCCCTTCCTCTCCGCATGCTGGGCCAGGGTGAACAGCTCGTTCTGGGCGTGGTCGAGGATGTCCTCGGCTTCCTCCCCACCCTCGTAGGCCTCGCGGGCGGTGGCGTGGCTGATGGCGATGATCTCCCGCAGGATCGACCGCTGCCGCACGATGCGCGCGTGGTAGCTGACGTTGGCCGGGCTCACCGCCACGTCGAGCATGGCATCGAGTTCGGCCGGTCCACCGAGCTTCTCCAGTTCCCCCTTCTTGTCCAGGTAGTCGGCCAGGGTGATGAGATCGGCCGGTTCCCCTCCCTCGCTGAGATGGATCATCGCCTCGTACACCATGCGATGGCGGGGAACGTAGAAGTCCTCGGGCCGGAGGACCTCCATCGACTCGCTCAGGGCGTCCGGGCTCTGCAGACACGCCGACAGCACGGCCCTCTCGGCCTCGAGAGCCTGCGGAGGGGTGCGGTCGCCGGGAAGGGCGGCATTGGAGAACTTGTCGGCCAGTGTCTTCATCCGGGGCTGTGCCATGCGTCCACCTGATCCGGGGAGCCGTGGGAACTCGCGTGTCGAGAGGCAGGGTGAACCAGCATAGTCCCCCCGCGGCCGCGCTTCAAGACGCAGGCGACGCCCCCGGCCGACGGGCGATTTCTCCTGGGGACAGCCTGGGGACTTCTCCTGGGGACAGCCTGGGGACGAGCGGGGAAAAGTCGCCTCGACGGGGGAGAAGCCGGGGACGGGATCCCATCGGAGCCGAGGCGGCCGCCGCCGGGCAGCCCGTTGGCGCCCCGACCGCTTCGCAGTATCCTGTGGCCCACAGCGCCCCCGAGAGATTCCCCGAGGCCAGAGAGGTCGACCCATGAGTTTCCAGCTGCCCGATCTTCCCTTCGCCAAGGACGCGCTCGCCCCCCACATGAGCGCGGAGACCCTGGAATACCACCATGGCAAGCACCACCAGGGTTACGTGAACAACCTGAACGCGCTCATCGAGGGCACCGAGTGGGAGGACAAGCCGCTGGAGGCGATCATCCTCGGCGCCGAGGGTGGGATCTTCAACAACGCCGCCCAGCACTACAACCATTCCTTCTTCTGGAAGTGCCTGAAGCCCGGCGGCGGAGGCCGGCCCCAGGGCGCCCTGCTCGAGGCGGTCGAGAGGGACTTCGGGGATTTCGACACCTTCGTGGAGCTCTTCACCAGGACCGCTACCTCCCAGTTCGGCAGCGGCTGGGGATGGCTGGTCAAGAAGGACGGCCGCCTCGAGGTGATGAGCACCGGCAACGCCGACACCCCGATGATCCGCGGCGCCACCGCATTGCTGACCGTCGACGTATGGGAGCACGCCTACTACATCGACTACCGCAACGCCCGTCCGAAGTTCATCGAGACGGTGATGCAGCACCTGGTGAACTGGGACTTCGTGGCCGAGAACCTCGAGCGGGCCTAGGAAGGGCCGGATCGGGCAGGCAAGCGCGAAGGGACGGCGGCGCTTCGGGAATCGCGACACGCACCGCGACCCGGCGATGTCTCAGGCCTCACCCCGCAGGCGATCGACCATCGCCCGGAGCTTCTGCATGTCCTCCCAGGTGGGACGCTTCCACTGGGGATTGCGCAGCAACGCGGCCGGATGGTAGGTGACCACGGTAGGAATGCCGTAGTAGTCCTGCAGATGCGCCCGCAGGCTCTTCAGACTGGCCCGGCTCCCGAGCAGGGTATGGGCGGCGTGCCTTCCCAGACAGCAGATCACCTTCGGCTGGAGGATGTCCAGTTGCCGCTGCAGGTAGGGCTCGCAGGCGACGATCTCGTCGCGCTCGGGATCGCGGTTGTTGGGCGGACGGCACTTCAGGACGTTGCAGATGTAGACCTCGTCACGCTCGAAGCCGATGGCGGAGAGGATCTTCGTCAACAGTTTGCCGGCGGCACCCACAAAGGGCTCTCCGGCCAGGTCCTCGTCACGGCCGGGTGCCTCGCCGACGAAGACCACGTCGGCGTCGGGATTGCCCGCCCCGAACACCGTGCGGTTGCGGGTGCGGTGCAACTTGCAGCGCGTACAGACGGAGACCTCGTCGCGGTCCATGGCGGCCAGGGCCTCGGCCTTCTCCTGTGGACTCATCGTGGCCGCAGTGGAGCCGAGGGTGAAGAGTTCGCCGCTGGTCGCCGGCATCTGGAAGGACGGATCCGCCGAAGCCGCTGCACCCCCGGCGACGGCACCGGGCGGGGCGACCGGCGTATCCTCCGAACCGGGGAGGCGGGCCGAGCCCGCGGTCGCGTCCTCTGAGCCCGTGCGCAGTTGCGCGCCGCGCTGCTGGATCTCCCGGACCCGGTCCCAGTCGATGTACACGCGGGAATCCCCCTGCTCCTCCTGCTGGCGCAACCACTGCCGCAGTTCGTCGGCGATGCGTTGGAAACGGGGATCACTCATGACGGCTCCTCGTCGGCGATTCCGGCGATGGTGAGGATGCGGCGCAGGAGGATGCGGGCGAGGTCCTCCTTGTTCGCCGGAGGCAGCCATTCCTCCGCGCCGGTGGAGGCGAGCAGGAAGACGCGGTTGGTCTCGCTCGAGAAGCCCTCTCCCTCGACGTCGGCGCGGTTGCCCACGATGAAGTCCAGCGCCTTGCGGTGGAGCTTGCGGCGCGCCTCCTCTTCGAGATGTTCGTCATCGCCGGTCTCCAGGGCGAATCCCACCAGGATCTGGCCCTCCTTCTTCCGGCGGCCCAGTTCGGCGAGGATGTCCACCGTGGGCTCCAGCTCCACCGTGGGCACCCCCTTCTCCTTCTTCCACTTCTCGGGCCACGGCCCGGCGGGGCGGAAGTCCGAGACGGCGGCGGCCATGATGACCAGATCGCTGTCGGCGGCGGCCCCATCGACCATGGTTGCCAGCTCCTCGGTGCTCTCGAAACGCTCCACCCGCATGCCTTCCGGCGGAGGAAGTTCGGTGGGACCCAACAACAGGGTCACCCGCGCCCCGAGGGCGTGGGCGGCGCGGGCCAGGGCCATCCCCATCCGGCCGCTGCTGCGGTTGCCCAGGAAGCGGACCGCGTCGAGGGGCTCGCGCGTGCCTCCGGCGGTGACCAGCACCCGCCGGCCGGCCAGGGGTCCCCGCTCCAGCCGGGCCATCACCCGTTCGACGATCTCCTCGGGAGCGGCCAGCCGGCCTTCGGCCACGCTGCCGCAGGCCAGCCATCCGCTCTCGGGTTCGATCACCTCGACGCCGCGCGCGCGCAGGATCTGCAGGTTCTCGTGGTTGGCCTCGTTCTTCCACATCTGATCGTTCATGGCCGGAGCCACCAGGATGGGGGCCGCAGCAGCGGTGATGAGCGTGGAGGGAAGATCATCGGCCAGACCGGCGGCCATCTTGGCCAGGAAGTCGGCGGTGGCCGGGGCAACCAGGATCAGCTCGCAGCCCTGTGCCCAGTGCACGTGGTCGAGCGGTTCCTCGCCGCCCTCGCCCCACAGGGTGGTTCCCACCGGCCGGCCCGACAGGGCTTCGAAGGTCATGGGGGTGACGAAGCGGGTGGCCGCTTCGGTCATGGCCACCTGGACACTGCACCCGGCCTCCTGCAGGCCGCGCAGGATCAGGCAGCTCTTGTAGGCGGCGATGCCGCCGGTGACGATGAGCAAGACACGACGACCTCGACCCGAAGGGGGCGAGGTCGCAGCCCTCGTGGATGGGGGATCGGACATGGCAGGCGCCTTCCGCTCAGTCCTTGGTCTCCTCGGCGGGAGCGTCCGGCTCGGTGTCCTCCGTTTGGACATCCATCATCGCCCCGCCCTCCTCGCGCTTCTCCTCGTCCGTCTCGCTGTCGGACCCGGACTCGGAATCGGCCGCCTGGGCACCGGTGGAAGCGTCCGCCTCCAGGACGATCTCCTCCTCCGATGCGGTGTCCTCTTCCTCAGCCTCTTCGGCGGGGGGCTTCACACCCACATCGATGGCGGCGGCGGAGGGGAAGGTCCCGGTGGCTGCGGCGGAGGGCGTCTCCTCCTCACCCACCTCTGCCCCGAGCTCGGCCAGGGTGGCGTCGCTCGGCGCGGTCATGTCGAGCATCTCCTCGGCGGCGGCCAGCATGGCCTCGCTGCGCTCCTGTTCGCGCCGTTCGCGGGCATCGTAGTACTTGATCCGGCCGTCCATGAGGCGATGGATCGCCAGGGTGGTGATCTTCTCCTCCTCGTGGATCTCCAGGGCCCGTAGCTTGTCGTTGAGCCGGCGGCACTCGAGCGCTGCGACCTTGATGGCCTCGAACTTGTTGGGGATGTGCTCCAGGATCCGGTCGACGGGGACGTAGGTCATGCTTCCTCCAGGCCTTCCGCGTGGGGCAGATCGATCGTCGATCGCCCGAAGAAGTGGCAGGGGGTGAGTATAGGGACAGCCGGGCCGGTGGGCAAGCCGGGCGGCCGGGAGCCGGTCCCGACCGTCCGTTCCCTGCGGCGGATCGGCGCCTTCCGGGAGCGGCCCGGCCGGCCGGCGAGCTCAGCGCTCCCGTCCGCTGCTCTCCAGCGGCGGACGAGGCCAGCGGGTGCGTCGCAGCCGTTCGGCCCGCACGATGGCGCGCAGATCGTCGATGGCCTGCTCGAGGACCTCGTTGACCACCCAGTAGCCGTAGTGATCGGCCCAGCGGAGCTCCCGGTGGGCGTTCTCCAGCCGGAGCCGGATCTCCTGCTCGTCCTCCGTCCGGCGGCGTCGCAGGCGCCGTTCGAGCTCCTCCCAACTGGGGGGAAAGAGGAAGACCGACACCACCTGGTCCCCGTAGGCGGAGAGGATGCGCATACCTCCCTGGACATCGAGATCCAGGACCGGGGTATGGCCCTCGGCCAGCATCTCGTCGAGATCGGCCCGGCGTGTTCCATAGAGCTGGTCGTGCACGGTGAAGTGCTCGACGAAACGCCCCTGGTCGACCTGACGGAGGAATTCCTCGCGGCTCAGGAAGTGGTATTCCCTGCCGTCGACCTCGCCGGGACGCGGCGGCCGCGTGGTACACGAGACGGAGAACCTCAGGCTCGCATCCTTCTCCATCAGGGGAAGGTAGACGCTGCTCTTCCCCGCTCCGCTGGGGCCGGAGATCAACAGCAGGAAGGGTGAAGGGGAAAGGTCCATCTTCACTCCAGGTTCTGGATCTGTTCGCGCATGTTCTCGATCTCCTCCTTCATGCGGACCACCCGGTCGGTGATGGGCAGCTCACTGCTCTTGCTGCCGATGGTGTTCACCTCACGGTGCATCTCCTGCAGGAGGAAACCCAACCGCTTCGCCCCGGGTCCGTCGGCATCGAGGGTCTCCTCGAACTGCGTCAGGTGACTGCCCAGCCGTTCGATCTCCTCGCTGACCGTGGCCTTCTCGGCCAACAGCACCACTTCCTGCGCCAGCCTCTGCGGATCGACCACGTCCTGGGCCCCCACCTCGGCCAGGCGTTGCTGGAGACGGCGGCGCAGGCGGGCGGGCAGGTTCCGGGTGCGGTGGATCAGCACCTTGCGATGGGCGGAGACCGCCTTGCAGCGGCGGCGGAGTTCCCGCACCAGGGCACGCCCCTCCTTCGCCCGCATCGCATCGAGGCGATCGAGAGCCTCGTCGACCGCCTGCAGGAGGAGCTTGCGCATCGTTCGCTCCGGAAGACTGCGTTCGCGGACGGTGAAGACCTCGGGCAGGGACACCACCTGGGCGATCTCGATCTCCCCGGGCAGGCCATGGCGGCGGGCGAGCCGGCGAGCCGCGCGCAGGAAGGAAGCGACGTATTCCTCGTCGACGATGACCTCCCCGTGCCGGCGCTGCAGATCGAGTTCCACCGAAAGGGTGACCCGGCCGCGATGCAGCCGCGCGGCGACCCGCTCGCGGATGAGCGATTCGTAGACGCCCAGACGGGAGGGCGCGCGCACGGACAGATCGAAGAAGCGGTGGTTCACCGAGCGGATCTCCACCTTCACCACCGCGCCGTCTCCCTTGACGGTCGCCGCTCCCATGCCGGTCATGCTGCGCATCGCGTGCCTCCCGTGGCCGTGATCCGAACCCCCTCCCCGGCGAAGGAAAAATCGGGCAGGGGTGGCCGGGATCATCCGGGCCGCGATAGTATGCCAAAGCGAGCAAGTGGAAAAGAAAGGCCTCCGATGGATCCTGTCTCCCCCGGCGCCCCCCACCTCTGGCTGGGCGGTCTCTGCCGTGAACTCGACCGTCGCCTGGTCGGCGCCCACCTGCAGGGCGTGCTGAGCGGACGGGGGTGGATGAGCCTGCGGCTGGACGATCGCTTCCTGTGGCTGATGGCCCTGCCGCAATTGCGCGCGATCTGGCTGGACCGAAGGGGCATCCCCCGTGCCTGGGCCGAAGTGCTCGGCCGCCACCGCCGTCCTCCCCTGGAGGGGCCGCTGAGGCAGCGCCGGGTGGAAGCGGTCCAGCTCGTGGCCGATGAGGAGGGCCTGCCCGGCGGCATGCTGCTGCGCCTGGACGACGGCGGAGGGCTGGGCATCCGCCTGTGGCCGCGTCCTCCCCTGTTGTGGGTACAGGACCGGGAAGACCGCATCGTCGGCACCTCACCACCCAACGAGCAACTCCACCCACCGCACCGGCTGGTGCTGGACGAGCCGCCGTCCATCGCGTTCGACGAACACGCCGGGCGCTGCCGAAGCGCCCTGGAGGCCCTCGTCGAGAACATGCTCCGCCGCCGTCTGAAGGCGATCCTCTCCGGCCGGGCCGACAAGGCCTCCCGCCTGGTGGATGCGCTCGGCCGCGAGCGCGAACAGGCGCGAGCCGACGCCGGCCTGCGCGCGCAGGCCGACATCCTGGCCGCGCATCTGCATCAGCTCGAAGCGGGTCGATCCCAGCTCGAGGTGGAGGACTTCGAGGGCCGGCCGGTGACGATCCCGCTCGACCCGGCCCTGAGCCCGGCCGAGAACCTCGAGCGCCTGTATCACCGGGCGCGGCGCGCCGAGCGGGCGAGCGGGCAACTGGAGAGGCGATGGGAGGAGGCACGGGCGCGCCAGGAGGAAGCACGCCGACAGGCCGAGGCGCTCGCCGACGCGGCGAACCTGGACGCCCTGCTCGCGATCGCCAGGCGGGAAGGGGTCGAGCTACGGCCCCCCACTCCCGGGCAGGCCCGCCGAAGCGCCGGCCGCCGGCGCGAGCGTCTGCCCTACCGCGTCTTCGAGCTCACGAGCGGACGCCAGGTGTGGGTGGGCCGAAGCGCCCGGGACAACGACGAGCTGACCCTTCACCGGGCGGCCGGCGACGACCTGTGGCTGCACGCCGGAGGCGTCGAGGGGAGCCACGTCATCCTGCGGGCGGGGAGCAGCCCGCCGCAGCCATGGGAGGTGGAAGCGGCCGCGCGCCTGGCGGCCCGTTTCTCCCGCGCCCGTCATTCGACCACCGTCGCGGTGTGGGTCACCGAGAAACGCCACGTGCGCAAGCCGCGCAAGTCGGCACCCGGGGTGGTCGCCCCCCAGAGGGTCCGGACGATCTTCGTCGATCCCCACGAGGAGACCGAGGGCAGGTGGTTGCACGCCGGGGACGAGGATTGAGATCCAGATGAAGTCCCCCGTCGGGATCGATACAACCGCGACGCCGAACGGCGTCGCGGTCCCCGGTGGGCACGAAGAGGAAGTGCGGCCGGCCGCCGCGGCTCAGGCCGCGTAGCGCTTGCGGATCTCGAGCAGGCGGCTCTCGCTGTCCAGGAAGGCCCGCACCACACCCGGATCGAAATGGCGGCCGCTCGACTTGAGGATGTACTCGCGCGCCACCTCGTGGCTGTAGGCTTCCTTGTAACAGCGCTTGGAGGTCAAGGCGTCGTACACGTCCGCCAGTCCGACGATGCGGGCGGGTACGGGAATGGCCTCACCGGCGAGTCCATGCGGATAGCCCTTGCCGTCCCACTTCTCATGATGGTGATAGGCGATCTCCGTCCCCATCTTCAGCAGGCTGAGGTTCTCGATCCGCAACTCGGCCTGTTTCAGGGTGTCCCCACCGATGATGGTGTGGGTCTTCATGATCTCGAATTCATCGTGGGTGAGGCGGCCCTTCTTCTGGAGGATCGCGTCGGGGATGCCCACCTTCCCGATGTCGTGCAGGGCGGCCGAGCGGTAGAGGTCGTCGAGATAGGCGTCCGTGAGGAAGTGCTTGAAGCGGGGATGGCTGCGGAGGGCCTCGGCGATGGTCCACGTGTATCCGCAGATGCGTTCGAGATGGCCGCCGGTGTCATCGTCACGGCTCTCGGCCAGCCGCGCCAGCGCGAAGACCAGGACGTCGCGGCTGTCGGCGACCTTGCGGAACAGGCTGAGCCGCTCGCTGGCCAGACTGAGCTGGTTCACCAGCGTGGTGCAGAGCTTGATGTCCTCGTCGTTGAATGCCTCCCTCCGCACCGACGCCGCGCTGAAGACACCCACCGGATGTCCACCGACGACGATGGGGATGTCCAGCTCGCTGCGGACGTCCCGGTGGCCCTCGACATAGCGCGGATCGCGGTGCACGTCGGGCACACTCACCACACGATTCTCCAGGAAGGCATGGGAGGTCAGGCCCTTCTCCCGGTCCAGGGGAATGCCGAGCTGGTGGAGCTCGGTGGAATAGCCCGCGCTGTGCCGCAGCACCAGACGGCGCTGCTCCTCGTCGTAGAGGAAGACCGCACAGTATTCATAGCCCAGGATCGTCGACGCCGCGTCGACTGCCCGCTCGTAGAGGTTCTCCTCGGTGACCATCAATTCGAGGCTGGCGTTGAACTGGTGCAACGCGGCCAGTTTCTTCACCAGGCGGGCATGGGAATCGATGGACGGCGCCGGATGGGTGGAAGATCGATCGGAGCTGTCCTCGAAGATGACGAAACCGCCGTGCAACTGTCCTTCCACCCCGGTCACCGGCAGTGCGGTCACGTGGATCTCCCTCCCCGCAGGAGGGAGGGTCACGTGTTCCTGCACCGCCTGTCCCGTTCGCAGACAGCGGCGGATGGGTTCGAACTCGGAGAGTTCGGGCAGGGCCAGACCTTCGCGCAGATCGAGCTCGAACTCGTCGTTGGCACGGTAGTAGAGGAGCTGCTCTCCGCTGAACACGGCGAACTGCAGGTGCGGAGCCATCGCACCCAGCACCGGACACAGGTCCACCAGATGATCACAGGGATTGCCGCCGGGGTGGCGATGGAGATAGCGCGCCACGCAGTTCTCCACCACCTCCTGGTATTCGGAGCCATCGAGGATCGATGTCTCCATCGACAGGAAGGAAGAACCCGTCCCTGTCGGCTTCGCCGAAGCGAATGAGCTCCCATGGCCGACGGAGGAATCCGTCGGCGTCGCTTCACTCGTCGTTGGGGGCGGGCCGCCCACATTCACCGTTGTCAAACTTCCACTCCCCGTAGAGGGCGCCGTCTCCAGAGGGACAGTGAAGAGAAGGCAAATCCCATGCCTTCGCATCCAGTCCCGCGGTGGCCCAGGAGGTGGGGAAGCATGGGGAAGGATGGGGCAGGACAGGGCCTGCTGGACCGGCAGGAGAGTTCAGGGCCGCGGGCACGCGGGGCCGCGGGTGCGTCCTTTTCCGTCGAACCGGGTGATATCCTGCGAATCGAGCCATTCAAGAAGCGGAACGACGAACTTGCGCGACCCGCCGGTCCACTCCTTCATCTGGACCACCTCCAGGCGCTCCTCGCTCTGGAAGTGCTGGGCCACCCGGGCGATCCACGCATCGAGCCGGCGGCGGGACACCAGCAGCCGGCCCTGGAGCCGGACCACGCTTCCCTCCTTCAGCAGCAGGACCATCTGCGGCGACTTCAACTCGCGCTCGTCGGCCTCGTACATCACCTCGGCCGCTTCCACCTTCCGGCGCAAGGCGTCGAGCTCGCGGCGGGTGGCCTCGTCGATGGACAGCTCCTTCTGGTCGGCCCGCACCCGATCGGCGGCCACGAAGAGGGGCATCGAACGCTGCCAGGTCTCCAGGAGCTGGCTGAAGGCGCCCGAGCCGCCGGTGAATCCCAGGGCGCTGCGCAGCTCCTCCTTCTGCATCCCCGGCGACAGGGGTTGGCGACCCTGGTGCTCCCGCAGCAGATCGAGCGCACGGCGGCCCGTCGCCTCGGCGACCGCCGCGTCCACCACCCGTTCGCCCAGGGCCAGCAGGCGGCCCTCGGCCACCGCCTCCTCCACCACCGCCGCGGCCTCCGAGGGGGATCGACCGACCATGCCCAGGTCGGCTTCCACCCGCACGCGCTCGCGGCCGCTGCATCCGGCTTCTTCCACCCGCAGGAACACCCACTCCCGGCTTCCTCCCTCGCGCAGGCGTTGCAGGCGCCGCAGCGCGTCGGCCCTCCTCTGGCGGGCCGGCGCGAAGGGATCGAGCACGACACCGCCGGCGATGGTGACCATCGGTGAGTACGAGCGCAGCACCAGTCGGTCGCCGACGGTGGGAACCAGGGCCTCCTCCAGGTGCAGGCGAGCCAGCATGACGCCGCCGGAGGTGAGCTGCTGACCCTCGAGCAGATCGACCCGGCCGAGCACCTCGCGGGCCGCGTGGTGCACGTGGACGCGGGCGCGTTGTCGGATGGGATGAGCCAGCGATTCCACCGCGCTGAGCACCAGACCGATCCGCAGCGAACTCTCCCAACCCGCTCCGGAGACGAGCACGTCGCCCCGTTGCAGTTCGTCCTTCTTCACCCCGTGCAGGGCCAGGGCCACCCTCTCACCGGCGCCGGCGAGGGGGACACTCTGGTCGTGGCTCTGCACCTCGCGCACCCGCAGCCGGCAGTCCTGCGGCAAGAGCCGCAGGTGCTCGCCGCGTCGGACCTGTCCGCTCCAGGCAGTACCGGTCACGACCACTCCGGCCCCACTCAGGGTGAAGACCCGATCGAGCGGCAGGCGGAAATCGCCGTCCCGCGAGCGCACCGGCGTGTGGCGGGCCAGCGCGGTCAAGGCCGCCTTGAGATCGTCCAGGCCCTCGCCGCTCACCGCGCTCACCGGAAGGACGGGAGCCCCCTCCAGGAAGCTGCCCCTCACCAGCTCGGCGACCTCGGCCTGCACCACTTCCACCAGCTCCGGATCGACCAGATCGATCTTGGTGATGACGACCAGTCCGTCCTCGACCCCCAGCAGGCGCAACACGTCGAAGTGTTCGACGGTCTGGGGCATCACGCCCTCGTCGGCCGCCACCAGGAGCAGCGCCAGGTCCATCCCCCCCGCTCCGGCCACCATCTGCCGCACGAAGCGCTCGTGACCGGGCACGTCGACGATCCCCAGGCGCAGATCGTCGGCCAGGTCGAGATGGGCGAAGCCCAGCTCGATGGAGATGCCGCGCCGGTGTTCCTCCTCCAGGCGATCGGTGTCCTTGCCGGTCAGCGCGCGCACCAGCGCGGTCTTGCCGTGATCGACGTGACCGGCCGTGCCCAGGATGAAGGTACGGGGTGAAGCCATGGCAGCGCTCGAAGACTCCCTTCAGGGGGTGGGCGGACCCTCGACGCGCTCGATCCGGGCACCGAGGGCAGCCAGTTTCCGTTCGATCTGCTCGTAGCCGCGGTCGATGTGGTAGATGCGGTCGACCAGGGTCTCCCCGTGGGCGGCCAGACCGGCCAGGATCAGCGCGGCCGAGGCCCGCAGGTCGGTGGCCATCACCGGAGCCCCCGACAGTCTCTCCACCCCGGTGACCACCGCCGAGTTCCCGTCGAGGCGGATCTGCGCGCCGAGGCGGCGCAGTTCGGCCACGTGGGTGAAGCGGTCGGGATAGATGGTGTCGGTGATGACGCTGATGCCGTCCAGGAGGGTGGCGACGGCCATGGTCTGCGCCTGCATGTCGGTGGCGAAGCCGGGGTAGGGACGGGTCACCACGTTCACCGGCGCGGAGGCGGCGCTGCCGTCGATCTCCACGAAGTCCTCCCCCACCTGGAAGCTGCAGCCACAGGCCTCGAGCACCTCCAGGGTCGCCCCCAGGTGGTCCGGGCGCAGCCCCTCCACCTTCAGCTTCGAGTGCAGGATCGGCGCCGCGGTGAGGAAGGTTCCGGCCTCGATGCGATCGGGGATGACCGTCACCTCCAGGGGGCGGATCTCCTCGACCCCCTCGACGGTGAGGGTGGTGGTCCCGATTCCCTCGATCTTCGCGCCGGCGTCCACCAGGGCCTCCGCCAGTTGGGTCACCTCCGGCTCGCGCGCCGCATTCTCCAGGACGCTGGTTCCCCGGGCCAGGACCGCCGCCATCAGGAGATTGGCGGTCGCCCCGACGCTGGAGGTCTCGAAGTCCATGTCCCCACCCGTCAAGCCACCCGAGGGCTGGCGCGCGACGATGTATCCACCCTCGAGTTCGACCACCGCGCCGAGGGTCTCCATGCCTTTCAGGTGCAGATCGACCGGCCGCGGTCCCCAGGCGCACCCACCCGGCAGGCTCACCCGCGCCTTCCCCTTCGCGGCGAGCAGGGGACCGAGCACGTAGATGCTCGCGCGCATGGTCTTCACCAGTTCGTAGGGAGCGTCGACGCCGTCGGCCGCAGTAGTGTCGATCGTCAGGGTCGACCCCTCACGGTGGACCTCCGCCCCGAGGGTCTCCAGCACCTTCGCCATGGTGCGGGTGTCGCGCAGATCGGGAACGTTGTGGATGCGGCTGACGCCGCGGCTGAGAAGGGTGGCGGCCATCAAGGGCAACACCGCGTTCTTGGCTCCGCTGACCCGAACACTGCCGCTGAGCGTGCAGGGACCATGGATGAGAAAGCGATCCACTTCGGCTACTCCTTCCGATCGGGCAGATGATAGCGATTCTCGCCGAGGACCAGGGGCGCCTCCTGGACGGCGTGGACGATCTCCGAAGCCAGCTTCTCCAACTGCGGGCGGGGATCGTGGCCCGCGTGGGCCTCGGCCTCCGCATCGGCCAGGATCTCCAATTGCTTCTCGACCATCTTGTCCACCTGGGGACCCGCCCTCTCCACCACCTGCAGCAGCAGGCGGCGGGTCTGGGCCAGGAAACGGTCGCGCCGCTCGTCGTCGCCGGCCCACGCCTCACGATACGCATTCAACGCCGCCTCGCGCGCCTCCATCAGGGGCAGGTAGTACCAACGCAGGTCGTCGAGCTGATGGAGGGCCCGCTGCAGATCCTCCCGGGCCGCCGCGTCGTCCGAGGAGAGCCGGGCATTCGCCTTCTCCACCTGCTCGTGCGCCGATTCCACTGCCTGACGCAGCGGGCTCAGCTCGGTGGCCTCCACCACCGGATGGGCCCGTGGATAGCTCTGCGGTTCGCTGGAACATCCAACGAGAAGGGTGACGGCAAACAGGGCCGCCACTGCACTCCAGACGACGCGGTTGAACGCCAGCATGAACGAACTCCCCGTTGCAGCGCCTCTGCGTTGCGGCCGACCATAGCGCCAAAGCTCCGGCAGGAAAAGCGTGGCCAGACCGAGGATCTCCAGCCGGCCCGCGAGCATGCACAGGATGAGGATCCACGACGCCGCTTCCGGCAGATGGGCGAAGTTGTCGAAGGGCCCCACCGTTCCCAGGCCCGGTCCCACGTTGCCCAGGGTGGCCGCCACCGCGGTGATGGAAGTCGCGCCGTCCACCCCCAACACACTCAGGCCGAGGACGGAGATCGTGGCCAGTCCCAGGTAGGCCAGGAAGTAGAGTTGGACCGCCTCGACCTGTTCGGGCCGGATCACCCTCGTGCCCAGCCGCAACACGTGCACCAGATTGGGATGCAGATGCCGCCGCACCTGCAGGAAGAGGCTCTTGGCGGTGACCTGGTAGCGCACGACCTTGATCGAACCGCTCGTGCTGGCGCTGCACCCTCCGACGAACATCAGCAGGATGAGCAACACCTGGGGCATCACCGGCCACAGCTCGAAGTCCTCGGTGGCGAATCCGGTGGTGGTGATGATGCTCACCACCTGGAAGGCTCCTCCGCGCAGGGCCTGGCCCACCGCCAGACCCTGGCGGACGACCAGATCGCCGGCGACGAGCACGGTCGAGACGGCCACGATCCCCATGAACAGCCGGATCTCCCCGTTCTTCAGATAGACGCGGGGGCTGCGCTCGAGGACGGCGCGCAGATGGGCGTAGAAGGACGTGGCCCCGGCCAGCATGAAGACCATGAGCACGATCTCCGTGTAGAGATCGTCCCACGCACCGATGCTCAGCGAGCGGGTGGAGAAACCGCCGCCGGCGATGGCGGCGAAGGAGTGGCAGACCGCCTCGAAGAGATCCATCGGACCCAGCCACAGCAGGACGACCTGGATCGCGGTGAGAGCGGCGTAGATGGCCAGGTAGCTGCGGATGACCGCCGAGAAACGGGGCTGGGGCTGCGCCTCCAGGCTCAGAGGAGCCTCCGCGCCGTAGAGCATGCGGCTGCCCACCGTCCGGGGCAGCACCGCCAGCACCATCAGGATGATGCCGATGCCCCCCACCCAGTGGGTGAGCGAACGCCACAGGAGCAGACTGCGGGGCACTTCCTCGATCGCCGTCAGCATGGTGCTGCCGGTGGCGGTGAAACCGGAGACACTCTCGAAGATCGCCGCAGTGAAGCGCGGCAAGGCGGCCCCCATCAGGTAGGGCAGGGCACCCAGCACACCAGCCCCGATCCAGGCCACCACCACCACCAGATGACCCAGAGGGGGATCGACCCGCTCCGGCGAGCTTCCCAGCCACCGGGCCAGGCCGGCCAGGGCGATCATCAGGACGAGGATCTGCAGGTAGACCGGGGCGAGCCCGTCTCCCTCGGCCAGGGAGAGGGCGAGGCTGGGCAGGATCCCCACTCCCAGGAGGAAGGGAACCCCCGCCCACAGATGGAGGACTTGGCGCAACTTCATGATCGCTGGCTCCGGCGGGCGATCGTCACCCGGGGACGTTCCGCCAGATCGCGCCGGCAGAGTACTCCCTCCCAGGGCCCACGGGCCAGAAGCTCTCCGATTTTCTCCTCCTGGGACTCGCCGTGTTCGAAGGCGAGCCATCCGCCTCCGACGAGGTGGCGTTCGGCGTGCCGGGACAACGCGCGAATGGCATCGAGACCGTCCTCCCCGGAGAACAATGCCTCGGGCGGATCGTGCTCGATCACCTCCGGCTGCAGGCGCTCGCGCTCGCCGAGGGCCACGTAGGGCGGGTTGGAGACCACCAGCCCACATCCCTCCCACCTTGCGGCGGCCTCCTCCAGGAAGGCGTCGCCCACGAGGAACTCCGCCCGGTCGGTCAGCCCCAATCGCTCGGCGTTGCGGCGGCTCAGCTCGACCGCCCGGGGTGAGAGGTCCCACCCGACGAGGCGCAGGTCCGGCCGTCGGTGCAGCAGCGAGAGTCCCACGCAACCCACACCCACCCCGACCTCGACCACCAGAGCGCCCTCGGGCAGCGGCAAGCCGGCCGCCGCCTCGATGAGCACTTCGGTCTCCGGCCGGGGGATGAACACACCCTCGGCCACCTCGAAGTGCAGATCGTGAAGCTGGACCGAGCCCACCAGCAGTTGCAGGGGCTCGCGTCGTCCACGGCGGCGGATGAGTTCGCGGTAGCGATCGAGTTCGTCGGCCACGAGGGGGCGCTCGTGCTCCAGATAGAGATGGAGACGGTCCATGTCCAGGACGTGGGCGAGGAGGAGTTCGGCATCCAGGCGTGGCTGGGGAACACCCCGGTCGGCCAGGTACTCCGTGGAGACCCGGATGAGATCGAGCGGCGTCCAGCGGAGGAAACGTTCCGCCGTCATGCCTCAGTCCCCCTGTTGCTCCAGCGCCTGCTGGCGGTAATGGAGGATCAAGTGATCGATCAGCTCGTCGAGGTCGCCGTCCATGACATCGGTGAGATTGTGGGCGGTGTAGTTGATGCGGTGATCGGTGACCCGCGACTGGGGAAAGTTGTAGGTGCGGATCTTGGCGCTGCGGTCCCCTCCGGCGACGGCGGCCTTGCGCTCGGCGGCGGTCGCCTCGTGCTGCTTCTGCTTCTCCATCTCGTACAGACGGGCCTGAAGCACCCGCATGGCCTTGGCCTTGTTCTTGTGCTGGCTCTTCTCGTCCTGGCAGGTCACCACCACCCCGGTGGGAAGGTGGGTGATCCGCACCGCACTGTCGGTGGTGTTGACGCTCTGTCCGCCCGGGCCGCTGCTGCGGTAGACGTCGATCTTCAGATCGTTGGGATCGATCTGTACCTCGACCTCCTCGGCCTCGGGCAGGACGACCACGCTGCACGCGGAGGTGTGGATGCGGCCGCTGCTCTCGGTCGCCGGCACCCGTTGGACCCGATGGACCCCGCTCTCGTAGCGGAGCCTTCCGTACGCGCCCTCGCCCTGCAGCGAGAAGATGATCTCCTTGGTCGCCCCTCCTGCGGTGGCCGAGAACTCCAGGGCCTCCATCTTCCAACCCCTGCGCTCGGCGTAGCGTTGGTACATGCGGGCGATGTCCCCGGCGAAGAGCGCGGCCTCCTCGCCGCCGGTGCCGGCGCGGATCTCCACGATCGCGTCGCGCGAATCGTCCGGATCCTGCGGCAGCAGGAGCACTTCGAGCTCCTCCTCCATCTCCGGGATGCGGGCCTCCAGCTCCTCCAATTCCTCGCGGGCCAGCTCCCGCATCTGCGGATCGGTCTCCGTCCGCAGGAGTTCGCGGGCTCCCTCGAGTTCGTCCAGGGCGCTGAGGTAGGGCCGGCCCGCATCGGCGATCCTCTTCAGGTGCTTGTATTCGCGGCTGAGTTCACGATAGCGGACGCGATCGCCGACCAGGTGGGGATCGCCCAGGAGCTCTTCGACCTCGGCGAGGCGGGCGAGACGGGATTCCACGAGTTCACGCATGACGATGGGGCCGCAGCACTAGCTGGACGTGCCGGCAAGCTGGAGGTAGGTCTCTTCGGCGAAATCGATGGCTTCCTCCTCGAGCACGGCGGCCAGGGCGGCCATGGCCACCTCGACCTGCTCGTCGCTGGGTTCGCGCGTGGTGATCCTCTGCAACCACAGACCGGGTTGGATCAGGGGCCGGATCCACCAGCGATCCTGGAATCGACCGCTGAGCTTGATCACCTCGTACGCGATCCCGCCGATGAGGGGAATGAAGGCCAGACGCTCCAGACGGTCGCCGATGGACTCGGGCCGTCCGAGGGTCAGGAACACCAGGATGCTCACCACCATCACGAAGAAGAGGAAACTGGTGCCGCACCGGGGGTGGAAGGTGGTGAAGCGATGGGCGGACTCGGGCCTCAGGGGAAGACCGTGTTCGAAGACGTGGATGCTCTTGTGTTCGGCCCCATGGTACTGGAAGACCCGCTGGATGTCCTTCATCCTCGAGATCAACAGCAGATAGCCCAGGAACAGGGCCAGGCGCAGAGCGCCGTCCAGGAGGTTGAAGGCCAGGCCGCTTCGGGCGCCCAGCAGATCGGCCAGGACCAGGGGCAGGTAGAAGAACAGGGCCAGACCCAGGATGAGGGTCACCCCCAGTGTCCCCCACAGGACGAGGCGCTCGCGGAGCGAGACCTCCCGGTCCTCGACCGCCTCCTCGTGGACCGCCTGCTCGGCCGAGTACATCAGACTCCTCAGACCCAGGGCCATCGTCTCGATCAGGACGATGGCGCCCCGCAGCAGCGGCAGGTTCAACAGGGGATGGCGGCGGACCACACTGACGAAGGGCAGGCGGCGGACGACGATGCCTCCGTCGGGGGTGCGCACCGCGGTGGCCACACCCGAGAGTCCGCGCATCATGACCCCCTCGATCACCGCCTGGCCGCCGACGGCCAGGTCGAGGGTACGGGGGTCGAAGCGCCGGGGTGATGGGGCCATGGGCTCTCAGGGCCGACGACGGTTCCCTTCCCACGGAAGGCAGGGCCGGCCGGCGCGGGGTGGGAAAGCTACTTCGAAGCCTTGTTCTTCTCGTAGCGGCGCTTGAACCGCTCGACGCGGCCCGCGGTGTCCACGATCTTCTGCTGCCCGGTATAGAAGGGATGGCAGGCCGAGCAGATCTCCACCCGGATTTCCGGGCCCGCGGTGCTTCGCGTCTCCACCACGTTGCCACACAGGCAGATGATCTTGGTGTCGACGTACTGGGGATGGATTTGCGACTTCATGGCTCGGTTCCTCAGTTGAGGCGCTGTGGGGCGCCGCTGCGGGTTGCACCCGCCGGCATGGCGGGTGGGACGCAGGCGTGAAAAAATAGCACAGGCCCGCTTCTCGCGCAAATGGCGGCTTTCCGGGGCCTTTTTCCGCCGCGGAGCGGCGCCGGAGGGCCTTCCCCCGGGCCGGGCCGGCTCAGGCGTTCATCGACTCGAGGAACTGATGGTTGCTCTCGGTCTTGGACAGCTTGTCCAGGAGGAATTCCATGGCCTCCTGGGGCGAGCGGTCGTTGAGGAACTTCCTCAACACCCAGACCTTGTTCAGCTCCTTGGGATCCATCAGCAGCTCTTCCTTGCGGGTCCCGCTCTTGAAGATGTCGATGGCGGGGAAGATCCGCCGGTCGCTCAGCTTCCGGTCCAGGACGAGCTCCATGTTCCCCGTTCCCTTGAACTCCTCGAAGATGACCTCGTCCATGCGGCTGCCGGTCTCGATCAGGGCGGTGGCGATGATGGTGAGACTGCCCCCCTCCTCGATGTTCCGCGCCGCGCCGAAGAAGCGCTTGGGGCGCTGCAGGGCGTTCGCGTCGACACCGCCGGAGAGGATCTTGCCGCTGTGCGGGACCACCGTGTTGTGGGCACGCGCGAGCCGGGTGATCGAGTCAAGCAGGATGACCACGTCATGGCCGTGCTCGACCAGACGCTTGGCCTTCTTGATGACCATCGCCGCCACCTGCACGTGCCGCTCGGCCGGTTCGTCGAAGGTGGAGGAGACGACCTCGCCATCGACGGTGCGCTGCATGTCGGTGACTTCCTCGGGCCGCTCGTCGATCAACAGGACGATGAGGATGACCTCGGGATGGTTGGCGGCGATGCTGTTCGCGAGCTTCTGCAACAACACCGTCTTGCCCGTCCGCGGAGGCGCCACGATGAGTCCGCGCTGGCCCTTGCCGATGGGACAGAGCAGATCGACCACCCGCATGCTCAGGTCGTTGTTGCCCACGACCCACTCGCCGTTCTCGTCGCGGTGATCGCTCAGGCGCAGCCATTCGTCCGGATACAGCGGAGTCAGGTTGTCGAAGAGCGGCTTCTGCTTCGAGACGTCGGGATTCTCGAAGTTCACCGCCTCCACCTTCAGCAGGGCGAAGTAGCGTTCGCTGTCCTTGGGAGGTCGCACCTGGCCGCTGATGGTGTCGCCGGTCCGTAGATCGAATTTCTTGATCTGCGAGGGCGACAGGTAGATGTCGTCCGGTCCGGGCAGGTAGTTGTAGTCCGGGGAACGAAGGAAGCCGTAGCCCTCGGCCAGGACCTGCAGGACCCCCTCGGCGAAGATCAAACCCTTCCGCTCGGCCTGCCCTTCGAGGAGCTTGAAGATGAGTTCCTGTTTGCGCAGGTGGGCGACACCCTCGATGCCGAACTCACGGGCGAGTTCCATCAGCTCCTGGATGTTCTTCTGTTTCAGGTCGCCGATGTTCAACTGGGGCAACGAGCTGTCGACCGATTCGACCTGTTCGTCGCCGTTGTCCTCGACTGCAGGCTCGACGGCCTCAGGGGACTCGGGCGGAGCGGAGGGGAGCTTCCGCGCCATGCGGGCGTCGGAAGTCTTCTTTCGGACTGTGCGTCGTTTCAAAGGACTCAAGTTACCTGGAGACGGCTGCAATCCCCCACAGGGGAAAGCCCGTCGGGCTGGACGTTCAGATGGCGCCCGGGCGACTCATTCCGCTCCGGACTGAAGGTCGGCCGGGCGCGGGAAGGCTTGTCCCGTGGGGCAAGTCCCGCGCCAGCGGCCCACCGAGGGGGTCAGTTGTTGGCGTCACGCAGCTCGGAGAACTTCGCGCACGCGGTTTCCGATTCGCTCTGGCGGCCCATACGGCTCAACGAACGGCACTGGATCTGCCAGCCGTTGAGGTTCTCCGGATCGAGGTCGACCACCTTCTTCGCGTATTCGAGAGCCTTCTCGTACTTCTCGAGCTGGAACCAGGAGACGGCGATGCGGTCGTAGAAGTCGAGGCGCTCGACATCGGTCTTTGCCACATCGAGAGCCATGGTGAAGGCATCGATGGCCTTCTCGTACTCGTCGGCCATGAAGTAGGCCCGTGCACACTCCGAGTAGACGTAGTCGTAGCGGCCGTCCTCGTTGATCACCGGGGCCATCTCGATCTGGTCGATCGCCCTCTGGTAGAAGGCGGCCGCACCGGCGTAGTCCCCCTGCTCCTTCTGCGAGCGGGCCAGGTTCAGCATGAGGCCGATATCGTCGGGATTCTCCTCCAGCAACTGCTCGTAGAGGGCCCGGGCCTCGCTGCCCCGGTCGAGCATGCGGTACAGAGCGGCCTTCACTTCGACGAAGGTCCGTTTGGTATCGGGATCCTTCACGTCGGGCATGGTCTTGTCGATCCTGGTCAGCAGGTCCTCGGCCTCCTCGGTGGCCTTGGCCAGGGCCGTCGAATCGCCGCTGGTCTGGGCGGTTCGGAATTCCCCGCTGAGCTTGTCGTACTTGAGCTGCACGATGTTCAGCTCGGCGCGGGGACCGTTCTCCCCGTGGGGATCGATCTGATAGGCCAGCTCGTAGTATTCCAGGGCCGCGTCGCTGTCGCCGGCCCGCAACAGCTTGGCTCCCTCGTTGAAGACGCGCGCGAAGTTGGAGGAGATGTTCAGGTCCGCGTCGTCGGCCCACGCTGCCGAGTCGATCTGCGCCGCCTTCAGGTAGTGCTCGGTGGCGGCCACGAACTTCACCCGGGCCGAATCCATCTGACCATCGGCCAGATGCTTCTTGGCCATCTCGCTGAGGGTATACGCCAACTGGAAGTGGGCTTCCCCGTTGTCGGGCTCATCGTGCAGCGCAACCCGGTAGCACGCCTCCGCCTTGGGCAACATTCCCTGATCGAGGTAGATGTTTCCCGAATTCACGAAGGGATGCTTGCAGCCATAGATACCGGCAAGCAGGGCCAGGCTCAACACGACCAGAATCTTCCAACTCATACGCATGCGCATTACTCCCGGTCGAAGGAAGAGGTCTCCTCGTCGAGACCGCGGTTCTTCAAGCTAAGGAAGGTCTTCATCCTACGTGCGCCCGGTGGACGGATCCACAGCGGTGCCTCAGTTGCGTTGGAAAGCGATAGCTTGGAGAAGAAGAGATGGGTGAGGCGCTTCACCGGTCGGGTTTCCCGGCGGATACCGACCGGGAATTCCCCACCAGTGGAATAAGATATAGTCCTTCGGGGGGCTGCCTGTCAACTCCTCCGGCCCCTCTCAGAGCAGTTGCTGGGGATCGACATCCAAGGTGATCTCCACCTTCCGCGAGGACCCGTGGCGGTGTGCGGTCTCCTCGAGCAGTCCGGTGACGGCGGCCTTCCCCCCGGCGCTGAGGCTTCCCTTGAGCAGGATCTGGCCCCGCCAGCGGCGCTGCAGACGCGGAAGAGCGGCGCGCGCCGGCCCGAGGATCTCCACTCCGCTGCCGCGCAACAGCCGGCGCAGACCAGCGGCGAGATCGCCCAGCACTTCGTCCAGGAGCGCCTCGCTGGAGGCGGCGGCCAGGACCGCGCTGAGGCGGCGGAAAGGTGGATACCGGAGCTGCCGGCGCTGCTCGAGTTCCTCGTCGAGGAAACCCAGGACGTCGTGATGCACCACCCGGCGGAGGACCCGGTGCTCGGGGTCGTGCGACTGGAGGATGACCCTTCCCGGCGAGACCCTTCCACTGCGTCCGGCCACCTGGATCAACAACTGGAAGGCCCGCTCGTGCGCCCTCAGGTCGGGGAAGTGCAGTCCCGCATCGGCCGAGATCACCCCCACCACCGTCACCCGGGGGAAATGCAGCCCCTTGGCCACCATCTGCGTGCCCAGGAGGATGTCGGCCTCACCCCGGCCGAAGCGCTCGAGCAGCCGATGGTGGGAACGCTTCGTCGTGGTGGTGTCATGGTCCAGGCGCAGGATCCGCGCCTGCGGGAAACGGCTGGTCAGGGCCAGTTCCACCCGCTGCGTCCCGATGCCCCGCGGTCGCAGCACCTTCTCCCCGCACTCGCTGCAGATCCGGGGCCTGGGCATGTGGAAGCCGCAGTAGTGGCAGCGCAACTGGTCACCCGCCAGATGCCAGATCAGGGAGATGTCGCAGTGGGGACAGGTCTCCACGTGTCCGCAGGCGTGACACTGGAGGAAACGGGCGTAACCCCGCCGGTTGTGGAAGACGATGACCTGCTCGTCGCGGCCGAGAGCCTCCTCGATGGCCTCCTCCAGGGGCGGACTGAGGATCTGCAGACCCGAGCCCACCCGTTCGCGCAGGTCGACGATCTCGACGCGGGGCAGCTCGTCGGCTCCGATGCGGGTGGGGAGCGTGAGCAGCTCGAACTTCCCCTCGCGCGCGTTGTGGTAGCTCTCCAGGCTCGGGGTGGCCGAACCCAGGATCACCGGGATGCCCTCCCTCCTTCCCCGCATGAGTGCCACGTCGCGGGCGTGGTAGCGGGGCCGCGCATCGGACTTGTAGCTGGGGTCGTGTTCCTCGTCGACGACGATCAGTCCCAGCTGCTTCATCGGCAAGAAGACCGCACTGCGCGGTCCCACCACGATGGGAAGCCGCCCTTCGGCCGCCGCCTCCCACACCGCGCAGCGTTCCCCCTGGCTGAGCCGGCTGTGGTAGGGCGCCACCCGGCCGGGGAAACGCCGTTGCAGACGCTGGAGGGTCTGCGGCGTCAAGGAGATCTCCGGAAGCAGGACCAGGGCGCTGCGGCCCTGCTCGAGGACGTGCGCGATGGCCTGCAGATACACCTCGGTCTTCCCGCTGCCGGTGACCCCGTGCAGGAGGAATCCGACGTGCCGCTGCTCGGAGAGGACCGCATCGATCCGCGCCAGGGCCTTCTCCTGGTCCGGCAAGAGGATCTGCGGATCGCTCGGCGGTTCCTCGTCGCCGTCCCACGGCCGACGGCGCGCGCGGGTTCCCGGGCGCGGCGGCAGCAGCAGGGCCACAGCCTCTCCCAGCGAGCAGGCGTAGTAGGCAGCGACCCAGCGGGCGAGTTCCAGGGCGGTGGGATCGAGGCGATAGGGAGCGGGCAGGAGCTCGGCGATCTCCTTGAGACCCTTCACATCGGGAACCCGGTCTCCGATCCCGGTGACCACGCCGATGCGCTCGCGGCGGCCGAAGGGCACACGGACGACCGCACCCACCTGGAGCGTCTCGGCCCATTGCGCCCCCACCCGGTAGCTGAAGGTGCGGGGCACGGGAACGCCCAGAGCCACCTCGCAGTACAGGGGCCGGGTCTCGGCAGCGCTCCCATTCTCCTGGCTCATGCCGGCAGTATAGGCCAGGGGCAGCCGGGCCGACATGCCCGAGTCGCCTCCGGCTCGCCGGCCGGCCTCAGACCTGGCGGGCGGGATCCAGGAACGAGCGGACGACCTCGGCCAGCTTGTTCGGACTGAAGGGCTTGGTCAGGTAGGCGTCGCACTTGACCTCTTCGCCCCGCCGGCGGTCGGCCTCCTTGTCCCGGGCGGTGAGCAGGATCACCGGGATGTGCCGGGTCTCCTCCTTGGCCTTCACCGCCCGGCACACCTCGAAGCCGTCGAGCTTGGGCATCATCACGTCCAGGACGATGAGGTCGGGCACCTGGGACAGGGCCTTCTGCAGGGCCTGTTCCCCGTCGGCCGCAGTGATCACCTCGAAGCCCTCGCTCTCGAGGGCGAAGTCCAGGATGTTGCGGATGTACAGCTCGTCGTCGACGACCAGGATCTTCGCGTTCATGAATCGTCCTCCATGGGCGGGGAAGTCACGGCTTCCACCGCGATGAGATCTTCCTCCCGGGAGGGGAGGGAAGACCGGATGGGGGGAAGTTTGCCGTTGCGAGGCCACTGCGGCCCGCTCTCGTGTCTGCCGGGCCCGTTCTCCTCCTGCCAGCGGCACAGGTAGACCAGTTCGTCCCTCCGCGAGCGGACCTCCTCGAGGAAGAGAGCTCCCAGACGGGGACAGAAACGGCGTCCCAGCGCCTCCTCCACCAGGGCGATGGCCTCATCGACGTCGATCGGCGGACGGGCCGGCCGGCCGTGCAGCATGGCCGCGAAGCAATCGACCAGACGGATGATCCGCGCCGAGGGCGGAATCGACTCGCCGGCGAGCCCGTCGGGATAACCGCTGCCGTCCCAGTTCTCGTGGTGATGGGCCAGGGCGGACTGGACGCGCCGATCCTCCTCCAGCACGCTGCTGAGGTCGGCGCCGCGCAGGGCATGTTCCTCGAGGCGGCGGCGCTGACCGGCCCCGAGCGGCTCGGTCCGTCCCAGGAACTCGTCTCCCAGCGTGGACAATCCCAGGTCGTAGACCCGCAGGGCGTAGGAGAGGGCGCGCAGTTCCTTCTCGTCGGCTCCGTCGCGACGGGCGGTGGCCAGACCGCAGCGGACGATGGCCTCGCGCAGGGGCGTGCGGCGCTGGTGGTTCACGTCGACCACCGCGCGCAGGGCCTCGCGGGCCTTGGAGACCGTCTGGTGACTCTTCTGGAAGGTGAGGTAGTGGGCGAAGGCGACGGAGATGCGCTCGGCCAGTGACTCGAGCAGCAGGCGGTCGTCATCGTCGAAGACCTCGCCCGCGCTCTTGTTGTTGACGTTCAACACCCCCACGACCTTCCCCTCGAGTCTCAGGGGCGTGCTGAGCACGCTGTAGCCGTCGTACTGCTCTTCGTTCAGTTGGACCGGGAAGCGGCGGTCCTCGCGCAGATCGCGGATCAACACCGTCTCTCCGCTCTCGTAGACCCGTCCGGCCACCCCCTGGCCCACCTCCACCCGCGTCCGACGGACGACCTCCTCGCTCAGACCCACCGCCGCCTGCACGCGCAGGCATGCGTCCTTCTCGTCGTAGGTCATGATCGAGGCGATCCCGCACGACATCAGTTCGCAGGCCGCCGCCACCGACAGATCGAGGAGTTCGAGCAACTCGCCCCTGGCCCCCCGCTGGACACCGTGGGTCATCTCCGAGCGCAGGACCGCGCGTTGGCGAGGCAGACGCACCCGGAAGAGCGCGCCTCCCTGATCGGGGCGTTCGACCCAGATCCTGCCCTCGTGCTCTTCGACGATCCGGCGGCAGACCGACAGACCGAGACCCTGCCCCCCGTGGACCCGTGTCGTCGAACCGTCCACCTGGTAGAAGCGTTCGAAGATCCGCGTACTCTCGCTCTCGGGGATTCCCTCTCCGCTGTCCTCCACCCGCAGCTCCACTTCCCCCTCGTCCTCGACCACCGCCGCCACGACCCTGCCGCCTTCCGGGGAGAACTTCACCGCGTTGTCCATGAGTTCCTGGACCACCAGGGCGATGCCCTCCCTCTCGCCTTCCATCAGGACCGGCTGTCCGGGCAGATCGAGAACGGCCTGGATGTGTTTCTCCTCGAGAATGGGAGTCAGGCGGAGATGGACCTCGCGGACCACCTCGCGCAGATCGAAGCGCAGGCGGCGGGTGGACGACGGCGGCGCATGATCTCCCCGGGCGATGGCCAGCAGGTCCTCCACCCGGTCGTTCAGACGGCGGCTCTCCTCGAGGATGACGTGAAGGAAGCGCTTGCTGAGCCCCTCATCCATCTCACCCTCTTGACTCAGCAATCCTTCACAGTAGGCCTGGATGGAAGTCAGGGGTGTGCGCAACTCGTGGCTCACCCCGTCCAGGAATGCCTGTTGCCGGGTCTCCAGATCGTCGATGCGGCTGTGGGCGGTGGAGAGCTCCCGGCTCGCTTCGGCCAGCTCCTCCCTCTCCACCATCGCCTCCAGCAGGAGCGCCGACATCTCGGCCAGACGGTCGCCCCAGCGCAGACGGTCGTGATCGATGCTCCCACTCGAAGGGTTGCGCAGTTCCACGAGGCCCAGCAGTTCCTGCTCGCTCGTCAGGAGGGGAACGTACAGGCGCGGCCGGCCGCCCTCGGCCTCCTCGTCGAGATAGCACCACCCCACCCGGTGGCACGCCTCCAGCAGCTCCTCCACCCCCGGCAGATCCAGATCCCAGGAATGCAGTTCCTCGAGTTCCGCTCCGGCCATACCGGTGGTGGCCCACAGCACGAAGCGGTCGTCCTCGGGGCTTCTCAGACGCAGCAGCCCGGCGTCGAAACCGAGGACCTCGCAGAAGACACCGGTGATGCGGGCAGTGAGTTCGGTCTGATCACGACAGCGGAGGAATGCGGTCGTCGATCGGAACAAGCGATCCAATTCCTCCGAAGTCATGGTCTAGCTCACTCCACGAGGCGTCAGCATGCTTCCCACCCGTTCCAGCAAGGCGGAGATCTGGAAGGGTTTCTTCACGAAGAAATCGGCTCCGGCCTCGAGCGCCGCCACCCGGTCGACGGGCCGTGACTTTGCGGTGACCGCGATGATGATCAGGTCGCGGTGGGCCTCGTTGGCCCGCAGCAGACGAATGGTCTCCAATCCGTCGAGCTTGGGCATCATCAGATCCATGAGCACGACATCCGGCCGGAAGGTCGAGATCTTGTTCATGCACTCGACGCCGTCCTCGGCGCGCGCGACGATGTAGCCCTCGTTCTGGAACGAGAAGCTCAAGATCCGAGCCAGCGAGAGCTCGTCTTCTACGATAAGGACGCGGGGCGTAGCCATTGATCCTGTTCCTTCAAGCGTGACCATTCGTCGGGTTGCAGCTCGCCGTTCTCGGCGAGGACATCGATGAAGAGCCGCAGCACCTCGGCGTCGAACTGGGTGCCCGCGTTCGCCACCAGTTCGGCGGCGGCTTCCGAGGAGCTCATCAGCGTGCGGTAGGCGCGTGGAGAGGTCATGGCGTCGTAGGCGTCGACGATGGACACGATCCTCGCCGGCAGCGGAATGTGCTCGCCGGACAGACCGTAGGGGTATCCCTTGCCATCCACCCTTTCGTGGTGATACCGGATGACCTCGTCGAGTTCATCCGCGCTCAGGAAGGGTTCGAGCATCTCCACCCCCATCGTGGGGTGCGACTTGACCATCTCGAACTCCTCCTGCTTCAGCGGGCCCTTCCGCTTGAGGATCTCGTGATTGAGACGGGTCATCCCGACATCGTGGATCACGAAGGCGTACTGCAGGGCCAGCACCTGTTGGCGGGTCAACCCCAGTCTGCGCCCCAGTTCCATGGCGTAGCGAACCGCGCGCGAGGAAGAACGGACCTCCGAGGAGTGCAACTCCACCAGCGACTGCAGGGCATCGACGGTCCGGTCGAGGTTCTCCTTGCTGTTCTCGAAGGCCAGGGCCTTGGACAGGGCGTAGGTGACCTTCTCGGTGAGGGTGATGAGCAGGCTCAGATCGTCGGCATAGAAGGGCTCACCGGTCACCTTGTTGTTGCAGTTGACCACTCCGATGACCTCGCCGTCCATGAACAGCGGAACGCTCACCAGTGAATTGGTCTCGTACTGATCCTTGTGGTCGCTCGGATGGAGTCCCTCCGCGTCCTCGACGTTCTCGATGAGGAGTGGACGGCCGGTCGCCGCGACCCGGCCGGCGATGCCCGACCCGACCTTCACCCGCGCATCCTTCACCACCGACTCGTCGAGTCCATAGGCCAGTTGGATGAAGAGCTCGTCGCGGTCCTTGGACATCAACATCACCGAGACGATCTTGCAATCCATGTAGTCGGCCACCATCTGCACCAACAGGCGCATCAGGCGGGAGAACTCCTGGGTGCGGGTGACATCGCCCAGCACTGTCTCCGGATGCACGTTGAGGTGCTGTTCCTTGGGAATGGAGAAGGAGAAGGCCGCACCCCTGCCCTGTCCTCCCTTGACGTCGACCTTGCCCCCGTGGGCCTCGACGATGTTCTTGACGATGGTCAGGCCCAGCCCGGTTCCCTCCGTGCGTTCCACCCCGTCGCCGTAGTCGCGTACCCGGTAGAACTGGCGGAAGATGTTGCTGACCTCCTCCTCGGGAATGCCCGGTCCCTCGTCCTCCACCGTCATGTCCACCGTGGTCGCCTTCTCCACCGCAGAGACGGTGATCGTCCCGCCCTCGGGGCTGAACTTCAGCGCGTTGCTCATCAGATTGAGAAGGACCTGTTTCATCATGTCCTTGTCGACCTCGATGCGCGGGATGTTGTCGGCGAGGAAGGTGTCCACCTTCACCCTCTTGCGCTCGAGTTCGGGACGGAGGGTCGCCACCACGTCGTTCACCAGGTCGAGGATGCTGCAGTGGACGCGATTCAGTTCGTGCTGGTTGAACTCGATCTTCGAGTAGTCCAGGATCCGGTTGACCATGCGCAACAGGCGGTCGGCCTCTGAACGGATCACCTGCAGGAAGTCGCGGCGCTCGGGGAACTCCGGCTGATCGACCGCCAGCAGGAGAGCGTCGGTGTAGGCGCCGATACTGGTCAGGGGTGTCTTCAGTTCGTGGCTGGCCATGCTCACGAACTCGGCCTGCATCCGGTTCAGACGAGCCAGGTTCTCGTTCTCGTCGTGCAGGGCGGTGATCTCCCCGCGCATACGGGAGAGACGCGATTCGGCCACCAGCAGCGGCTTCAACTGCGAGGCCAGGTGCAGCAGGTGCAGCACGACGTCGTTGCGCCGCTGGACGGGATGCTCCAGACCCACCAGCAACACCACCACCGCCTTGCCGTTCTGGCTCACCGGGGTGGCCAGGTAGATGTCGGCCTCGTTGAAGTTGACGAAGAGACCGTCGTTCTGGAGCAGGGTGAACGGCCCTTCCCACAGGTCGCCGGTCTCGCCATAGCGCAGGTTGCGGAAGAAGTTGCTGCGCTCGGTCTCGAACTCGATCCAGGTGGGGATGACCTGGCGGCGGGTGATGCTCACCACGCGGTGCGGGGTCAGCCCCTCGTGCCAGCCGCTTCCCGGCCGGCCGCCGACGGTGTCCTCGCCGGCGGGGAAGACCACCGCCGCCGCGAAGCACACGCTGGGATTGGTGGTGAGGTTCTGGACGACCTCCTCGAGCAGATCCTCCGGGCCCACCGCCTCGACCTCCTCCAGCCGCAGATCCTGGACGTCCCCCATGCGCAGACTCTGGATCCGAAAACGTCCCTCCTGGAATCCGTCGCGGAAGAAGGCGAAGTTGGGCCGGAAACGATGAAGGGTGAAGACGATGAGCGAGAGCACCGCAGCCATCATCAGGGAGATGCCGATGGCGACGTTGAGGTCGCGGAAGAGGATGTCGACCTCGGCCGGGTAGACCGCGAAGTGGGGAATGCTCCCTGCGTTCTCCAGCCCCCACATGCTCAGGAAGCCCAGGACCGCGACGGCAACGACGATGTAGCTCACCCGGGCTTCGTTGGTGACCGCGGTGCTGATGATCACCGGCAAAGCGAGAAGGAAGAGGAAGGGACTGCTGGCCATGCCGGTGAAGTAGATCACCAGCAGGGTGGTGAACACGTCGGCCGCGAGCCACGAGTACAGGAGCAAACGGGTTCCGTCGACACCGCGCTCGACGAGCAGATGGCGGCGGCCGGCGTGCCAGAACATGAAGTTCCACACCAGACCGAGGGTGAAGACCACGGCCACCGGACGGGGATCGAAATGGATGTAGCTGAGCTCCCGGGCGAAGAAGACGATCATCGCCATGATCGACAACTCGACCCAGCGCACGTGGCGCACCAGGTACCGGAAACTCGAGTAACTCTGCCTGAGGGTCGTCATGCCGTGGTCACTTCCTCACGTCCGACTGCGGGATCACACGTTCTTCTGCCCGATGGTCTCCACCGGAGCGGCGCCATCGCTCTGATGACTCCGCCTCTCCTTCACCACCACACTTCCCTTGAGTGACTTGCCGTATTTCTTGAGCTCGGCGGCGACGTCGCTCACCTTCGCCCAGTGTTGGAATGCCCCGCCCGGATCGGTGATCATGGCCAGGGTCAGCGTGCAGAACGGCACCATGTTGGTGCCCCCGAAACGGTTGCGGACCTCCAGATAGCCCTTCTCCTGGTCCTCGGCGTCGAAGAGCATGCTGCTGGTGGCATCGAAGTCGTCGACGATGGCCTGGGCGACGGCGTCACCCACCTCCGGCGAGGTGATCACCACGAAGTCGTCGCCGCCGATGTGGCCGATGAAACTCTGTTCACCACCCAGACGAAGCGTGGTCTGGCGAATGATGTCGCTGACGAAACGGATGGCCTGGTCGCCGCGCGAGTAGCCGTAGTAGTCGTTGTAGCCCTTGAAGTTGTCGATATCGACGTACATGAACGAGAAGGGGATCTTCTCCTGGATGCGCCGCTGCAGCTCGGCCTCGATCGCCTGGTTGCCCGGAAGTCCGGTCAGGGGATTCGCCTGGCGTTGGGCACGGCTCCAGTCGAGCATGTTGCGCACCCGTGCGATGAGTTCGGCGTGGTCGTAGGGCTTGGTCAGGTAGTCGTTGGCCCCTCCCTTGAGGCCGCGCACCTTCTCGCTGATGTTGCCCTTGGCGGTGACGATGATGATCGGGATCTGCGCGGTCTGGAAGTCCTCCCGCAGGTGCTGGCACACCTGATAGCCGTCCATCTTGGGCATCATCAGATCCAGCAGGATGAGATCGGGCAGATGGGCGTGGGCCTGCGTGAGCGCAGCCTCGCCATCCTCGGCGGTCACCACCTCGAAGCCGTTCTGCTCGAGCAGAAAGGCCAGGATCTTTCGGATATGGGGCTCGTCATCGACGACGAGAATCGTTTCTTTCACGATCGACCTCTCTCGATGTCGTGCAGGATGTCACGCGCCCCGGCGAGAGGCAGCGACACCCGGCTCCAGCCCGGGCCGCCCATTGGACCTCGTAAGGTGTTGTCAGACAATGACATACCTCCAAGCAAGGATGTCCCGGCCGCGGCCGGAGCGCCGCTGACGCCATCGGGATGGCCCGATCCGACCACGATTCCCCTGCTGACTTGCAGAATGCTTGCCATCTGGAAGGCAGCGGATCGGATCCGGAGCGTCGAGACCCGCCGGGGAGGCGGGAATCCCCCATCGGAACGAGAGGAAAGCCCACGGAAAGCAGGAGAGGGAGCCCGCGGGAGGGTTGCGCCGCGGAGGGGGAGAAGGGTCGAGGGCGAAGCGGGGCCGCTCAGCTCCAGCTCGAGAGGGGGCGCCGGGCGAAGGCCCCCAACTGCAGGGAGTCCCTCTGACCGGCGAGCAGGCGATGCCGGCCCGCCCAGGCGATCATCGCCGCGTTGTCGGTGCAGTAGGCGGGCGGAGGCGGGGTGAACACGAGCCGCCGGGCGGCGGCCAGGCTCTCGAAGGCATCCCGCAGCGCCGCATTGCGGGCCACGCCACCGGCCAGATAGAGACCCCGCACCCGGCCGGCGCCCAGCGCATCCAGCGCCGCGGCGGTCTTCAGGACGAGGCTCTCGATCACCGCGTCCTGCAGGGCACGGGCGAGGTCGGCCCGGTCCGCCTCGGACACCTCATCGCCCATCGCCTCCAGCCGCAGACGCACCGCGGTCTTCAGCCCGCTGAAGGAGAAGTCGAGCTCCCCGCGGCGGCGCAGACCCACCGGCAGGGAGATCGCCCCCGCTCTTCCGCCGGCGGCCAGTTTCTCGATGAGCGGACCGCCCGGATAGCCCAGCCCCATGAGCTTGGCCGCCTTGTCCAGGGTCTCGCCGGCGGCGTCGTCCCGGGTCTTGCCGAGGACCCGGTAGCGCCCCGGCGCCTCCATCCAGACCGTCTGGGTGTGACCCCCGCTGACCACCAGCACCAGGGCGGGCAGGGTCATGGGACGCTCGATGTCGTTGGCCAGGATGTGGCCCTCGATGTGATGCACGCCCACGAAGGGCAGACGGCGGGCCCAGGCCACGGACTTCGCGCAACTCAGGCCCATCAGGACCGCGCCGATGAGGCCGGGACCGGCAGTGGCTGCCACCGCCTCGACCTCGTCGAGGGTCCAGCCGGCCTCCTCCAGGGCCGCGCTGAGCACGGGCAGGATGTTGCTCAGATGGGCACGCGAGGCCAGCTCGGGGACGACGCCCCCGAAGTGCCGGTGCAGGTCCACCTGCGAGCTGATGAGATTGCTGCGCACGCCGCCGTCGTCCACGCAGGCGACGGCGGTCTCGTCGCACGAGCTCTCGATGCCCAACACCCTCAACGGGAACGCTCCTGCAGCTCCAGCCCGGCCGGTCCGAGTTCGTCCAGGAGATCGCGGGCGAGCAATCCGGCCTCGCCCTGCCGCGCGGCCACGCGGTCGCCGGCCCTCCCGTGCAGCCAGGCGCCCAGACAGGCGGCCTCGAAACTCTCGTAGCCGGCGGCGAGAAGGGCGGTGATGACGCCGGAGAGGACGTCGCCGGTGCCCGCGCTGGCCAGCGCCGCATTGCCGGAGGCGATGACCGCCAGGCTGCCGTCGGGAGAAGCCACCATGGTTGGAGCACCCTTGTGCAGGACGACGCAACCCAGCCCGGCCGCGACCCGCCGCAGGGTCTCCACCCTTCCAGCGCCCAGGTCGAGCGGCTCGGGGAAGAGCCTCTGCAGCTCCCCGCTGTGGGGGGTGATCACCGAACCCTCGGGCAGTTTCAGGGGACGCTGCATGCGCCCGAAGGCGTTCAGGCCGTCGGCGTCGACGACCATGGGCACATCCAGCCGCTCCGCCGCATCGCAGGCCAGCGAGGCGGTGGCCAGGTCCGCCCCCAACCCGACCCCCAGCAGCACCGCCCGGTGGCGTCCGGCCCGCTCGAGGATCTCGGGCAGTACCTCCGGAGACAAGCCTCCCTCGGCCGTCTCGCTGCACGGATGCACGAGGACCTCCAGGCAGGCGCCGTCGACGGCCAGGCGCTGGCTGCCGGGCACCATGGCCTCCACCAGGCCCCCCCCCGCCCGCATCGCGCCCAGACAGGCCAGGGCCACCGCGCCGGACATGCCCATGCTGCCGCCGACCACCAGCAGGCTGCCGACCGAATACTTGTGGGCGTCGATCGGACGGGGACGCCACCAACCGGCGGCCAGGGTGCGGTCGACGTACAGGGCCGCTCGCTCGTCCCCCTCCACCTGGCGGCGGACGATATCCGCGGGAATCTCCAGGTCGACGAATTCCACCCGCCCGGAATGGCTTCTCCCCGGCGGAAGGAAGAGCCCCCACTTCACCAGCCCGAAGGTGCAGGTGAGGTCGGCCACCACCGCGGTGGGGTCGATCGCCCCGGTGGTGGAATCGAGTCCGCTGGGAACGTCGAGGGAGAGCACACGCCGGCCGCTCGCGTTGACCGCCTCGATCAGGTGGAGGAAACGGCCCTTCAGCGGAGGACGGAAACCCGTGCCGAGGATGCCGTCGACCAGCAGGCGCCCCGGGTACTGGCGATCGAGACGCTCGAGATCGGCGGCGGCGTCCTCGCCGGCGAACTCCATGGGAATGCCCGCCTCGCGGGCGCGGTGCAGATTCGTCAGCGCCTCGCCCTGGTAGCGCTCCTCCTCCGCGAGGAGCAGGACCCGCACCGCATGACCTTCCCCGTGCAGCAGACGGGCCACGACCAGGGCGTCCCCGCCGTTGTTGCCGCGGCCGACCAGGACCAGGGTGGTCCCCCACAGCCAGGTGGGGCGCTCGAGCAGCGCACGGACCGCGCCGGCCCCGGCGCGTTCCATCAGTTGGATTCCGGCGATGCCGGCCTCGATCGCACGCGCATCGAGGGCTCGCACCGTCGCCGCATCGACGACAAACATGCCTGCCTCCCTTTCCCCCACCACCGGTGGTGGGGCTTTGGGCCCAATGATGGTAGAGTCGGCCGGCCATGACCAGCCCGAGTCCTCCGACCCGTCCCTTCCTGGAGATCTACGGCTTCACCCGGCTCTTCGTGCTGGCGATGGCCCTGGTCTTCCTGCACCTGGCCCTGGTGGGCAGCCTGCAGGAGGTCTTCCCCTACGAGATGTCCGCCCTGCTGGTGTCCAGCCTCCTGCTGCTGGCCGGATTCCCCCTCCTGCTCGTGCGCATCCTGGGGCAGAGCCCCCGGGACACCTTCCATCTGAAGGGCCTGCGACCTTCCACCTTCCTGCTGCTGAGTCTGCTGACGGTGGCCGCGGTGGTGCCCATCGATCTGCTGACCGCCTGGAACATGCGGCTCGTGCCTCCACCGGACGATCTGGCGGCCACGCTCGCGCAGCTGCAACCCCACGGTCCGGGTCAGTGGATCATCGCGCTCGCGGCGGCCAGCGTGGCCGCCCCCCTGGGCGAGGAGATCGTCTTCCGCGGGATGCTCCAGCAGTCGGCGCTCGGCCACATGGCTCCGACCGAGGCGGTCCTGCTCTGCGCCTTCCTCTTCGCGGCCGTCCACCTGCAGGTGTACGCCCTGCTGGGTCTGTTGTCGGTGGGCGTGATCGCCGGAGTGATCTTCCTCCGGACACGATCGCTCACCGCCTCCATCTACTTCCACGGCCTCTACAATCTGATCAGTCTCCTCTCCCTGGGCTTCGGCCAGGGAGAGGAGACGGGCCTCGCGGACAAACCCCTGGGTCTGCCACTGGCGGTGGTGGGGCTGGCGGTCGTGATCTGGGTCCTGCGCCGACTGGGTTCGGACGCGTCCACCGAGTCTACTTGGAAGACTGGATGAGGGGCCGACCCAGGCTGATCTCCCCGTTGTCGATGCGGATGTTGAACCCGCAGTGGGGATTGTTGCAGACCCAGGCTTTGTACTGGATGGGCGCTCCGTCCCGGCCGTAGTCCGAGAGCGGCAGCAAGACACCCTTCTCACATTGCAGACAGGTGGGGAATTCCTTCATCGCCATGTCCAGGCCCCGTCCGCCGACGGCGACGGGGCTCTCACCTCCCTCTCACTGGGACAACGAGGATCACCTCGCAGGGATTATCCCCAGGCCGGAAAAAGCATGTCAAGGACCGATCCGTGCTTCTCAGGTCTTCTGGGGCTTCTTCTTCGCCGCTGGAAAGAGGACGTTGTTGAGGATGAGACGGTAACCCGGGGAATTCGGATGCAGATCGAGATCGGTGGGTGGATCACCGACGGCGTGGGTGTAGTCCTCCGGATCGTGCCCTCCGTAGAAGGTGAAGGTGCCCTTGCCCGCGTTTCCGTGCAGGTACTTCACTTCGTCGGCGCCCTCCACCTCGGCCAGGATGACCACGCTGTCCTTGATGAGATCCTTCCGGAAGGCGGTGGTCTGGCCCATGAAACCGTTGATCACGTCGACGTGGTCCTGGGTGAGCATGGTCGCCACCGGATCGATCTTGGCCGAGAAGTCGAAGAGCGTGAAGTAGTCGGCCTCGGGCCCCCGCAGCCGGGCGTAGTCGGAGGTGTCGATGTTGCTGAACTCGTACTTCAGGGGATCGGGATACACGGTGAAGTTCTCGAAGGCCAGACACCGGCCGAAGTCGAGTTTCTCCTGGAAATCGGGATCGACCGGTGTCCCGTCGAAGGGGGTGTCGACGAAATCGACGCCCAGGCCGGCCAGGGCGATGTCGTAGGTGTCCGTCGCCGAGCACATCGCGAACAGGAATCCACCGTTGAGAACGTACTCCTTGATGGTCAGGGCGACGGCGCCCTTCAGTTCGCGGACGGTCTTGAAACCGTTGGCGCGGGCGATGGTCTCGAACAGCTTCTTCTGCTGCTTGTACCAGGGCTGGTCGTGGAATGAGGCGTAGAACTTCCCGTACTGGCCGGTGAAGTCCTCGTGGTGCAGGTGCAGCCAGTCGTAGTTGCTCAGTTCACCTGCGAGCACCTCGGTGTCGAAGAGGGTATCGAAGTCGATCTCCGCGTAGCTCAGCGCCAGGGTGACCGCGTCGTCCCATGGTTGGAAGTTCGGAGGAGCATAGATGGCGATGCGCGGCGGCACCTCCAGCAACACCTCCTCCATGTTCGAGCGCGCGATGGTCTGGCGGATGCGGGCCACCTCGCCGGCGCCCACCCTCTCGGTGGACACCCCCATCACCCGGGCCTCCATCTCCAGGGAGAGGCCGCCGGGAAAGAGGAAGCTGCCACCCCGGTAGTTCAACAACCAACTGACCTTCATGCCCCGCTTGAGCGCCTTGAAGGCGAGGCCATAGGCCTTCAGGTGGTTGGCCTGGCTCAGGTCCATGGGCACCAGCAGATCGGCCGCCTGCGCCGAACGTTCGGCCATGGCCAGACCCAGAAGGACCACGAGAGCGCAGATCAGGGCACCCGCTCGAAGCAGCGCAGGACGTCGTCTCACGGCAGCTCATCCTCCTTCTTCTTCCCACTCGCCTTGGCCGAGGATGTGAGCGCGCGGATCTTGTCGCGGACCCGTTCGGCGAAGACATAGTCCTCGTGATCCTCGAGCAGGCCCTCCCAGATCCGCCGCGCCTGCCCCGGCCGACCGGTGCGCAGCAGGAGATCGCCCTTCAGCTCCAGCGCAATCGGAACCTGTCGGCTCTCGGGGTCCTCGCTCAACAGCCGGTCGATGGATGCGATCGCCGCCTTCTCGTTTCCCTTGCCGAGATCGTCACGGGCCAGTTCCAGCAGCGCACGTGAGCGCAGCACCGTCGATTCGCTGCGGCTCATCGCCTCCAGTTCGGCCCGCAGGGAATCGTCGGCGGCGGTGATGCGGAAGTAGAGCGCGCGGCCGAAGTGGCGGAGACCCTCCTGGTCGTTCTTCCCCATGAGCTCCTCGGCCAGGACCAACGCGAGCTGGAGCGCATCGTTGGTGTAGTCGGCCGAAGGTGACTCGAAGGCCACTGCACTCAGGCGCTCCTTGGCCCGCTGGAAGTGGCCGCCCATGAGATCGAGCTGTCCGAGGTGGTAGTGGGCCCGGCCCTGGCCCTCCACGAAGTCCATGTCCTGACCCATCTTCTCGAAGAGGCTGCGCGCCCGGGTCGTGTCGCCCGCGGCCATCCAGGCCCGGCCGAGTTCCATCCGTGCGGCATGGAGCTGCACCTTGCTCGCATTGGGATCGACCTGGATCCTCCGCAGCAGGGCGATGGCATCGTCCGGACGGTGAAGCTCATCGATGTAGGCCCCGCTCAGCCGCAAGAGGGAGGCGGTGACCCCCTGGTCGTGGGGGAAACGCCGGGCCATGTCCAGGATCGTCCGGCGAAATCCGTTCAATGCCTCCTCCTTCTCGGATCGAGGCAAGGCGTCGAAGCCCTCGCTCTCCAGCAGGGCGAGCCAGCTCTGGACGAGGGTCTCGTAGGCCTTCGCCTGCAGCGAGCGGCCGAGGCGGCCGTTGCGGAGGAGCCCGGTGAGGATGGTCTGGCTCAGGTACAGTTTCCGGCGCGTCATCTCCGCGCTGAGGTCGGGCAGACGGCTCTCGGCCACGCAACTCCGCGCGGTCTGCAGGAGATCGGAGCTCATCGACGCATCGGCCATCAGCCGATCGATCGATGCGCGGGCCTCCTCCTCGTTGCCTTCCATCTGATCCAGCTCGGCGAGCAGGAGACGCAACTGGGGTACGTCGGGGTGTCCGGCGGCGGCCTCCTCCACCACCTTCACGACGGCCTCGGCCTGCTCGGGCCGATCGGCGAGGAGATCGAGGATCCGCGAGCGCATCAGGGCCAGATTCATCGGATGGTCGACGATCACCCGTGTGAACTCCCCGGCCGCCTCGACCACCCGCCCTTCCTCCGCGTAGAGGACACCCAGTTGCTGGGCGAAGACACCGGGATCCCCGCTGCGGGAACGGGCCTGCAGGAGGACCTCGATGGCCGCGGCGTTCTCGTCGTGCCGCCTCAGGATGGAAGCCACCATGCGCGCATAGGATTCCTCATCGGGATGGGAGTCGACGATGGCCTGCAACTGGGCCATGGCCTCGTCCCGCCGGCCCCGCTCGAAACGGGCCTCGGCGAGCAGGCGGCGCAGGGCGACGGTGTCCGATCCGGAAGCGTTCTGCAGCTGCCGGGTGATCAGCGCATCGAGTTCCTCGAAGCGGCCCATGTCCCGGTACAGCCGGGCCAGACGCCACACCACCCGCGAATCGTCTCCGCCCTCGGCGATCCACGCCTCCAGGAGGGCGCCGGCGCGCGCATCCTGTCCGAGAATCACCCACTGCTCGGCCTGCTGCAGCACCTGCTCGGCCGTCTTCGATCCACCGTCGGCCACCGGGGCGGACGGAGTCTCCGGCGCCGCGGGCTCGGGTGTCCTGCCCTCGGCCCCGGCCGGGGCGGGCCATCCCCCCACCGCCGCGATCAGGACCGATCCCATCAGGAGAACGGCGACCAGGATTCCATGCCTTCGACTCAAGGTGTCCTTCCCTCCCCCAACTCTCCCTGGATGCGGCGGAAGTAGCGGCGCACCTCGTCCTGGTACTCGCGGGGAGCCCGCCCGGGGGCGCGCCACCGGCGAATCTGCTGGTCGGCGGAGAGCTCGTCGGCCGCCCCCGTACTTCCCTCCTGCCCGCCGAAGAGCCGGCGGCCCGTCTTCGACTCGCGACGACGCGCGTAGTCGCGTTCACGGACGGACTTCTCCGCGTCGAGCAGGCGGGAGAGGATGCGATCCTGCAGACGCCGGGTCTCGGGCGTGATGCGACCGTCGTCGAGCATCTCCTCCTCCCGCCTCATGTCCTCCCCCAGACGCTGGAGATCGCCCAGCACCTTGCGCTGGTCCTCGAGCGAGCGGCGGAACTCCTCCAACTGCCGTCGGATCTGCTCCTGCATCGCCTTCAGTTGGGCGAGCTGACGGCGCTCCTCTCCACTCAGTCCGGCCTGCGACCTGCGCTGCAACTCCTCGGTCATCGAGTTCAAACGGGACTGTTGCTCGACCATCTGCTGCATCTGCTGCGAGGCGCTGCCCCCTCCACTGCCCTCTCCCTGCTGCTGTGCGGTGGTCAAGAGCCCGATGACCACCTGGTTCATCATGCCCATCGAGGTCTCGGCCTCCGTGCGCGCCCGCTTGGGCCGGGCGGCCTCCATCCTCCGGACCGTGGTCTCCATCGCCTCGACGAGTTCGCGCAGACTCTCCAGGAGTCTCTCGCCGACGAAGAAATTCTGCGAGGCCAGGCGGGCCAGATCGTCCGACAGGCGTCGGGTGCTTCGGGTGAGGTGGAACTGACGCCGGGTCAACGGGGTCAGGCGTTGATCGTTGACCCCCGTGTCGAGGGCATGAACGATCGCCTCCTCCTCGAAGCTGATCTGCAGGAGGTCGTAGGCGGTCTTCTGGAGGGTGTCGACCGCGAACTTCATGCTGGCCTGGGTCATCCCCTTCTGCCCTTTGGCCAGGACCTGGTAGAGCGAGATGAGTTGCTTCATCGCCTCGTCCATCGACTTCCTGGTTTCCTCCCACTGCTCCTCGCTCATGCGGCGGCGCGCCTCCTCCATCGACTGTGAGGACGAGCCCCCGTTCTCCATCTGCCGCAGGGCCTCCTCCAGCGCCTTGCGCATCTCCTCGGCCGAGGCGTCCGGCATCTCCTGCGATTCCATCTGCTCCTTGAGTTCATCGAGCCGCTGGCGGAGTTTCTTCTCCAGTTCCTCCGTCCGCCGTGCCAGCTCCTCCTGGAGACGGGCCAGCTCCTCCTCGCTCATCTGGGAGTGCTCGTCGCCCGCCTTCTCCTTCGCGCCATTCCTCCGTCCACTTCCGGTCGAATCAGCCGGGGCTTCGAGCTTCCTGGCTTCCTTGCCGCCCTCGTCCATCTCCGACGAGGGTTTCGATGCCGACTCACTCTTCGGGAGTCTGTCCTGCAGTTCCTGCTGGCGGGCGAGGTACTCGCGGGCCTCCTCCACCAGATCGCTCATCGCCTTCTCCCGTTCGAGCTGACGCAACAGCGACAGGGTGCGGTCCAGCCGGCGGTTCATTTCCTCCTGATCCCCGGTGGCCTCCTCCATCGCCCGGCGCAGCTCGTCGGGTGAGAGCTGTCCCATCGCCTCGTCCATGGCCTTCAGATAGGACTGCAGACTCTCGTCCTGCAGGCTCTCCAGCAGTTCCTGGACGGTCTCCATCTTCTCCAGCAGGGCCATCTCCCCCGAGTTGTTGCGCTGGAATTCCTCGAGCTGCGCCTGCATGCGTTCGGCCGACCGGCGGGCCTGGCGTCTCAGCTCCTCCTGATCCTTCAGCAGCTCCTCGATCTCCTGACGGCGGGCCCAGTCCGGTTCGGGGTTCTTCATCAACTCGCGGCGCAGGCGCTCGAGGTCGCTCTGCAGCTCTTCTCCCTTGTGGAGCATCTCCCCCAGTTCGTCGCGCTGCAGCGTCGACCGTTCGCGCTGTTCATGGAGCACCTCGGCGATGGTGGGCAGGCGAAGGGTGTGCACCCGGCTGCGGCCCCGTTGACCGCCGCCCGGTTTGTCGTCGACCGCCTCGAGACAGTAGCTCAGTGCATCGCCGGGAAAGAGTTCGAGCTCGCCGAGTCTCCACTCGAAGGACAGAGCGAGTTCGCGGCGGCCGGCATCCACCTGAAGCCGTCCGATCGAACTGTCCGGCGCGGCGGGGCCGCCCCCCTTCACCAGGTTCATCCGTTTCCATCGCCGGGCGTCGCTGCGCCGCCAGAGCAGATCGATCCTCCGCAGACCCACATCGTCCATCGCCACCCCTTCGATCCCCACCCGCAACTGGCGGTCGAGGGTGAGATCGAGCTGCGGGCGGGTGATCTTCACCGTGGGAAGCTCGTCGGGCACCGCCACCACGTGATAGACCGCGGCGCCTTCGCTCTCACCTCCCTGCCGGTCGACGAGCAGCAGGGAGAAATCCAGGTCGTCCAGCACGGTGAGGGTGTCGGCGAAGCTGGGGCCGTCCACCGCCAGCTCGACGGGATCGGCCGGCGGGCTGATCCGTCGCGCATGCCGAAGGGGCGTGCTGGCCTCGCCGCGGAGGAAGAGACGGCTGCCCGCAAGCACCTCCACCGTCGGCGCCAGCGGTTTCCACGGCTGCGGAGGATGTCCGGTGTAGGCGGGCGGAACGACACGGAGCTCCACCGTGCGGATCACCGGACGTTCGCGGACCACGACCCGATACACCGGGGTGAGGAGCTCGCCCTTGCGGAAACGATAGCGGAAGGGATCGCTCGCCTGCGGGATGACGCCCTCCCAGCTCAGATAGGGGGCGTGGAGGCGGTCCAGGGTGCGCAGGGTGGTGTCCATCTGCTGCCAGTAGTCGCCGGTCCAGGAGACCTCCAGGCGGACCGCCGGGTCGCCCCCGATGAGATCGCGTGCACGCAGACGCACCACACTGCCCACCGGCACGGAGAGATCACCGTCGAGGGCGTAGAGTCCGGTGGTCGGTGCCGTCCGCTTCAGGCGGGACGGATGGCTCAGGGCTTCCAGGGTGGCATCGATCCGCCGGGGCGCGGTCAGCCCGAGAACCAGCCAGACCGTGATCGCCAGCACCGCCAGGGTGAAATGGGAGAACAGGCGAGGCAGCGGGATGCGCGCGGCCAGGGGACGCGCCTCGACGCTGCGGCGCGCGCGCCGCAGGACCTCCTCGACGAGTTCCTCGGACACCCCACCCGCCACCGGGGCCTCTTCTCCCGAACCGGTGAACTCGACGGCCGCCACCAGCAGGTTGTCCAGGCTCTCGTGCCGCTCCACCACGAGACTGAAGTCCCGCAGACCCCGAAGCCTCGACAGGGGCAACACGGCCTCGACCACCACGATCCACAGTGCGGCACCCACGAGCGCCACCTGGAAGATCCGCGCCGCCAGCGGACCCACCTGCGGCCAGCCGTCCACCGAGAGGACCGCCCCCAGGGCCAGCAGACCCGTCGCGGCGATCACTGCGACTGCGGCGTTGGCGACGATGCGCAGACGCAGACCCCGCAGTTCCCGCTCGAGCCGGCGGCGCAGGACGGCGGCGTCGGGATTCACACGGGGAGGGGTCTTCATGACGATCGTGTCCTCACAAGATGATCACAGGTGCCGCCGAAGCGACGATCAGGGTTGGGTCAGGGCCCAGATGCACACGTTGATGCCCATCTGCATCGCCGCCTCGCGTACCTGCGGAGGATCGCCGTGCACCTGCGGATCCTCCAGCCCGTCTCCGATGTCGCTGCTCCACGAATAGAAGATGGCCATGCGTCCGTCGAGGAAGAGAGCGAAGCCCTGGGCGGGGTCGCCGTCGTGTTCGTGCACCTTGGGCAGCCCGGGAAGATCATACCAGCTGCGGTAGATCGGATGGTCGCTGCCGAGGGGAACGAGCTGTCGATCCGGATACAGACGCGACACCATCGCGCGGAAGGAGGTGTCGAAGCCGTAGTTGTCGTCCACCCAGAGGAAGCCGCCCGCCTCGAGATAGCGCCGCAGACGGGCCAGGTCCTCCTCGGAGAGATCGATCACCCCGTGGCCGGTCGCGTAGAGGAAGGGGTGGGCATAGAGCTCCTCGCTGTCGAGGGTGACCACCACGTCGTGTTCGGCGCAGGGAATGCCGCACCGGCGTTGGAGCTGGGCCAGCAGATTGGGCAGGGAACTGGGGTCGCCGTACCAGTCGCCCCCGCCGGGATAGCGCAGGCGGGCGATGGTGAATACGCCCTGGCCGGCCGGGGCGGAGGAGACGGACGGTCCGGCCCACGAAGAGCCCACCGCACCCACCGTCAGCACCACGGCCAGCAGGGCGGCCATCACCGGCCGGGGCCGGGCGCCCAGTCGGCGCCACCCGCTCCACCGAGGACTCTCCACCGTCGACATGCGCTCGGTCTCCTTCGTGCCGTTCGTGCCGCCGCCCCCAGGGCAGCGTCCGATCCTCGGCCACCGCCCGGGGCGTCTGCTTCGTCCATACCCTTACGAAGAACTTCCGGTTCCGGCCAATCCTCCCTGCCGGGGTCCTCGGACCGGAAGGGGATGCGGCAGGATGCACACCCTCACGCGTGCTGCAGGGGAAGGCTCACCGTGGCCACGGCGCCGCGCCGGTCCTCCCGATTGGCCAGTTGGATCCGCCCGCCCATCTTCTCGGTGAGATTCCGGCAGATGATCAGCCCCAGGCCCGTCCCGTAGCTCTTGGTGGAGAAATAGGCCTCGAAGAGATGCTCCTCCACTTCCGGAGCGATGCCCGGACCCTCGTCGAGGACCCTCAGGACGACCCGGTCGCCCTCGCGCCGGGCCTCGACCTGCACCGTGCCCTTCTCCCCCATGGCCTGCCGGGCATTGGCCACCAGGTTCGTCAGCACCTTCATCATGGCCTCGCGGTTGACCAGCACGTGCAGCCCTTCGCCCCCGCTCACCTGCAGGGTCTCCCCCTCCTGGAGGGTGGGATAGAGCAGACGCAATTCCTCGAACAGCGAGCGGACCTCCACCACCTCCAGCGAAGGGGGCTCGGTCCTTCCGAGCAGACTGAACTCCGAGGCGATCTCCCGCAGACGTTCCACCTGCCGTTCGATCTGGCGGGTGTTCTCGTCGACGATCTCCTCCATCCGGGGATGACCGTCCCGGCACGCCTGGCGCACCATCTGGGCCGCCAGTTGGATGGGCGTCAGCGGATTCTTCACCTCGTGGGCGACCTGGCGCGCCATCTCCGCGTAGAGGGCGAGCCGGCGGCTCGACAGCAGTTCGGTGACGTCGTCGAAGAGGACGAGCCAACCGGCATCGCCTTCCTCCAGTTGGATCGGTGAGAGCACGGCGCGCAGGGTCCGCGGTCCCTCCTCGCTCTCCAGGACGATCTCGGTGGCCTGGACCTCGATCTTCCGCTCGCCCTCGCGCACCCGCTCGAGCAGACGCTGCAGCGCCTCGTCGCCGAGACCGCGGGCCGCCCGGTTGGCCTCGACCAGTTCGAAGTCGCCGTCGAGGATGAGCACGCCGGCGCTGAGACCGGCCAGCATGGTCTCCAGGAAGGAGCGGCGGGCCGCCAACGCGCGCTGGCCGCTCTGGAGCTGCTGGGTCATCCGGTTGAAGGAATGGGTGAGCTGACCGATCTCGTCGTCGCCCTTCTCGGGCAGGCGGACGGAGAAGTCGCCGGCTCCGACCCGCTCGGTGGCGCCGAGCAACACCAGGATGGGATTGACGGTGCGCGCGGCCACCACCAGGCCCACCACCGTGGCCAACAGGAAGGCCAGCGAGGACAGGCCGAAGAGGAAGAGATAGCTGCGGCGCTGCTCGAGGGCGGCGACCGTGGCCTGGGTGAAGAGCCGGGCGGCCAGCACGCCGCGCCGCGGATCGCGCGGCCCGGGCAATCGCACGTAGCCGCGGGCCACCACCAGGCCGGCATCGGGTTCGGTGGTGAGGTAGCGGGGGCTGCCTCCCACCCGGAGGATCCTCTCGGCGTCCGCGGGCAGGACCGGCACCACCAGGCCGGCCTTGAGCAGATCGTCCCGGCTGCTCACCACCGCCCACGGTCCGTCGAAGAGGGTGAGGTCGGCGCCCACCGTGCGGGCGAGCCGCCGGAGGTCCTCGTCCTGCAGACGCCGCCGCAGATAGACCCAGTAGTGGTGGTGATCGGACGCGCTCTTGTCGAACAGGCGGCCGAGGTACCAGCCCCGCTCGTCGTCCTCCAGCAGGAGGATCGCTCCCCGCAGCTGGTGGAGGAGACGGGCGGCCGAGGGCGGCGAGAGCTCCCGCCCGCTCTCGTCGTGGACCAGGCGTCCCAGCTCGTCGAAGACCATGAGTTGATCGCGTTCCATCAACGGGGGAACCGCCTGCCGGCGGGCCGGGTCACCGTCGACCAGGCCTTCCAGGGGGTCGACCTCCAGGCGCGCGCGCACCGCGTCCTCCAGACCATCGGCCAGCAGCCGGAACGCGGTGTCCAGGCGGCGGGCCACCTCCTCGCGGTTCGAGCGACGGAGGTTGGCCTCCGCCCGGCGGCTCTGGAAGACCCCGAAGACGATCACCGGCAGCAGGACCAGGATCACGATGGCGCCCAGCAGGCGTTCCTGGTATCCCAGGCGCCCCAACGCCTGGGGCCAGCGGAGCGAACCCCCGCGCAGCGCGACCGCGGCGAGCAGGAACAGCAGGATCACCGCGCCGGCGAGCAGGTACAGGGCGACCAGCCGTGCGCTGTCCAGCAGGCGCTCGTTCAGGGTGGGCAGGGCGAAGGCGACCGCGAGCCGTTCTCCCCGCTCGCTCACCACCCGCGCCCGGTAGGGGTGCCCTCCCCGGCGGATGGAGGTCCAGCTTCCATCGGCCGGCAGTTGCGAGCGCAGCAGCCCCACCAGCACCGGCTCGGTGGCCGCCACCACGCGGTCGCCGTCCCAGCGGCCGAGGATGACCGGATGCTCGAATTCGCGACGGGGGGAGAGGAAGTCACCGCCGGCGGCGAAACCCAGGGCCAGGGGTCCCCCGCTCGGGCTGAGGTCGACCGGAGTGGCCGGATCGACGGTGCCGTACGGCAGATCCACCCGTACCCAGCTCAGGTCGCCGTCGGGAAACATCTGACCGGTGTCCAGCCAGCCGCGGTAGACGAGGAAGGTGCCCTCGGCACTGCGGATGCGGACACTCTGCACCCCGTACAGGCCCGATTCGATGGGCGTGGTGGCGGGTGGAAGCGCGGGGCGGGGCGGGTAGGGCAGACCGAGATCGAAGTCGCTGAGCACGTGCCCGGCCGCGTCGAAGAGCACGATCTGCGAGCCGTATCCCAGCGCGCTCAATCCGCTGGAGGCCGCCCACAGTTCGAAGGCCGCGTTGCTGCGGTCGGCTCCCTTCACCGCGAGACCCCGCAGCCGTGAGGGATCCTCGGCCAGCTCGCGCAGGAACTCCTCCACCAGCACGCGGCGCCAGTTGTCGCGGGGATGCAGGCGGTCCAATGCCCGTTCGGTGGCCACCTCCTCCTTGAGCTGGCGATAGACCCCCCTCAAGCCCTCGGTCTGCGCCCAGCTCAACCAGAGCACCATGACCAGCGCCGCCACCACCCGCATCGAGAACGACGGATGCCGCAGCGCCGAGGAGAGCGCCACCGCCAGCAGGGGCAGGAGGGAGAACCACATTCCCAGGAAGACATCCACCCCATCGGCGATCATCACCAGCGCCAGGACGATGGAGACGCCCAGCGCCAGCGGCCAACGGTGCCGTCTTCCCCTCCACCAACGCTCCCAACCGAGGAGAGCCATTCCCGCCGGGGCCAGCAGGGCCAGCAACATGGCCCCGTGGAGAAGCTGGAAGGAGAGGGTGAAGAACGGGGCATCCAGACCGATGAGCTTGGGGTTGGCGTTCTGGGCCACGACCCTCTGCAGGGAGACGGTCCACAGCAAGGTGGCCACGGTGAAGAGGGTCAGAACCAGCACGGCGAGAGCCTGCCGGACCCTTCCTGCCCGCGCCGACATCCAGTGCAGCCACGAGGGAAGAAGCAGCAGGAGGACGAAGGCCAGGGCCAGGGCACTCACGAAGAAATCGAGCACGCTCCGCAGGAGGCCCAGACCCCAGGTGGTCGCGAAGTAGGCAGGCTCGAGCAACCAGCGCAGACCCCCGTGCCCGGCGGCGAAGGCGAGCTGCAGCACCTGCGCCCGATCCATGCCGAAGCGGAAGAGCACGACCAAGGCGGCCAGGACGAGCGCCGTCGTCAGCGCTCCGCGGTCCACCCGGAGGCCGCGCCAGCTTCGCCAGGCCCGCATCGTGGCCAGGGTGAGACCCAACAGGAGGATCCACGACAGGATCCGCCCCTCGGCGGTGAGGACCAGACGGCGCTCTTCGCGGGCGATGGGCGCCCGCAGGACCACCCAGGCCCACGGCTCGTTCTCCGGCACGGCCACCACCCGCTGCAACTGCGGCGCGATCTCCTCCGGACGAGGTGCACTGGCCCTCAGTTGCGCCTTCAGACCGGTGCCCGCGGCCAGGGGCTGGGCCGGATCCACCCCCAATCCCAGGCGGGGAAAGAGTTCCCGCGTGATGCCCAGACTGAGATCGAAGTAGGTGGTGAGTCCCTGCCCGTCGTGGGCCGACACGGTCAGATAGCGGCGAAAGCCGTGATCGACCAGGAGAGGGCGGTCCTGGGGAGGGACGCGTTCGGGACCTGGAACCTCACCGGCCCAGTCGACGAGACGGCCGTCGCGCCAGCGCGACACGCCGACCCGCAGGGAGGCATCCCCCAGTCGAAGGGGACGGGCGAGTTCCTCCAGATCGACGCTCTCGTCGAGGGCCCGTCCGGCCCTCGTCTCGGCCTCGGCCTGCAGGTGGAGCAGACGCGAGCGAACCACCTCGGCTCCGGTGTCCAGGCGAAGGCGGGCCCGCCGCAACCACACCCCATCGTCGTAGGAGGCCACTCTCGACAGGTGCAGGGCCATGACGGAGGCGGCGATCAGGACCACGATGATCGCCGCCTCGAGCGCACGATCGGTTCCCCGCGATCGCCGGCGGTACAGACGTGCCCAGGCCAGGGCAGCGAAGGTGGTGGACAGGAGAGCGGCCGAAGGCCACAGGACCTGTTGACCCTGGGTCGACAGGAGCAGAGCCGCCAGGGCGAGGACGATCCACAGAGGAAGCAGTCGCTCCATCCCACGCACACCAGGCAAACGCAAGTGGTTCAAGGAAGGACTCTCAGCTCCGCCACCTTCCAATGTCCCTTCATCCGGTGCAAGTGGAGAAACAGGCGACGGGCGGGGGAATCCTCCAGCTCCAGTCGAAGCACACCGTGCAGATCATCCGGGGTGTCGTCCTCGGCCTCATCGAAACCCACCTCGGTGGGTTCCTCCTTCTCGAAGAAATCCTGCAGGAGATAGAAGATCTGTTCCCGGCTGCGGCGGATCCCATCCTCCGAGGCGAAACCCTCCGCCGGGCCGTCCAGTTCGAAGGGGATCTCCGCTTGGGGCAGGAGATCCATGATGCCTTCGATGTCTTCTTCGGTGAAGGCGCGCATCAGGCTGTCGACGGCGGCCTGGGCATCCTCGATCCCCCCACGGGCCGAGGCGATCCCTACCGGAACGGAGATGGGTGTCGCTCCGGCTGCCGGCTGGGAGCGGAGCTCCGTCGGCTGGGCCCCGGACTCCGCCGCCGGCCAGAGGACAAACGCGACCAGCAGGGCCAGAGGCCCTGCCGCCGCGCTGCGGATCACTTGCAGTTGCATGGTTTCTCCAGGTGGCCGATCCCCGGGGCGACTTCCCCTGGAGGATACCACGACCGGCCCCAAAGAGACACCGCGGTCTAGATGGCCGCCTTCCGGGGGCGCCGCGCGCCTCGCTTGCGGTCGGCCGAACGCCACTTGTACCACAGCACCAGCAAGGGGCTGGCGATGTAGATGGACGAGTAGGTACCGACCACCACCCCGATGGTCAGGGCGAAGGCGAAATCGTGGATGACCGGACCGCCCACCGCGAAGAGCATGGCAGCCACGAACAAGGTGGTCAGGGAGGTGATGATGGTGCGGCTCAAGGTCTCGTTGATGCTGCGGTTGATCACCTCGTCGTAGCTCTCCTTGCGCCGCAGACGCATGTTCTCCCGGATGCGGTCGAAGACGACGATGGTGTCGTTCAGCGAGTAACCGATGATGGTCAGGAACGCGGCCACGATGCTGAGGCTGATCTCCTTGTTGAGCAGGGAGAACAGGCCCAGGGTGATGAGCACGTCGTGCACCAGGGTGAGGACCGCGGCCAGTCCGAAGTTGAAGACGAAGCGCAGGGTGATGTACAGGACGATCAGGATGAGCGAGACGAAGATGGCGTTGGTCGCTCCCTTGCGCAGCTCCTCACCGATCTTCGGACCCACCGTCTCCTCGCGCCTCAACTCGACCTTGTGGTCGGGAAATGCCTCGGCCACCACCTGGCGAACCGTCTTGTCGCCGACGGCGCTCTGCTCGGAGGCATCGACCTTCTTGTCCAGGTAGATGAGGATCTCGTCGGGTCCGCCGAAGGTGGTCACCTGATTGGCCTTCACCCCGGCGTTCTTCAGGGCCTCCCGCAGATCTCCGACGTCGATGGGGGGGTCGACCTTCAGCTCGACGATGCTGCCCCCACGGAAGTCGATGGAGAGCCGGGGGCCGTGATGGACCGCCAGGGAGATGAGCCCGGCGAGGATCATCAACACCGAAAGCGTGATGGCGTACTTCCGCGAGTCGATGAAATTGATGTTGGTATTGGTCAGAAACTGCATGGATTTCCTCGTCCCTCAGATGCTCAGACGGCGAGGATTGCGCCCCGCCAGCCAGAGATCATAGACCGTTCGCGAGAAGACCAGCGCCGAGAACATGCTGGTCAGGATCCCGACGCTCAGGGTGACCGCGAATCCCTTGATGGGACCGGTCCCGAAGTAGTAGAGCACCACGGCGGCGATGAAGGTGGTGATGTTCGCATCGACGATGGTGCGGGTGGCGTTGCTGTAGCCCGCGTCGATCGCCGCGCGCACCGACTTGCCCCCACGCAACTCTTCACGGATGCGCTCGAAGATGAGCACGTTGGCATCGACGGCCATACCCACGGTCAGGATGATACCGGCGATGCCGGGCAGGGTGAGCGTCAGGTGCAACTGGGCCAGGATGCCCAGCAGCAGCAGCAGGGTCAGAAGCAGCCCCAGCGCGGCCACGATACCGGACAGCCGGTAGTAGACCATGATGAACAGGACCACGAGGATGCCCCCGATGAGGGCCGCCTGGACACCGCGGCGGATGGAGTCCTGACCCAGGCTCGGGCCCACCGTCCGCTCCTCGGCGATCCGCACGTCCACCGGCAGGGCGCCCGCGCGGAGCATCAGGGCCAGGTCACGCGCCTCGGTGTCCGACTCGAATCCACCGCTGATGACCGCCTGGCCGTTGGGAATCCGGGTGCGGATGTTCGGGGCGCTGATCACCACCCCGTCGAGCACGATCGCCAGCTTGCGTCCCACGTTGGCACCGGTGACGTTGGCGAACTTCAGCCCTCCCCGCTTGCTCAGACCGAGGTTCACCATCAACAGGGGCGGACGGTCCGGATCGGGTGAGACACCGGCGTTGCGGATCTCCCCGCCGGTGAGTTCGATCTTCTTCTCCACGAGGTAGAGCAGCGAGGCGCTGCTGCCGTCGGTCCCGGTGACCTTCTCGCTGCCCCACAGGAATTCCACGTCACGCGGAATCAGGCGCTGGGCCTCGGGACTCTGCAGGAGCTTCTCCACCGCCGGCCGGTTGCTGTCGGCGACGGGGATGGCACCCCGGTTCTTCAGGAAGGGACCCATCAACGCACTCAAGGGGTGCTGGCTGGTCCAATCGCCCTCGCCGGGGACGGTCTCCTCGCCCTCGCCGCCGAGGTCGCTCAGGAGATCACCCTGGGCACTGTCGCCGGCCGCTTCGGCCGTCTCCACCCCGGCGCTGTCCGCAGCCGCCTCGACCTCGGTGGAATCGGCCGCCTCCAGTTCCTCATCGATCGACTTCAGCGCGTCAGCGGCCACCTTCTTGCCGGCCAGGGCCTTGTCCAGACGCGCGATGAGAGTGGTCACCTCGGCCCCCTCGCGTACCATCCGGAATTCCAGACGGGCGGTCCGGCCGATGAGGCGCTTCGCCCGCTCGGCGTCCTGCAGACCGGGCAACTGGACGATGATCCGCGAGGTGCCCTCCTGACGCACGTCCGGTTCGCTGACGCCGAACTGGTCGATCCGGTTGCGCAGGATCTCCAGCGTCCGCTTCACCGCGTCGTCGCTGGTTCCCTGCTCCACCGACTTGGTGTCGACGTCCAGGACCAGGTACATCCCGCCCTGCAGGTCGAGGCCCCGCTTGATGGCGCGGCCGTGCAGGTGATCGAGCTTGGCCGCCCCTTCCGGGGTCGCCTCCAGCTCCGCTCTCTTCTCGGGACTCATCCGGCTGAGTTGGATCGTCGGCCAGAGGCTCACAAGAGCCCAGATTGAAAGGACCACCACCAGGGCGGCCTTGATCTTCAGTGATCGTTTCATGCCATCTCCACCCGTCCGGCGGGGGCGGGGTGCCCCGGGTCCAGGGGGGTTCATCGGTGTCGAGGATTTCCGGCCGCGAAGAAATCGGCCTCGTCGGAAGGGCCCCGCGGGCAAGCCTCTTCCCGAACGTTCCACTTCCCACAGCGAAACAACCAGTATAGCCCGCCACCGGGCCCTGTCAACGAGGGCGGCCAGGAAGCCTCAATCCGCGGGGCTCAGGCGCACCAGTTCGCTCAGGAAGACACAGCGCACGTCGGTGGGATCCAGGGCGGGGAGAACCTCCTGGAGGACCTGGGCCGTGGCCGCCGTCAGATGACCGATTCCGACCGCCCGGCCGCGGCGGCGGGCCTTCTCGATGAGATGATCCAGACGGCGCCGGATCTCCACCGGATCGTCGACGTCCAGGTCGAGGAAGAGGTCGTTCCGCAGGGTGGGCACCCCCCGGCTGTGGGCCGCCTCCCAGCCCTTCGAGCGGGGGGTGGTCAGGCTGTCGAGGAAGAACAGGCCGCGTTGGGCCAGGATCTCCATCACCACGTCCATCTGGTGCCGGTGCCGGGTGAACTCGCTGCCCATGTGGTTGTTCATGCCCACCACCTCGGGCAGGCCGTCCAGGGCGCGCTCGACGGTGCGGCGGATCTCCTCGTCGGACATGTCCACGGTCAGGGCCAGCGGCCCGGGGCCGGGCGAAGAGCCCTCGACCGGCTGCATGGGCATGTGCAGGATGGCCTCCTTGCCCGCCCGCCGGGCCTCGTTGAGCACGCGCAAGCTGCGGGGGCGTTCGGGCAGGATGGCCACGGTGATCGGCACCGGCAGATCGAGCAGGGCACGGGCGGTACGGTTGAGATTGTGACCCCAGTCGTCGACCACGATGGCCAGGAGTCCGGCCGGCGGCGGCGGTGGCTTCAGGGCATGGGCCCCGGGACCGCGGGTGGCGATGAGGCGATGGGTGAGATAGCCACGTCCTCCCAGGCGCAGCTCCAGCACCGACGAGCCGTCCTTCTCCCAGCGCTCCCCCCACTGCACGCATCCCCCCCGCGCCTCCACGCGGGTGGTGACGGCCAGGTTCAGGCTTCGCAGATCGCCGGTGGCGCCGACCTCGATGAGCGCGGGGTTCCCCGGGTGGAGCACCACACTGTCCGAGGGCACGCCGCAGTCGGCCAGGCCCTGGAGCACCGCCTCCTCGAAGACGGCCGCATTATGCTCTCTTGCGCTCTGGACCCCCCGCTCGGCCAGCCAGATGCCTCCGGCCTCACTGCGCAACCACAGCAGAGCGCCCGTGCCGGCCACCGCCAGCACGAGCAGCAGCCACAGGCCACGGCGCAGGCCGCGCTCGCGGCGGCTTCTGGACGATCGGCGGTGGGGAGGGCTCATGCTGCGGATTCCCGGGTGGAGGAGCTGGAACGGACGGAAGGAGACCGAAGCGGTGGTGGCCACCGGACGAGCTGTCCTTCCTCCTTAGCACGGAGCCCCGGCGGCGTCCACGGACGAACGCAGAGGCGCCCCCACCATTCGGTGGGAGCGCCCGGTCGGTCCACGTGAAGCAGGGGAAAACGAAGTCTCAGCCCTGATCCTTCCCCTTGTCCTCCCACACCTTGATCACCCACAGGGTCTTGCCGTCGACCTCGATGGGCTCGACGTAGAAGTCGTTGTCGCCGGTGACGTTGCTGTAGCTGCCCTCACCCTGGTAGGTCACCTGGATCGCCACCTTGTAGCGGGCGCGGATCGTGCCCTCGTACAGCGGCTCGGCCGGCGGCTCGGCCCAGTCGGTGAGCTTGTCGAAGGTGGTGAAACGGATGCTCAGGATCGGTGGAATCGGATCGCCGGTCTTGGGATCGGCGCCCGGCTGGTTGGAGAACATCTTCGTCGCCGCGCCGATCTCGTGCGTGCGGTCCCAACTGGCCCCGAGGAATTCCTCCAGACCGTCATCGGGGTCGAAGAAGAACTGGAAGTCGGTCGCCAGGAGCTTCTCGTACTCGACGATGCTCATCTGCTCCCAGGCCTTCTTGAAGTTCTCCATCAGGATCTCCGGACTCGTGGCCGGCTCGAAGTCACCGCTCACAGGCGGCGGAGCCTCCTTGCTCTCGTCCGGGGAGAAGATGCCGCAGCCCGAGGAGAACAGCAGCAGAACGCTCAGCGCCAGCGGGAGCAGCGCTCGATGGAATCGCGACGAATGGAACATGAGATCAAACCTCCAGCGGGTGCATCCATGCACAAAACCTACCAAATCGGGGGTGGCGGTGCCAATTCCCCCCGTAGAGTGGGGCCCCTCGGGGCCGAATCGGGGAAAACGGGGACGAACAAGGACTCGTCAGACACCACCCCCCTGCTCGCCACGGCGCTGGCCGAAGGACAGCGGACCCGTGCCCAGGTCCTCCCACACGGTCATCTCCACGAAGAGAGAGCTGCGCACGAACTCGAAGCGGGCGGTATCGGTGTAGAGCTGGCCCACCGGGTTGCCCGCCGCGTCGACCTCCTGGATGCGGTAGCGCGCGGTGAGGCGGATGGTGGTGCCGTCGTCGTCCGGACCGGAGAGGATGCTGTCGGTGAGCGAGGCCGAGAACAGTGCGGTCGCGAACTGGTCCTGGATGAAGATCTCCTCGCGGTCCTTGGTCCAGGGAGTGGCGAAGGCGCTGAGATACTGACCCACCAGCGTGGCGGTGGGCACATAGAGGAACTGGTCGTTGAGCACCTTGAGGTACTCGGAGGCCTCGCCGCAGCCCAGGGCACCCTCCATGTTGGCGATGACCACTTCCCACTTGTCGTTGAACTTGAAGTCGAAGTCGCAGCCGCCGCCGATGATGGGTTCCTCGGGCGTGCGGGTGTGGAAGAAGCAGCCGGAGAGGGACAGGCCCACCAGCATCAGCAGCACCGCGGCGACCGCCCTCGCCCAAGCGAGGCGGGACATCCCCGCCGCAGGGTCGCCGAACGGACGCCTCCGCCGGTCGCCGGGCCGTGTGCGGCCTTCGATCCGTCGTTCCCACCGTGTCCCTTGGCTGCGCATGCGGATCGTCTCCTCCTAGAAGCTCCAGCTCACGTAGCTGGACGAGGTGAAGTAGCGGCGGTCGCGGTCGATGCGGATGACCCGCGGCGGCCCGAAGGCCCACACGTAACCCAGATCGAGGCCCAGCACGAGGCGCTCGTGCAGGAACTTGCTCTGGCCCTTCAGCCCGATGCGCAGGTCGCCCTGGGTCTCCTCGCTCTGGCCTCGAAGGAGACGGTAGACGTGGCTGGTCTGCACCGAGGCGGTGTAGCCGAAGACGGGGATGTGCAGACCCAGCTGCAGACGCTGTTCATCCTGCCGGCGCGAGACATCGTCGGTGTACGAAAGGCTCTCCACCCCTCCCACCATCTCCTTGGTCCCGCCGCGGGTGCGGTCGACCACGTGGCTCACCGAGAAACCGACCGCTCCGGGAAGAGTGATGTCCAGATCGGTCTTCATCTGGGTACGCTTGTAGAACTTGTCCCGGCGGTTGATCTCCGGCACATAGGAATAGTGGTAGTCGGTGTAGTCGATGCTGAGCTGGTAGCTCTGCCCGAAGCTCACCGCCGGGGTCATCGTCCACTTGTAGTCGCCGGTGACCTTCCAGGTATCCAGATCGCGGTTGTTGTTGGCCACCTGCAGGGCATCGAGAAAGATGTTCGAACTGGTCTTGTAGGAGGCGGCCAGGGTCACGTTCACCCGGTCGATGGCCTTGGAGCTCAAACGACTCTCGTAGCGGTTGCTCAAGACGTCGGTGTTGGAGGTACCGGTGGCCAGCTTGTAGTCGTAGATCTGCTGGGCGAGATCCTGGGCGTAGATCAGGCGCAGGCTGGTCGCTCCCAACAGATACTGGTCCATGGTGAAGGAGATGTTGTCCGAGACGGTGTAGTGGCGGCCGCGAAGCTCCCCCGTATCGGGAGGACGCCGGTCATCCCAGCGCTCGTTCAGACCCAGCGATACCTTCAGGCTGCCCGCCCTGGCGTAGCGGAAGAACAGGTCGCCCTTGAAGCTCTGCCCCTGCTCGGGCACGAAGCCCTCCTGGCTGAGGGTGTACTGGGTTTCCTTCTTGTCGATCCCGTAGCTCAGTCTGGTGCGGATCGAACGGAAGATGCGGGTGTCGGCCGCCAGTTGGATGCTGGTGATGTTGCGGGTCTCCTTCTCGTGGCCCACGATCTTCTGGTTGGTCTCCGGGTCGAAGATCGCCACCCCGCGGTAGTCGGTCTCGTAGTCGAGCCGCTTCTCGTTGAAGGCCTGCCGGCTCATGCTCACCGAGAAATTCCGATCACCCAGGCCGTGCCACTGCAGGGCGACGCCGAGGGTGTCGCTGATGGTGGTCTTGGTGGCCTCCTGGGCGTCGCTGCCGTCGACGGCGGCCGACAGCTTCTGAGGCCCCGCGGCCGTGTTGAGCCCGGCGCTCATGCTCAAGCCGAAGGGACCGAAACGGCGGCCCAGGGCGCCGCTGAAGACCCCGTTGTTCATGGTCTGGTCGGTGGCCCCCGATCGCGAGCCGGAGATCACCTTCTTCTTGTTCACCCCGCCCTGGATCGACCACTTGCCCGAGAAGTTGGACGGCCCGAGGGTGCCGCCGCCGGAGAGCTGCGAGTCGAGTTTGGTGTCATCGGACGAACTCGGCTCGAAGCCCTCGCGGGTGGTCCGGTTGTGATGGGTGGCCAAAGCCATGTTGAAACGGCCCCACTCGCCCATCGTCCGGTTCCAGTTGCTCGAGAACGAGCGGTTCTTCTTCTCCTGGTTGGTGGTCGGCTCCCGGGAACTGTCCAGGTGGTAGTGGGTCACGGTCCGGAAGCCGCCGAGCACGAACAGGGGCAGGTCCAGGTCGAGACCGGGCCCGTAGCTGGCCTTGCTCGAGTTGTAACTGCCCTTCACCGAGGGGCGATCCTTCGGGCTCGATCCGGCGAAGTCCAGCCAGCGCAGGCCCTTCATCTGTTCGATGAGGGCCAGGATCGAGTCGGAGAGCGCCGAAGCCGACGCGGGTGCGATACGGGTGCTGTCCCCGGCGTCCCGGGCCAGGTCGGAGAGACCGGGCTGGCCCTCGAGGATCTCCTCCTCCTCCACCTGCGCCACCGTGCTGTCCACCGATCCCTCCTGTGCCGGCGAAGCGTCATCCACCGGACCCTCCTGCGCGCGCGCCGTCCTGGCCCCCATGCCCCAGCAGACCAGGACCCAGGCGGCCAGCACCACCGACGCCGCCAGCCGCGTCCGCGTTTCTCCCATGGCCCTGCTCATCGCGTCCGGTGACCTCCACTCAACCACGCGTCCAGCCGCAGGAAGTCCTGCAGGCTCAGCTCTTCCGGACGGCGACGGGGATCGATCCCGCACTCCTGCTGAAGACGCTCCAGACGTGCATCGTCGACCCCTCGGCGGCGGCGCAACACGCCGCCGATCTGCTTGCGGCGCTGCGAGAAGAGTTCCTTCACCAGCTCCGTCCCCCTCTGTCCCAGTTCGACGGGATCCTCCCGCGGCCGAAGTTCCACCACCGCCGATTGCACCTTGGGCGGAGGCAGGAAGGAGCCGGGACGAACCGTCAAGCGCCGGCGGCAGTGGAAACGGGCGGACATGAGCACGCCGAGGATCCCCCACTCACGGCTTCCCGGTCGGGAACACAGGCGTTGGGCCACGTCGGCCTGCACCATGAGGACGGCGCCGCGGAACGCCGGACGGGCCGCCGCCTCGAGCAGGCCGAAGAGAACGGGGCTGGTGACCTGATAGGGAAGATTCCCCACGAAGGCCATGGGCTCCTCTCCCACCAGCTCGGAGAGATCCTCCTGGGCGATGTCACAGCGCCGCACGGTCAAAGCCTCCCCCGCATACTCCTGGGCGAGCAGATCGGCCATCCGCCGATCGAGTTCCAGGGCCTCCACCCGCAGACCTGCGGCCAGGAGCGGACCGGTGAGCGCACCGGCACCCGCCCCGAGTTCGACGACGGTGGAAACCTCCATCTCACGGACCAGATCCACGATCCGTGCCAGAATGCGCTGATCCACGAGGAAGTGCTGTCCCAGACGTCGATGGAGACGGAAGCCCCATTTCCGGAGCAGTTCCCCCTGAGAGCTATGCTGAGCCATCGTTCCCACGGCGGTCGAAGCCGCCCGTTGCGGAGTCCGCGGCCGGGAAGAACGCGATCTCCCCGCGAACGGAGCCCCGTGGCCCGAATGGACGCGCCGTCGGGCGCATCAGCCTTAGCACAGCTTCGCTGGGATACCTCCGGGAGGGGAGCACCGAGAGGAAGCGGCTGCCCCGAAGGCAGCCCTCGGAAGGAACATCGAGCATAGCACCGGCCACCGCGGACTGTCAACCGGAGGAGGCCTGCGGCGGAGGCAGGGTCGAGGGTGCCAAGTCGTTGAATCCACTGGAGAAACGCACGTCGAAACAGGCCGCGAAGGAGTTGGCCACCACCGCCGCCAGCTCGTCCAGGTCGAGGCCGCAGACCGCGGCCAGACGCTCGGCGGTCTCCCTCAGATAGGCCGGCTCGTTCCGCTTCCCCCGCCAGGGCTGGGGCGGCAGCCACGGGGCGTCGGTCTCCAGCAGGAAGCTCGAGGCGGGCAGGCCGGCGATGGCCTCCGGCAGCCGGGCCCGGCGATAGCTCAAGGGTCCCCCGATCCCCAGCAGGAAGCCCTCGGAGACGGCCCAGCGCGCGAACTCCCCGTCGCCGGCGAAGGCGTGGAAGACACCGCGGCGCGGCGGCAGGCCCTCCTCCTGGAGGATCTCCCGTGCCCGGGGCCAGGCGTCGCGGACGTGGAAGATCATCGGCAGATCGACCCGGCGGGCCAGGTCGATCTGGGCGCGGAAGACCTCTTCCTGTAGGGGCCGGGGAGAGAGATCGCGGTAGAAGTCGAGGCCGCACTCACCGATGGCCACGATCCTTCCCTCCGCCGCCAATCCCTCCAGGAGCTCGCGTCCCCCCTGCTCCCACACCCCCGCGTCATGGGGGTGGATGCCCGCCGCCACCCATTCGTCCACCCGCCCGGCGGCCTGGGCCAGGGCGGCCTCGATCGACGCGGGGTCGTAGCCCACGTGCAGGAAGGCGCGAACGCCGGTGGCCGCGGCGCGGGCCCGTACCTCGTCGCGGTCGCGATCGAATTCGGGGCGTCCGAGGTGGAGGTGGCTGTCCAGCAGGGCACTCATCGCCCACCGCCGGGCACGGGGGCCCGACCCGGTGATTCCCCGCTGAGGACCTCGAGGAAGGCGTGGGTGAGCACGAGGCTCACGTTGACATTGCGGAGCAGGTCGTCCCGGGCCGCCAGCAACACCTGCGCCGCCCGGCGGGGATCGACGGCCGACGGCTGCTCCACCCAGTTCCGCCAGCGGCGACTCTGGGCCTCGTTCTGCCGGGCCCCGGCCTGCGCCCGGGCCAGGGCCATCAGGTCGGCCACCATGAAGTCCAGGGTGCGGACGGCGACGTCGCGCGAGGCGCTCAAGCTCGCATCACTCAACTTCGCCGCCTTCTTCCCCCCGCGTGGATCCTGACCCTTGGCCACCCGTTCGGCGCCCGCCAGCAGCTCGCTGCGTGCGCCCTGGAGCAGCCATTCCCTCAGTGAACGCGCCCACTGGGCCACCTTCTCCGACTCGGGATCGATGAGATCGAGGGCCCGTCGAGCGTTGCCCCCGCTGACCGCGGCCACCCGTGCCGCCGCCGCGGGCTCCAACCCGTACCGGCCCACCAGATGCTCGGCCACCTGCTCCTCGCTGAAGGCCGGAACGAGAACCCGTGAACAGCGGCTGCGCACCGTCGCCGGCAAGAGATGCGGCTGGTGGGTGCAGAGCAACAGCACCGCGGCCGGAGGCGGCTCCTCGAGGGTCTTGAGCAGGGCGTTGGCCGCGGCACGGTTCATCCGGTGGGCGTCGGCGAAGATGACCACCCGCCGCGAGGCCTCGAAGGGAACCGTCGACGCGAAGCGCCGCGCTCTTCGGATGGTGCACAGGCCGGGATGGTCGCTCTCGCCGATGGCGAGGATCGCGCTGCTGGGCTGGCGGATCCGGGCCAGCGGATCGCGCGCCTTCACGTGCAGGATCTCCTGGTAGGTCTCCGCGTCGAGCTTGGGTTCGGCGGGGAAGAGGTAGAGCAGATCGGGGTGGGAGAGACGCGCCACGCGGCCATCGTCGCGGCTGTCCTCCCCCTCCAGGAGCAGGCGGGCCAGGGCGAGGGCGACCGCTTCCTTGCCGCTGCCCTCGCGGCCCTCCAGCAGGATGCTGTGTCCGATCTCGCCGGAGCGGGCCAGGGAGGCGAGCCTCTGCAAGGCATGGCTGCGGTCGAGATGTTCCAGACCCTGCACGGGATGGATCCTTGGGAAGGGCGGCCCTGCTTCTCGGTGTCACTTCGGCGATGGAGGCGAGGCTCGCTCCGCCGCGAGCGGGCTCAGCGGGAGCCTCCACGCGATGAACGCACCAGCCAACGCGACGGGTTCACCGGTTCCTTGCCGTGACGGATCTCGAAGTAGAGCTGGTTCCCATCGAGGGAACCGGTATCGCCCACTTCGGCGATCACGTCGCCGGCCTGCACGGTCGCGCCCACGGCGGGGAAGATCTCCCGCGCGTGCGCGTAGAGGGTGTACCAGCCGTCGCCGTGGCTGAGGATAATGCACTTGCCATAGCCGGGCAACCAGTTGACGTAGTCGACGGCACCGGCGGCGACGGCGCGGATGGGAGCGCCCGCCGGCGCCGCGATGTTGATGCCCTTGTTCACCACGACGGTCTTGAAGCGAGGGTGCACGTTCCGGCCGAAGCGCTGGGTGACCCTGCCCTGCACCGGCCAGGGCAGCCGTCCTTTCAGCTGGGCGAAGCCGGTGGACGGGGCACCGCGATCCTCCAGACGCTTCTTCTCCAGCCGCGCGAGCAGATCCTCCAGGGCCTTGGCCGAGTGCTCCAGTTCCTTGACCGAAGCCTCCCAGCGGCTCCGTTGCCGGCGTACCGCCTGCAGACTCTTCTTTCGTTCCTCGGCCAGGACGGCGAGCCGCGTGTTCTGTTCGGCGAGCTGTGAATGGTTGCGGTACACCTCGGAGAGGGTCGCGTCGAGCTCCTGACGGCGGCGGGCGAGCTCGGCGTGCTCGTCCTTGACCTTCTCCAGGTACGAGCGATCGGCACGGGCCAGGGCGGTCATCGCCCGCACGCGGCGAGCCAGGCTCCTCATGTCGTCGGCGCCCTGGAGCCAGACGATGTCCGGCGTCCGGCCCCTCATGTACATGCTGCGCAGGCGGGCGGCCAGATGGGCGCGGCGGGCGGCCATGATCGAGTCGCTCGCCGCCAACTGGGCCTTCAGGGTCTCGACCCGGGCCTGCAGATCGCGCTCTTCGTCCTCCAGCCGTTGCAACAGGCGCCGGGTGTCCTTCGCCTCCTGCTCGAGCGCCTGCAGACGGCGCAACTGCTGCTCTTCATCGTCGGCGAGCGAGGCGGCCCGCCGGCGCGATTCCTCGATCCGCGCGCGAAGCTCGGCCAGCTCGTGCTGACGCTGCTCATAGTCCCCGCCGGCGGAACCCTGGGCGAAGGAGACGGTCACTTCGCCAACCATCGCCGGAACGAGGGCGGCACCCAGGAGCAGCAGGCCGGTGGCCATGCGAATGAGGAGCGAGCGGCGGATCATGGCGTTCAGATGCGGAGGTGACGCCGCAGGGCGGTGGCGCTGCCGACGGCTCCCAGCAGGGTGCTGAGAACGATGAAGCCCACGATCTGGCCGGGTCCGAAGAAGTAGACCCCGCCCACTTCGTTCTGCAGGACGCGGTGGGCGATCATGAGCAGACCCATGGCCAGGGCTCCGGCCAAAGCCCCCTGCAGAGCGCCGGACAGGAGGAAGGGCATCCGGATGAACCAGTTGGTCGCCCCCACCTGTTTCATGATGTCGATGCTGCGTGCGCGCTCCTCCACCGTCAATCGCACGGTGTTGGAGATGACGAAGATCGCCGAGATGAGCACCAGCAAGCCCACCACCAGGTCGACGATGACGAAGACCCGGCCGAGATGGTCGAGGTGGCGGATGAGATCGACCTGGGAGACGACCTCGTCGACGCCGGGGAAGCGTCCGATCACCCCCAACAGCTCCTCCATCCGGTCGGCGTCGTGGATGACGTCCTTGGCCAGGCGAATGCGGAAGGAGGCGGGCAGGGGATTCTCGTCGAGAACATCCAGGAGGGAGGCGTCCTCCCCCAGATCGCGGCGGAACTCCTCGATCGCCTGTTTCGGACTGATGAAGTAGACCGCATCCACCCCGTCGAGGGAGAGCAGCTCCTGTTGCAGGTTCTGCCGCTGGCCCTCCTCCAGTCCCTCCTCGAGGAAGGCCTCGGCATCGACGTTGCCGCGCAGCGACTGCAGGATGGCGTCCAGGTTGATGGTGATGATGCTGAACAGGGCGAGCATGAGCAGGGCCGACCCCATGATGAGAACGGCCACGCTTCCACTGATCCGGCGGCGGGCCAGACCCAGGAACGCCTCCCTCACGAGATACCGCATCTGCGTGGCGCCGTACATCAGCCTTCCTCCCCACCGTCGACGTCGAGGACCGCGCGCTCCCAGCTCTCCGGCTGCCGCCGTTGCGCACCTTCTTCGTGGGGCCGGTAGGCCTTCTCCGCCACCGCCTTCTCCTTGCGCGAGACCTGCGGACGGTAACGCTGCACGTCGGCGGTGATCCGTCCCTCCTCGAGCTTGACCACCCGTTCGCCGTACTGGCGCACCATGATGTGATCATGGGTGCACATGATCACCGCCGTCCCCGCGTTGTTGATGCGGAACAGCAGGTCGATCACCTCCTGGCTCACCTCGGGATCGAGGTTGCCGGTGGGCTCGTCGGCCAACAGGATCTTCGGACTGTTGACGATGGCCCGGGCGATGGCGACACGCTGCTGCTCACCGCCGCTGAGGGTGATGACCTTCTGCTTGCGTTTGTGGTACAGCCCCACCCAGTTCAAGACCCGGGTGACGTTGCGCTTGATCTCGGCGCTGCCCACTCCCACCACCATCTGGGCGAAGGCGACGTTGTCGAAGACATCGCGGTCCTCGAGGAGACGGAAGTCCTGGAAGATCACGCCGATCTCACGCCGCAGCAGAGGGATGCGCGATCGCTTCATCCGGCTGGAGACGAAACGGCCGACGATGACGCGGCCCTCGGTGGGGAACTCGTCCATGGTCAACAGACGGAGAAGGCTGCTCTTGCCCGCACCCGACGGCCCGACCACGAAGATGAACTCCCCGTTGGCCACCTGGAGGTTCACGTCGCGCAGGGCGTAGTGGTTCCCGTAGCGCAGATCGACGTGGTAGGCGGAGATGATCGTACGCGGATCCAGCGGCCCCTGCAGGGGGTCGAAGGTCGTCGGGGACGCGCCCGCCGCCGTGCGGTCCGGATCAGGAACTCGATTCATGGGCTTCTGTCGTCTCGGGGATGGGTGACCCCGGGCAGTCTTGCAACAAGAAGGCCACCGGTTCACGCCTTGATGTCGATATAGAACTTCTCTCGCAGACCCTGGAGGAATTTGTCCAGCTCGGCCTGGATCTTCTGATCCTCCACCATGGCACGCAGCTGGTCGTGGATCTCCTCGTAGGACTTCCGCTGCGGAGGAATCCGCTCATCGAGGCGAAGCACGAAGTATCCCGCCGTTCCCTTCACCGGAGGAGCCACCTCCCCGGGCTGGAGTCCCTTCAGGGCCCGCCGGAACTCGGGGGTGAGCTTCTCCTCGGGAAAGGTCCCCAGTTTCCCGCCGTTGTCGCGGCTGGCCGGATCATCCGAATACTTCTCGACCAGCTTGGCGAAATCCTGGCCTGCCCGGGCCTCCTCGTACACCTTCTGGGCCCGGAGACGGGCCCGCTCCCAGTCATCGGCGGTGATGGTGACCCGCAGGAGGATCTGGCGAAGGGTCACCTCCTCGTCGGTGCGCGCGGTCACCTGCACCAGATGCACTCCCAGCTCCGTGCTCACCGGATCGGAGACCTTCCCCACCGGCAGCGACCAGGCGAGTTCCTCCAGGGCGGGATTGAAGAGATCGCCCCGGGCGAAGGAGCCCACCAAGCCACCCCGTTTCGCGTTGGGCCCCTCGGAGAAACGCTCGGCGACCTTGCCGAAGTCCTCGCCGGCGGCCAGGGCCTTCTCGATGGCGGCGATCTTCTCCTGCAATGCCTTCTGCGCGCCGGGCTCCGGCTGGGGAACGACCAGGATGTTGGAGACGCTCACCGACGCCGGGGTGCGGGGAATCTCGTCGATGTGTTCCTCGTAGAAGGCACGCACTTCGTCCTCGCGCACCTCGATGAGAGGGCGGATGTGCATGGAGATCATCCGATTGGTGTAGAGCCGATTGCGGATGAGATCGCGGTTGCGGGCCTTCAGATCGTCGAAGGTCATGCCGTTGCGGGCGAGTTCCTTCATCAGTTCGGCCTTGGTGCCGAAACGCGAGATCACCTCGTCGAGCGAACGGGCCACCGCCTGGTCGATCTCGTCGTCGGTGACCTCGATCTCGTCCAGCTTGGCCTGGGCCACCAGCAACTTCACCTCGATGAGACGATCGAGCATCTTGCGCCGGATCGTCGCGTCGTCCTCGGTCACGGGCTGGCCACTCTGGCTCTGTTCGAACTTGTACGACTCCACCTCGCGATCGAGATCGCTCTGGAGGATGGACTCATCGTCCACGACCGCGACGACGCGATCGACCAGCTCGGGACCCTGGGCCGAAGCGCGGGAGAGCCCCCCCAGGAAGAGGGAGAGCCCCACGACGATCGCCGAAGCCCACGCCCAGCTCGCAGGACGCTGGGTCATCGGGTCGCGGCCCCCCCGGCGGCCGGCTTCCCCTGCGCCCGCTTCTCCTGTGTCTGGGGCTGGTAGACGGCGAGGCGGAGGTTCTTCGGATAGGTCTTGATCTCGATCTCGTTGCGCCACTCCTTCATTTTCTCCTGAAAGAGCTTCTCGGAGATCTGCTTCTCCACCGCCGTCTTCACCTTCACGCTGACTTCCGGCAGATCGGGTTGCACGGAAGGATGGATGGTCTCCAGCCGGCCGATCCCCCACGCCCCGTTCTCCAGGCGCTGGGGTTCACACACCTCACCTTCCTTCTCCTGCGCCCACAACAGGGGGGTGAAGAGCTGCTCGTTCTTCTCCCCCACCGGACCGAAGTGGGCATCGCCGCCCTTGGGCATCAGCTCGGCATCGGCGAAGTCCTTCACCAATTTGTCCCACGAGTGCTTCCCGCTGCGGGCCCGTTCATAGGCCTGGGCCACGGCAGCCGAATCGCGGCTGACCAGGATCATGCCCTCACGGGTCTCCGGCTCCCAGTACTTCTCCTTGTTCTGTTCCCAGTACGCTTCGATGTCCTCCTCGGTGGGATTCACGTCGGCCGAGATGAGCTGTTTGTGCAGTGTCGTGATCATCGCCTGCTGCTTGCGCTCGCGTACCTCGTCGAGCACCTCGGGACGATCGAAGTAACCGCGCGCGCGGGCCTCGATGGGCATGAGCTGGCGGACCGCGATCTCCTTGAGGTGACGGCGCAACCCTCCGAGACGGTTCTCCCGGCGCGGCCGGCCCAGCCAGGGGGTCGCCTCGTAGTAGTCATAGAAACGCCGCAGATCCCAGACCTCCCCTTCCTCGCCCTCGGCGCCGTCCCAGCTCATGAGCACCTTGTCCATGTCCGCGGGCTTGATGTCCAGATGACCCCACTCCTCCTTCGGGGGGACCGGCACGAGTTCACGGTCCTCGGGAAGCGCGTCGTAGGCGATCTGCAGGACGTCCTCGTCCATGTGGAAATGGTACTTGTCGAGAACCTCGTTGATCTTCTCCACTGTCTTCAACGCCACGTCGCGTTCGTGGATGCTCTGGACGATCTTGTCCTCCAGCTCCTCGAAGGGCGGAACCTTGCGATCGACGGATTCCCCGTCGAGGCGGATGAGGAAGTAGCCGTAGACGCTCTCGATGGGCTGGCTGATCTCCCCCACCTGCAATTCGAAGATCGGTTTCTCGACATCGTCGACGATGGTCCCGTAGTGCAACTGCATGGTCCAGTTGTTGGTCGGACCGGGATCGCCGGCGTTCATGCGAGCCGCCACATCGGTCCACTTCTCACCGCCTTCCACCAGCTTCCGCGCCTCCTCGGCTTCTTCGCGGTGATCGAACAACATGTAGGAGATCTGGAGCACCCGTTTGAGATTCTGGTAGTACTCCTGCGCCTCCTCGGTGGGAATGAAGGAGAGGTCCTTCACCATGTCGTCCTTCATGAGCTTGACGGCCTTGAACTGGGCCAGTTGCTGCGCGGCGTCTTCGATCGCCTTGTCGCTCCCGTAGCCGAGCTGCTCGGCCTTGATGGCCATCACTTCCTTGTCGATCATCGTCTCCAGGAGTTTCTGCTTGCCTTCGAAGGTGGCGATGTCGGGGGGAAGATCCTCCGGTTTCATCGAGTTCATCTTCCGTTCGAAGTAGTCGAGCGTGATCGTGTGGTCGCCGACCTTCGCCACCGGAATCCTGCTCTTGTCCTTCTGGCCGCAGCCTGCGGCCAACAACACGAGCAGGATCACGAGGAAGGAGCGGTTGCGAATCGGCAGGAAGGTTCTCAGATCGAGCGAAGGCATCGTTTCTCCTCGGGGAAACTCCACTGGGAGTGGCTTGGCGGGTGGGGAACATCCCCGCCCGCGGGGATCGATTCGGTCATTCGGTCGTGGACCCGGCCCTCCGCCGCGCATCGGCCAGGCGCCCGAGCACGACCAGGCACGCGGTGATCCACTCTTCGCGGGGAACCTCGATGGTCATCACCAGACGGTCCACCGCGTTGAACGCCAGGCGGGGAAGCCCGGTTCCCGCCAGACCTTGCAGGATAGTGGCGTCCGGCTGCCTGTCGCCAGTGAAAATCATCCGGACCCCCTTGCGGCTCCAGCGGATGTCCTCGATTCCGCAGACGAGGGCCCTCAGCTTGATCCGGGTGATATCCACCAGATTGCGGGCCACAGGCGGCAGGGGGCCGAAACGGTCCCGCAGCTCCTCGGCCAGGCGGTCCAGCTCCTCCTCGCTGCCCACCCGACCCAGCTCGCGGTACCAGCGGATCTTCTCCTCGGGCTCGCTGAGGTACTCGTCGGGCAGGTAACTGGCCACCCGCAGATCCACCTTGATGTCGTGCAATCGGGGCAGGCCCTCGCCCTTGAGGTCGCGGATCTCCTCCTCGAGCAACTTGCAGTACAGGTCGAAGCCGATGGTGGCGATGTGTCCGTGCTGGGCCTCGCCCAGGATGTTGCCGGCACCGCGGATCTCCAGATCGCGCATCGCGATGTGATACCCGCTGCCCAGATCGGTGAACTCCTGGATGGCCCGCAGGCGCCGCCGGGCGTCCGGGGCGATGGCCTGTCCGGGAGGGGTCATCAGGTGGGCGTAGGCCCGATGCCGGCTGCGGCCCACGCGTCCGCGAAGCTGATACAACTGACTGAGCCCGAGGCGGTCGGCGCGGTCGATGAGGATGGTGTTGACGTTGGGCATGTCCAGACCGCTCTCGATGATCATCGTCGTCACCAGCACGTCGTACTTCTGGTGGACGAAGTCGCGCATGATGCTCTCCAGTTGCGATTCCTTCATCTGCCCGTGCGCAACCGCCACCCGCGCCGACGGGACGATGCGGGTGACGATCTTCGCCATGGTGTCGATGGTCTCCACCCGGTTGTGCACGAAGAACACCTGACCGCCACGGTGCATCTCCCGCAGGATCGCCTCGGCGATCACGTCCTCGCTGTAGGGGATGACCTCGGTGTGGATGGGGAGCCGGTCACGGGGAGGCGTGGCGATGATGGACATGTCCCGGGCGCCCATCAGCGACAGGTAGAGGGTACGGGGAATCGGCGTCGCCGACATCGCCAGCACGTCCACCTGCTTGCGCATCTCCTTCAGACGCTCCTTGTGCCGCACCCCGAAGCGCTGTTCCTCGTCGACGACCAGCAGGCCCAGGCGGGCGAACTCGACATCCCTTCCCAACAGACGGTGTGTCCCCACGAGGATGTCCACCTCGCCCGCCTTGAGACGGCGCAGGATCTCGCGCTGTTCCTTGGCGCTCTTGAAGCGGCTCAACACCTCCACGGTGATGGGATATTCCCGCAGCCGCTGGGAGAAGGTCTCCCCGTGCTGCTCGGCCAGGATGGTCGTCGGACACAGCACCGCCACCTGCCGGTGGTCCATCACCGCCTTGAACGCGGCCCGGATGGCCACCTCGGTCTTGCCGAAACCGACGTCACCGCAGATCAGGCGGTCCATGGGTCGGGGGCTCTCCATGTCGCGTTTGACGTCCTGCACCGCAGTGAGCTGATCGGGCGTCTCCTCGTGGAGGAAGGAGGCCTCCATCTCGCGCTGCAGGTGGGTGTCCTCAGCGAAGGCATGACCGGGCAGCGATGCGCGGGCCGCGTACAACGAGAGCAGCTCCTGGGCCATCGCGCGGATCGCCTTGCGGGCGCGGTTGCGGGTGCGCTCCCACTGGTGTCCACCCAGCTTGTGCAGTTCGGGCTCGCCGCTGTCGGCCACCTCGTAGCGCTCGACCAGCTGCAGTTTCTCGGTGGGAAGGTAGAGCCGGTCGCCCCCGGCGTATTCGAGCAGCAGATACTCGTTCTCCACGCCTTCGGCGGTGATCTTGCGCAGGCCCAGGAAGCGGCCGATCCCATGGTCGCTGTGCACCACGAAGTCGCCGGGGCGCAGGGCCTTCGGATCACCGACCTTGCGGCCGCCGAAGGAGCGGCGCCGGCGTTGCGGACGGCGGTAGCGATCGAAGAGTTCGTGGTCGGTGAGACAGGCCAGCGAAGCCCCTGGCCACAGGAAGCCGCCGTGCAGCACACCGATCCGCAGATGGGGATGGACGGAGTGGGGATCGGCCTCGTCGAAGAGTTCGGCCAGGCGGTCGCGCTGCCCCGCATTGGCGCAGAACAGATGGACCTCCATTCCCTCCTCCCGCCAGGTGGTGGCATCGCGAAGGAAGGCCTCCACATCGCCGCGGCCCCGTGCCTGCGCACGGGTCTCCACCTGGATGGGATGCAGCTCCGCCGGAGGGGCGAGCGGAGCCTCGCCGGCGCCGGGCAGGACCATCTCCCCCAGCCAGAGGCGGCCGTGGCCGGCGGACAGGCGATCGAGCTCGTCCAGGGGCGTCATCAGTTCCTCGGGAAGGGGAACCGGATCACCCCGGCGCAGACGGTCGTCGCGCACGCGCCGGGTCTCCACGTCGAGTTCCTCGTTGCGCCGCACCAGCTCGTCGGGGGACACCAGGGCCACCACCGCGTCCTCGCGCAGATAGGACAGAAGGTTGGCCTGCTCGTGGAAGAAGGGAGCCAGGCCTTCGAGTCCCTGGAAGTGCAGGCGGTCCTGCAGGCGCTCGATGAGATGGGTACGGTCGTCCTCGGAGAATTCCTTCATCGACTCCACCCGTGCCATCGCCGTCAACAGGGTATCGTCGTCCATCACCACCGGTCCGGCGGGCAGGATGAGGGCCTCTTCCCGTTCCTCGCGCGAACGTTGGTCGATGGGCTCGAAACCGCGGATGCTCTCGAGTTCGTCGCCGAAGAATTCCAGCCGCAGGGGCAGCTCGTGGGCCGGGCTGTAGACGTCGATGATGCCGCCCCGCAGCGCCATGTCCCCCGGGAGCTCCACCAGACCCGCCGGGTGATAGCCCAAGGTAGCCAGCTTCTCCTGGAGCCAGTCGGTGTCCACCCTCTGGCCCTTGCGCAGCACCAGGCGGTGGCGGCGCAGGACCTCGCGGGCCATCACCCGATGGCGCAGACCGTACAGGGTGGTGACGAAGAAACCGCTTCGCCCCTCGTCGAGGGCCTGCAGACCGGCCTGGATCTCGGCCAGGATCTCCCGGGTGGGCGAGCGGCGATCGAAGGGCAGGATCTCCAGCTCGGGCAGGTAGTGCACCTCCGCCGCGCCGAGGGTCTCCAGGTCGCCCACGATGGCCTCGGCCTCGGCCAGTCCCGCCGCCACCACCAGCCACTGGGTCGGATGCCGCTCGGCCAGGGTGGACAGGAGCAGGGAGACCGCGCTGCCGGCCAGGCCGGAGACGGCGGCCCGCAGGCCGGAGGAGACGCCCGCCTCGCCGTCCAGAGCGGACAGGGCCGGGTCCCCCCACACGGATCGAAGATCGACGGAATCGGCGGCAGTCATGGCCGGCACAAGGTAGACCACGGCCCGGGGCAATGCGACCCGGCTCTTCCCGAAGTGGAATGCGGGATCCTCAACGCGGCGACTCCTCGTCGACGATCTCGTCGATCCACTCGGCCGGGACCCTCTCGAAGAGCGGGGCTCCGGAGACGGGATCGCGCTCGCTGCGGAAGCTCCGGCCCGGGGGCTGGCGCTTGAAGGAATCGGCCAGGACCACCACCGGGACCCCTCTCTCGTGGGCGGCGCGAGCCAGCGCCGCCGTGCCCACCTTGTTGACCACCGAGCCATCGGGCAGGACCGTGTCGGCGCCGACCATCACGATCCCCGCCTCGCCCACACGCTCCCGCAGGCGCGGATCGTCCAGGAGGAGGACCTCGTAGCCATCGTCCCGCAGATCGCGGGCCAGGGCCTCGCCCTCGCCTCCCGGCAGGCTGCGGGCCACCATCACCCGCCGGGGAACGTCCACGTGGCGGCGGGCCCGGCGCAGGGCCTCCCGCACGCTCTCGGAGAACGAGAAGGTGGCCACCACCGGCCGGCCCACCAGCCGGAGCGCACCGGTCTCGGCCAGTTCGACGGCGGCGCGGTCCAGATGCTCCTCGATCGCGTCGAGGCGGGTGAGGAGCTCGGCGCGCGCGGCCGCCTCCAGGGGCGCCGCCCACGGCTCCGCCTCCTCGGGGGGGCCGACGGCCGGGCCCATGCCCACGAGCCACCGGCGCAGCACCGAGCCCAACGGGGCCATCGCCTCCCGGGTGTCGGCCAGGGTCTGGGCCGCGCGCAACACCTCGCTCCAGAGTCGGAACGACGGAAGGAGGCTCCGCAACTCCCCGACCATCCCACGGGCGATGAGGTGCGCTCCGTGCACGGTGTCGCTGCGAAGGCGCGCCGCCGCCGCCTCCACGAGAGCGGAGGGCGGAGGCTGGAGTTCGGAGAGGGCCTCGGCCAGATGCGGCACGGTCTCGAAGCGGGCCAGCTCGTCGGGATGCACCCACTCGTGGCCGGCGTTCTCCGCGTTCAGCCGCGGCGGAGCGTCGTCGTGCAACAGGAACAGGAAGGAATGGACCCGCCAGCGCACCGCCCGCTTCGTCTCGACCACTTCGAAGGCCCGGGCCCGGGCCACCGGATTCGAACCGGACAGATCGTATCCGGTCTCCTCGGCCACTTCCCTCCGGGCCGTGTCCACCGGCCGCTCGCCGGCCTCCACCGATCCGCTCACCACCGACCAGCGGCCCGGATAGGAGCGCATCGAGACGTGGCGATGCAACAGGAGGATGCGGCCGTGACGCCACAGGAAGGCCGAGGCGGTATCCCGGGTCCGTGAGACTTCTTCCATCGGCCGAACCGCCCTCTCATACGAGGGGCCGATCCTGCCGGACCGGCCCCTTCAGTTCAGGCATTTCTCTTCGCGCGAAGGCGGAATCGAATCAGCGCCGGAAACTCGCCTTCATGTTGCCGAAGCTCGCATCGTCCGTTCCGACGATCTCTTCCTTCGGCTCGACCTTGCCGTCCCACTGCTCATCGAAGCCCGGCATCACGTCCGCGGGATCGGTGTTGCCCGCCGCGAGGAAGCTCCAGTCGAGCTGGTCGGGCGGTGCCATGTCGTCGAGCCGGGTGCCGCCGGTCCAGTCCACCGTGCCGTTGACGCTGATGGTCACGGTGTACGGCGGAATCAGCATGGTCGACACCGAACGGGTCAGCGTGCTGATCGTTCCGATGAGGATGGCCGTCCCATCGGTGAAGGTCGACAGGTCCGAATAGTCGGCGACGGTGCTGTTGTCCTCGTACAGAACGATGGTTCCGTTCGAGTAGTACTGCACCGTTCCGTCGGTATCCAGCACCAGGTCGGTCACGACGATGGTGTAGTCGTAGTTGTCGAAGTCCAGGGGAATGGGCGGCACCACGGTGCTCGACCCCTCCTGGACCGTGCTGTACATGGTCAAGGCTCCGCCGACCGAGGTCGGGATGGCGGCCTGACCGAGGAAGTCGAAGGCCTGCGGCGCCGCCGAGGCGAGCTGAGGCATCGCGATCAGCAGCACGCAGCCGAGGCCGAGAAGCAATTTCTTCATGTCGTCTCCTCCTTAGCGATTGCTGCTGTTGTAGGAAGCCTTCCAGGCACCCCAAGCGCTCTCGCTCTGGGTGCGAACGGCCGGATCGATCTCGAGCACGCCGTCCAGCTGCAGGTCATAGCCGTCGGGGATCTGCGCCCCTGCATCCTGGGTGAACGCTCCACCCCAGGTGTAGATGCAGCCGGTGCAGGTGGTGATGAGTTCGCCGTCGACCCCATCGGCATTGCCGCCGTAGGTGCCGGCACCGGTAGGATCGATCTGGACGTAGAAGCTGGTGAAGGTCCCCTTCAACAGAAGGGTCCCATCGGTGAAGGTGGACGGAACGGTTCCGTTGGGGGGGTAGGTTCCGTAGTCGGCGTTCATGGCCGCATCCCGGTACATCTCGAGCGTGCCGCCCGAGTACAGGATGGTCGTCCAGCCGGCAGCAGGGTTGTCCACGAGTTCACCCTGACTGACCAGGTCGTAGACGTAGAAGGTGACTTCTTCCTGACTGAGATCGACGCCGAGAAGAGGATCGGCATCGGTGGTGACGCCGACGAAGCTGAAGACGTCGCCGGCTTCGCTGGGCAGGAATCCACCCGTCTCCCAGGCGAATCCGAGATAGTCGGCGATCTGGACACCTTCGGCCTGCACGGACGGCACGAAGGCCACCGCCACGAGCAAGGTCACGAGGATCAGTCGCATGGATTGCATATTGCCTCCCTGATGGTTCGATCGCGGCAAGTACGGAGGGCGTCGTACTAGCCTTTGCGGTATCTTCGTCAAACGCGGTCGCAAAGGCCCGGGCGTTGCAATCGGGACAAATGGTGCGCACCGAGAGCACGACGGGAACTTCAGGAGCACGAATCGAAGCCTGGAGGAGCCCACTGGAGACTAACCCAAAACGGGCCTTCCTTCAAGTCCCCCGAAGGGGTCCATGGCTCCTTCTGGCCGAAAATGCGGGGATAACTCAGCTTCCCTCGCCAGCCGAGATCCGCCGTCCCAGGAGGCTCTCGGCCGCCAGCAGGAGGGCCGCCAGCAGGAGGAACCAGCGGTGCAGGGGGCGTCCCCGGCGCGCGCGCTCCAGCGCTTTCTCCACATCTTCGCCTTCGAGCGCCCGCACCCGCGTCGCCCCACCGCGGGCCACGATCTCCTTCAACTCCTTGGGATCATGGAAGCTGCGGCGTGATTCGCTCGAAGGGACGTTCACCGCCACCGTGGCCCACGGGCGGTCGTCGATCTCGAAGGTGTACAGCCCGGGCGAGGCGGCCTCTCCTCCCCGCAGACGGGGGGGCAGCGCCTGTCCGTCGAGTTCGACCGTCTGGAAACGCTCGCCGGGGAGGCGCAGACGCAGCCGGGCGGACGCCTCCAGTCCGGCCGGGGCCGTCACCACCAGGGGCTCGCCCACCTCCACCATCGGAGCGAGACGGCGGCCGGTGGTGGTGGCCAGGTAGGCGGTCAGCCGCTGGACCAGGGGCAGGAACATGGGCGAGAACGGCAGATCGCCCGAGGCCGCCGTGGGATGGAACGCGCAGACGATCAGCCTTCCCTCGCCGACCTCGATCTCCTCGACCGCCGCGCCCCCATCCGTCCACCGCAGCAGGGTGCGGCCGGCATCCTCGCTCAGACGGTAGAAGTCGCGCAGCCGCGCCTCCTGCAAGGTGGCGATCTCCTCCTCGCCGAAGCCGGTGAATGCGGGATGATCGGGAGCCGCCATCACGAGGTGTTCGGAGCCATCCCGTCCCCCACGGAAGGGGCCCAGGCGTGCGCTCGTCCACTGGGGCAGGAGTTTCTCGTTCGCGTAGGCCCTCTCCCGCGGATCGCCCAGGAAGAGCAGCATCCCGCCTCCACCTCGGAGGTAGTCGCCGAGAGCGGCCAGACGCGCCGCTCCCAGCTCATAGGGATCCAGCGCGACGACGACCGCACTCTCCTGCAAGGAGGGAATGCTCAGGCGTGCGGCCTCCTGGACGGTCAGCGCGAAATCACCGCGCCCGTCGGCGCCGGGGTCGAGTGCGGCCCCGACGAAGAGCAGGGGATCGCGGCGGGGCTCGCTCTGGGGCAGACCCGTCAGCACGAGGACATCGATCCGCCCGGTCACCTCCAGCACGAACCACCGCTGGTCGTCCGGCGGATAGCGGTCGGGACGCAGGCGCACCACTCCGGTGAGCTCTCCCTCCTCGGGCAGGGTCACGGCGAAGGCATGACGGGCGGAGCCGGCGGGCGGAAGGGAGGACTCGGTCTCCCCCACCTTCGATCCATCCACTTCCAGGAAGAGGGGCACGGTGAGCGGGCGATCCCCGTCCTGGCCGACCTCCACCGCCAACTCGACGGTCTCTGTGGGACGCAGACGGGTGGCGGGGCCCTCGACCGCCTTCACCCGGCGGTTCACGAAGGGCTCGGCCTCGACCCGCCGCAGGAAGAGGTGCAGATCGGGATCTCCACGCAGGCGCAACGCCAGTTCGGCGGCGGCGAGGCTGTCGATGCCGGTGCGCTGGATGTCGCCGATGAGGTGGATCTCCCGGCGCGTGTGGGAAGCGCGACCCATCCAGTCGAGCGCCTCGCCGAGCGAGGTGATGGTGTCACTCCTCCTCCATCCACACTCGCGCTCAGCGAGGGCTCCCAGGACCAGGTCGGCGTCCCGGACGAAGTCGTCGAGCAGGGGGTGCAGGTGATCGCTGAAGGTGGCGATGCACACTTCGTCCCGGTCGGACAGGCCGCGGGCAATCGCGGCCGCCTGCGCCTTGGCCGCGTCGAAGACCGTACCGCCGGCGGTCTGCGCGCGCATCGAGGCACTGTCGTCGACCATCAGCAGCACGCTCAACGCGGTTCCCTCCGGAGCGAGCCAGTTCAGGCCGCCGGTGAGGGTGGGCCGGGCCAGGGCCAACACCACACATACCACCGCCGCCACCCTCAACACGAGCAACAGCAGACGGCGGAAGCGCAGACGGCGGCTCTGCCGCTGATGGGTCACCTCGAGGAAACGCAGCGGAGCGAAGGGAATGCGATCGAGGCGACGGCGGTGCAGGAAGTGCAGGACGATGGGAATGGCGGCGGCGGCCAGGCCGAGCAGGAATGCGGGTTGCAGGAACTGCATGGGAGGCTCCTATCCCACGCGCGAGCGTTTGGCCAGATAGGCCAGAAGGGCCACGTCGAAAGGCGTGGCGGTGCTCAAGGGGACGTAGTCGATCCGGTGCATCCCGCATTCGCGGCTCAGTCTCCTCCGCCACTGCTCGACCTGGCGGACGTAGCCCTCCCTGAGGTGCCAGGGTTGTGCGGTCACCTCCGGCAGTTCACCCTCGGGATCGACGAAACGGGCCTGGCGATCAAAGCCCAGATCGATCTCCCGCGGATCGAGGACGTGGAACACCAGCACCTCGTGTTTCCGGTGACGGAAGTGCTTGAGACCCCGCAACACCGTGTCCGGATCGTCGATGAGGTCGCTGATGACCACGATCAATCCCCGTCTCCACATCCGGTCGGCCATGGACGCCAGCACCGTCCCCACCCGGGTGGGCCTTCCCCCCCGCGCGTGCTCCAGGCGCCCCATCAGGTGCATGAGGTGACTGCGGCTGCTGCGGGGACGGATCACCTCGAGGGCCTCGCGGTCGAAGGTCACGAGTCCGACCGCGTCCTTCTGCCTCGACAGCAGATAGGCCAGGCCGGCCGCGAGCATCTTCGCGTAGTGCAGTTTGCTGGGCACACCCGTCGACGGCGGCGTGTCCATCGAGGCCGACACGTCCACGAACAGTCTCGCCAGCAGATTGGTCTCCTCCTGGAAGACCTTCACCCAATGGCGGTCACTGCGGGCGTAGACCCTCCAGTCGATGTTGTGGATGTCCTCGCCGGGGATGTAGCGCCGGTACTCGGCGAACTCGACGGAGAAGCCGTGGTACGGACTGCGGTGCAATCCCACCAGGAAACCCTCGACGAGGGTGCGGGCGATCAGATCGAGACCGGCGAGCCTGGACAACTCGCGCGGATCGAGAAGAGCTCGTTCTTGGGTGACCACGGCCGGGATCCTTCCGCTGCGTCGGTGTCCTTTCCTTCCTACCCGCGGAAGGGCGCCGCTTCCACGAAGGTGGCGATCAGCTCGTCGCGGCCACGGTCCTCGGCCTCGGCGTGGAAATTCGTGACCAGTCGATGGCGCAGCACCGGCGCCGCCACCGCCTGCACGTCGTCCAGACTGGGGGTGGGACGTCCGTCGAGGGCGGCCCGGGCCTTGGCTCCGAGCACGAGGAACTGCGCCGCACGGGGGCCGGCCCCCCAGGAGAGGTATTCCTCCGCCTGGGGATGGGCGTCCTCCGTCCCCGGGCGGGTCAGGCGCACCAGGCGGACGGCGTACTCGACGAGATTGGAGGCCACGGGAAGACTGCGGACCAGTTCCTGGAAGCGGAGGACCTCTTCGGCGTGCACCACCGTCTCCACCTCATCGGCGGCCAGGCCGGTGGTGCGCGTCACCACCTGCATCTCCTCCTCCAGCGACGGATAGTCGATCTTGATGTTCAGCATGAAGCGGTCGAGCTGGGCCTCGGGCAGGGGGTAGGTCCCCTCCTGCTCGATCGGGTTCTGCGTGGCCAGCACGAAGAAGGGCGGCTGGAGACGATGGGTCCGGCCGGCCGCGGTCACCTCCCTCTCCTGCATGGCCTGCAGCAGCGCGGCCTGGGTCTTCGGCGGTGTGCGGTTGATCTCGTCGGCCAGGACGATGTTCGCGAACACCGGACCCTTGACGAAACGGAAGAGGCGCTGTCCGGTGGCCTGGTCCTCCTCGAGGATCTCGCTGCCGGTGATGTCGCTGGGCATCAGATCGGGGGTGAACTGGATCCGGCGGAATTGCAGATCCATCGCCCGGGCCACCGTGCTGATGAGAAGGGTCTTGGCCAGGCCGGGCACCCCTTCGAGCAGGACGTGGCCTCCGGCGAAGAGGGTGATGAGCAACTCGTCGATCACCGCCCGCTGGCCGACGATGACCTTCTCGATCTCGCGGTAGAGGGCCTCGCGCAGCGCGCCGAGGCGCTCCATGGTCTCCACATCACCAGTCAAGGTTCCACTCCTTGCATTGCTTCCGTCGGGCCGCCGAATGCGATTCCCACAAGCAAAGCCCTTTGTCCGGCTGCGCCAGGCAAAGAATCCACGGCGGCGGGATTCGCAGTCGCTTGTACTTTTCGGCGGCTTTGCTACATCTTTCCCAGCGAGGATTCCACCGACCCGAGCCGCCACCCACGCATCCGGCTCCTTCCCCCCAACTCCACCCGGGTCCTGTCATGTACCGTAGTCTCATCCTTCTGTTGATCGCGTCCAGTCTTCTCTCGCTGTCCTCCTGTGGAGGACCGCACCTCCCCGCCGACGCCGATCCCGCCGAGGTCTTCGTGCTGGGGATCTCCACCCTCGATCCCGACCACCTCCAGGAGCTGATCGAGCGCGGGGAGCTTCCCCACTTCCGCCGGATCATCGAGCGGGGAAGCTGGAGCGAATTGCAGGCGATCGACCCCATGAGCACCGCCTCGCTCTGGGCCGACCTGCAGACGGGCAAGAGCCCGCGCTGGCACCGCGTCTTCGGTGAGCTCGAGACCCTTCCCAACGGACTCATCTATCCTTCCCGCAGCACCTTGCGCAATTCGATGAGTGTGTGGCAGATGCTCTCGGCGACGAACCACACCGTCGCCGTGGTGGGCCTGCCGGTGAGCTGGCCGGCCGAGGTGGTGCGCGGTCAGATGGTGAGCATGGCCATCGTCCCCAACCGCTGGACCGAGACCAGTGAGGTCACCTTCCGTCCGCGGCCGAGGCGGCGGCAGACCTATCCCAATTTCCTGGCCGACGAGATCGGCGATCTCCTGCTCGATCCCGACGCGGTCACCCGCGAGGAACTCTCGCGCTTCTTCGTGCTCAACGAGCAGGAGTTCTCGATGGCCTACGACGAGCCCCTGGGCTCGATCTTCCGCCACGAGAACCCCCTGCGCGACTTCGTCCTCACCCATCAGGCCGATCTCAGCCACCTGAGGGTGATCGACGGGTTGCGCCGACAGTACCATCCCGAGATCAGCGCGGTCTTCCTGGAGCTGCCCGCCGTCGTCTCCCCCGTCTACTGGCGCTATCTCGAGCCCCAGGTGTATCCGGGCGACGAGGAGAACCTGCGGCGCTTCTCCATGACCATCGACGAGAGCTACCGCTGGGTGGACGAACGCCTCGGAGAGATCCTCGACACCTTCGACCCGAAGACGTCCACGCTCGTCGTGGTCAGCGAGAAGGGATACGGCACCGTCTACCACGAGGACGCCCAGGGTGTGCGGCGTCCGCACCCGGAGGCCCGGCCCCGGGGACTGATCATCCTCTACGGCCATGGCATCCAGCAGGGACGACGGCTCCACGGGGCCACGGTCTTCGATCTGACCCCCACCCTGCTCACCCTCTTCGGCGAGGGCATCGGAGAGGACCTGGACGGGCGCTGCCTCAGCGGGGCGTTCACCGCCGCCTTCGCCCACACCCATCCTCCCTTCCAACGCACCAGCTACGAGGCGCAGTGGGACCGCTCGGGGCGTTTCGAGAGACTGCCCCCGCTGGCGGACACCTCCCTGCCGGACGCCGCCGTGCCGCCCACGCCCTGAGCGAGGAGCGGGCCGGGCTCAGAGCAGCCGGCGGTCGCCGCGCAGGCCGAAGATCTCCTCGCGCAGCAGCGAGATCGGCGGAGCTCCGGCCGAGAGGACCAGGTCGTGGAATTCCCTCAGGTGGAAACGGGAACCCTGGACCTCCCGCAGATCCTCGCGCAGACGCTGTAGCAGGAGCTTGCCCAGGGTGTAGCCGAGGTATTGCGGATCGAAGGTGCCCCGCTCGGCCTCCCGCCGGGCCTCGGCCTCGCCCAGGAACGCCCGGTCGGCGAAGAAGGCCGTCGCCTCCTCCACACTCCATCCCTCCACATGCAGGCCCACGCTGCACAGCAGACGTGCGTCGCGGATGAGGGCCGCCTTGCTCTGCATGAGGCGGAAGCGGGCCCCGCCGAACCCTCCTTCACTCAGCAACTCCTCGGCGTAGTGCGCCCACCCCTCCCAGAAGTGGTAACTGGTGGCGAAGAGCCGCAGGGGGCGACTCTCCACCTCCCGCAGATGCAGCGCGTGCAGGTAGTGACCCGGGATCACCTCGTGCCCGGTGATCACCTCCAGGTAGGAACGATCGATCCGGGTGTGGGCGCCCGTCTGGGCCGAGGCGGCGGCGTCCTCCGGCGGCGTCAGATAGTAGCGCGGGGCGAGACCGGCGGGAGCGAAGGGCCCCGGCGCGTCCAGCGCGGCCGTCGCCCAGCGCATCCACGGCGGCATCCGTTCGACCCGAGGCGGTGAGAACGAGGGAAGCCCCACCAGCTCGTGTTCCTGCACGAAGCGCTGCAGGGCATCGAGGATGTCCCGGGCCTGGGTGAAGACGTCCGCAGCTTCCTCGCTCCCACGGGCAAGCTCGTCCTCGACCTCCCCGGGGGGAACACCGGGCGCGATCTCGGCGGCCGCTTCCTCGAAGATCCGCCGGTTGCGCCGCAGGTCCTCCTCGCCCGCCCGCACCACATCGTCCACCTCCAGGGGCAGGCCCTCGCCCTCGCGCAACAACCCCTCCATGCCTTCCCGCCCGAGCGCGAACTCACGGCGGCTGCGGGGCAGAGCCTCCCGCCGCAGGAAGTCCAGATGTTCCCGCACCGCGGAGCGGGCCGCCGACAGCGCCGGCCCAAGACCGATGTCGTCCGTCCCATCCCCCTTGCCGACGGACAGCCCGGGCGATCGCTGCTGGACCTCCGACAGAAGATCCTTCCGCAGGAAACCGTGGAATCCCTCCCAGGCCCCGATGGCCGTGTCCAGCACCGGTCGGGGCAGCTCGGGATCGAGCTGGGCCCGCAGCTCGGCCAGGAAATCGGGGATCGCCTGCAGGTGCTCGACCAGCTTCTCCAGGCGCTCCTGCCAGGGACGGTCCTCCCCGCGGAAGTAGCAGGAGGGATCGATCAGGGTGAGGGCGAAGAGGGGATCGCTCTGGTAGCGGCGCTCCACCCGCAGGCGCCACTGCTCGCTGCGCACGGCGTGCTGGAAGAGCCGGGCCTCCAGACCGACCGGGTTCTCCCCCAGAGCGGCAGTGATCTCCTCGAGGAAGAGCAAGCGGTGACGGCGGGCATCGGGATCGACCGGGCCCAGGCGGCCGTCGAAGGCGTGCAATCCGAGATCGCGCGCTTCGTCGGGGCGAAAGGCGTGGGTTTCCTCCTCGTAGCGCTTGAGAAGGGCCTGCAACAGGGATGTCGGCGATGAGGGCAAGGATCCCGCCTCCAAGAACATCAGATCGCCCTTCCACGCCGAGGCGGCGCGGAAGATCGGGGAGGGGAGCCTGGCCATTTCCACTGCGGCCTCGATCTCTCGTGGAGAAGAAGGCCGCCTTGGAGGAAGATTGCCACAGACCGGCCGATACCGTTAGGCTGAATCCACAGCGGAAAGGAATTCCCATGCCAAGCTGTGACATTCTCGTCGTGGGCAACGGCATCGGCGCCTGTACGGCGGCGTTGTCCATGCATGAGCCGGGCCATCGTGAGGTGTGGATCGTCGCGCCCACCTGGATCGGCGACGACAGCTCGTCGCTCTCACCCGGTCTGTTGCACAGCTACCACGAGCTGACCGCGATGGCCGACCTCTCCTCGCCCGCGCCGGAGGTCTACCGCGCATGGGCCGAGGAAGCCGGCGAGGACATCGGCCTTCGCAAGACCGGCATGCTGGTGGTGGCCGATGCCGAGCTGGCCCCCCGCGTCCTGGGCCGGGGACCGCGGCTGCGCCCCTACGGCCTCTCGGCCGAGGAGCTGGACCACGCGGGCCTGGCCCGAAGGGAGGGCCGGGGACGCTACCCGGAGGGCTCGGCCGGTCTGTGGTTGGAGGATGCCAGCCTTCTCGACCCCCGCCGCACGATCGACGTCCTCACGCGCCTGGCCGTCTCCCGCGGCGTCCGTCTCATCCAGGGAGAGAGGACGCTGCGCCTGCTCCGGGATCGGGACCGGGTACTGGGAATCGAGACCAGCAAGGGCGCGATCCACGCCGGCTGGACCATCCTGAGCTGTGACGAGGCGATCGACCGGCTCATTCCCCAGTTGGTGCGCCACGGGCTCACCGACTGCCAGCGTCCCTACGACCTGCTCCAGCCCCCCGCCGACTTCGGCGAGGAGATCCCCATCCTCTGGCACGAGCGCACCGGAGTGACCTGGCGTCCCCTGCCCGGCGGCTGGATCCGCCGCAACGGATGGGTGTGGGAAGATGGAGAGGAGAGCGATCCCCTCCTGCCCGGCCTGGAGCGGGCGACCTCCTGGGGACGAGGCACCTGGCGATGCTATCGCGGCCGCGACTCGCGTCCCCTGGTGGGACCCCTGCCCGGCGCCGGCGGTGCGCTGGTGAGCTGCGGATTCGGACCCCGCGACTTCGACTTCGCGCCCACGGCGGGGAGCTTCCTGCGCCGTTGGACCGAGGGAGAGAGCGCACCGGGCGGCATGGCCCCCGTTCTCGATCCCCGCCGCTTCGTCACCGCGGTCGGCGACGGCGAGGACTTCATCGCCGAGGACTGAGCCCGCCGGACCTCACGAGAGGGCCTTCCCCTGCAGGGCGTAGAGTGTCCAGTCCTCCCATCGGCCGCCGTCGGGAGCGGGAGGAGGGCCCTCGGCCGGATGCAACTGCTTCCGCGTGCGCCACTGCACCCGTTCGGGCTCGCTCTGGGAAGCCACCAGCTCGGCGAGGGCTTCCGGGCTGCGGTCGTCCCGGCTGAGGTCGACCTCGAAGAAGACCCCGAAGTGCACCTGGCTCACCTCTTCCCGCTCCGAATTGATGAAGCCCAGGGGTCGCAGGGCCGACGCTTCCACCTTCAGGCCCGTCTCCTCCTCGAGTTCCCGCAGCGCGGTGGCCCGCACCAGTCCCACCTCGCCCGTCTCGTCCCGGTCGAAGGGTTCGATGTGCCCGCCGAAACCCACCGTCCACAGTCCGCCCAGACGCTGTTCGGTGTGCTTGGCCCTGCGCTGGTAGCAGAGCACCTGGTCGCCCCGGGTGAGGGCGATGTACGGGATGATCTGCTTGAAGTGGCTGCAGCGCTCCATGTACGCCCGCTCGGCGAAGAAGGCATGGTGCTCCACCCTCTCCAGTTCGACCGCATCGAGCGGAAGGAAGCCCTGGGGAAAGAGACCGGGGAACAGATGCTTGCGATCGACGACGAGGATGAACTGCATGACGCCTCACCGGGCCAGGGGAAGGGAGACTACCAGTAGTGCTCCCGGTACTTCTTGTAGTATTCGACGCTGCGGCGAAGCCCCTCCTCCATCTCCACCGTCGGAGTCCATCCCGTCGCCCGGGTGAACTTCGAGTGGTCGGCCACGAAGTCGCCGGTCTCGATCGACTTGCGCTCGTCGGGCCAGGGAGTCAGTTCGTAGTGTCCACTGCCGGCGGCAGCCAGGACCATCTCGGTGGTCTCCTTGAAGCTGCGTGGCTCGTCGCCTCCCAGATGGAAGGCCTCACCGACGGTCGTCTCCGGATGGGATCCGCACAGCAGGAAGGCCTCGGTGACGTCGTCCACGTAGTTGTAGTCGCGCTTCTGCGCGCCATCGCCGTACAGCGAGATGGTCGCGTCGTCCAGCGCCAGGCGGAGGAACCAGTTCAGGATGCCGTACTTGCCGTGCTTCATCTGATGGCGCGGCCCGTAGGTGTTGCTGATCCTCAGACTGGTGAAGCGCATGCCGTGTGCGCGGGCGTAGACGAATCCGTAGAGTTCGGCCGCCACCTTGTTGACCCCGTAGATGTCGGTCGGAAGCATGCAGTGCTCCTCGGTGACCGGTGTCTCCCGCAGCACCCCGTACTGACCGCGCGTGCCGGCGTAGATGACGTGGCAGTCGGGGGCATGATGGCGCACCGCCTCGTAGACGATCATGTTCCCGCGGCAGTTGATGTCGATGTCCCACAGCGGATCGCTCATCGAGTCGATGTGGCTGGTCTGCATGCCGATGTGGAAGAGCAGATCCTGCCCCTTCACCACTTCGTCCATGAGTTCGGCGTCGCGGATGTCCCCGATGTGCACCTCGACCTCGTCGCCGATGGGATCGATGTTGAAGCGGTTGCCGCCGAAGAGAGGGATCATGGCGTCGACGAGGGTCACCCGGGCCCCGGCCTTCACCAGGGCGATGGCCAGATTGCTGCCCAAGAAACCCAGTCCTCCGGTGATCAGCACCTTCTTGCCCGCATAGAAACGGTGATCCTCGCTCATCCTCTTCTCCTGGCGTTGGGGGGACGAGGCAGTGTAGAGCCAGCCGCCGCGGGGAACAAGGATCCAGGGCAAGTCCGCCGTCCACCCTCGCGCGAGTCGACCCCCGATCTGCTTCCCCTGGAAGCGCGGGCCGGAAGACCGTACATTGTCAGCCGACACGGCCTCTTGTTCCACCCCTTCCCGTCCGGCCCGATTCCCCAGAGGAGGAAGCACACATCATGGACGTTCGGCGCGACGGCGATCGCATCCTGGTCCGCCTCCACCGAGGCGAAGAACTCGTCTCCTCGCTGCACCGACTCGCCCGCCAGGAGGAGATCCGGCACGCCCTGGTGGTGGGCATCGGAGCCCTCGACGATCTGGAACTGGGTTACCGCAACCCCGAGCGGGAGGACTACGACCACCGCGAATTCTCCGGCTCGCACGAGTTGTTGAGTCTGTCGGGGAATCTGGGCTGGGCCGACGGCGAACCCTTCCTGCACGCCCACGTGGTCCTGGGAGCGAGCGATTTCAGCATCGTCGGCGGACACCTCTTCCGGGGCACCGTCAGTGCGACGGCCGAGATCTTCCTCCTGCCCGGCCGCTTCGCCCTGCAGAGGAAGTGGGAGGACGCGATGAAGATGAAGCTGTGGCACCTGGGAGACATCGATTGAGGAAGGAGACGATGCACCCTCGCCGGTCCTACCCCGCGACGGCCCTGCTGTGGACTGTCCTGGCGCTGTTGCTCAGCGCCTCCTCCTGCGACAATTCGCTCGAAGGAGAAGGAGAGCCTCCGCTGCCCACCCAACTGCGGGTCGTGGACAGCTATCCGGCGACGCCCACCCTCGAGGATCCCGACTACGTGCCCTTCGATCCCGACTGGCCCGTCTCCTTGCGTCTGGGCCTGAACCAGATCGCCCAGCCCTCCGATCTGGTCTTCTCCTTCTTCCCTGCGCCCCTGCCCGGTTGGACGACGCGGGCCAGCCAGGCCAGCCCGCTCTACTGGATCGACAACTTCCAGCCCGACAGCAACACCGTCCTGCAGACCATCGTCGTCGACGGACCGCGCTTCGATCACCCATGGCTGTGGGAGTTCTGGGTCGTGAAAGAACCAGGCGTGGGCTACACCTACATCGACGCCAACGTCATCCAGCGGCACCAGATGGGACCTTCACCGCAGTACGCCGTCTTCCTGTTCTACCCGCAGGAAGTGGCCAGTGGAGTGCAGTCCCCGGCCGAACTCTTCGAGTGCCCGGCGGTGAGGGCCGCCCTGCCCGTGCTCGACCTGTCCGGCCCGAGCGAAGCGCATTTCCAGCGTCTGGTCGACGGCCTGCACGAAGACACCTACTACACCATGGCGGTGATCCTGGACACCGACGGAGACGGGGTCTACGACCCCCACCTGGACTGGTGGGGCACAGCCCACGTCAATCCCAGCGGGAAGTGGCTTCCCTGTTATGCCCAGCCCCAGCCTGCCCCGGATAGCCCGAGCCTCGAGGCCGAGCTGCTGCCGCCGCCGGTGGAGTGAGCCGGGTTCTCGGAGCGCCCCGCCGCCGGTGGATCGGATCCGGCCCTCAGAGCACCCCGCCGCCGGGGGGCAAGCCCTGCCCCTCTTCTTCTTCCATCTGGGCCAGGCGCCTCCGCTTGCGCCAGTAACTGCGGGCGGCGCCGACGAGGAAGAGCAGGGTCATCAGGGTGAAGATCGAGGCCACCTGCGAGAGGGCGGCGATCCACCCGTAGCGGCCCTGGATGCGCGCGTCGAAGTCCAGGGCGAAGCGGTGTACGGTCTGCCCGGTCAACTCCAGGAAGGCCTGGTCGAAGCGCCCGCAGCGAACGGTCCCGTCGATCAGGGCCTTCCACCCCCCTTGCGCGCGCAGACGGTCCTGCAGCTCGAGGACCGCGGCCAGGCTCAGTGCGTAGGCCCGGGCCGCCGCGGCGCCGCCCTCGGGAAAGGCCTTGCCGATGCGCTCCAACGCGGGCAGCGATCCGGCCGAGGCTCCGCGCAACAGGGCGAAGCGCTCGTGCCATCGCCACTCGCCCGACTGGGCCTGGGCCACGCCCTCGACGAACCAGCGCGGCAGACCGGCCCGGGCGCCCACCCGCTGCCCCAGGTAGACGTGGCTGAGTTCGTGGCGGAGGATCCGCGACAGACCCTGGTCGCCGCGCAGCACCGCATCCATGTCCAGGACGATCGGACCGGTGGGCCAGTTGGCGAATCCCACCCCCCATTCGGGAATGAGCCCGCGGGCCCAGGGGCGGAAGGTCCTCCCGCGCAGAAGGACGATCTCCACCGGCGCGGGGTGTTCCAGACCCACGCCCGCGGCGATCGATGGAGAGACGGTGGGCCACAGGGCGGCGACCGCGTCGACCGAAGCCTCCATGCCCGCCTCGGCCCGCAGAAGGGCCCAGGGAGGGCCCACCTTCCGGTGCAGGGGTGTGCGGTCGACCGCCGAGAAGGCCGGCCTGGGCGCCAGGGTGACGACGAACGCGAGAAGGAGAAGGATCAGCCCTGCGCGGGCTGTTTCCCTTCCAGGGCGTTCCACAGGAATTCGAGGATCTCTCGCCACGCCTGCTCCGTCTCGGCCAGCTCGGAGGGTGAATGCCGTTCGGGATCGTCCCAGAAGAGGAAGCCGTGCCCTCCGTGCGGATAGATCCTCAGGAGGTCGCCCCGCCGGCCGGCGGCTCGAAGCGCATCGAACATGCCCCGGGCCTGATCGGCCGGGACGATCCGATCCCTCTCTCCCTGCACGAGGAGGATGGGGGCGGGACCGAGCTTCTCCACCAGGGCCATCGCATTGCGGCGGGCGAAGGCACGGGGGCGGTCCTGCGGACCGTGGCCGTACACCCTCACACTCAGTGGGTCGCTCACATCGAAGCCGTTGTCCACGAGGTACTGGTACCAGCGGTAGATGTCCATCACCCCGTAGGCCGCGACCACCCCCTTCAACAACTGCTTTCCGAGCGGCCGCTCCAGGGCCATCACCGACACGAGAGCCCCATGGCTGGTGCCGATCATCACGAACTCTTCGTCGCGCACGCCGGGGTGGTGGCGCAGGATCCGCATCGCCGCCAGCACGTCGTCGACCTCCCCGTCGGCCACTTCGACCTCGCCCTCGCCGCCGTCCTCACCGCGGTAGCTCGGGGCGAAGACCAGGAAGCCCTGGCGGGCCAGCCAGCGGCAGCGCTGCTTCACCGCCTCGCTCACCCCGTCGACGCCGCCGTGGTTGAAGATGAGACAGGGCTCGACGTCCTGCTCGCTGAAGGGGTCGATGAAGAGATAGCCGGTGACCTTCAGTTCTCCACTGCGGTAGCCCAGCAGGGCCTCCTCCACGCTGTCCTGCATCGCGTGCGAGAGCAGGGAGAAGCCCTCCTCCTCGTCCGGGGCCACCCCTTCGCCTTCCTCCTGCCGGCCCTCGCCCGGCTGAAGCCGGGCGCCGCTGCCGGAAGCGGCCGCATCGCCATGGTCCTCTTGCCGATCCCCACCGCAGCCCGCCACGAGCGGAAGCAACAGGAGAAGCGAGAGGAACGCCCATCCCTTTACGCCCGCGCCCCAGCGCCCTAGGCTGAGGACGTGATGCATCTTCGCGAGTCCGAATCCCATGATCGACTGCTCCGGCTGTTGACTCCGCAGGCCCGGGTGGTCGCCCTCACCGGGGCGGGGATCTCCGCCGCCAGCGGGATCCCGACCTTCCGGGGCAAGGGGGGCCTGTACAAGAACCTCCACGCCCAGGATCTGGCCACTCCAGAGGCCTTCGCCCGTGATCCAGCCACCGTGTGGGAGTGGTACGGCTGGAGGCGCGATCTCGTCCGGCGCGCCCGGCCCAACGCGGCCCATCGGGCGCTGCGTGAACTCTCCGAGTTGGTCGGGCGGCTGGACATCATAACCCAGAACGTCGACGGGCTCCATGAGCAGACGGGCCTGGCCGGGGAAGGGGGGATCGTGCGGTTGCACGGATCGCTCTGGAGGATGCGCTGCACCCGCTGTGGGCGGGAGGTCGAGGACCGATCGGCGGGTCCCTACCCTCCCGATCTGCCCCATTGCTCCTGTGGAGGGCTCATGCGGCCGGCCGTCGTCTGGTTCGGCGAGCAACTTGCATCGGAGGATCTCGATGAGGCCGGCGCCCTCACCCGCCACGCGGATGTCTTCCTGGTGGTGGGAACCAGCGCCGTCGTCTATCCCGCCGCGGGCTTTCTCGGCCTCGCCTCCCAGCAGGGGGCCTTCGTGGCCGAATTCAACCTCGAGGCGGCCGCTTCCGGGCCGGAAATCGGCCTGAGGGTGACCGGTCCCAGCGAGGAGACGCTTCCGGCCCTGGTCGATGCCGTGCGGAAGCGAAGGAAGGTCTGAGAGAGACCCGGGGCACAGCGCGAAGGCCGATCCGCATGCGCCGTCTCGTTCCAGTACTGCTGATCCTCGCTGTTTTCCTGCCGCAGGGAAACGCCATGGCCCAGGGCTACGATGCCAGGGGCATGGCCATGGGCGGGGTGAGCCTCAGCCAGAATTCCGGCCGGCTGTACCGGGTCAATCCCGCCTACAAGGCGGTTCCCCCCCGGGTGGCCGAGCACTCGATCTCCATTCCCATTCCGCTGGGTCTCATCCAGTTCATCCAGGACTTCCCCGAGCTGGATCCCGACAGCGAGGACTTCAGCGCCATCGGGATCATCAACTTCATCTCGAACATCCCGTGGGCCTGGGAATTCAAGCGGCCGCGCGATCCCAAGGAGGGAATGGAGATCTGGCTGGGGCAGGACCACCTGGTCATCGACCTCAAGGATGCCCAGGAGATCATCCCCCGCGAGGGCTACACCATCGGGGGCATGGGCCATCCCTTCGACCTGGGATTCAAGATCCCGCTGGGAACGGCCGGACTGGTCCACTTCAGTCTCTTCCGCCCCTTCCTGTCCACCGAGATCGACTTCGGCTTGAATGACGAACTGGTCGGGGTGCTGGCCGACGCCGACTCGATCGCCCCCTCCACGGACTACGCCGCCTCATCCGACGCGCTCATGCAGGCGGGCGTGACCAGCGGCGTCACCTGGGCCCTGCCCCTGTGGCTCGACGGCAACGGCGGCACCAACGGACAGGGCGGAGGTTTCTGGGTGGGTGCCGGCTTCCGGCACTACTTCGGTGGAGGCTATGTGCGCCTGGACGGCGATCTGGTGCTGCACAGCGGCGATCCGATCTTCGCCACCGCCGGAGCGGACACCTTCGACGCCGAATTCCACGCCGACTACTATCGGGCCTGGCCCAACGACCTGGCCACCGTCGGCTACGGGAACGCGCTCGACCTGGGTGCGGTCTTCCGCCGTGGCCGTCTGGAACTCGGCGCGGGCGTGGCCGACATCTTCGCCGACATCACCTGGAACAACACCCAGCTCGACCACTCCTACCTCGACCCCGATTTCAACGAGATCATCACCGAGAACGTGGCCGAGCACTTCACCACCACCACCGACATCCCGGTGAGCTGGTTGCTCAACGTCATCTGGCATGGTGACCGTCTGGTGCTCGCGGCCAACGCAATCGATCAGCCCGGTGGTTTCAGCATGCATGGCGGCGCCGAGTTCTGGGCCATCCCATGGCTCGCCCTGCGCGGCGGGGCCTCGATGGACCAGCGCAACCGCGCGCAGGCCGGGTGGGGCGTGGGCGTGAAGGTGGGCTCCTTCGGAATCGACCTGGGCTTCCAGACCCACAACCTCGGACTCACCGACGAACGCGGCGTCTCCATGGGACTCGCCGTCACTCTCTACTAGGGGGAAGGCCATGGGAAGCTCGATGCAAACCTTCCACCGCTGGAGCCGACGCCTCGCGCTCGTCCTGGTCCTGTCGCTGGCCGCCTGCGCCGGCGGACAGATCATCCTCAACCTGGACATCCTCAGTTTCCTCGACGAGGAGGACCTCGACGCCCATTACGAGGCCGAGTTCCCGGTGACCGGCATCTGGCTGCCCCTGGCCGGACTGGTGCCGCCGACCGAGGTCAAACTGATGGAGGGTCTGGGAACGGCCAGCATCCTCCAGGAGGGGGTCCTCACCGTCGAGGGCATCTTCGACAACGAGCTGGGACAGGCGAGCACCCGCATCGAGGTGTACCTGGGGGAGACCGCCGAAGAGGTGAGCGCCAGTCTCCAGCCGGTGGTCACCGTCTACGCCGATCTGCAGGATTCGACGGTGACCCCCTTCTCCGCCTCGGCCGATCTGGATGAGGAAGCCCTCGATCTGTTCGGCAACAACCAGGTCTGGGTGCGCCTGGACGTCTTCGCCCGCGTCGATGGAAGCACCCCTCCCGTCCAGGTTGCCGGCGACGTCGCCCTCACCACCCTGAAGGCCCGGTTGCTTTCGGAAGAGGACCTGATCCGCAAGTGATCCCCCGCGCTGCCACCTGGACCACCCCCTCCCGGACCCGCTCCGGCCCGACCCCGCCGGCGGACGGAGCTGGACCGGATCGTCCCCCCATGGACAACGAGGCTTAGGGGGGGACGCCGGCCGGCTGCGGGGTTACAGTGGGGACATGGAAACCATTGCGGTCGACTACCGTATCCGATCCGCCGAGCTGAACGAGGCGCGGCGGCTCGCCCGGGCCATCGCCGTCGAGCAGACCGTCGAGGTCCCCGAGGAGCTCATCACACCCTCGATCGAGCGCGAGGTGGTGGGAACGATCGAGGAGCTGCGGCCGGACGGACCGGCGGCCCACATCGCCCGGATCCGCTATCCCGCCCATCTGGTCGCGGGCGAGTTGCCGCGGCTGTTGAACCTCATCCACGGCAACACCTCGATGCAGCCGGGCATCCGGATCGTCGATCTGCGTCTGCCCACCTCCGTGCTCGAGGCCTTCGCCGGCCCGCGCTTCGGCATCGAGGGGGTCCGCCGGCTGCTGGGCGTGTACGGGCGGCCCCTGCTGGTCTCCGCCCTGAAACCCAATGGCTCGCCGGTGGACGAGCTGGCCGCCATCGCCCGGGCTTTCGCCCTCGGCGGCGGGGACATCATCAAGGACGACCAGAACCTGTGGGATCGCGATCTCCGTGCGTGGCGCGAGAGGGTGAGCCGCTGCCAGGAGGCGGTGGAGGAGGGGAACGCGCGCAGTGGGCGCCGTTGCCTCTACTTCCCCTACCTCAGCGGAAACATCGAAGAAGCGGACGAACGCCTGGAGATCCTCCACCGCCTCGGGGTCAGGGGCGTCCTCGTCGCGCCCTTCCTGCTGGGCCTGGAGGCCACCCGCTCGCTCGCCCGCCGGCACCCCCTGGTCATGATGGCCCATCCCTCGTGGTCGGGTTCCCACTACCTCTCCAGGGACGAGGGCATGGAGGCCGATCTGGTGCTGGGCACCCTGATGCGCCTGATCGGGATGGACATCTCCATCTTCGTCAACGCCGGCGGACGCTTCTCCTTCGATCGTGAGTCCTGCCGGGCCATCGCCCGTCGTCTGCGGGAACCCCTGGGAGAGCTGCGGCCCGCCCTGCCCTCACCGGCCGGCGGGATGCGGCTGGACAATCTCGACCAGATGGCTGCCGACTACGGCAGCGATGCCTGCCTGCTCATCGGCGGCGCACTGCTCTCCCATTCGGACGATCTGGCCGCAAGCACGCGTCATTTCCTGGCGGCCATCGGTGAGCACTTCAGCGAGAGGCTCGAGGAACCCGACGATTCCCCCATGGAGCGTTCCCATGGGTGGCCAACGCCGGCCGTCACCCACCGCCTGTTGCACGAACTCGTGCACCGGGGCGACTTCAGCTGGGAGGGACGCCGTTTCGTCGCCTACAAGACCGACGAGAGCCTTCCCTTCGCCGGAGTGCGCCGGCTCGAGTTGATCGGCCCGGCGGGGGAGCACACCGCCTTCGAACTGCGCTATTTCGAGCTCGAGCCGGGAGGCTTCACCAGCCTGGAGAAACACCACCACACCCACGTCCTCATCGGAGTCCGTGGGCGTGGGGTGCTCGTCCGGGGCGAGGAGAGAAGCGAGCTGCTGCCGCTGGACATCGCCTACGTCGACCGCCTCATCGTGCACCAGTTGCGCAACGAGAATGACGAGCCCTTCGGGGTCTTCTGTATCGTCGACCGCGAGCGCGACCGGCCCCTGCCACCCTGATCGACGGCGGCCGGAGAGACCATGTCCGCGCCCATGGGCGGCGTCACTCCGAGTCGTCGGTCGAATCGGCCGGCGACGCTTCCTCGATCTCCTCGAGCGCGGGGATGTCGAAGTGCTCTCCGAGCTTGCTCAACTGGGAGAAGTCGAGCTGCCCGACGACGTTGACGAAGATGGCCTCCAGGTCACTTCCCTCCTGGTAACGGATGTCGCTGTCCTCGCCTCCGATGCCGACCAGGACCAGACCGTTCAGGACGGGAGCCTCCTGCTCTCCTCTCTTCTCATCCATCTTCACCAGGATGTTCCACACTCCGTCCTCGTCATTCACCTTCACCACGCGCGACCAATTCTCCTTCATCAGGGTTGCGGCGACCTTGTCGACGTAGCTCCCCAGACTCTTCGCCTGCTCCGCCGGGAACGAGAAGACGTTCACCCTGAGGAGTTGAAGGTTCCCCAGCACCTCGGCCAGGTCGGGGTCGTCCTTGATCATCGCCCAGCGCGCCGCGCTCAGCAGGGGTTGGGTGAGGTAGACCTCCACCACTTCCTTGCCCTTCTGCAGATCACCGAAGCGCTGGAGATCGACGTATCCGGGTTCCTTGGAGAATTCCTGTCCGCCGCCCTGGGCGGACGCGGTCGCCGCCCACACCAGCACGAGTGCCGCGCTCATCATCCATCGGCGCATGTCTTCGCCTCCCTGTCGGTTGCGGCGGCCGGTGTCAGCCGCCCTGATGTGAGGCGGGATCCTGCTTCACGAAACGATCGAAGCCGGTTCCCAGACCCCTTCGGATTGCATTCGAGAAACGGTCACGGGTCTGACGGCCGACGACGTCCTCGGTGGAATCGACGGCCCGTCCCACCAGCGTGAGCGCCAGACGGATCTCCTGGGCCGCGGCGCAGATGGTCGCGTCGTCGTAGGCCAGGGTCGAGCGATCGACGCCCAGGCGGCGGAAGATCGCCTCGAGCTCGCGGGCGCAGGGATCAGTCGAATCCGACGGGGCGCTCACCACCGGCGTGGGCGGCACGGCCCCGCGCTCCGGCCCCCCCGGGGAGGACACCAGCAGGAAGACCACGAGAGCCAGGGTCGCGGCCGGTACCAGCAGATGTGCTCGCCACGACGACAGCGCCCGAAGCCAGCCGCCGGAGACGGCCGGGCTCCGCTCCGCTTCCTCCTCGGCCTGCACGCGGGCCAGGATCCCGTCCACCACCCGCTGAGGACAGGGCGGCGTTCGATACGAGCGCAGCCGTTCGCGAAGGAAGCGATCTTCATCCGGATGGGTCACGCCCGGGCCTCCCATGGTTGCTCCAAGCGCCGCCGGACGCTCTTGCGTGCGCGGTGCAAGGTGATCTTCACCGAGGACAGGGAGAGGCCGGTCACTTCGGCGATCTCCTCGTAGGAGAGATGGTGCAGTTCCCTCAGCATGATGACCGAGCGATGGGGTTCGTCCAGATCACCCATGGCCTGCACCACTTCATGGACCTCCACTTCCCTCTCGATATGCCGGGCTCCGGCTCCCCCATCGCTGAGATCGACCGAACCCTCGATCGCCGTGCCTTCCTCCCCCGGCGCCGGAGCATGAAGGCCGTGGGTCGTCGTGAGCGGGTCGTCGCGGTGCCGCGAGCGCACCCGGCGGCGGCGCAGACGATCGAGACAGGCGTTCCGGCAGACCCGCATCAGCCACACCCCGCAGGAGGCCGCCTCCACCCGCTCTCCCTGCCTCCACAACTTCAGGAAGACGTCCTGGACCACGTCCTCGGCCTCTTCACGGCTGCGAAGAAGATGGACCGCCAGCCCGTAGACCGCGTCCTTGTGCTCGTACAGGAGCCGGGTGAATGCGGGTCGATCCATCTTCATCGCTCATTCAAGGGAAGGACGCGCGGCGAGGCCGGAAAGTTACCGCCCCCAACATCTCTTTCCTTCCCCCATCCTCTCTGTTAGAATGCCTGCATACCAGAAACGATCTCAGCGCGCGCGCATCTCCATCCCACTTCCGATGCCCGCTGCTCCGCTCGCGCCACCAGATACGGGGTCGATCCATGAAGCCTCTTCCCCAAAGAGCTTTCGAGTTCCTCGACCTTGCGCCGGGTGTGGGCGACCTCCTCGAGGAAGTGCAGGAAGGTCTGCGATCGACCCCGAAGTACCTTCCTTCCAAGTACTTCTACGATAAACGGGGAAGCGAACTCTTCGAGCGCATCACCGAGTTGCCCGGCTATTATCTGACCCGCAGCGAGCTGGACATCCTCCAGGACTTCGCCCCCGCCATCACCAAGGCCATGGGCCGGCAATGCTATCTGGTCGAGCTGGGAAGCGGCAACTGCATGAAGACGCGCTTCCTCCTCGATACCCTCGAGGATCCGGTGGCCTACGCCCCGGTGGACATCTGCGCAAGCACCCTGCGGAACGCGGCCGCCACCCTGCACCGGGAGTACCCCCGGCTGGAACTGCTGCCGGTGTGCGCCGACTTCACCCGCCCCTTCCCCCTTCCCAAGCCCCATGTGAGCCCCCGGCGCACGGTCATCTACTTCGGCGGTTCCACCGTGGGCAACTTCACCCCGCGGCAGACCGTCCCCCTGCTGGAGATCATGGCCAGCGCCCTGGGCCAGGGCGGAGTGCTGCTGGTGGGAATCGACCTGAAGAAGGATCCCCGCATCCTGCACCGGGCCTACAATGACGCCCGCGGCATCACCGCCGCCTTCAACCTGAATCTCCTGGTACGGATCAACCGCGAACTCGATGCCGACTTCCAACTCGACTGCTTCCGGCACTACGCCTTCTACAACCCCACCAAGAGCCGGGTGGAGATGCACCTGGTCTCCACCCGGGACCAGAGCGTGACCATCGACGGCGAGAGCTTCTCCTTCCACCGCGGGGAGAGCATCCTCACCGAGTACTCCTGCAAGTACCGTATGGACGACTTCGTCCAGCTCGCCCAGGACGCCGGCTTCCAACTCCGTGAACGCTGGACCGACCGCCGCGGCCATTTCGGGCTGCTCTATCTCGAGGTGGCCGAGAACTGATTCCCCTGCAAGGAAACACGAACTCCATGAACACCTTCCATCTTCCGCAGCTCGCCGGAGGCGCACTCGAGCGCTCGGACATCGACCTCCGCTACCGTTGGAATCTCGAGGACATCTACGAGGACTTCGATGCGTGGCAGAAGGGCATGGACCGGCTCGAGGGCCTGATCGAAGAGATGGTCACCCTCAAGGGCACGCTGGGCAAGGGGCCCGAGCACCTGTTGAGGGCACTCCGGCTCAACGACGAGATCGATCAGCTCGCCTACCGGGTGTACAACTACGCTTCACTGAAATTCGACGAGGACGTGCGCCGAAACGACATCGAGGCGCGGCACCAGCAGGTCACCCTTCTCTTCGCCCGGGCGGCCACGCAGACCTCGTGGTTCCACCCGGAGATCCTCGCCATCGGCCGTGAAACCATCGACCGCTGGCTGGATGAGAACGAAGACCTCGCCCTGTACCGCTACGTTCTGCGGGTCCTGTTCCGGCAACAGGAGCACGTCCTGGACGAGGACAAGGAGAAACTCCTCAGCTACGGCGCATCGTTCAACGCATCTCCGTCGGAGATCTACTCGATGCTCTCCACCGCCGACATCCGCTACCCCGTGTTGACCCTCAGCAACGGCGAGCAGGTCCAACTCACTTACGGGCGCTACTACGTCATCCTCTCCCGCGAGCGCAACCAGGAGGACCGGGCCAAGGCCTTCCGCGGCCTGTACGAGGCCTTCGCCGCCAGCCGGAACACCTATGCGGCCCTGTACAACGCCACCTGCCAGAGGGATTGGGCCAACGCCCGGGCCCGCAACTACGAATCCTGCCTGCAGGCGGTGCTGCACGGCGACGCCATCCCCGAGTCGGTGGTGGAGAATCTCATCACGACCACCCGGGAAGGGGTGGCTCCCCTGCACCGTTACTATGCGCTGCGCAAGAAGGTCCTTCAGCTCGACGAGATCCACCTCTACGACGGCACCCTGTCGCTGGTTCCCAGCGAGAAGCGATACAGCTATGAAGAGGCGGTCGAACTGGTGCTGGAATCGGTCCGACCCCTGGGCGAGGAATACCAACGCAAGGTCCAGACGGCGTTCTCCGAGAGATGGATCGACGTCTTCGAGACCGAAGGCAAACGCACCGGGGCCTACTCGACCTCGGTCTACGGGGTCCACCCCTACATCCTCCTGAACTACAACGACACCCTGGACAACGTCTTCACCATCGCCCATGAGATGGGACACACGATCCACACCGTCCTGGCCAACGAGAGTCAGCCCTTCTGCTACTCGGACTACACCATCTTCGTGGCCGAAGTGGCATCCACGCTGAACGAGCGGCTTCTGCTCGATCACATGCTCAAGGGCAGTTCCGATCCGCGGGAGCGCATCCTGCTCCTCCAGCATGCCATCGACAGCATCGTGGGAACCTTCTACAGCCAGGTCCTCTTCGCCGGATTCGAGCTGGAAGCCCACCGCCGCGTGGAACGGGGTGAGCCGGTCACCGCCGAGGTGCTCGAGGAGATCTACGGTTCGATGCAGGAGGAGTGGTACGGCGACGAGGTCGACTACGACGATCTGTACCGCTTGACCTGGGCGCGGATCCCCCACCTCTATCGCAGTCCGTTCTATGTGTACCAGTACGCCACGTGTTTCGCCTCATCGGCGCACATCTTCTCGCGCATCATCCAGAGTGAGGGCAAGGAGCGGGAAGAGGCGGTCACCAACTATCTCGATCTGCTGCGCGCCGGCGGCAGCGACGATTCCATGGAATTGCTGAAGCGGGCCGGAGTCGACCTGAATCGCCCGGAGGTCGTGCGGGAGATCATCGAGCAGTTCGACGCGCTGGTCGACCGCCTCCAGAGGGAATTCGACGCGCTCGAACAGCTCGCCTAGGCAGCGCCCCCCGGCGGATCAAGCGGCCCAGGCGAAGGACCTTCCATCCGGACGCCACCGTCAAGGCCAGAGCCGGACGCCCCCCTCGCCGTCGGGCAGACCCAGATGGAAGGGGAAGGCCACCGAATCGGGCCGGCTGATCTGTCCCAGATCGCCGATCGTGGTGGTCAGCTCCATGGACGGATCGGGGACGAGCTGGAGGTACCAGGTGAAGGTCTGCATCCGGGAGGTGTTCCGCGCCCACCCCAGCAGGTGGACGGCGCCGAGCTGGGCGCGCAGGAACGCCCCCACGCCACAGTAGTCCAGCTCACCAGGCCCTCCACAACTGCCCTCCTCGAAGTACTCCGGATGGAGCCAGAAGATCGCGGGCACGAAGATCTCCACCGCGTCCTCCCCCTCCAGACGGTACTCGTTGGGGGAAGTGGCATCGGAGAAGACGGTGGAATCATCGGCTCCGCCGCCGTCATGGATCCGGTTGTCCGGATCCCCTTCACTCCTCCACTCGTAGGAGAAGGCCCGGGCCTGACCGTAGGCGCCGGACGCCGGCTGGCGGGGATCACCCGTCCCCTGAAGCACCATGGGGATGCGGAAGAGCCGCCCGAACCAAAGTTCCTCGTCGCTCACCTGATAGGCGACGAATCGCGCGCCGGTCCAGTAGAGCGTGGTGTCCGCCGACACCTCGTAGTCGACCGTGTTCTGCGGCCACCGGCTGCCATCAGGGTCGCTCAGCAGAATTTCGTCTTCAGAGCTCGGAAAGAGCGAAGACATGCGCGGACCGAATCCGGCGGTGAAGGTGAAGCTCACCGGGGTGGGATCGACGGCGCGCAGACGGTCGACGGCGCGACCGAAGAAGGTGTAGTCGAAGGGGCCGGTGACGAAGGCGATGGTGTCCGCCTCGGCCGGAGGGCTGTAGTTGGTCTGGAGTTGCCGGGTCGAGCCGTCGCGGCCCTGCATGACCGTCCGGCCCTGGAAGCGGACCCGCGGGAGGACCGCCTGTTTCAGCACCGGCGGGTCGGGGTCGTCACCGCTGAGGCGGAAGACCGCGGTGACCCCGGCCGGGATGGTGTCGCCTTCGGCGAAGTGCACGTCCTGGTATCCACCCATCCCGTCGGGGAGGCGATAGTAGGGAAAGGTGGCGTCGAGAACCAACTCGGTGGTCGGAGGCAGGTTCACGATCTCCCACTGCAACTGGGCCTCGTCGAGCGGTGTCTCCTGCCCGTCGGTGGTCGAAGCGAAGACCCAGATGGAATGGGGAAGATCGGAGCTCCACATCAGGATCTCCGGGCAGTCGCCACCGGTGTCACAGCGGGAGGTGATCCACTCCTGCGGAGTGCTGTTGGCATAGTCGAAGGAGTCCCGGTCGCTCCAGTAGGGATGATCCTCGCTATCGCGGGGCATGCGCCGGTCGCCTTCGGCGGGATCGTTGGTCACCCGGTACTGGAAGCCGCGGATGGGCACGGTGGGATCGCTCAGTTCCCACCGGATCCGGAAGGGCTCGGCGCCGGGAATGCGCGGCATCGCGGTCTGCTGGGGGGAATCCCCGTCCGGTCCGGCGGCCGTTCCCTTCCACAACAGGCGGGGGGCGCCAAAGAGCAGGTCGCCGTCGCCCAGGTGGTAGACGAGGAAACGAATGCCCAGATCGGCCCCGGCCGGAGGCGGGGGTGGAGGCGGCGCCTCTCCCCCATCCCCGTCGTCCGAGGAGCACGCGGCCACGCTCAGCAGAAGAAGGAGGAACAGCGGCAAGAGCCACGAATGGACGACCTTGCGGCCCCGGCGATTCGCTCTTCGCATCGGTGGATACTCCTGGACGGGGGAACGACGGGCCACCGGGGTCCCACGACCACCCCTCGGAAGCGGCAGAAATCAACTGGGGCGGCCGGGCCCACTCGGCTAGAATGTCCGAAGAGGCGGCCGCCGCGTCAAGTCGCCGGGGCGCTCATCCCGGAGGGGATTCCATGTCAAGATCCATCGCACTGTTCCTCTTGCTGCTCATCCTGCCTGCTGCGACCGCCTGGGGAGGACAACCCCTCAACACGATCGTGCTCAAGGGAGGCGCCTACAACGGCACGCAGGACTACGACTTCGGCGGCGAACAGCTCTTCGATCCCAGCGCCTGCTGGACCGCAACCGGTGGGCTGGGTTTCGAATGGAAATTCGGCCGTCACTCGAATTTCCGTCTCCTCACCGAGTTCATGTACGTATCCAAGAACATCGAGGAAGAAGTGCCCGAACTCGACGAACTCGGGCAACCCACGGGAAACATCCTGAAGGTCCAGGGCGGCTTCGACTACCTGTCCATTCCGGTGTTGGCGAAACTGCAGACCGCCGACCAGCCATCGAGTCTGTACTTCCTGGTGGGTCTGAGCGGGGATCTCATCCTCCAGCGGGACGTCACCCTGACCATCTTCGAGGACTTCAAGGATTTCGTGGTATCGGCGCAGGTGGGCGTGGGCATCGAGAACGCCTTCAGCCGGTACTGGGGATGGCTCCTGGAGTTCAGCTACATCCAGAACATCTACAGCGCCTATGGAGGAGACGATCTCGGAGAGGAGATCCGTTTGAACTCGGTGCGGCAACGCGGCATCACCATCCAGGCCGGACTGCGCTTCCTCCTGGGTTGAGCGTATGGTCCCGCGTGTGCCGTCACCGCCCGGTGGCCGGATGAAGGCCCGACCAGGGCGCGGCCGCCGCTTCCTGCTTCCGCTCATCCTGTTCCTTCTCCTGGTCCCGGTGAGCGCCCACAGCCAGAGTCGACCCATGCCCCCCATGCCCCCACGGGTGGAGGAGGGCAACAAGAGGATCTGGGTGGTCCACGTGGAGTTCGCCTTGCCGGAGGAGATGGTCGGAGCGGCGGTCCACTACGTCCCTCCCCGGGGGTACGGCGGCTACGGCTCGCTGTGGATCGCAACCCAGCTCATCCGTGACGACGCCTGGTACTACGACGAACTCGACCCCGGGAGGGTCGAGGATCTCCTCGGAGGCCACCTGGTATCGAAGGAGAGCCAATGGGGAGGTGGAAGGGTCGGCCTCACCCGCCGTCTCTCCCGTGAATTCTACGCCTTCGGCGGACTCGGCCTCATGCGCTCGCACAACTACCTGCGCTACGAAGGGGTGAATCTCCCCATCGCCGGGCCGAACGGGAGCATCTGGATCGACGATCCCGACCGCGACACCCTTCGCTTCATCCTCGAGGCCGGCCTGGTCTACTACACCGAGGGAGGCATCGCCTTCCTCCTGGGGCTGGGCCTGCCCCCGGCCGGGGTTTCGATCGGCATGGGTTTCGGCACCCGGCTCTGACCGATCCCGCTGCCACTCCCCTTCGGATGGCTCCCCCTGGCGGGGCAAGCCCCGGTGAACGGTGGCGCAAACGCCGGTGGACTCAGCCCTGCCGCCGCGGACCCTCGTACATCCCGACCAGACGCGCCACCAGCGTGGCCATGTAGAGGACGCCGAGGGTCGCCTCCAGCAGGGCCGAGGAGCGAGCGATCGCGGTGACCGGGGTGATCTCCCCGTAACCCAGCGTGGTCAAGGTGACGAAGGAATAGTAGATGAGATCGGCGGCGTGGTCGCCCTGGCCAGTGAGTTGTCCCTGGAAGCTGCCCGGAGACAGGCTCTCGAGGGTGAGATAGAGCAGGCCCCAACTGAGACCGATGAGGAAATAGACGGAGATGGCCCCGGCGATGCGATCGAGGGTGATGGCCCCGGGCGAGAAGACCTGACCGAGCAGGCTGAACGCCACCACCATCATGAAGAGCATCTCGGCCACGGCCACGTAGGGCAGGGCCGCGGCCGAATAGCGCTCGGCCAGGAAATAGCCCAGGAAGAGCAGTGAACCGGTCAGAACCGCGACCAGACGGACCCGCCCGTGGTGGCGGGCGGCGGACAGGGCCCCCGAGAGGAGCACCGCCAGCAACAGGACGTGCAGGACCACCTGCATCCGGTGCCCGGAAGCCAGGGGGGCGAAGGCGATCACCGCGACGAGGGTGATCAGCAGGACGTGATTGCGGTCTCCCTTCTCTCTGTGAAGAAACATCCTTCCTCCATCAGATCGACCATCCCCCAGGCCCGTCGGGGAGGAGTCCTCCCCGACGACGGGAGCCGTCCTCCGGCCGGCAGCGCGCGCCGGTGGACGGAGGTGAAAAACCGAGCCCGGTGGAGCCAGGCTCCACCGGGCCGGTCAAAGAAGGTTCCCGGGAAAGAACCAGCACGAGGGCTCAGGCCGGATCTTCGATGTCCCAACCCTTCGCCTTCTCCTCCTCGTGGATCTGCTCGAGGGTCTTGGCTCCCTCCAGGGGTCCGATGACCTCGGTGAGATTCTCTCCGGACTCGAACAGCTCGCGGTTCTTGTCCGCCCACTCGGCATATTCCTCCGGGAGGTCGTCCTCGGCCCAGATGGCCTTGATGGGACAGGCCTCGACGCAAAGGGCGCAGTCGATGCACGTGTCGGGATCGATCACCAGCATGTGTGGATCCTGGATCTCGTAGAAGCAATCGACTGGGCAATTCTCGACACAGTCGGTATAGCGGCAATCAACACAACGTGCGGTTACGACGTGAGCCATGGAACGATCCTCCTTGGCGCGATTCGGATGTCCCCGGGAACATCCCCAGGGTAGAGTGGATGAGGCTACGCCCTCCTCCACCGTCCGTCAACCGTCGGATCGGCCGCCCTTGTCACCGGCGGCGGCGATGGGGTACAGTGCCGTCAACCCTTCGACCCCCCACTTCCATCGGCCCCCTGAGCGCCCGCGAAAGGACACCCCTTGCGAGCCTATCTCGACCTGCTGCAGAAGATCCTCGACGAAGGCGTGGACAAGCCCGACCGCACCGGCACGGGCACCCGCAGTCTCTTCGGCCAGCAGATGCGCTTCGACCTGGCCGAGGGCTTCCCCCTGCTGACCACCAAGAAGCTGCACGTGCGCAGCATCCTCCACGAGTTGCTCTGGTTCCTGCGGGGGGACACGAACGTGGCCTACCTGCACGAGAACGGGGTGACCATCTGGGACGAATGGGCGGACGAGAACGGCGATCTGGGCCCCATCTACGGCTACCAGTGGCGAAGCTGGCCGACGCCGGACGGCGGGCACATCGACCAGATCTCCCGCCTCGTCGACGGCCTGCGCCACAACCCCCACGGCCGCCGCCATCTGGTCTGCGCCTGGAACGTCGGCATGATCGACGAGATGGCGTTGCCGCCCTGCCACTGTCTCTTCCAATTCTACGTGGCCCGGGGCAAGCTCTCCTGCCAGCTCTACCAGCGCAGCGCGGACATCTTCCTCGGCGTGCCCTTCAACATCGCCAGCTACGCCACCCTCCTGTTGATGATGGCCCAGGTCACCGGGCTCGAGCCGGGCGAGTTCATCCACACCTTCGGCGACGTCCACCTCTACTCGAACCATTTCGAGCAGGCCCATACCCAACTGCAGCGGGAGCCGCGTCCGCTGCCCCGCATGGTGCTCAATCCCGAGCGCCAGGAGCTCTTCGACTTCGTCTACGAGGATTTCCACCTCGAGGACTACCACCCCCACCCCCACATCGCCGCTCCGGTGGCGGTGTAGCCGCTCATGAGGATCTCCATCATCGTCGCCGCGGCGGAGAACGGAATCATCGGCCGTGAGGGTGGCCTGCCCTGGCACCTGTCCGCCGACCTGCGCCGCTTCAAGAGGCTGACCATGGGTCACACCCTCCTGGTAGGGCGGCGCACCTGGGAATCGATCGGCCGTCCCCTGCCCGGCCGGAGGATGATGGTGCTCAGCCGGAGCGGGCAGCCGGGGATCGAGGGCGCGGAGGTCTTCGGCGACTTCGACGAGGCGATCGAGTCCGCCCGCCAGAGAGGCGAGAGCGAACTCTTCGTCGCCGGAGGCGGAGAGATCTACCGGCTCGCCCTGCCCTATGCCCAACGCATCTACCTCACGCGCGTCCACCTGGCCGCCGACGGTGACGTGGACTTCCCCGAGCTGGATCCCGAAGGGTGGAGCTTGACCTGGGAGGAAGAGCACCAGGAGGAAGACCCGGGATTCACCTTCCAGATCTTCGAACGCCGCAGCAACCGGCGTTCTCGCAACGACGTAGCAGAAGGAACAGAGGAATGAGGAAGTGATCCCATGGATCTGACCCGCCGGAAACAGGATGAAGTCGTGATCTTCGACCTTCGCGGCGAGCTGCGGGGAGGCCCTTCCGACGAGGCGGTCTTCAAGGGCGCCGTCCAGGAGGCCATCGAAGAGGGAGCGAGGAAGATCCTCCTGAACCTGGCCGAACTCAAGTGGGTCAATTCCACCGGCCTGGGATTCATCGTCGCCCTCTACCACTCGATGAAGGAATCCGGAGGAACGCTGAAGATGTGCTCACCGAACGAGCGGATCGCACACGTCCTCCACACGACCCGTTTCGACCGGGTCATCGAGATCTTCGACGACGAGGAAGAGGCGCTGGCCAGCTTCTGACATCGATGGGAAGAACTAGATTCCCAGGACGCCGGCCGCGCGCTCGTAGTCTTCGGGCCGGACGTACAGCAGGTAGCCGAAGCGTCCCACCCCATCGGTGACTCCCGATGAAGCGAAGACATTGATCTTCGCATCGTAGAGTTTCCGGTGCACCTCACCCAACGCCCCCACTTCATCCTCGCCTTGGACCAGGAAAGCGCGCTGAGGCTCGGACAGACTCAGGCCCAGCTTGGGAGCAGTGCGAAGCAGGCGATCGTTGTCCACCGGGAACAGCGTCAACTGGGCCCGGCTGGGACCCACCGGGATCGCGCTGAACGCAAGCAACTGCACACCCGCATTGGCCATGGCCTGAAGGAGTTGATAGGTGGCACCGGGGCGATCCTCTGTGCTCGCGTAGTAATATTCCACCCGCGAGATCTTCACGGACATGAGAGGCCTCCTCCCCTGGGGGATGTTCACCCCGATTCAAGACGGGCCCGGCGGGAAGGTCAAGGGGAGATGACCGTTCACAAGATGTAAACGAGCCATCTCCCCTCGGAGGCGCATGCCCGATCAGGGACGGCCGTCCGGTGTCCCCGTCTGCGGAGGAACCTCGCGTCTCAGCGATTCCTTGTTGAGCACCTTGAATTCGACGCGGCGGTTGCGGCGGCGGCCTTCGGCGGTGTCGTTGCCCGCGATGGGTTGGCTCTCTCCGTAGCCGCGGATGACGTATTGATCGGGACGGATCTGGGGGAAGTGCTCGAGCAGCCAGTCGAAGACCGCGCGGGCCCGGGCCTCGCTCAACTTCTGGTTGAACTCGGCCGCTCCTTGGCTGTCGGTGTGACCGCCGATCTCGATGCGCAGACTGGGCCACTTCACGAGGATCTCGCCGACTTCCCGCAGGGCCGGATACGACTCGGGCGAGATCTGGGCCCGACCGCTCGCGAAGTTGACGTCGTCCAGACGCAACAGGCCGATGTCGAGCAGTTCGATCTCCCGCGCCGACTGGGGAACCGGGCATCCCCGTTCGTCGACCGCCACCTTCGGCGGGGTCCCCGGACAGCGGTCGATGCGGTCGGGTACGCCGTCGTCGTCCGAGTCGACCTCACAACCCCATTCGTCCACCGCTTCGCCCTCGGGCGTGTCCGGACAGCGGTCGATCTCGTCGGCCACGCCGTCGTGGTCGCTGTCCAGCGGGCAGCCATACGCATCGACACTGACTCCGGCCGCAGTGTCCGGGCAGCGGTCGATGCCGTCGTTGACCCCGTCGTGGTCGCTGTCGGCAGGACAGCCCCTGCTGTCCACCTTCGACCCCACCGGCGTGTCGGGGCACTCGTCGAGACCGTCGAAGACGCCGTCGTTGTCGCTGTCGGTGGGACAACCGTAGCTGTCCACCGATGCTCCGCGCGGGGTGTCCGGGCACTTGTCCTGGCGGTCGGAGACTCCGTCCTCGTCGCCATCGCGGGCATTGCCGCCCACCGCCAGTTCCAGACCGGCGGTGAGGATCCAGTTGGTGGGGAAGTTGTCATCGCCGGGGCCGGCGTTCTTCCACTCCACCACCGTCCGCCGGACGTCCAGGCGGAGGTCGACCCGCCGGCCCTCGGCCTGGAGCAACGCGATCTTGAGACCGAGGCCCGCCTCCCAGCCGTTCCAGCTCTCCCATCCCCCCGTCGAGCGTACCACGTGTTCGCGGGTCAGACCCGCGGTGAGGTAGGGATTGAAGCGGTTGAAGGGCAGGAAATCGTAGATCAGGTTGGCGCTGAGGTGGTTCATCCGGAGCGCCTGGCCATCGAAGTCGTTGGTCGGATGGATCTCGACGGTACCCTCCAGTCCGAAGTTCGACCACGGCATCAGGGCGAGACGCCCGCCGTAGATGAGGTCGTTCTCCATGGGACGGCCGCCGGTCCAGATGACGCCTCCCCCCTGCAAGGAGAATCCCAGGTGGGGACCCTCCACTCCGTTGGCCGAGACCGGAGAGGTCCAGGCGACGACGATCACCAGGATGACGATGAGTACCCCTCGTTTGCTGTCCATGATCCCTCCAGGGATGAAGCGCCCAACTACGCCGTCGAGAATGCAGAGACCAGGAGGTGATGGCGCGAAAGTGACGTGACTTCCCGTACTTTGGCGGCATTCAGGCCAGGGTCAAGTGAAAAAGCGGTGAATGGAGAGGCCATGGAACTTCTTTCATGCCAAAGACTTGCCAAGGGCTTCAGCCTTGACAGCAGAGCCGCCGAAGTGCTTGAATCGAAGCCTCGCAGTTCCGTATGGAATCCAGACACGTTCTCTCGCCTCTGGAGGAGGTTCTCTTGATGCTTAGGAATCGACGAGGCCTGGGCGGAATCCTCGCTGTTCTGCTCGTGGTCTCACTCTTCTGGGTCGGTTGTTCCAGCGACACGGTCACCGGCCCCCAGGCTCCCAACAGCGGCGACCCGGTGCTCGTGTACGGTCGCGGCAACCCTGCCGTCCAGGCCGCCATGGACATCCAGCTCCGCAACACGCCGGTGCTCATGGCCATCGACCGCGTGGTGGGAACCGCCACCGGTCTGGACGACAAGGGCGCCCCGGTGATCCTCGTGCTCTCCGAGTCGGCTCTGCCCTCGGGAACGCTTCCCTCTCGCATCGACGGCCTGAAGGTGCGGGAGATGGTGGTCGGCCGCATCGTGGCCATGAAGGGTCGGCCGAGCAAGATCGACCACAAGGCCCTGCAGGATCCTCCCATCCAGCTGGGCACCTCCGGCGGTTGGGGCTATGACCTGGCCAACGGCTACTGCTGCGGCGGCACATTGGGCTCGCTGATCCAGATCGGCAGCAAGCAGTACGTGCTCTCGAATTACCACGTGCTCGAGTCCGATATCGTCAGCGGCGGCAACAATCGCGTGGCCAGCAACGGCGATCCGGTCATCCAGCCCGGGCTCATCGACGTCAGCTGCAACGCGGCGTCGGCCCAGGAAGTGGCCACTCTCGTGCTCAAGCACTCGCTGCCCGACCACAACGTCGATTGCGCCGTGGGCGAGGTCATCTCGGGCATGGTCCGCAGCGACGGAGCCATCCTGGAGATCGGCACTCTCAGCGCCCAGACCGTGGATGCGTATGTGAAGCAGGATGTGAAGAAGAGTGGCCGTACCTCTGGCTTGACTCGTTCTTCGGTGACCGGCCTCAACGCAACCGTCAGCGTGAGCTACGAAAACGAGTGCGCCGGCAGTACCGCTTTCACCAAGACCTTCACTGGCCAGATCCTCGTCAAGAACAAGGGGTCTCGTTTCCTCAACAGCGGCGACAGCGGTTCGTTGCTGGTCGAGGACGTCGACACCAACCCGCGCGCGGTGGGCCTGCTCTTCGCCGGCAGCTCCTCCATCGCCGTGGCCAACCCCATCGACGAGGTGTTGGGCTTCCTGAACGCCTCGATGGTGGGCAACTGATCCCAAATCAACGGGGTCCCGGGCCCTGGTCCGGGACTGTCGACACGAACGCCCGCTCCCGCCGGAGCGGGCGTTCTGCTATGCTGGCCCAGGGCCGGCACGGCGGACGGCGACGAGTCCGCCGGCTTCCTCTCGACCGGGAGGTTCCCAGATGGTGAAACCGTACCGCCCGTTCCCTCTCATCGTTCTCATCGTCTCGTGTGTCGCGGCCCTGAGCGCCTGCCAACGACAGGCGGTCCCGGAGAGCTCCCCCCCAGCCCAGGAGCAGAGAATGGCTCCCACCCGACCCATCGACGAGGTCCTCGCCGACCACGACGAGGAGATCCTGGCCATCCCCGGCGTCACCGTGATCTACGTGGGCGTCGACGAGCAGGGGAAGCCCTGCCTGAAAGTGGGAGTGGAGACGGCCACTCCCGAAATCGAAGAGCGCATTCCCCGGATGATCGAAGGGTGGCCGGTGGTGGTGGAGGAAACGGGCAGGATCGAACCCATGGGCGAAGGCGGCTAGCGCAGCGCCGGATCGTCTCCGAAGGTCTCCCGGAGCTGGACCCGTGCCTGGCGGTTCACCGCATCGGACCACAGCTCGATGCGGTTGCGATCGTCGGTGAGCACTTCGGCCCGGGCCAGGGCGGCCGGATCGAAACGGTTGTCCCAGCCGTGGTTCATCTGGATGACCCGCCAGTGTTCGTAGTCGTCGTAGAGAACGTCGATGGGACGGGGCAGGCGCTCTTCATCGAAGTGGAGGGCGGGATCGACACCCGCCACCAGGACCACGTTCCCCAGCACGTTGCGTGGTTCCTGGGTGGGAAGCGCCCACACCACCGGGAAGTCCTGCCGCAGGGTCTTGCCGATCGACGCCACCACCGGGTCGTACCACTGCCGGGCCTCCACGTTCATCGCCAGGACACCGTTCGGGAGCAGGTGTTCTCTCACCAGGGCGAAGAACTCCTCGGTCACCAGGTGAAAGGGGATGGACGAGGAGCCGAAGGCATCGACGAGGATGAGATCCCAGCGTTTGGGAGTCTCCAGGAGGAAGCGGCGGGCGTCACCGAGGTGGACCCGCGCCTGGGCCGGCTTGAGGTCGAAGAAACGGCGGGCCACATCGACCACCATCGGATCGATCTCCACCGCATCGACCTCCCATCCGGCCAGATGGTAGTCCACCGCCACGACCCCTCCCCCGAGGCCGAGCAAGAGCATTCGGCCTGGCTCATCGAAAAGGTATTCGAGCGACTCGAAGACCGGCACGTATCGATGATGGCTCTCCCCCTGCCCGAAGCCTTCGACGGTGTGCACCCCGCCGTCGAGCAGGAGGTAGCGGCCGTCCTCGTGTTGCAGCACCCTCACTTCCGAATAAGGAGAATCACACTTGAAGAGAAGGCTGCGAGGCGGTACCTCGGCCCGGACGACTCCATAGCCGGCGGCGGCGGCCATCAGGAAGAAGAGCAACGCGGCCGACGACGCTACACGGCGGTTCTCAGAGCCTGTCCGCCGCACACCCCAGAAGGCCAGCGCCGAGCCGACAAGCAGGACAACCCCCACGAAGAGGGTGAGACGCAGGACACCCAGCGAGGGAAGCAACCAGAAACCAGTGGCCAATGCAGCAACCACGCTTGCGATGGTCGATGCGGCGTAGAGATTGCCCGCATCGCGCCCCACGTGATCGACCGAGGTGGCCTTCAGGCGCAGAGCATAGGGGGTGATCATGCCCAGCAAGGTCAGCGGAACGGCGAAGAGCACGACAGCAGAGACGAGGACCGCGGACCGCAGACCCATTCCCCCGATGAGCTGCAACAGGGGATGCTTGATCCAGGGGATGATCAGCACCCACAGGCCGGCAGCAGCGAAGAGAGCTCCCAGCCGTGACAGAAGCGGCCTGCGATCCGCCCAACGCCCACCCAGGGCGTACCCGGCGGCCAGCGAAGCCAGGGTGACGGTGATCAGAGCCGACCACAGGTAGAGCGAAACCCCGAAGAAAGGGCCGAGCAGGCGGGTTCCGAGGATCTCCAAGGCCAGGACCGCCGCGCCGGAGATCGAGACCAGGACGTAGAGAAGGATCAGAAGGTTCATGCATGAGAGGATGCCACAGCCCTCCGGGAGGGAGCAACCGCTGGATCGGCGTCAAACTCCCCCGAATGGCCATTCCCCACTTGATCCAGCCCGGCGAGGATGCTCAGATGCTGCCATGTTCTCGTTCCGGTCTTTTCCCCTGATGGCCGTGGCGGCGGTCCTGCTGGCCGGTGCCCATCTCGGCTCCGCCGATGCATCCGCCCATACCCTGGTCACCGACATGGTGACGGAGGACCGGCCGCCGCCGGCCCTGTGCTCGCCCGAGTTGAGCAGCCGCCTGGCCCAGCGATGCATGATCGTGCGCAGCTACGCCGAGGAAGTGCTCCGTTTCTGGTGGGTCCGCGATCTGGATTCGAGACCCGCACCACAGCGGGAGTCGCGCCTGGCCTATCCGGAGATCCATCCGGCCGCACTGCTGGGGGTGGTCGAGGTCATGACCACCTGGTTCGACTATCTCGACCAGCCCATCGACCACGGGGTCTATACCCTGCGCTACCTGCCCGCCCCACCCGACCCGCTGCACCACAGTCTCCTGCGCTGGAGGGATACCCTCGTGCTGGTGCCGGTCCTGGACGACGAGATTCCCGGGCGGGCATGGGAGGCCCCGCGCCTGCAGGCCGCTGCGACCGACAGCAGTCGCAGCCGCCACCCCCGATCGATGGCCATCTTCCCCACCCCCATGCGTCAGGGCCCCCGCCGTCAGGATCCTCCCCGGCTGGTGGCCAACGAGTTCGATCAGGTGATGCTGGCCTTCTGGCTGGAGACGATCCCCATGAGCGTGGTGGTCTCCGGGTCGGCCCTGCCCTCCACGCACGAGTGAGGAAGGCGCCGGATCGGTCGGGAAGGCACGGGAAACGCCCTCTTGTGGTCCATGAGTGGACCACCATTCCGCATCGGGGGACCCGGATGGGCCGGGCCGGGCATGGACAGCGCCCCGTCCTGCCGGTATGAAGAAAGGCGCCCCCCGGAGAATCCAGTATCCTGGATTCCGTCCGGAGAGCGCCGACACGACTCAGCATCACCGCCGTTGGTGCGAGGCAACGTGGCTCCCAAACCGTGCCTCACCGGCGGTTCGCCAGCTGGCGTGCAGGACGATTCTGCTGCGTTCCCTCGCCCGCCGGCGAGGAAAAGAACGGGCAAGTGCTGGCAAATCGACAGGATTCCCCGGCCCAGGAGAATCTCGTGTGTGGTCTCTTCGCTCTTCTACTGGGAATCACGGTGTTTCCGCCATCGGAGGCGGCGAAGCCCCTCCTTCTGGAGCTTCCACCACCCACCGGGGCCGAGCGCCCTCTCCTCGGTGAGATCGTCTACGACGACGGGGGATCGCACGTCCTCGACCAGGCGGTCGACGAGGTGGTGTGGGTGGATGAGTCAACCACGCTGACCCTCATCGACGGAGCCGAGCTCTCCCCGTCGATCAACGCCACCGCCCTGCAGGGCCGGGGTGGGGCGACCTTGATCCTCCAGGGCGGATGGATCGAGGGCACCGGCGGCCCGATGGCTGCCGGTGGGGTCTTCACCGAATCGTGCCAACTGGAGATCTCCGGGACGGTCCAGATCCGGGCGCCCTACTGCGAGGTGAACGCAGGCTCCAGCGCCCTGTACTTCCTCGCCGGGGCATCGGGCCGTTCCTGCCGCATCGACGGCGGTACCATCGTCGGGGGCGGCACTCCCCGGGACGGCAGCGTGGGGGCCTACGTGCGGGGCGACCTGCAGATGAGCGGAGGCCACATCGAGGGCGGTGCGGCCGCCTCCGGGATCGGAGGCTTCGCTCTGGAGTGCATCGGCGGCACCGTGGACATCTCCGGCGGCTCGGTCCAGGGAGGTGAAGGCATCCGCAGGGGTGGCGACGCCCTCTGGATCGCCCAGGCCACCGCGACGATCACCGGTGGCTCGTTCACCGGTGGGGCCTGCACGGCGGGAGCCTCCGGTGGCCACGCGCTTCTCGCCGACGAGGACACCGGGATCGAGATCCTCGGCGGTACCTTCACCGGCGGCGCCTCGACGGGAGTGCCGGTCAGCGTCCTTGCGATCTCCAATGCCCACCTGACGATCCACGGGGGAAGCTGGGAAGGCGCGTTCATGTTGACCTCCCGTTCACTGACGACGGTCATGGGCTATCACCTGCAATTGGACGAGTCCACCGCCTTGGATGGAGAAAAGAGGCTGACGGGGACACTCAGCGATGGAACCCCCATCGACGTGCAGGTGGTCCTGTCCGACCAGGCCCGGCTCCAACTCGTCCTGCTCGTGGAGAGCGAGGAGATGTCCGTGGGCAGGTGGAAGGGCGGGTATGTCCCGGCTCCCTAGCTCCCCCGGGCCGGAGCTGCCACGGCGCCCTTCACGAGTGGATCCCCCCTCCAAGGTCCCTTGCGACTGGACCCGCTCTTCACCTCGGGTTAGTTTTCCACTTGCCGTCGAACCCCATGCTGGAGGGACCCATGTCACCCAACGATATCCTCCCCGGCGGAGGATTCCGCACCGCTCTCGCGTGGCTCCTGGTCCTGGTCATCGCCGCGGCGGTCGTCGACATGGCCTTCCTCCACTGGAGCCACGAATACACCCCGGCGACGGACTCCCGTTCGACCGGGCTTCCTTCCCCGTCCGACGCAGCTGCCTCCGCGCGGCAGGTCCTGCTCACCCAGATCTCCGACATGGACTGGATCCTCGAGACGATGACCGTCGACGGGAACCCCATCCCACTCGCCGAGGGTGTGACCACGACCCTGCGTTTCGACGAGAACGGCCACGTGGCGGGCCACGCCGGCTGCAACCGCTACTTCAGCGAGACCTTCATCGACCCCGACGCCCATCGCATCCGCTTCGGGCCGATCGGATCGACCCGCCGCAGTTGCCCGCCCCCTCACGAGCAGCAGGAGCGGAACTTCCTGACCGCCCTGGAACAGGTCGATCGCTTCGAACTGGTCAAACACTCCCTGACCCTCATGAACGCATCGGGAACGACCTCCCTCAGCTTCCAGCTCGACATCCCCGAGACCCTCCACATCAGTCCCCATGCAGCTTCGTCGGGGAAGGCGGCCCGCGCCCGGCTCATCTATCGCGGAACGTTCGAACGAGATGGCGATCATCTCGTCTTCACCGCCTGTGGGATGTCCACCGCCGTCGACGTCGAAGACCGCCGTGGCTTCATCCTTCCTCTGCTGGAGAGCCTGCCGGGCGCACCCGGACGCGGTCTGTACACCGAGTTCCACGGGACACTGAGGATCGAACCGTCCCCGACTCCACCCCACGGTGGGACTTCGCCAAAGCCCCATTCCCCGTCGCAAACGGCCCCGAGCTTGAAACTCTACGTCAACGATCTCCTCTTCGTGGGCACCGAGGGCGGCTCCTGCGCATCTCCACCACCGGTCTGCACTCTCCTGGCCGGCGGGAACGAACCGTCCTGGCAATTGCTCATCGAGAGCAGCCGATCGGTGTTCTCCCGCCCCGGCCGGCGATGGGAACTCGTGGGAGGAATGAGTCCGGACGATGCCTTCTTCTCCACCCGCTCGGGCACGACGCGCCTCGAGTTGAACGAATCCACAGGAGAGTTCTCCCTGTCGGTGCAGATCGAACGCAAACCGTGCCGGGATACGATGGCGGACAACTGGTCGGCCTACACGGTCCACCTCGCCGATGGCGAGAACGGCTTCGACGGCTGCGCACGGCCCGGGCGTTTCCTCCCCTCCGCCGCGGGTCTCTACCGTTACGCGCTGACCGAGGGCAGCCGATCCGCTCCGCAGATCGAACTGCTGCTGGCGGACAACGGGCGGGCCCGACTTCGTCAGCTCCACCCGAGCGAGACATCCGCGACCGTCACGGAAGGACTGTGGCAGAGCACGCAGCCCGGTGGGGTCGAGCTGTTCCTTCTCCGGCGCAATGGCAAGCCCGCGTTGGAGCACCTCGTCTTCGCCGAAGAGGGCACAGAGCTGCGCATCCTTCACTACGACCGGGAGATCTGGGAAGGCGGCCGCTTCCTGCGCATCGGCGAAGTCGAGGGGATCGACGCCGGATCGCGGCGGTGATCAACAGTCGGGTGAGGCGCTGGCCATCGATTCCCCGTTCATCAGTTCCGCCAGACTTCGGTCGCGGACCCGCGCCTGCAACTCGTTGTAGAGTTCATTCACCACCACCCATGCCTCATGCGAGCCGGCGGCTCCGCGCAGAGGCATCAGCTTCTCCCCGGCCGACAATACATCCGCCGCGCTGATCTCATCGGCCGGACGCGCCAGGGCATAACCCATCCGCCTCCCCTCGTGCACCTCGTGCACGAGGTTCGCGCGCTGCAGGACCTTCACCAGACGCATGACCGCCGAAGGGGGCAGACGCAACGATTGCGTCAAGACGGCGACGGTCGCGAGCTTGCCTTCGCGGAAACACTCCGCGATCCGGGTGGCCAGGGGCAGGACCAGGGTCCGGTCGATGACGATCAGGTCGCCCTCGTAGAAACGGCGCCACTCGAAGCGGCCTTCCCGCATCGCCTGCAACGCATACGCCAATTCGAGGCCGAAGAGCACGACGATCCATGTGATCCACAGCCACAACAGGAAGAGCGGGAGAAGACCCAGGGCCCCATACAGGGTGGAGATGGCGGCACGCTTCACGTACAGCGCGAAGCCCTGTGCGCCGACCCACCACAGGACGGCTGCCACCGCCGCGCCGATGGCCACCGGCCGCGCCCGCACCTCGGTGTTGGGCAGGAACTTGTAGACGAAGGCCAGCACCATCCATACCGAGAGCACCGGGGTGATCACCGCGAGAACGGAGAGAATGGTGGAACCGAAACTCAGCGCCCCGATGTGCTGGAGGATCTTGCTCTGTGTGACCTGCCCGATGAACAACACCAATGGACCCAGGGTGATGACCGTATAGTACATGGGAAGGCGCAGATAGGGTGGTCGACCGGGTCCGGCCTTGTAGATGTGATTGAAGGAGCTCTCCACCGTCGACAGCAACCCGGTGGCCGCCCATACGAAGATGAGGATCCCCACCAACCCCACACCGCGGAAATCGACCGTCTCCAGATGGGTCAGCAACCTCTCCACCTGGATGGCCAGGGTCTTGCGCACGGCCTCGAAGTTCTCCGAGCGCCGCAGACTCTCTCCCTGGAGGTTCCGGTGAGGCGAGGGAATACCGTGGATGATCTCCTCCTGTTGGAGGGGTTGCAGCATCCAGTTCACGATTCCCTCGCGGTATTCGGCCATGTCCTCCGGACCGACGAAGGCGTGCATCACCACCAAACTCAGCACCAGGGTCGGCATGAGGGAGAAGATGGTGTGGTAGGTCAGGGCCGCCGCCATCGTGGAGGCGCGGTCTCGCCTCAATTCCGAAGCGCAGTGTCGGGACAGATCGAACCACCAACGGAGAGTCCGCTCACGACCCCGCAGATCCTGTTCGGGTTTGCGCATCCACCGCCGCACACTGGCGATCGTTCGCTTGACCTTCCACATGGCCTCTCCACCATTCGGATTTCCGATCGGGCCCGAGACTAGACCACCCCCGCTCAAAGGCCAAGGATTGAGTGCAAGACCCCTCTTTCCGGTGGCGGAGAAGCCCTTGTCTCCTCATAGTGTGAGGGAGTCCCTTCCCCGATTCACTCGACTCGGTTTGGATCCCCATGGTAGAGGAGCATCCCGATGAAATCTCCCGTGTTCATTCTCTTCGCCGTCCTGTTCGCGTTCTCCGCCTGTTCCGGCGGCGCTTCGTCCGACCAGAACAGCCAGAGTGCAGAGAGCGCGGTCCACGACACTTCGGCCGAGCAGGGAAACAGCACAGCCAAGTCTGCCATCGATGAGGCCAAGGCCGCCGTCGCCCGGACTGAACAGGCCCAGTTGCCCGAGGGAGGAGAGATCACGATCACTGGTATCCTCGGTTGCGGCCACTGCACCTATCACGTGACCGATACCTGCAAGGCGGCCGTCCGGACGGCCGACGGCTCGGTGTTCATCCTGGACGTGGCCCAGGATTCTCCCTGGTTCCAGAATCGCTACAGCGGCGCCCGGCTCGAGATCACCGGCAAGGTCCACCACGACGGCAAGCTGGTCGTCCTGCAGAGTACCAGCATCACCGAGCTGTAGGATCCGGGAAGGGCCGAGCTCTCCGCATGCCTACGTACGCGGCCATCGACATCGGGACCAATTCCATGAAACTGCTCGTGGGCTCCATCGAGCCTGCGGCGTCGGAAGGTTCCGGGTACACCATCACGACGATGGCGGAAGAACTGGTGGTCACCCGTCTCGGTGAGGGTCTGGCCGCGACGGGCCGGCTCTCACCGGAGGCGATCGACCGCAACGTCAGTCAACTCGCCGCCATGGCGGAGAAGGCGCGGGCGATGGGTGCGGCCGCCATCGCGGTCGTCGGTACGATGGCCTTGCGGGAGGCGGCCAACGCCGACACCTTCTTGCGGTTGGCCCGCAGCCGTTGCCAGCTCGAAGTGGAGATCATCAGCGGCGAGGAAGAAGGACGTCTGGCCTTCCTGGGCGCCCTATCCGGCCTCCATGCCACTGCGGACACCGTCTTCTGCGTCTTCGACACCGGCGGAGGCAGCACTGAATTCATGCTCGGCGAAGCCGGCCGGCTCCGCGAGCACTTCAGCATCACTCTGGGCGTGCGCGAGATGACCGAACGATACCTGCACCACGACCCTCCTCTGCCGGAGGAGATCCGCGCGCTGCAGGGTGCCATCGTGAAGAGGTTGGCCGACGCCGGGGATCGGATCGCCGTGTGCCACGAGGGGTCCGCGGCCGGACCGGACGCCTCCACGGACCGAAACGGCGCCAGCTCCTCCGCCGGCGGATTCCGTCTGGTGGGCATGGGAGGAACCGTCACCACCCTGGCGGCGGTTCGAAGGGGCATGAAGCACTACGACCCCCGTGTCATCGCCGGCACGATCCTCGACCGCCGGGAGATCCACCGCCAGATGCAGCTCTACTCGAGCCTGCCGCTCTCCCGCCGCAAGGAGATCGACGGATTGGAGCCGGACCGCGCTGATGTTATGCTCGCCGGAGCAGCCATCGTGGCGGCGGTCATCGACCGCCTTGGATGTGACGAGCTCGAGGTCAACGACCGTGGATTGCGCCACGGCCTGTTCCTCGATCGATTCGCCCCAGGGTCCGGGCGCCCATGACGCTCTCGACCCTCCTATTCGTTCAGGGGGATCCCCATGGAAATCCTGTTTCGGCGCACGCGTGAACTCGAGAGGCAGATCGACGAGTATCTCGATCTGGTCGTACAGGGCAGCCTCGTCTATCGCTCGGCCATCGAACACTATCTGCAGAAACGAACCGATGACTTCAGCGAGCGCCTGGCCGAACTCGAATCGATCGAGAGCAAGGCGGACGAGCTGCGAAGGGAGATCGAGACCCGCTTGTACATGGAGACCCTCTTGCCCGAATCACGGGGCGACGTCCTTGGCCTCCTGGAGAGCATCGACCGCGTACTCAACCGCTGCGAAGAGAGCCTGCAGGACTTCTCAGTGGAACATCCCGAGTTCATGGCCGAATTGATCGAGGACTTCCATGAACTCGTCGTGGAGACCATCAGCTGCGTCGATCACATGGTGATGGCCGCCCGCTCGTACTTCCGGGATCCCAAGGCGGTCCGCGACCACATCGCGCACGCCCGCTATCACGAACACGAGAGCGACAAGATCGGCGAGCGCATCCGGAGAATGGTCTTCGCTTCGAAGATGGAACTCGCGGCGAAACTCCATCACCGTGACTTCGCCATGCGCATCGACCATATCGCCGACGCAGCCGAGGATGTCTGCGACCGCATCGCCATCGCCAACATCAAACGCTCCTTGTAATCCAGGATCGGTCTCACCTTGCTGTGGTTGTATCTGCTGAGCGGTCTCTTCCTCGGGTGGTCATTGGGTGCCAATGATGCGGCCAATGTGTTCGGCACCGCCGTGGGAACCCGCATGGTCCGTTTCCGCACCGCCGCATTGGTCGCGAGTATCTTCGTGCTCCTCGGAGCGGTGATCGGCGGCGCGGGAACCACGCATACCCTGGGCAAACTGGGCGCGGTGAACGCGCTCGCCGGATCGTTCACCGTGGCTCTGTCGGCCGCGATCACCGTGACCTGGATGACCCGGCTCAGCCTGCCCGTCTCCACTTCCCAGGCGATCGTCGGCGCCATCATCGGCTGGAACCTCTTCACCGGAACCCCCACCGATTTCACCTCACTGGCGGCGATCGTCGGCACCTGGGTGATCTGTCCGGTCCTGGCCGGCTTCTTCGCCATCGTGCTCTTCCTGGCGGCACGCATGTGGGTCGCCAGCACGCACACCCACCTGCTGATGATCGACGTGCGCACGCGGATCGGTCTGATCATCGCCGGCGCGCTCGGCTCATGGGCCCTGGGCGCCAACAACATCGCCAACGTCATGGGGGTCTTCGTCCCCGCGTTCTCGGTGAGGAAGGCGACCCTGCTCCCCGGTCTGCATCTGGACACCGCACAGCAGTTGTTCATGCTGGGCGCCTTGGCCATCGGGGTGGGCATCTTCACCTATTCGCGCCGCACCATGCAGACCCTCGGACGCAACATCTTCAAACTGACTCCGCTCGCCGCCCTGATCGTCGTCCTTTCGGAGACCCTCGTCCTCTTCCTCTTCGCATCGGAGGGGCTGGAACACTGGCTGGCCCTCCATGGCCTGCCCACCCTCCCCCTGGTCCCGATCTCCTCCTCCCAGGCTGCGGTCGGTGCTGTCCTGGGCATCGGGATCGCGAAGGGTGCCCGAGGCGTCAATCTGAAGGTGCTTCGGGGAATTGCGGTCGGCTGGTTGACCACGCCCCTGGTCGCCGCGGTCGTCTGCTACGTGTCCCTCTTCTTCGTCCAGAACGTCTTCGAACAGCAGGTCGCCCACCCCGAACGTTTCGAGGTCTCCCCCGCGGTCATCGAACACCTGAGGGAAGAGGGGGTCGACCCCATGAACCTCCCGGCTCTGATGGGCAAGGAGTTCGACAGCGTCCGCGACTTCAGGGCCGCGATCTTCAGCCACCAGGGACTGCGAGCCGAGGGCAGCATGCACAAGATCTTCGCCGCAGCGAGGATCCATCCGACCCGGGTCGATTCGACCCTGGCCCGTGCCACCCTTCCCGGCGAGGGCTACACCCCAGCCGAACTGCAGGCCGTCCTCTCCCTTCACGGCCGGCTCTTCCTCCACGATTGGCAGATGGACGAGGCCCTGGCCGCGGCCTCGCCCGCTTGGCGGCCCCGGACCGGCCGCGGAGCGGAAGTGCTGAACAAGAGTCTGCGGCGGAAGGCGGCGCGGCTGCATCATCTCTTCGAGCTGCGGGAGAAGATCGAACCGGCCTTCCAGAGGAGAGATCCCTGATTCAGCCGCCCAGTTGGATCATGCGCAACTTGGCTTGCCCGGGCAACTCGCCGATTCGACCGCTTGCGATGGCCTTCAGCCGTTCCTCGCTATAGCGATCATCGCGGTTCGACCATGTACTGGCGATCCGCTGGCGCAGATCGGCGTCGTCCCTTCCCTCTCGCATGGGCGTGCGCAGGTCGTGGCCGTCGTGGGCGAAGAGACAGGTGACGAAACGCCCGTCCGCGGTCAGCCGCCCTCGCGAGCATCCCGAACAGAACGGATCACTGACCGAGGAAACCACCCCGAACCGCCCTCCCTCATCCGCCAGGGGATACTCGCGCGCCGGAGCGTCCCGGCGGGAACGCCCCTCCCGGTCGAAGTCGACATGCGCGGCGAGACGCTCGAGGATCTCCCGGCGGGTGACCGTCCGCTCCAGGCTCCATTCCTGCGCCCCGCCGACATCCATGTACTCGATGAAGCGGATCTGATGTCCCTCGCGGCGGGCGAACTCGAAGAGGTCGACGATCTCGTCGTCGTTCACCCCCCGGATCACCACCATGTTCAACTTGATGGGCTGCAGACCGGCTTCCCGGGCAGCATCGATGCCGGACAGGACGGCCCCCAGTTCCCCCCACCGGGTCATACGGCGGAATCGCTCCGGGCGCAGACTGTCCAGGCTCACGTTCACCCGCTTCAGTCCCGCGCGTTTCAACTCCCTCGCCCGGCTCACGCTGAGCAGGGTCCCATTGGTCGTCAGGCTCAGGTCCTCGAGCTCGGTGATCAGTGCGAGCATCTCCACCAGCCGGAAGAGATCGTGGCGCAGCAGCGGTTCACCCCCGGTCAGGTGGATCCGTCTCACTCCCAGCGATACGAAGATCCCGGCCAATCGCGCGATCTCCTCGTAACGCAGGATCTCCTCTCTCGGCGACCATTCGTAGTCGTCGTGCGGCATACAGTACGAGCAACGGAAATTGCACCGGTCGGTGACGGAGATCCTCAGATCCCGCAGGACTCGTTGAAGGCGGTCACGCAACATGGAGGGATGCTACTCGAAACGCGCGGCACCCGGCAAGCGCCGTGGCGGTGATGCTCTCCGACGAGAACGGGTATCGCGTGGTATGGGTGTCTTCCACGTCTTCCTCCGGGTTCAACGACGAGAGAGGGGGCCCGATGAAGGCCCCCTCTCCTCTGCAATCAGCCACGGTCGCATCGCTGCCGTGCCTACTCCTGGGTCGGCGCCTCCGTCGGCAGGCTCAGGTGCTGAACCAGGGGAAGCTCCGAGAAGATCTGCAGGTCGACCAGAGAATTGATGACGCGATCCACCTGATAGAAGCGCGCGGCGACGACCGCCCCGAGCTCTTTCTTGATCTTCTTGTAGTACTCCTGACGCAGGGAGTACCTGTCCTTCTCCACCTTGAACACGTTCTTCATGATGCTCTCGGCCCTCTCATCGTTTATCGAATTGTAGTTGGCCGCATAGTCCTTGATCAGAGCGATGCGCTGATCGCCGATCTTGCTCACCTGGTTCTGGAAGTCGCGGAAGATGGGCCAGAACACTTCGCCCTGGGCATCGGTCAGTTCCATGGCCTCGGTGAAAACGGCAGTGACATTCGACCGCAGATCCTGGCGCATGAGTTCAAGATACTGTTCGGCCGTCTGGTCCTGGGCCAGGACCGGGCTCACGAACGAAACGATCAAGGCGACGCCCAGCAGGGCCAGCGCAAACTTCTTCATGAAAAACCTCTCCTCCTGAGGATCGTCCACCCCTCGCGTCGAGAGGCGGTGTTCGTCAATGACACGGACCTGAAGATAGCGCGAAGCGTGGAATGCGCAAGAAGAGGGCAGGAAGGGCCCTGGAGAAGCTTTTTCGCTCTCTCGACCCTGCCCGGACACGCGGGCATCGACCCGAGACAAGAGACGATCGGCGGGTGGGTGAAGGGAGAGGGGCCGAACCCACCCACCCGCGTTCCCTAGCTCACTCCACTCAACTTCGAGCGGGTGATCTCCCGGTTGAGCATGGCGATGAAGTCGATGCTGATCCCCTTGGGGCACACCGCCTCACACTCGGTGTGGTTGGTGCACGCCCCGAAGCCCTCGGCGTCCATCTGGGCCACCATCTTGTCAACCCGTATCATCCGTTCCGGTTGCCCCTGGGGAAGCAAAGCGAGATGACTGACCTTGGCCGCGACGAAGAGCATCGCACTGGCGTTGGGGCACGAGGCGATGCAGGCTCCGCAACCGATGCACGCCGAAGCGTCCATGGCCCGCTCAGCGTCATCCTTCGACACGGGGATGGTGTTGGCATCCTGGGGGTTCCCCGTCGCCACCGAGATGTATCCGCCCGCTTGCAGGACACGATCCATCGCGCTGCGGTCGACGACGAGGTCCTTGACCACCGGGAACGCCTTCGCGCGGAACGGCTCGATGGTGATGGTGTCGCCGTCCTTGTAGGCCCTCATGTGCAACTGACAGGTGGTGGTCTCATCCCACGGACCGTGCGGGCGGCCGTTGAGGACGAGACTGCACATCCCGCAGATCCCCTCGCGGCAGTCGTGATCGAAGGCGATGGGATCCTCACCCTCGTGGATGAGACGCACGTTGAGATCGTCGAGCATCTCCAGGAACGACTGGTCGGGGTGGACGTCCTTCACCTCGTAGGTGACGAAGCCTCCCTTGTCCTCGGGGCCCTTCTGACGCCAGATTTTCAGCTTGAGATCCATTACTTGTAACTCCGCGTTGCGAGCTTCACGTACTCGAACTCGAGGGGCTCCTTGTGGAGCTCCGGTTTGACGCCGACACCCTTGAACTCCCACGCGGCCACGTAGGAGTACTCTTCGTCGTTCCTGACCGCTTCACCCTCATCACTCTGGTGTTCCACCCGCAGGTGGGCTCCGCACGACTCGTCACGATCGAGCGCGTCATAGGCCATCAACTCGGCGAATTCGAGGAAGTCGGCCACCCGATTCGCCTTCTCCAGGGCCTGGTTGAACTCGTTCAGTCCGCCGGGGACGCGCACGTCCTCCCAGAACTCCTCCCGGAGTTCGGGGATGAGCTTCAGGGCCTTCTCCAGGCCTTCCTTGCTGCGGGAGAGACCGACGTAATCCCACATGATGCGGCCGAGCTTCTTGTGGAACTCGTCGCTGCTGCGGGTGCCACCCACCGCCAGCAGCTTCTTCAGACGGTCGACCGCGGAGGCCTCGGCCTCGGCGAAGGCCGGGTGCGAGGTATCGACGTCCTCCAGCGAAGTGGAGGCCAGGTAGTGACCGATGGTGTAGGGAATGACGAAGTAGCCGTCGGCCAGCCCCTGCATGAGCGCGCTCGCCCCGAGGCGGTTGGCGCCGTGGTCGGAGAAGTTCGCTTCGCCCAGCACGTGCAGCCCGGGGATGGTGCTCATCAGATTGTAATCCACCCACAGGCCACCCATCGTGTAGTGCGGCGCGGGATAGATGCGCATCGGTACCTCGTAGGGATTCTCGTCGGTGATCCGCTGGTACATGTCGAAGAGGTTCCCGTAGCGCGCCTTGATGGTCTCCTTGCCCAGGCGTTGGATGGCATCGCGGAAATCGAGATACACCGCGTTGCCCCCGTTGACTCCCCGTCCCTCGCGGCAGACCTCCAGGGCGGCACGCGAAGAGACGTCGCGCGGTGCCAGGTTCCCGAAGCTGGGATACTTCCTCTCCAGATAGTAGTCGCGCTCCTCCTCGGGGATGTCGTTGGGCTCCCGGGTCTCCCCCACCTTCTTGGGAACCCAGATCCGACCGTCGTTCCGCAACGACTCACTCATCAGGGTGAGCTTGCTCTGCCGGTCGCCGTGGACGGGGATACAGGTCGGATGGATCTGGGTGAAGCAGGGATTGGCGAATGCCGCTCCGCGCTTGTACGCCCGATACGCCGCGTTCACGTTGCAGTTCATCGCGTTGGTGCTCAGATAGAAGACCGGACTGTAGCCGCCCGTGGCCAGGACCACCGCATGGCCCACGTGACGCTCGAGCTTTCCGGTGATGAGGTCGCGGACCACGATGCCGCGGGCCTTCCCGTTGATCACCACCAGATCGATCATCTCGGTGCGGGTGTGCATCTCGATCTTCCCCGCCGCGATCTGTCGGTTCAAGGCGCCGTACGCGCCCAGAAGGAGCTGCTGTCCGGTCTGCCCGCGCGCGTAGAAGGTGCGCGAGACCTGCGCGCCGCCGAAGGATCGGTTGGCGAGCATGCCGCCGTACTCGCGGGCGAAGGGCACGCCCTGGGCCACGCACTGGTCGATGATGTTGTTGCTGACCTGGGCCAGGCGGTAGACGTTGGCCTCGCGGCTGCGGAAGTCTCCGCCCTTGACCGTGTCATAGAAGAGGCGATAGATGCTGTCGCCGTCGTTGGGATAGTTCTTGGCCGCGTTGATGCCGCCCTGGGCGGAGATGCTGTGGGCCCGGCGTGGACTGTCCTGGAAACAGAAGTTCTTCACATGGTAGCCCAGTTCGGCCAGGGTGGCGGCGGCCGACGCCCCGGCCAGTCCCGTTCCCACGACGATGATCTCGAACTTCCTCTTGTTCGCCGGGCTGACCAGTTTCATGTCGAAGCGATGGCGATCCCACTTCTCCTCGATCGGTCCACCCGGTACCTTGCTGTCGAGCTTCATGACGGCTTCCTCCTAATGCACTTTCCCCATGAGGATCGCCAGGGGAATGGCAATGTTCCCGGCGGTGACGAGGATGGCGACGAACCAGGCCAGGCCGCGCCGCCACGAGTTGTACTTGGGATTGGAGACGCCGAGGGTCTGGAACGCGCTCCACACCCCATGATACAGATGCAATCCCAGAAACAGCATGGCGATGACATAGAACGCGGTGACCCACCACACACTGAAATTCGCCAGCATGTTGTCATGGACCGCGCCGTGTTCGAACTGACCGCCGGGGAAGATGTCGCCCGTGGTGAGATTCAACATATGGAAGATGATGAACACGGCGATGACCACACCGCCGATGCGCATGGTTCTCGAAGCGAGAGTCGAAGCCACCGGCTCGACGACCTTGTACTTGATGGGTCGGGCCGAACGGCTCATGAGCCAGGTGACGATCGCCGACCAGATGTGGAACAGCGCCAGACCGATCAGGGTGATCCGGAAGATCCACAGAACCTGGCCGCGCGCGAAGACCGGATAGCCGACCGTGCGGAGGAACTCCCCGTAGACGTCGATCTTGTAGACGCCTTCATGGGCGGGATAGAAGATCTTGAGGTTGCCGAGCATATGCACGATCACGAAGGCCACGAAAACGAAGCCACTGATCGCCATGATGATTTTCTTCCCGATGGAAGTTCGGTAGAGATTCACCACCCGCTTCATGACTACTCCATGCGAAGGGGCGAAACGCCGTGGAAGGAAGTTCCGCGACGGAGGCAGATCCCAGGCCGCGCCGCGAGATCGAACTCGCCGCGCGTCGCAGCTGGGGCGAACGGACAACGCCCGATTGTGCGCCTCCTCAGCCCTTTGGGCAAGAAGCCATTATGGGCGCCCGATTTCCATCGCCACCGGGCGGATCGGAGCCGCCATGTCCCCGCTGGACGGCCCTGGACGAAGCCTGGCGGCGGCTTCGCCGGTCCGCATAACCCACGGCCACCCATACGCTTGCAGGGTCTTCGGGAATGGATCCTTGCCTCCGGCAGAATTCATGCATAGGTTTGAAACGTTCGTTTCAAACCCTTGTCTCAATCGAGGCTGCGCATGGACCGAACCACCGCCGACATCCACTCCGCGGCCCGCGGAGCGGACACTCCCCGGCAGACCACCGAGAAGATCCTCGATGCGGCCGAGGAACTCTTCGCCACCCGCGGCTTCCTCACCACCAGCCTGCGGGCCATCACCACCCGCGCCGGTGTCAATCTGGCCGCGGTGAACTACCACTTCGGCGGCAAGGATGCCCTCATCCGGGCCGTCTTCCAGCGCTACATCACGCCCTTGAACCAGAAGCGCCTCGACGCACTGGAAGAAGCGGAACGATCGGCCGGAGCGGGCGGCGTCTCCCTGCAGGCGGTGTGTGAAGCCTTTCTGTTGCCGGTGCGCGACGCGCTCGAGGACCGACGGCGACGACCGGGCCGGGCCCGTCTGCTGGCCCGGGCGATGGTGGAACTCGGAGAGGACTTCATCGACCTCAAGCACCATCTCTTCTCGGAGGTCTACACCCGCTTCTTCCCCTCGCTTCGCCGTGCGGCTCCCCATCTCAGCGACGAGGAGATCTACTGGCGCCTGCATTTCGCCATGGGATCGTTCATCATCGCCCTGCATCTGGACGAACACGCACCGGCCTTCGAGTTCCCCCCCGGATCGGCGGGGGCGGTACCGCCCATGGACGATACGGCCGTGGCATCCCCTCATCACCGGGCAACGGGTGGCACGGGCGCAGCACCCCATGACGAGACGCGGAGCGGCACGCAACGGGGAACCCACCGTTACAGTCCCGACCTGATCGTCCATCTCCTCCTGGAGAACATGGTCACGATCTTCCAGGCACCGCCGGCGCTCCCCCATCCTTCACCGCGGGAGGCGTCGTGATGCGTGCATCCGTTGCCATGGGATGGGCGGCACTGGCCGTCCTCCTCTCTTCCTGCGCATCGGCTCCGCCGGTGAGCCCTCCCGAGTTGGAGGTCGATCTCCCTCAGGGGTGGACGGCCCTGGCCGCCCGCGACGACAGCCTCGCCCCGGCCGGGCCCGACTCCGTCACTCTCTCCCTGCACTGGTGGGAATCCTTCGGTGACTCGACGTTGAACCGCCTGGTCATGGAGACCCTCACCACCAACTACGACCTGCGGGCCGCGGCCGCCCGGGTGGAGCAGGCCCTGGCCATCGCGGGCATCCAGAAGGCCGAGAGGCTTCCCCAGCTCAACTTCAACGGCAGCGCCCAGCGCAGCAAACAGCTCTTCCCCGGCTTCCCCTTCGGTGGATCCGGCGGGAAGCCGGCCAGCGCCCTGACCACGGTCTATCGCACCGATTTCCAGTTGAGTTGGGAACTCGACCTGTGGGGGCGCATCCTCAAGGCATCCAGCGCCGCCCTGAGCGACGCACAGGCCGCCACCGCCGAGTACGCGGGAGCCCAGCTCTCCCTGAGCGGACGCACCGCCAAGGCGTGGTTCACGGTGGTCGAAGCGCGTCACCAACTCGAGTTGGCCGACAAGACCGTGGCCTCCTACCGGCGCACGGTCGACGCCACCCGCTCGCGCTACCTCCACGGCCTCGCGCCGGCCCTGAATCTCCGCCTGAGTCTGGCCGACTACAATGCCGCTCTGGCGATGAGGGAGAGCCGCCGACAACAGCTCGATCTGGCCCAGCGGCAGCTCGAGATCCTGCTGGGCCGCTATCCCCGCGCCGACGTCGAGAGCAATCCCCGTCTGCCGAAGCTCGATTCGCCCCCGCCGGCCGGTCTGCCCGCCGATCTGCTGACCCGCCGGCCCGATCTGATCTCCGCCGAGCGGCGGCTGGCGGCGGCCGGACTGAGAGTGTCCTCATCGAAACGGGCGTTGCTTCCCCGCATCAGCCTCACCGGCAGCGCCGGGACCACAGGCAACGAGTTGCAGCAGATCTTCGATGGGGACTTCGGCATGTGGAGTCTCCTGGGCAATCTCGTCCAACCCATCTTCCAGGGAGGACGCCTGCGGGCCCAGGTGCACCAGGCCCAGGCCGTGCAGGCGGAGGTGCTGTCGAACTATGCCAACACCGCCCTGCGCGCCTTCGCCGAGGTCGAGAACGCGCTGACCGCAGAACGCCTGCTCCGGCTCAGGGAGGAGCACCTGCGCGAATCCTCCCGCCAGGCCCGGGCGGCGGCCGAACTCGCGGATGAGCGCTACCGGGCCGGCCTCACCGATCTCATCACCCTGCTGGGCGCACAACGCCGGGCCTTCGAGGCCGAGAGCGCCTGGATCCAGGTGAGACGCAACCAGCTCGATGCGCGGGTCGATCTCATCCTGGCCCTGGGCGGGGGCTTCTCCCTTCCCGCCCCCGAAGAGGATCCCACGTCCCGATCCTTCGCCCTTGAAGATCCCAGCCTTCGCGAGGATAAGCGATGAATCCGAAGTTGCAGAAATTCCTGCCCCTGATCGTCCTGGTCCTGGGAGTCGTGATCGCGGTGGTCATGGTCAGAAGCCGGCCGCGGATCGAACGGCGTCCGCCGGAAGCCCTGGCCCCACTGGTGCGGGTGAAGGAGGTCACCGGCCAGGTCCATCGCTACGTCGTCAAGGCTCAGGGTACGGTGGTGCCACGCACCGAGAGCGCATTGGTGAGCGAAGTGCGGGGAAAGGTCATCTGGATCTCCCCCTCCTTCTCGGTGGGGAGTTTCTTCAAGGAAGACGAACTCCTGCTGAGGATCGATCCCACCGACTACAAGGCGGCGGTGACCCAGGCGGCAGCCAACCTGGCTGCAGCCAAGGTCCAGCTGGCGATGGAAGAGGAAGAGGCCCGGGTGGCCCGCGCCGAGTACTCCGACCTGGGACAAGGAGAAGTCAGTCCGCTGGCCCTGCGTGAGCCCCAGTTGGAACAGGCGCGGGCGCAGGTCGCCGCGGCGGAGGCCAGTCTGGCCCGGGCCCGCCGCGACCTCCAGCGGACCGAGATCCGCGCTCCCTACGCCGGCCGCATCCGAAGCAAGCAGGTCGACCGGGGACAGTACGTGAACCCCGGGGTCGTGCTGGCCACGATCTTCTCCGTCGACCGGGCTGAGGTCCGTCTACCGATGACCCTGGAGGACCTCTCCTATCTGAACATCCCCTTGGACTACACCGGGGCCATCCGGGCCCAGAGGGACCCCGGGAGACTGCCCGCGGTCCTCCTGTCGGCCAAGATCGGAGCCCGCCGCGCCACCTGGGACGGCCGCATCGTGCGAGTCGAGGGAGAGATCGATCCCAAGAGCCGGATGATCCATGTCATCGCCGGGGTGGACGATCCCTACGGGCGCAACACGACGGAGAAGATCGTCCCCCTCACCGCGGGTCTCTTCGTCGACGCGGAGATCCTCGGCAACGAGATGGAGCACGTCTATGTGCTGCCGCGCAGTGTCCTGAGGAGCGACGACACCCTGCTCATCGTCGACGCCGATCACCGTCTGCACCTGCGCCGGGTGACGGTCCTGCGCAAGGGGCGGGAGGACATCGTGGTGGGGGAAGGACTGCACGACGGTGAGCGCGTGTGCCTGTCGACACTGGACACGGTCACCGAGGGAATGAAGGTACGGATCTTCCAGGAGGAGAAGGAATCGAACGGTGGACCCACGGGGGAGGTTCTGCAGTGAAGTCCCTCGTCCGCTGGTTCGCCCACAACCACGTGGCCGCCAACCTCCTGATGATGACCATCTTCGTGGGCGGTCTACTCACTCTCCCCCATATCAAGAGAGAGGTGCTCCCGGAGTTCTCCGCTGACCTGATCGTGGTCAAGGTCGTCTACCCGGGCGCGACCCCCGAGGACATCGAGAAGTCGATCTGCGTGAGGATCGAAGAGCAGATCCAGGGTTTGACCGGGGTGCGGCGCATCACCTCCTCCTCGAGCGAAGGCATCGGAACGGTGACCGTCGAGGCCCTGCGCGGAGCCAACGTCCGCCGCCTGCTCGATGACGTGAAGATCCGCGTGGACGCCATCGACAACTTTCCGGTCGACGCGGAGAAACCCGTGGTCCAGGAACTGCTGGTCCGCCGACAGGTCATCGATGTCGCGGTCTACGGTGACACCGACGAGACCTCGCTCAAACGCCTGGCCGAGAGAGTCCGGGACGAGCTGGCCGCCCTTCCCGACGTGACCCTGGTGGAGATCACCTCGGCCCGCCCCTACGAGATCTCCATCGAAGTACCCGAGGAGAACCTGCGGCGCTATGGGCTGCGCTTCGACGACATCGTCAACGCGGTGCGCCGGGGCAGTCTCGATCTTCCCGGAGGTTCGCTGAAGACCAAGGCCCAGGAGATCCTCATCCGCACCAAGGGGCAGGCCTACACCGGACGCGACTTCGAGAACATCGTCCTGCGCACCCGGCCCGACGGCACGCGGATCTTCATCGGAGACGTGGCCCACGTCGTCGACGGTTTCGCCGACACCGACCAATGGTCGCGCTTCGATGGATCGCCGGCGGTGGTCCTCAGCGTATTCCGGGTGGGCGAGCAGGACGCGCTCGACGTCGGAAGGGAAGTCCGCGACTACGTAGCACACGCTTCCCTGCCCGCGGGCATCTCCATCATCACCTGGCACGACACCTCCCGCCACCTCCAGCAACGCGTCGACCTGCTCCTGCGCAACGGGGCCCAAGGGCTCTTCCTGGTCTTTCTCGTCCTCGCCCTGTTCCTCCGCTTCCGGCTGGCCTTCTGGGTGGCGCTGGGCATCCCCCTGAGCTTCCTCGGGGCGATCTGGCTCATGCCCACCCTGGGCGTGTCCATCAGCATGGTCTCGCTCTTCGCCTTCATCCTCGTGCTGGGCATCGTGGTGGACGATGCGATCGTGGTGGGAGAGAACATCCATGCCCACGTTCGAAGGGGCGAGAGCCCACAGGAAGCGGCGGTCAATGGGGTGCAGGAAGTGACCGTGCCGGTGGTCTTCGCCGTCCTCACCACCGTGGCCGCTTTCGTGCCGCTGTTGAACGTTCCCGGCAACGTCGGGAAGATCTTCAAGGTCATGCCGATGGTGATCATCCCCACCCTGCTCTTCTCCGTCGCCGAGAGCCAGTTCATCCTTCCCACCCACCTCTTTCATCTCAAGGCAGGTGACGACGCCTCGGGCAACCGGATCACCTCCACATGGAAGCGTTTCCAGCGGGGGATCGATCGGAGGCTGCAGTGGTTCATCCAGAGGGTGTATGCGCCCAGCCTGTCCTTCGCCATGGTGAACCGCTATCTGACCATCGCGGTGGCGCTGGCCACCCTGCTGCTCACCGTCGGCCTCGTCGGCGGAGGAAGACTCAAGTTCGTCTTCATGCCTCCAGTGGAATCCGAGCGGGTCATCGCCCTGTTGACCATGCCCCAGGGCACTTCGGCGGAGATCACCGAACGAGTGGTCAAACAGATCGAAGGCGCCGCCATCCAACTCGGTGAGGAACTGAAGACCAAGGAAGGCGGACCCATCATCAAGCACGTGCGCTCGACGGTGGGTGAGCAGCCCTTCATCGCCCAGAGTGGAGGGCCCATGGGCGACCGTGAACTGCCTACGGGAAGCCACTTCGGAGAGGTCCAGGTCGAACTCGTGGGTAGTGAAGACCGCACCTTCACCAGCACCGATCTGGCCCGCCTGTGGCGCGAGAAGGCAGGGGAGATCCCCGACGCGGTCGAGTTGCGCTACAACTCCTCGCTCTTCAACGCCGGTGCCGCCCTGCAGGTGCAGTTGGCCTCGGCCGATCTGGACGAATTGCAGGAAGCGGCGCACGAACTGAAGCGGCGCATGGCGGAATTCCCCGGCACCGTCGATATCCGCGATGATTACCGCTCGGGAAAGATCGAGATGGAATTGAAGCTGACCGCGGAAGGAGAGGCGGCCGGGCTCACCCTCGCCGACCTCGCCCGGCAGGTGCGGCAGGGCTTCTACGGCGAAGAGGCCCAGCGCATCCAGCGCGGACGCGACGACCTGAAGGTGATGGTCCGCTATCCCCTGAGCGAACGCCGCAGCCTGGGCGACCTGGAGAACATGCGTATCCGCCTTCCATCGGGAGCCGAGCTTCCCTTCTCGGTGGTCGCCCGGGCGGAGATGGGACGCGGTTTCTCAACCATCCACCGCGCCGACCGCAAACGGGTGATCAGCGTGAGCGGAGGCGTCGACCAGTCGATCACCACCCCCAACGAGGTCCGCAAGGTCCTGGTCAAGGAGATCCTTCCCCGGATCCTGGCCGCCCACCCCACGGTCAGCTACACCTTCGAGGGCGAACAGCGCGAACAGGCCGAATCGATGCAGGGCCTCCGGCGGGGCTTCCTGTTGGCGCTCTTCCTCATCTACGTGCTCATGGCGATTCCCTTCAAGTCGTACCTGCAGCCGCTGATGGTGATGTCCGCCATCCCCTTCGGCATCGTCGGCGCGGTCTGGGGACACGCCATCCTCGGCTACAAGCTCTCCATCCTGTCGATGATCGGAATCGTAGCCCTGTCCGGAGTGGTGGTGAACGACAGCCTGGTCTTCGTCGACTTCGTCAACCGCAAGCGACGCGACGGTCTTCCCATGCACCAGGCCATCCACGAGGCCGGGTTGCAGCGCTTCCGGCCCATCCTGCTCACCTCGCTGACCACCTTCGCCGGCCTGACCCCGATCATGCTGGAGAAGAGTCTACAGGCGCAGTTCCTCATTCCCATGGCCATCAGTCTGGGGTTCGGGGTGATGTTCTCGACCTTCATCACCCTGGTGCTCGTCCCGGCGAACTATGTGGTCCTGGAGGACCTCCTGCGGGCCTGGAGCTGGATCCGGGGCAGGACCCACCGCGACGTCCTGCACTGAGTC
>JAOZPE010000045.1 GCA_029932915.1 Candidatus Krumholzibacteriia bacterium
TTCCGTTGCTGCTGATCCTGTTGCTGGTTCTGGCCCTGCTGGTCCTGATCCTTCTGATCCTTCTGGTCTTTCTGGTCCTTCTGCTGTCCCTCGTCCTGCTGCTCCTGCTTTTCCTGCTTCTCCTGCTGCTCCTGCTTCTCCAGCAGACGCTGGGTCAGTTCGAGATTGTGGAGCAGGTCCTCGTCGGGCGGTGCCACCAGCAGGGCCTGCTGGTACAGAGCCAGCGCGCGCTGGAGGTCCTTGGCCGCCAGGGCCGCGTTGCCCGCGTCGTACAGGGCTTTCTGGCGCAGTTGGAGATCCTGCGAGTCGGCCGCGGCCGCGGCCGGGAACTGATCGCGGGCCCCGGGCCCGTCACCCGGTTCGAACAGGGCCTCACCCAGACCCACGCGGTATTCGACGCGATCGGGATCGAGGGCCTGGGCCTGCGAATAGGCCTCGACCGCCTCGTCCGCCTGCCCCCGGGCCAGCAACTCACCCGCCCGGTGGGCCTCACGGGGCGCCTTCTGCAGCGGATCCCAGGCCCACGAGGCCGGAGCCGAGGCCAGCAGCAGGAAGACGAGCACGCCCACCACGGCCACGGTGCGCACCGTGGCCCCGGCGCACACCACAGGCCACAGGCGCAGCACGGCCGGCGTGCCACCGAACCCGTGACCACAAGATGAGGGCATCGATCCGACCCTCCTGTTCATTCACCCCTCCTGCGGCTCATTCACCTCTCCTGCGATCGGCCAACAACCACGGTTCGAGCAGGAGGATCACCAGGGCCGCGGCGAGCGGCCAGGCGTAGCGCTCCTGGTAGGAGGTCACCCGCGTGGCCTCGTACCGGCGGCTCTGCACCCGCGACAGGGCCGCGGTCACCCGGGCCAGATCCAGCCCACCGGAACCGGCGCGGAGGTAGATACCCCCGGTCTGCTGGGCGAGTTTCACCAGAGCTTCCTCGTTCAGGCGACTCATGACCACCTGGTTCTTCTCGTCCCTCAGGAATCCCTGCCGCTGGCCCCGCTCGTCGATGAGGGGGATGGGTGCGCCCTCGGTGCTTCCCATGCCCACGGTGAACACGACCACCCCCGCCCGGGAGAGCTTGCGGGTGATCTCTTCGAGGCCCCCCGCGAAGTCCTCGCCGTCGGTGACCAACAGGATGGCGCGGTAGGCCCCCTCCTCGGTGTCGAAGAGTTCGAGTGCCGTCTCCAGGGCCGCCTGCAGGTCGGTTCCCTGGCTGCCGATCATACTGGGGTCGGCCTGCGAGAGGAACAGGCGGGCCGCCGAGACATCGACGGTCAGGGGACACTGGGGAAATGCGGCTCCGGCGAAGAACACCAGGCCCACCCGATCGCCCGCCAGGCGGTCCAGCAGGTCGGACAATTCGAGCTTGGCCCGGGTGAGACGGCTGGGCTGGATGTCCTCGGCCAGCATCGAACGGGAGATGTCCAGGACGAAGACCACGTCGCTTCCCTTCCGCTGCACCTCCACCTGGCTGGCTCCCCACTGCGGACGCGCGGCGGCCACGATGAGCAGAGCCAAGGCCAGCAGGCGCAGGGCGGCCCGGCCGGCCCGCCGGCCACTGCGGCGATCCTTCACCAGCGCGCTCTCCAGGACGACGCCGGTGAACGCCTGCGTCCGGCGCCGCGCCGCGTTGCGGGCGAGATACAGGACGCCCCACAGGATGGGCACGAGCCACAGGAGCCAGAGGATCGCAGCGTTGCCGAAACGCACCTTCGCCTCCTAGGGCAACACCCGCAGCAGGGTGGCCGAGAGCAGGATGTCGGCGATCAACAGGAGCAACGCCGGCAAGAGGAAGAAGCCCGCCAGTTGGCGGTACTCGGTGTAGATGGTGGTCTCCACCTTGGTCTTCTCGAGTTGATCGATCATCTCGAAGATCCGGGCCAGCGCATCGCTGCTCTGGGCGCGGAAGTACTGGCCCTGGGTCTCCTCGGCGATCCGTTCGAGCAGCTTCTCGTCGATGTGGGTCTCGATCTGCGTGTAGCGCCTCCCCAGGACGGGGTGGTCCACCGGATAGGGCGCCGTTCCCTCCCTGCCCACCCCGATGGCGTAGATGCGCACGCCCAGACTGCGGGCGGCGTCGGCCGCGGTGACCGGATCGACGGTGGGCACGTTGTTGACGCCGTCGGTGAGCAGGATCAGGACCTTGCTGCGGGCCTTGCTGCGGGCCAGGCGCTTCACCCCGGTGGCGATCCCCAGCCCGATGGCCGTTCCGTCGTCGATGAGCCCCACCTTGACCTCGTCGAGGAAGCGGTGCAGGACGCCGTAGTCGAGGGTCAGCGGACACTGGGTGAAGGCCTTGGCCGCGAAGACCACCAGCGCGATGCGGTCGTCGTGGCGTCCGTCGATGAAGCGGTGGATGACCCTCTTGGCCACCGCCAGCCGGTCGTCGGGCTGGAAATCGAGCGCGCGCATGCTGCCGCTGATGTCCAGCACGATGGCGATGTCGATCCCCTCGCCCTGGACCACCTGCCGCCGGTTCGCCGTCACCGGGCGGGCCAGGGCGACGACCGCCGCCGTCACCGCCAGCAACCTCAGGGCGAAGGGAAGCCAGCGCAGGCGGGCCCGGCGGCCCCGGGGCAGATCGAGGGTGAGACGAGTGCTGCTGATCTGCACCGAGGCGCGGCGCCCGGCGAAGCGGCGGGCCGCCCACGATGCCGCCCAGGCCACCGGAATGAGAAGAAGCACCCATGGATGCAGGAAACTCATGCTCCCGCCTCCTGCAGTCTCCGCAAGGCGTCCACACTGTCGGCGGTGGTGTACACCAGTTCGACCTTGGTCGTGTGGATCCAGTCGCGCGCCCTCTCGAGCCACCGCCGCGCCTGCTCCTGCGTGGGTCGCGCTCCGGCGAACTTCACCGTATCGGCCTCCTCGAGGAGCTCGAGCAGGGGGATGAAGGTCTCGCCCTCGTAACCGGCCGCCTCCAGGCGCTCGGCCAGCTCCTGACGGGTCCAGTCGAGCGCGGGCACCCGGTAACGGCCGGCCACGTAGGCCCGCAGGACACGGCTCGCCTCCACGTGGAAGCGCTCGATCTCGCCGCGTTCGATCCAGCCGGCGTCCTCGATCTCCTGCAGGCGCTGCAGGGCGACGCGGTGCGCCGCCTCGGCCACCAGGGTGAAGGCCGGGGCGACCGGTTGCCTGCGCCGGCGGCGCAGCCAGACCACGAGCAGGATCAGAGGCGGCAGGACGATGGCCAGTGCCAGCAGGATGGTCGGCCACCACACCGGACCCAGGATCCCGACCCCATGCAGGGGACGCGGCGAGGGAAGCGAATCGGGATCCAGGGTGGAGGGAACGACGAAGCGCAGGGTGTCGCCCCCGCCGGGCAGGAAGATCTCCGCCATTCCGACCTGCAGGGGTACGACGGTGAATCGATGGGGATCGTCGGTGGGCAGGACCGCCACGTTGCGTCCCTGCGGACGCGGCAGGCTGTCCCCGGCGGACGGCTGCACGCTCAGCCGGGCCCGTTCCCCCAGAGCCGGCACCGGAGGGTCGAGGCTCAGGCGGGAAGGCGCCGCCGGAGCCGACGATGCCACGGCCCAGGACGCCAGGGCGGCGCCCACAAGCAGGAGCAGGGCCGTCGCCTTGCTCATCGCTTCCCTCCGCGGCGCAGGAAGAAGCGCATGAGAGGGTCGATCGCGGGCCGGGTGACGTCGAGTTCGATGAGGTCACAGCCCATGCGCCGCAGCGAGCGGTGGAGATCGTCCTCTCGCCGGGCGGCCCGGCGCGCGAATTCCTCCCTCACCGCCGGATCGGCCGTATCGACCAGACCGGGTTCATCGGTCTCGGCGTCCTCGAGCTGGACCAGACCCACCGCGGGCAGCTCCCGCTCGCGCGGATCGACCAGATGGACTGCGATGAGATCGTGGCGGCGGGCCGAGACCATCAGATCCTTCTCGTAGCCGGTGGCGAGGAAGTCACTCAGCAGGAAACACACCGCGCTGCGCTTCTGCACCCGGTTGAGGGTCTCCAGGGCCAGACGCAGATCGGTCCCCCGCCCACGCGGGGGATGGTAGAGCAGTTCGCGCAGCACGCGCAGTGCATGCCGTCGCCCCTTCGACGGGGGCAGGTACAGTTCGATCTCGTCGGTGAAGAGGATGAGGCCGACCTTGTCGTTGTTGCTCACCGCCGACAGGGCCAACAGGGCGCCGGCCTCGGCCAGGGCTTCGGCCTTGCTGCGGCGGTCGCTTCCGAAACGCTCCGAGGCCGACAGATCGGCCAGCAGCAGGATGGTCAGCTCGCGTTCCTCGTCGTACTGCTTCACGAAGGGCGACCCGTGGCGGGCGGTCACGTTCCAGTCGATGGAACGCACGTCGTCGCCCGGCTGATACTCCCGGACTTCCCGGAACTCCACACCGTGGCCCTTGAATACCGAATGGTATTCGCCGCCGAAGAGTTCGTCGACGATCCGGCGCGTTCGGATCTCCAGCCGCCGGACCTGATCGAGCAGGTCGGCGGGAATCCCCCCGGCCGGTCCGGACCGTTTGGAAGACCTTCGATCCACTGGACTCCCCTCCGGCGGCCCTAGGGCACCTCGATGTGATCGAAGAGCGAGCGCACGATGTCCTCACTGGTGAGGTCTTCGGCCTCGGCCTCGTAGGAGATGGCGATACGATGCCGCAGGACCGCCGGACCCACCGCCTTGACGTCCTCGGGAGTGACGAATCCGCGACCGCGCAGGAAGGCGTGGGCCTTGGCCGCCCGGGTGAGATAGATGGAGGCCCGGGGACTGGCGCCGTAGTTGATGAGCCCGGCCAGGGACAGGCCGAAGTCCTGGGGATCGCGGCTCGCCCGGACCAGGTCGAGGATGTACTCCTTGATCTTGTCGTCGACGTAGATGAGGCGCACCAGTTCGCGCGCGGACAGCAGGGCCTCGCGGCTGAGGACCGCTTCGAGCCGGGGTGGATCCTCCTCGACGATGCGGTCCAGGATGGCGCGTTCCTCGGCGCGGTCGGGATAACCCACGAGCACCTTCAACATGAAGCGGTCCACCTGGGCCTCCGGCAGCGGGTAGGTGCCCTCCTGTTCGATGGGGTTCTGCGTGGCCAGGACCAGGAAGGGTTCCTCCAGGGGGTAGGTCGTCTCCCCCAGGGTCACCTGCAACTCCTGCATCGCCTCCAGCAGGGCCGACTGCACCTTGGCCGGCGCGCGGTTGATCTCGTCGGCGAGGATGATGTGCGAGAAGATCGGACCCTTCTTCGGGGTGAACTCACCCGTGCGCTGGTCGAAGATGAGCGTTCCCAGAAGGTCGGCCGGAAGCAGGTCCGGAGTGAACTGGATCCGCTGGAAATCGGCCCCGAGACTGGCCGCCAGCGAGCGGACGGTGAGCGTCTTGGCCAGCCCCGGCACACCCTCGAGCAGGACGTGCCCTCCGGTGAGCAGGCCCAGCATGAGGCCCTCGACCATCGTCCGCTGGCCCACGACCGCTCGGCCCACCTGCTCGAACACATCCTGGACGAAGGCGCCTTCGCTCTCGACACGGGCCTGGATTTCCTTCACCTGACTATCCACGGGGAAGGCCTCCTGCGACTAGAGGACAAGACGGGAAGATCGACCGCATGCATACGCGGCGGGTGGCCGGCGGGTTCCTTCCACCGCCCGCACCGGCGGGGGAATCGTCCCTGGCGGAGCCACCTTGGAGAGTGGTACTCTAACCTGCGTCCCCCGCGGCGGCAACGCCTCACCCCGCGGCGGCCGTCGCCCCGGCCCGGCGCGGGGATCGATCGGTGGTGACGGCCGTCCGAACGAAGTACCCTTCGGCGGGAACCATGAACTCCGACCGGGAGTCCCATCGATGCGCATGAGCCAGGAAAAGGTCCGCGACCTGGCCCGCCAGATCGCCGAACTCCTCCGCGACGACCCCAAGGTCGAGTTGCTGGCGTCGGAGAACGCCCTGCGGGTGACCATCGGCTCGGCGATCCTCGACGACCTGGAGGAAGAAGAGGACATCGACCGCGAGGTCGACGAACTCCTGCGTCAGCACGCCCGCGAGATCGAACGCGGGGACATGGACCTGGGCCAGTTGAGGTTGAAGTTCAAACAGGAAATCGCCCGGCGGCGGGGATTCCTTCTCTGAGGGGGAACATGCGGCTCTCCGAGGAACGCATCGAGAAGATCGCCACCGACATCGTCGACCGGCTGGCCGAGGAGGAACTGGTCGACCTGACCATCGAAGAGGACAAGCTGGCCGAGAAGATCGCCGTGCTCATCCTGCACGACCTGCAGAAGGAAGACCTCATCCAGCAAGAGGCCGTCGAGTGGCTCGCCCGCCACAAACCCTTCCTGGAGAAGGGAACCAGCCAGTGGTCCATCGAACTCGACCGCAAGCGTGAAGAACTGGCCATCGCCAAGGGCTACGTCCTTCCGTGAAGGGCATGCGCATCCTCATCGTTTCCCCCTACCTCCCCCACCGGCGGGTGGGCCACGGTGGCGGCACCGTCATCCACCAGATGTGTCGGCAACTGGCGCGCGACCACGAGGTGCTCCTCCTGTGTTTCCAGCGCACCGGTGAGGAGGGTCTGCAGAACGATCTGATCGAGGCCGGCGTTCGGGTGGAGACCGTCGCCTATCGCTCGGGCAACGACCGCGGTCTCGCTCGCGCGGTGACCATCGTCGACCGACTCTTCCGTCTGGCCTGGGCCGTTCTCAGCGGCCGTCCCTACCGCAGCGTCCGCTACCGGCACCGTGGACTCCAGAGGCGGTTGCTCCAGTTGGTGGCGGAGTGGAGGCCCGACGTGGTCGACGTCGAGTACTTCGCCATGGCCCCCTATGCCTGTCTCCTCACCCGAAACTCCCCTCCCGGTGAGCGGCCCGTCGTCAGCCTGGGCACCCACGAGGTGGAGACCCTCGTGCGCAGCCGTCAGCTCGTGGCCGCCCGTTCGTGGCCGGCCCGGTGGCGGGCCCAGTGGTTGCTCCGGCGCGTCCGCCGATACGAGGCCGCCGCGGCGCACTGGGCCGACCACGTCTTCTGCGTCAGCGAACAGGACCGGCAGGTGCTGGCCGCCATCAGCGGAGCCCCCAACCTGCACACCCTGCCCCTGGGGATATCCCTCGCCGAGCTACCGGCCGCCTCTCCTTCCTTCGCCCTTCCCCCCCGCGTGCTCTTCGTGGGCAGCTTCGCCCATCCGCCGAACCGCGAGGCCGCGCTGTGGATCGCGCGCGAACTGGTGCCCTATCTGCGCGAACGCTTCGACGACGTCCTCTGTGAGATCGCCGGCCCCCAGCCTCCCGGAGAACTGCAGGGGGCGGCGGCCGCTTCCCAGGGCCATCTCGTGGTCCATGGCTTCGTCGACGAGCTGCAACCGCTGTTCGAACGCTCGTGGCTCTTCGTGGCCCCTCTCTTCTCCGGTGGAGGCATCAAGATCAAGGTCCTCGAGGCCATGGGACGCGGCGCGGCCGTCCTCACCACCGCCATCGGGCTGGACGGCATCGACGCCGAGGTGGACCGGGCCGTGGCCCGGGCGGACGACGCCTCTTCCTTCAAGGAGCGCTGTGCCGAATTGCTGGCGGATCCATCCCGCCTGGCGGCGATGGGCAGGGAGGCGCGTGCCCACATCGCCTCGGCCCACGACTGGCCGTCGCTCGCCGAACGCTTCGTCTCGATCGTCCAGGAACGGCCGGGGGTAGACCACCAGACATGATGAAGCCCCCCGTCGAGGACGGAGGGCTTCGAAGACCGCCGGGCCGCCGCCGTGGCGGCCTCACCCTTTCCGCTACTGGAAGTCGTAGAGAAGCCAGATGTCGCTGCGCTGGCCGTTGAAGACCTCCAACGGATGATTCCCCGAGGCGAAGACGATCCTTCCCGAACTGTTCAGATCGAAACAGGGGTTGATGTCGTCCCTGCGGGTGAAGACCAGTTCGCGCTGGTTGCTGCCGTCGGGATTCATGATCCACAGCGAACGGTCCCTCAACGACACGCCCACGTTGCGCCGGGTGCTGGTGAAGACAATGGAAGCTCCGTTGGGCGCCCACACCGGATCGAAGTTCTCCTCGGGCAGATAGCTGGGGCCTTCCCCGTCGCTGTTGGCCCAGGTGAGCCGCCTCATGTTCAGGTCGAGGACCGCGCCGGGGTTGTCCGGATCGAAGTCGATGATGTAGATGTCACGTCCGGCGCCGCCGGTCATCTCGCGGTTCGAGGCGAAGACGATGTGACGGCCGTCCGGCGACCACGCGCCGTCACCCTCGCGCGAGGATCCCGAGGTAAGCTGGTACACGGTGCCGTCGGTGGTGTCATAGGCATACAGCGCCTGGGGTTCGGTGGTGTCGGGGATCGGCGGGTCGGCGTTGGGGCTGCCGGCCCGGAAGAAGTAGCGGCTGAACAGGAGCCACCGCCCGTCGAGGCTGAAGGCCGGATCGAAGTAGTAGTACTCGTTGCCCTCGGGGTTGTCGATCATCTGGGAGTTCGTCACGTGAACCGCGTCGTCCGCGCTGAGATCGACATCGCAGATGTAGATACGTTCGAGGTTGTTCGCGTTCTGGATGACGACGGCGAACTGGAGCCCGTTCATCGGATTCCACACCGGCTGGCCCTTGCCGGTGAGGTTCGGGTCGAACTGCTGGGTGCCCCCGCCCTGCTGATCGGAGACGAGGAGACCGAACTCCACCTTCCGGAACCTCGCACCGGGGATGGTGTCGGGGCGGCCGGTGATGGGATACTGGTGGAGGTCGTCGGGAATGTTGATGACCGCGATGTCCCGGGCCGTCTTGTCCTCATCGATGACGGGGTTGAACGGCCAATCGGTGGAAAAGATCACCGTGACCCCATCGGGATTCAACGAGGGCTCCCGGTGGAACACCGTCGCGGTGTCCGAGGTGACCATCAGCAGAAAACCCGCCTGGGTGTATTCTTCTTCCGTCGGGTCAGCGCACCCATACGCAGCCAGGGCAACCAGTCCGGCCAAGGCCAGACTCAGGCCGAGCCGCCCAAAGCGCTCCGCTCTCCACATAGTGGCTCTCCGCCTTCGATGAGGGTGTTCTTCCACGTTCCACGCGCGACACAGGGGTCACGGCCGGGGCAAGGCACTCCAAAGTAAGGGAATCGCGGGCCGCTTGTAAACCCGTATTGCCCCGGCGGCCTACTGGGCCAGGTTTCGCCGCGCCTGGGGGTGATCAGGAGCGATTTCGAGCACTTGCCTCCAGATCGCCCGCGCCCGCTGCTCTTGCCCCTCTTCGTAGAGAATCACTGCCAGGATATTGAGCAGATCGGGGTCGCGCGGAGCCAGCTCGACCGCCCGCTGGGCTGCCGCGAGTGCGTCCCCGCTGCGCCCGGCCCCACGCCGGGCCAGGGCCACCACCCCCCAGGAAGAGGCCAGGGTGGGCGGATGGACGGCGACCAGCGCTTCCACCGAGTCGGGCTCGGCCAGGCGTTGCCACGCCAGCAGGAGATCGTGCAGGGCGGCCGGATCGGGCTGGGGAGCCTCCTCCACCGCCTGCCGCAGCCACCGGACGGCCTCGGCAGGCCGTCCCTGCTGCAGGAGCAGGGCGCCGGCCGCGGCGGCGCAGTCCAGAGCGCTGGAATCGCGACTCACGCAGCGCTCGTACCAGATGAGCGCCGAGTCGGGATGGTCGGTGGCGCTCAGGGCGGCCAGCCTGCGTGCGCTCTCCGCGCTCGGCGCGCATCCCTCCACCTGCCTCCACAGCTCGCGTGCGCGGGGGCGATCCTCCATGGCATCGGCCAGACGCGCTCTCTCCAGCAGGATCCGCGGGTCGTGGGGATCCAGCCGCGCCGCCTCCTGGAGCTGTTCGCGGGCCTGCTCGAAACGGTGGTACCTCAGGTACCCGGTGCCCAGGGCCAGGCGTGCCTCCGCCTGCCGGGGGGCCAGCTCGACCGCCCGGCTGAACTCGGCCAGCGCCCGGCCTCCCTGACCGAGTGCCTCGAGGCTGCGGCCGAGATTCATGTGCAGTTCCCAGAGATCACCCCTCAGGCGGATGCCGCTCTCATAGGCCGTGACCGCCTCCTGCAGACGGCCGGCCCGTTCCAGCGCCAGGCCCTCGAGGTTCCACAGGCGGGCGGTGCATTCGGCGGGAGGAAGGGAATCGACCAGGACGTGGAGCACCCGCTCGTTGTCGCCGGCCCGGTAGGCCCGGGTGAGTTCGTCCAGGAGGGCCTCCTTCGCCTGCGCCGGAGCCATCTCCTCGGGCCTGCCGCCCCCGCCGGGGACGGCGGCCTCCACCGGTCCCATCCAACCCGCGACGGCCACGAGGATCGCGATCAGCGGCGGGAACAGAGCCAAGGGGCGCACGAGCACCCTCCGTGACGGGGACGATCGCCGTTCCACCTCTGCAGGCGGGGTCGGACGGCGGCGCGCTCAGATGAGATAGCGCTTCCAGCGTTCGAATCCGCGGCGCCGGCCCCAGGGCAGGGCCAGCAGCCAGCGCGGCCGGTAGGGCTTGCGCATGAGCTTCATTCCGGCCTCTTCGGGCAGACGGTCGCCCTTGCGATGATTGCAGTCCAGGCAGGCGGCCACGCAGTTCTCCCAGCTATGGGGGCCGCCGTCGGGATAGCGCCGGGTACGGCGGCTGCGGGGAACCACGTGGTCGATGGTCAGGGGAACCCCGGTGGCCCCGCAGTACTGACAGGTCCACGAATCCCGGGCCAGGACGTTGCGCTTGTTGAAGCGCACCCGCAGGGTCCGGTACACCCGGTGGGCGATGGCGATGAGCAGACGGATGACGACCGGACAACCCAGACGCATGCGCTCACTGCGTACGAGCTTGTCCCCCTCCTCCTCCACCACCACTGCCTTGCCCAGCGCGAGCAGGCTCAGCGCCCGGCGGACGGGCACCACGTTCACCGCCTGGTAGCCGGCGTCGAGCACGAGAACGGGTGAGTTCAGATCGGCGCTCATGGACATCATCCTAGCCCTCACGCCGCCCGGCTCGCAACGGTGGGATGACCGGTCCCGGCGCTCATCATCTCTCGTGGGGCATGCGCTCCTCCGGAGCGATGAAGTAGGTGTTGCCCGAATAGGACAGGAAGTTGCTGACCCGGCTCGTGTAGATGCAGGCGAACTCACGGACCTGCCGGCCGAAGCGGCTGTTCTCGTTTCCCTCGCGGAAGAGCGATCCCCAGTAGCGATTGTGGCCCTCGTCGATCACCCTGGAGAGCTCCTCGATTCGCAGGCGGTACTGGGCGCTCATGTAGTCGAGGCCTTCGAGCACCCTCTCCATCCCCTCCCGGTGCCGGCGCCGCTCCTCGGGGCTCAGTTTGAACCACTCCTCCAGTTCGGGCAGGCGGTAATGCAGGCCCTGGTGCCGGCCGGCGATGGCCTCCTTCTCCCCGTTGCCGTCGAGGGCCTCCAGCAGGAAGCGCAGGTGGTCGCGGTCGAGCGCGAGATCCTGACGGCGGGCCAACAAGCCGTTGCGCTCGCGGCGCTGGTAGAGAAGGCGGCGGTTGGCGGCGATCTCCTTCTCCAGTTCCTGGACGATCATGGCCGTCCGCCAGCCGACGGTGCGCTTGCTCTTGAGGATGTCGCCGTAGGTGTGGTCACCGAAGTACAGGACCTGATCGCCGTTGGCACCGAGGAACTGCTCCACCCAGTTCGCGTTGCCCCCGCGATAGACGAAGTTACCGCGATCGGGACATTCCGGGGCAGGAATCGGCTCGGGATCCTTCTTCTCCAGGAAGAAGGCCGGCTTCCTCGATTCCACCACCACCAGGTCGAAGAGCTCCTTCCAGTCATAGCCCGACTGACCGAGGAGATACTGCATCACCGCCTCGGTGTAGGCGTGCTCGCTGTTGGTCACCAGGAAGACCTTCTTCCCCAGGGCGCGGAAACGCAGAAGGGTGGCCGGCAGGTCCGGATCCCACACGAAGTAGCGTGAGAGATCCTTGGTGATGATCGACTTCAGCGATCCGTCGCGATGGGCCTTGTCCACGCAGGCGCGGACGTCGTCGAAGACCTGGGCCGGGTTGAGGCGTCCCAGCGGACCCTTGGGATCCTCCGCCCGCAGATCCATCAGAGCGGAGAAGAGCGAGCCCTCGGGCATGCTGAACAAGGTGTCGAAACTCTTGTAGCGGTCGCTGTGGAGGTTCACCCGGGAACGCCGGTACAGTTTGCGCCGTTCGTCGTGGGTCAACACCCGCGTCCCATGCATCGCCTTGGCGATGTAGTCGTGGAAATCCATCTTCAGCAGATTCCCGTGACGCTTGTCCACGACCAGGCCCCGGATCACCACGTCGGGATTGTAGTGGATGTCCCGGATGAACTCCGGATATCCCTGCCACTCCACCAGGTACTGGACCGCCAGATCGTGGGTCAGTTGTTCGAAGGAAGCCCGGTTGTAGAGCGCGAGGGTATGATCCATGTCGAAACCGAGGGCCGCGATGTCATCCATCCGCAGATTGCGGTTGACGAAGATCCGGCGCTCGCGGGGGATGTGCTTCTCACCGGGCAGAAGGTGCTGCAGACCCGGGGAAAAGAGAGTGCTGCCCCGCGCTTCGGTCTTGGCTTCACGCTTGTCCATTGCCCATCTCCTGGCGGTTGCAAGTAGAAGCCAAGATCATCACCCCCGCCGAATCGTGCAACCGGCGTCTCCCGGGAACTGCCATCTCTTCGCCCAGCCGCTAAAATGGAATGGTCTGGGAACGCGCAGTGGCCGTTCACACTCCGGCGGTCTGCGCCTGCCGCCGGCGCTGGATCAGACGCTCCTCCAGGGCGGCCAGGCCGTGATATTCCGGCAACAGAAGGGCCAGGCGCTGCATCCAGCTCCAGGCGTTGTCCAGGAAGGCCAGGTCTTCGAGAACCCGGATCCCCCCCTCCCAGGACGCCGCGTGCAGCTGGGTGGCGTCGAGCGCCTTCAGGTAGATCTGCAGGGCGGCACGTTGCCGTCCTTCGGCCGCAGCGGCCTCGGCCAGACCACACCAGGCCGCGGCCTCCTTCGGGTTCTCCTCGAGCGCCTCCTGGAAGAAGGCACGGGCCCGGGCCGTTTCCCCCTCGACGAGGGCAGCCCTTCCCAACCACACCCTCGGCCACGAATGGAAGTGGGCGCGCTCCACCTCGACCCGTTCGATCTGCCTGGGCCCATCGAGCAACGACTCGAGGTTCCTGACCGCCCGCTTGCGGTCACGTTTGGTGACCCTCGAACCGTCGGCGGCACCCCTGCGGGCATTTCCTCCCGCCGCCGCACACGAGAGGATCGAGACCGCCTGTTCATAGCGCAGCCGCGAGGAATCCCCCCAGATCTGGAGTCCGCGTTCGGCCGCATCCCGCGCGGCGGCCCACCGGCCCACCGCCCGGCGGGCCTGCGACAGCATGGCGTACAACCGGTCTCCCCAGGGCGGCGCCGGCGCCTCTCCTGCGTCCTCTCCCCCACCCTCCTCCAGCAGGCGATGCGCCTCCTCCAGCGAGCGAAGAACGGTGGAGAAACCCTTGACGGGAAGGAGCTCGCCGCCTTCGGCCATCGCGGTGGCCGACGCGAGACGGAAGGGATACCAGGGCTCGGTGGTCTGTTCCTGCAGCGCCCGGCGCAAGAGGGTCAGCCGCCGCCGCTGGTCCGCTCCCGCGTTGGTCTCGTCCACCGCAGGACGTCGCAGACGAAGTGAGGTCGGGCGGAAATCGCCGCCTTCGGCATGGGCGATCTCCGCCAGGGCCGGCGTGACCTGCTCGTCGACGCGGTAGCGGAAACGAGCCCGGGTGAGATTGCGGAAGAGACGGAGTTCATCGCGCAGGTGGACCTGCCCCCTGCGGTCCTCCCCTTGCACCCTCAGGTAGTAACCCAACGGGCCCTTCTCGGCCAGAAGCCGGCCAAGATCGACGGGACCCACCGATTCGAGGACTTCACCGGGTTCCATGACCAGGATCCAGTCACCGAAGGCGGCATCGAGCGCCGCATTGCGCGCCGCAGCTCCGCTCTCGGACCACTCGGTATCGACGATCCGGGCGCCGTAACCCTCGACGATCAGGCGGGTGTTGTCCTTCGCCCCCAGGTCGACCGCCACCACCTCATCGACGGCCGCCAGCACCGACTTGAGGGTCCGACCGATGGTCTCCTCATCGTCGGAGAAGACCAGACACAGAGTCAGGGAATGTTTCTGCATGGCATGGAACCTCCCGCCTCGGGCGGCCACATCCTGGGCGGCCCCCTCCCGTTGGAGCAAGGAGGAACTGGGAACGATGAGCCGCTCTGGGCCCTCGTGGGGATCGATCACACATCCTGCGAAACCGGCCCCGCTTCGGCACACCAGTTCCCCGGGCGCCTCAACGCAACATCCATGCCTCGACCTGGGAGGGCTCGTAGGGCTTCACTTCGAGCACACTGCTGGCACCGTCGGGCCGGATGACCTGGATCCGGACCCTCCCCTCCTTGCGCCCGTCGCAGTAGCGGGCAGTGATCCGCGCCGCCCGCTCGACGAGCTCTTCTTCGACTTCACCCTCGAGAAGGACCAGGGGACCGACGTGATCCAGGGCCTCCAACTGCGTTCGTCCGGAGGTGAAACCCTCGAGGAAGTCGTTCTCCTCCTCGAAGCGCCCGACGATGAGCTTGGTCCTCTCCCCCAGACGGAAGTGGCGGCCCACCTTGCACAGGGTGAGATCCTCACCGGTGATCTCGCTCTTGTTGCGATGGTCGAAGAGATCGAAGACCCGCACTGCGTAGTTGGGGTCGGTGAGATAGCAGTTGCCGCCGGCCGGTTGCTGGTATTCCTCGATTCCCAGGGCCGCGGCCAGCCGTTCCTGCGGTCGCCGGGATCGCCCGTGGAAGTCCATCAGTTTCTCCCGATCGACGATACCCTCCTGTTCGGGAATCGTCGGGGGAAGCAGACGCGCCGACAGGGGACGCAGCAATCGCCCCTGCAGACCGCTCTCGTGTTCGATCAGATCCAGGGTGTGGCGGTGCTGGCTCTTGGGGCGCTGACCCAGTACCTCGCCGGTGAAGACGAAGTCGGCGGCGATCTCCTCCATGAACGCGCGCGCCTTGCTCATCATCATGATGCGGCAGTCCACACAGGGATTGACGTTCTTGCCATAGCCGTAACGGGGGTACTTGAGGACGTCGAGGTACTCGGCGGAGATGTCGACGACCTTCAGGGGAATGCCCTCGCGTTCGGCCAGGACCGCCACCTCGTTGCGCAGCTTCCGCGGATCAGTGCCCTTGGGAGTGACCCGCTGCAGGTGATCGGCGAGGCTGAAACCGGTGGAGAAATTCACCGCCACCACCTCGATGCCCTGCGACACGATCAGACGAAGGGCCAGACTGCTGTCCAGTCCGCCGGAGATCATCGCCACCGCCTTGCCGCGGCGTGGGTGGCGGGCGACATCCTTCTCTGGTGAATCCATTTCTCGTGGCGAAGCCATGGGCGGCTCGACTCCCTTCCCCGTCCGCAGCGGTCTTCCCTGAAGGAGATGGTCCGGTCCATGGTAACACCCCCCGGCCCAGATGCCATCGGCGGAAGCGGGACGAGCCCTGGACGCCCGGCGGGGGCACGACTAGCTTGATCCGGTCATGAAGAGCCTTCCGGACATCAAGAACACCGCCGAGTCCACTCCAGCTCCGGGAGCGGGACATCGTCTCCACTCGTGGCCGTCCGACGCCGGGCGGCCCGGCCCCGAGCAATTGATGGAGTTGCCCCGCCGGCCCATCGTCGCCGTGTTGGAGAACATCCGCAGCCTGGGCAATGTGGGCAGCATCTTCCGCAGCAGCGATGCGGTGCGTCTGGGTGAATTGGTCCTGTGCGGCTTCACCGGCCATCCCCCGCGCGAGGAGATCGACAAGACCGCCCTGGGCACCACCGAGAGCGTGCCCTGGAGCTACTGGACGCGCAGCACCGAGGCCCTGCGCTGGCTGCGCGAGTCGGGCTACCAGATCCTGGCCCTGGAACACACCACCCGCAGCCGTCGTCTGGAGGAGATCGAGCTCACCGCTCCGGTGGCCTTCGTCGTGGGCAACGAGGTGGAGGGAGTGAGCGAGGAGGCCTTGGCCCTGTGCGACGCCGCCGTGGAGATCCCCATGGACGGCATGAAGGAGAGCCTGAACGTGGCGGTGGCCTTCGGGGTGATGGCCTACGGGCTGGCCGCGCGGCTGCCCCTCCCCTCCACGGCAGAGAACTCCCGATCGAGCACCTGAGCAGCGGCACGCCGTTCGCCACCGGCGGCTGTAGAGGCGGCCATGCGCCCACCCTTCCCCGAGCCATCGAAGGCCGTGTTCGCAGGCCGCGGCGTCAGAGATTCACGCGGCGACGGCGAGAGATCTCCTGGGCGTAGGGGATGCCCAGGGCCCGAAGCTGGGTGAAGACCTCTTCGAGCAGCTTGATCCGTTCGGCCAGGGGCAGGAAGGCGCTCTTGAAGCCGGCCACCACCAGATCGACGATCTCCTCGAGCCCGAAGCCGAAGGTCTCGGCCACCACCTCCAGTTCGCGGGTCGAATCTGTTCCGCTGATCAGGCGGTTGTCGGTGTTGATGGTCACCCGCAACCCTTCCTTCATGAACTCGGGAAGGGGATGGTCCTCGAAGGAACCGACGGCCTTGGTCTGCACGTTCGAGGTGGGGCAGACCTCCAGCGGGATGCGGTGGTCGTTGACGTACTGCAGCAGGTCGGGGTCCTCCAGCAGATGCGTCCCGTGGCCGATGCGATGGGCCCCGCAGTAGTGCAGGGCCTGTGCGATGCTTGCCGGTCCGAAGGCCTCACCGGCGTGGATGGTGATGTTCACGTTGGCGTTGAGGACGCGGTAGAAGGCCTCCCGGTGGTGCTTGGCTGGATAGTCCTTCTCCGCCCCGGCCAGATCGAAGCCCACCACGCCCCGACCCTTCCACGCCACCGCGTGTTCGGCCAGCTCAAGGGAGTCCTCCGGGGTGAGATGGCGGATGCCGCAGAGGATCTGTCCGGTCCGGATGCCGTAGCGGTCCTCGGCCAGGCGCAGACCCGCGCCCACCGCCTCGATCACCTCGTCCATCCGCATGCCACGGGTGCGGTGCAACAGCGGCGAGTAACGCACCTCGATGTACAGCACGTTCTCGAAGTGTGCGTCCTCGGCCAGCTCGAAGGCGGTGCGGGTGAGGGCCTCGGCGTCCTGCAGCAGGGGCAGGGTGATGTCGAAGACCCGCAGGTATTCGACGAGGCTCTTGCAGTCCAGACCCACCTGGAGGATCCCCCGCATCACCTCGGGATCTTCGCTGGGAAGACGGATGCCCCTCTCCCGGGCCAGGTCGATGACCGTCTCCACCCGGAGGCTTCCGTCCAGATGCACATGCAGATCGGTCTTGGGCAGGCGTTTGAGAATATCGTGGGTGACTTCCAAGAAACGGATCCTCCACAGATCTTGCAGTTCCTGCCACTCTAACACCAGCGGGGCCGGGCGGCCAGCAGTGGAAGAAAGATCGCCTTCCACACCGGCAGTTGCACCTGGGGGCTTGCCCGTGCTGCCGGTCTGCCTCTACTGTCTGGCCGAGTCCCGAAAGGAAGAGATGGCCCACAGGAATCCTCCCCCTCCCACCGGCGAGTCACAGCACATCGTGACCGCGCTGCGGTGGTTCCTCGTCATCGCCGTCATCGTGACGGTGGGTGTGATGGGCTACCGCATCGTCGAGGGGTGGAGCTGGCTGGAATCCATCTACATGGTGGCCATCACCATGAGCACGGTCGGATTCGGCGAGGTCCGCCCCATGAGTCCCGGGGGCGTCGTCTTCACCGTCTTCTTCGTGATGGTTTCGGTGGGAACCATCGGCTTCGCCCTCGCCCGGCTCATGAACGTCGTGCTCGAGGGCCACATCAGCGGCTTCAGGAGGGAACGTCGCATGCAGAAGCTCATCGACAAACTCGAGGATCACGTCATCGTCTGCGGGTACGGACGGGTCGGGCAGGAGGTCGTGAGCGAGCTGGTCCAGAGGGGTGGAACCGCCCTGGTCGTCGACCTCGATCCCCCGATCGAGGAACTCGACCACGAGAAGCTGTGCTACCTCAAGGGAAACGCGTCGAACGAGGAAGTCCTGCTGCAGGCGGGAATCAAACGGGCCCGTTGTCTGATCGCGGCCATGGACAGCGACACCGAGAACGTCTTCACCGTCCTGACCGCCCGCACCCTCAATCCCCAGTTGCAACTGATCGCCCGGGCCAGCGAGCCGGGCACGACCCGCAAGCTGAAGATGGTGGGAGCCGACCGGGTGATCTCCCCCTACGTCACCAGTGGACGACGCATGGCGGCCATGGCCATGCAACCCGAGGTGGTCGACTTCCTCGAACACTTCAACCAGCCGCTGGACGAGATCGGCCTGGAGCTGGGCAAGGTGGAGATCATCGAGGGAAGCCTGCTGGACAACAACACCCTGGCCCGGGCGGAGATCCGCCGCCGCAGCGGAGCCATGGTGCTGGCGGTCTACACCGCGGCCGGAGTGGTCTTCAATCCCGACGCGGAGATGGAACTGAAGGCGGGTCAACGCCTGATGGTGCTGGGCAGCCAGCAACAACTGTTGCGACTGAAGGAGATGGCGGCGGCCGCATCCTGAAGGCCATTCCCGCGGTTCCGCTGCCTGGCATGGAAGTGCCGATGCGGCGGACGTTTCCCCGGCGGCTGGGGCGACTCATTCCCACCTGCCGGATCGATCGCCCAGCGCAGGGGAATACGAGGCCAGTCGTCCCCCCCACTCCGCATCGGCGTGGATCCGTCGAAACGGATCCAATACAGTATACAGGACGCTCACACGCTCTTCCAAGACCCTCGCGCCCCAAACACGCCACCGCCGTTCAAACCACCCGTTCGGCCAGGTATACC